>NZ_MAXF01000061.1 GCF_001704635.1 Streptomyces sparsogenes | reverse complement strand
CAACGCTCACGTAGCCGCAGGCCCTCAGCGGCGGCGCAGCCGCAGGCCGAAGAACGCCAGCCCGAGGCCGAGCCCCATCAGGGCCAGACCGGTGCCCAGCGGCAGCACGCGCAGCGCCCGCCCGCCGGGCGCCGCCTCGGTCCGCCCGGCGTCCAGCGCGTCGTCGTCGTACGCCTCGCCGGTGTCCCGGGAGCGCTGCGCGGACGGCGTCTCGCCGGGCGTCCGCGCCGGCGGGCGGTCGGGCCGCTGCGGCTGGGCGCTGCCGCCCGACGGGCGATCGGCCTCGGGAAGCCGCTGGTCCCGCTCGCGCCGCTCCTCCTGCCGCTCCCCCGGGTCCTCGTCGCCAGGCCGCGACGGCGCGGGCGGGAGGGACCCCGGAGGCGGTGCGACCTCCGGCTCCTCGGTGCGCCCGGGGTGGGGCCGGCCCTCCCCGGCGCGGGTCCCCGCCAGATCGTCGTCGTCGGCGCGCGCCACCGGCGCGGCCAGCAGCGCCACACCGGTCAGCGTCAGCACCGCCGGCAGCGTGCGCAGCGTACGAAGAGCGGGTCTCACGGTCGTCACCCTCCCGTGCCGAGCCGTCGCGTGACGGATTCAGCGTCACACGACGGCATGGGCACGGCACCCGGGACCGCCCGGGGCTTGCGCCATCCGGCCTCAGGCATCCACCCGAGCCACCCGGCCGTCCGGCCATCCGGTCTCAGGCATCCGCCCGGGCCACCCGGCCTCGGGCCATCCGGCCGTCCAGCCGTCCGGCCATCCGGCCCTCCGGCCTCAGACCGTCAGCAGCACCTTGCCGACGTGTCCGCTCTCCTCGAGCAGGCGGTGCGCCTCGGCGGCCTGGGACATCGGAACCGTACGGTCCACGATGGGGCGCACCCGGCCGCTCTCGACGAGGGGCCAGACGTGCTCGCGCACCGCCGCGACGATCGACGCCTTCTCCGCGAGGGGGCGGGAGCGCAGGCTGGTGGCCATCACGGCGCCGCGCTTGGCCAGCAGCGCGCCGAGGTTCAGCTCGGCCTTCGCCCCGCCCTGCAGGCCGATGATCGCCAGCCGTCCGTTGGTGGCGAGCGCCGACACGTTCCGGGCGAGGTACTTCGCGCCGACGATGTCCAGGATCACGTCCGCTCCCGCGCCGTCGGTGGCCCTGCGGACCTCCTCGACGAAGTCCTGCTCGTGGTAGTCGATCAGGATGTCGGCGCCCAGCTCGCGGCAGGCCGCCAGCTTCTCCGCGCTGCCCGCCGTGACCGCGACCCGCGCGCCGACCGCCTTCGCGAGCTGGATCGCCATCGTGCCGATGCCGCTGGAGCCGCCGTGCGCCAGCAGGGTCTCGCCCGGCCGGAGGTGGGCGATCATGAAGACGTTCGACCACACGGTCGCGGTCACCTCGGGGAGGGCGGCCGCGGTGACCAGGTCGACGCCGGACGGCACGGGCAGCAGCTGCCCCGCGGGCACCACCACCTTCTCGGCGTATCCGCCGCCCGCGAGCAGCGCACACACCTCGTCGCCCACCGTCCAGCCGCTGACGCCGGGGCCCAGCGCCGCGATGCGGCCCGAGCACTCCAGGCCGGGGTAGTCGGAAGCGCCCGGAGGCGGGGGGTAGTGGCCCTGGCGCTGCAGCAGATCGGCTCGGTTCACGCCTCCGGCCACGACCTCGACCAGGACCTCGCCCTCGCCGGGCACGGGATCGGGGACCTCCGCCCACACGAGGGCGTCGGGGCCGCCGGGTTCGGGGATGGTGATCGCATACATGGCGGCGAGGCTACTCCTGGGGTCCGGGCCAGGCCGTGGACCACGGCAGATCCAGCACCTCCACATCGGTCCCCCGCTCCGCGCCGCCGGGCGGGATGACGGCCAGGCCGTCCGCGACGGCGACGCCGCGCAGCATGGCCGGGCCGTTGAAGCGCAGCGGAAACGCCTCGTCCTCCCGGAAGACCACCGGGACCAGGCGGGTGTCGCGCGGATGGCCGTGGACGGCGGCGGCCAGCGGGGCCGGGCAGGGCGCGGGCGCCGGCCGGCCCGTCAGCGTACGCAGCAGCGGCTCGGCGAGGGTCAGCAGGCCGGAGACGGCGGCCAGCGGATTGCCCGGCAGGCCCACCAGGTGCTTGTGGGGCGCCAGTCGGGCCAGCAGCATCGGGTGGCCGGGGCGCACCGCCACCCCGTCGACCAGCAGCTCGGCGTCCAGCCGGCGCAGCGTGGGATGGACGTGGTCCACCGGGCCGGCCGCCGTGCCGCCGGTGGTCAGGACGACATCGGCGGGGGACTCGGCCACGGCCGCGTACAGCGCCTCGGCGTCGTCGGCCAGGCGGCGGGTCGCCAGCGGCTCGGCGCCGAGTGCGCGCAGCCAGGGGGCGAGCATCGGGCCGAGCGCGTCGCGGATGCGGCCGTCGTGGGGGAGCCCCTGCCGCAGCAGCTCGTCGCCGAGGACGAGGATCTCGACGCGCGGCCGGGCCATGGTCGGCAGCTCGTCGTACCCGGCGGCGGCGGCCAGACCCAGTATCACGGGGGTGATCACGGCGCCCGCCGGGAGCAGCAGATCGCCGCTGCGGCACTCCTGGCCGCGGGGCCGGATGTCCTGGCCGGGGCTGACCGGATGGGCGGGGGCGGCGTACAGCCAGCCGCCGGTGGCCGCGCCGTGCTCGGTGCGCAGCACGGCGGTGGCGCCGGGCGGGACGCGGGCGCCGGTGGCGATGCGGATCGCGTGGCCGTCGGGGAGCGGGTCGGCCTCGGCGTGGCCGGCCAGCACGGACTGGTCGGCGGCTGGGAGCCGCCAGGGGCCGGGGCCGGCGAGGGCCCAGCCGTCCATGGCGGAGGTGTCGAAGGACGGCAGGTCGGTGAGGGCGGTGAGGGGGGCGGCCAGCACATGGCCGAGGGCCTCGGGGAGCGGCCGGGCGACGGGGGTTCCGTCGAGGGTGGCGGTGGTGGGCGACGGGCGGGATTTACGGGGAGCGCGGGCCGCGATCGCGCGGGCGTCGGGCCAGGGGGTGGCGGGGCGGTGGCGGTGGGGCCCGCGCGGGCCGGGGGCACCAGAGGCACCGGAGGCGCCGGGGGCGCCGGGGGCGCCGGGGGCGCCGGAGGACCACCCAGGCCGCTGGGCCGGATCCTGCGACGCGGAATCCTGGGCTGTCCGGCCCTGCGATGCCGGGTCCTTGGCCAGCGCCAGCGCCTCGTCGAATTCGCGGTCCAGCGCGTCGCCCCCGCGAGGGTCCCGGTTCGTCATCCCGCCGACTCGGCCTCTTCGGCCCACCGGGCCGCCAGCGCCGCCGCCTTGCCCGTCGCGGCGGCCAGCGCCTCGGGACCGCCTCCCTGCTGGGCGGCGGCGTAGCCCACGAGGAAGGTGGTCAGCGGCGCGGCGGGCCTGGCGACGCCGTGCGCGGCGTCCCGGGCGAGGTCGAGGAGGGCGGCGGTGTCGACATCAAGGTCGATGCCCAGCTCCGCCTTGACTGCGGCGATCCATTCGTCCAACACGTGTCCATGCTCCCTGATCCGTGCGCGTGCGGTGGTGATGTCCTCCCAGGTGTCGCAGTCGAAGGAGGCGGTGGGGTGGTGCAGGCGGCCGAGCGTCAGCTCGGCGGTGAGCAGCCGCAGGGGCAGCCCGGCCAGGCCGCCGTGCTCGGCCGCGAGCAGGGCGAGCTCCCGGCGCAGCGGCTCGGCCCGGTACGCCGCGACCAGGGGCTGCTCCCGGCCGTCGGAGTCGGTGAGCAGCACCCCTTCGGCCTCCCCGAGGCCTTGGACGAGCGCCCCCACGGTCCGGTCCGTGAGGAACGGCAGATCCGCGGAGAGCACCAGGACGACGGGCGCCGTGGTGTGGCGCACCCCGGCGTCGACGGCCGCGACCGGCCCGCCACCCGGGGGCTCCTCGCGGGTCCAGCGCACCGCGCGGGCGGTCGGTCTGCGCGGGCCGACGACGACGGTCCGCTCGGCGCCCCGGCAGGCGCCGAGCACCCGGTCCAGCAGCGGCCGGGCGCCCACCCGCAGCGCCGGCTTGTCGGCGCCGCCCAGCCGCCGGGCGGCGCCACCGGCCAGGATCACAGCGTCATACGTCATCACCTGATGAGTATGGCCCCGTGACCGCCGGGCGCGGTCGGTGCCTACGGCCTCCGGGTACGGATTCCGCCGCGGCGGTCCACCAGCCCACCACTCCCTACAACGACCGCAGCAGGACCGCCGGGTGCTCCACGCAGTCGGCCACATAGCGCAGGAAGCCGCCCGCGGTGCCGCCGTCGCAGACCCGGTGGTCGAAGGTGAGCGAGAGCTGCACCACCTGCCGTATGGCCAGTTGGTCCTGGTGCACCCACGGTTTGGCCGCTATCCGCCCGACGCCGAGCATCGCGGCCTCGGGGTGGTTGATGATCGGCGTCGAGCCGTCCACCCCGAAGACGCCGTAGTTGTTGAGCGTGAAGGTGCCCCCGGTCAGCTCGGCGGGGGTGAGGGCGCCGGAGCGGGCGGCCTCGGTCAGGCGGGTCGTCTCGGCGGACAGCCCGGCCGTGTCCCGGGCGTGCGCGTCGCGCACCACGGGGACCACCAGGCCGCGGTCGGTCTGGGCGGCGAAGCCGAGGTGGATGTCGGAGCAGCGGGTGATCTCGCCCTCGCTGACGGTGGCGTTCAGCTCCGGGTGGCGCGCGAGGGCCGCCGTGCAGATACGGGCCAGGATCGCGAGCAGGGAGATCTTGGGCCCCGCCGTGTTCATGGCCGCCCGGGCGGCCAGCAGCTCGGTGGCGTCGGCGTCCACCCAGCAGGTCGCGTCGGGGATCTCGCGCCTGCTGCGGGCCAGCTTCTCGGCGCCGCGCACCCCGCGCACCACCACGCGCTGCCCCTCGGCCGGCCGCGCGTCCGCACGCCCGGCACCAGCGGCGCCCTGCGAGGGCCGCGCAGGCTCTACGGCCTGTGCGACCTGTGCGGCCCGCGCGGCCTCTTCGACGTCCGCGCGCAGGATCAGCCCGTCGGGCCCGGAGCCCCGCAGCTCGCGCAGGTCCAGCCCGTGCTCGCGGGCCAGCCTCCGGACGAGCGGCGAGATCACGGCGACCGGGCCGGCCGCGGACGCCGTCGCGGGGGGCACGGGGCGCGTGCCGGCCAGGCTGCGCCCGGCCACCGCGTTGTTCGCGCCGTTCGCGTCGTTCGAGCCGCTCCCGGCGACCGGACCGCTCCCGGTGACCGGACTGTTTGCGGTGACCGGACCGCTCCCGGCGACCTGGCCTCGCACCGACGTCGGCGCGCCCCCGGCCGAGCCCCCGGCAATGCCGTCGGCGAGACCCTGCCCCGGGCCGGAGGCCGTGGTCGGCGGCACCGGCCGCACCCGGCGGCGGCGGGCGGCCGGGGCCGAGGTGCCGTAACCGACCAGCACGTTGCCGGACCCGCCGTCCACCGCGGCGGGCCCGCCCCCGGCAGCGGGAGACCCGCCCCCGGCTGCCGAGGCCCCGTCCCCTTCGACAAGCGGGGCCGCGCCCTCCGCGGCCGGGACGGCGACCGTCAGCAGCGGCGCCCCGACCGGCAGTTCAGTGCCCTCCTCACCGAAGCGCGCGGTCACCACCCCGCCGTACGGGCAGGGCACGTCCACCATCGCCTTGGCCGTCTCGACCTCCACGACCGGCTGGTCGACCGCGACCACGTCGCCGACCTCCACCAGCCAGCGCACGATCTCCGCTCCGGTGAGCCCCTCGCCCAGGTCGGGCAGGGTGAACTCGCGCACCTCGGCCATCACACCGCCCTCCCGTCGGTCCACTCCGACTCCCACTGCAGTCGGGCCACCGCGTCCAGCACCCGGTCCACGCCGGGCAGGTGGTGCCGCTCCAGCATGGGCGGCGGGTAGGGGATGTCGAATCCGGCGACGCGCAGTACCGGCGCCTCCAGGTGGTGGAAGCAGCGCTCGGTGATCCGGGCGGCGATCTCCCCGCCGGGGCCGCCGAAGCCCGTCGACTCGTGGACGATCACGGCTCGCCCGGTCCGGCGGACGGAGGCGCAGACCGTCTCGTCGTCGAAGGGCACCAGCGACCGCAGGTCGATGACCTCCAGGTCCCAGCCCTCGGCCGTGGCCGCCTCGGCGGCCTCCAGGCAGACGGGCACCGAGGGCCCGTACGAGATCAGGGTGGCGGCCCGGCCGCCGGTGGCCGGGCGCCGCACCACGGCGCGGCCGATGGGGGCGACCTCCTCGGGGTGGTCGGGGGACCATTCGGCCTTGGACCAGTAGAGCCGCTTGGGTTCGAGGAAGACGACGGGGTCGTCGGAGGCGATGGCGGCGCGCAGCAGCCCGTACGCGTCGGCGACGGTGGCCGGGGCGACCACATGGAGGCCGGGCGTCGCCATGTAGTAGGCCTCGGAGGAGTCGCTGTGGTGCTCCACCCCGCCGATGCCGCCGCCGTAGGGCACCCGCACGGTGATGGGCATCGGCAGGGCGCCGCGGGTGCGGTTGCGCATCCGGGAGACATGGCTGACGAGCTGCTCGAAGGACGGGTAGGCGAACGCGTCGAACTGCATCTCGACGACGGGCCGCAGCCCGTACATGGCCATGCCGACGGCGGTGCCGAGGATGCCCGCCTCCGCGAGCGGCGTGTCCGTACAGCGGTCGTCGCCGAACTCCTTGGCGAGTCCGTCGGTGATCCTGAAGACGCCGCCCAGGGTGCCCACGTCCTCGCCGAGGACGTGCACGGCCGGGTCGGCGGCCATCGCGTCGCGCAACGCGCGACCCAGGGCCTGGGCCATGGTGGCGGGCTTGACCGCGGTCGTCGTCATCGCTCGCCCTCCTCCGCGGCGAGCTCCGCGCGCAGGAAGTCCGCCTGCTCGCGCAGCTGACCGGTCCGCTCGGCGTAGACCTGCGCGAAGAGGTCCATCGGGTCCAGGGCCGGGTCCTGGTGCATCCGCTCGCGCAGATCGGCGGCCAGCCGCTCGGCGGCCTCCCGCGCGGTCCGCACGACCTGGTCGTCGAGCAGGCCGCGGTCGCGCATCGCCTCCTCCAGCAGGGTGATGGGGTCGTGCGCGCGCCAGGCCTCCACCTCGGCGTCCGAGCGGTAGCGGCCGGCGTCGTCGGCGTTGGTGTGGGCGTCGACGCGGTAGGTGACGGCTTCGACGAGGGTGGGGCCGCCGCCCCCGCGGGCCCGGCGGACGGCCTCGCCCAGAACCTGGTGCACGGCCGCGGCGTCATTGCCGTCGACCAGCCGGCCGGGCATGCCGTAGCCGACCGCCTTGTGGGCGAGGGAGGGGGCGGCGGTCTGCTTGGCGAGCGGGACGGAGATCGCGAAGCCGTTGTTCTGGATGAGGAAGACGACGGGGGCCCGCCAGACCGCCGCGAAGTTGAGCGCCTCGTGGAAGTCGCCCTCGCTGGTGCCGCCGTCGCCGACCAGGGCGAGCGCCACCACGTCGTCGCCCTTGAGGCGGGCGGCATGCGCCAGGCCGACCGCATGCGGCAACTGGGTGGCCAGGGGGGTGCACAGCGGGGCCACCCGGTGCTCGCGCGGGTCGTAGCCGGAGTGCCAGTCGCCGCGCAGCAGGGTGAGGGCCTCCACCGGGTCGATCCCGCGGACGACGGCGGCCAGGGTGTCGCGGTAGCTGGGGAAGAGCCAGTCCTGCTCGCGCAGGACCAGCCCGGCGGCGACCTGGCAGGCCTCCTGGCCGGTGGACGAGGGGTAGACGGCGAGCCTGCCCTGCCGGGTCAGGGCGGTGGCCTGCGCGTTGTACCGGCGGCCGCGGACCAGCTCGCCGTAGAGCCGGGTCAGCAGGGCGGGGTCGATGTCGGCCGCGGCGTCGGTGCCCAGCAGGCGGTACGGCTCCGCGTCGGGCAGCAGCGGCGCGGCGTCGACACGGGGCTGCCAGGCGGGCGGGGGAGTGGGCCGATAGGCACCGGGCTGCTCAAGGACCGTCATGGCACGACCTCCTGCGGGCAGAGAGCTGGTGGGGCGGGCGCACCCCTCCCTACCGATTGTTCGGTCGTTGACGCATTTTGGCTACAGGCGCCCTCAGCCTGTGGACAAACGGTTCAGCAGAGCATGGGATGTCGCCAGGACGTCCATGAAGGGGAGGCGGGGCGGTATGCGGGGCGAACAGATGGCCAATCCGGGCGACAGGCCCCCCGCGCGGCCCCTGGACCCGATAGACCGGGACATCCTGCGCATGCTCCGGGCGGACGGACGCGCGTCGATACGCTCCGTGGCCGAGCGGGTGCACGTGTCGCGGGCCAATGCCTACGCCCGTATCAACCGGCTCATCGACGACGGGGTGATCCGCGGCTTCAGCGCCCGGGTGGACCAGGAGCGGGCCGGGCAGGGCGCGTCGGCGTACATCACCTTGAAGATCGTGCAGAACTCGTGGCGCACGGTCCGCGAGCAGCTCAGGCAGCTTCCGGGCGCCGCCCACATCGCCCTGGTCAGCGGGGACTTCGACGTGCTGCTGCTGGTCCACACCGAGGACAACCGCTCCCTGCGCGAGCTGGTCCTCACCCGCATCCAGGCCATACCGGAGGTGCTGAGCACCCGGACGCTGCTGGTCTTCGAGGAGACCGACCTCGACTCGGAGCTGTGAAGGGGCCCCGAGCTGGGAAGGGGCCCCGCACCGGGAGGGACCCCGAGCCGTGAAGGGGCCCCGAGCCGTGGATGTCAGGTGCGCAGGCCCGCGAAGGCCGTGCGGACCACGGCGTCGGCCACCTCGTCCGAGGTCGCGGCCCCGCCGCGGCCCGGCCGGTACCACTCCACGATCGAGTTGATCATCCCGAAGAGCAGCCGGGTCGCCAGCCG
This sequence comes from Streptomyces sparsogenes, assembly GCF_001704635.1. Classification (GTDB taxonomy): domain Bacteria; phylum Actinomycetota; class Actinomycetes; order Streptomycetales; family Streptomycetaceae; genus Streptomyces; species Streptomyces sparsogenes. The sequence continues at coordinate 88,385 of NZ_MAXF01000061.1, read as the reverse complement.
GGCGTCCACGTCCGGCCGCAGGTCCCCGTCCGCCACGGCCTGCTTGAGCAGCTCGGCGACCTCGTGGTCGAACTCCCGCCGCCGGGCCATGGCCCATCGCTCGGTGTCCGTGTTCCCCCGCACGCGCAGCAGCAGGGTGACATACGGCAGCTCCGCCATCAGCACCTCGGCGGTGCGCCGGACCACGTGCTCCAGCCGCTCGACCGCCCGCCCCTGCCGCGCGGCCGGCTCCCGGAGGATGCCGAAGAGCCCGTCCAGGGCGCGGCTTATGGCCAGCCGCAGCAGCTCTTCCTTGCCCTTGACGTGGTGGTAGATCGAGGACTTGGAGATCCCGGCGGCGCGCGAGAGGTGCTCCATGGACGTGCCGTCGTAACCGCGCTCGTTGAACACCTCGACGGCAACCGCGAGCAGCGATTCGGGCGTATAGGTGTCGCGCTTGGCCATGGTCATGATTAGAGCAGCTTTTCTTCGGCGGCCGCACGCCGCATCAGCGACTGCGAGGGGGCGTAGCGGCCGGTGGGATAGGCCTGGTGGAGACCGAGCAGGACGTCACGCACCCAGCGGGCGCCGAGGTCGTCCGCCCAGCGCAGGGGGCCGCGCGGGTAGTTGACGCCCAGCCGCATCGCGGTGTCGATGTCCTGCGGGCTCGCCACCCGGCGGGCGGCGGCGTCCATGGCGAAGTCGGCGAGCATCGCGACCGTGCGGGCCACGATCATGCCGGGCACGTCCTGGATGACGCTGACCTTCTTCCCGAGCGCCTGGAACAGCCCGATCGCGGAGGCCAGGGCCTCGGGGGAGACGGTGTCGGCCGGGGCGAGGGCGATCCGGGTGGCGGTGCGGTAGTCCAGCGCCAGATCGAACCGGATACCGGGGGCCGGGGAGCCGCTGGTGGCCGGCGAGCCGTCGGTGAGGGTCAGGCGGGTGCCGTCGGGCAGGGCGATGCAGCCCCCGGGCGGGGCGTCCGCGGCCGGATCCTCCCGGGTGACCGTGATGCCCGCCTCCTCGATCAGCCTGGGCAGCTCCCCCGCCGGCCCCGGCCCCGCGTGGACCGCGACCTTCCCGGGGGGCGGGCAGGGCTCGGCGGTGTGCGGCTCCGGGCGCGCCGCGCCCTCGGCGTAGTCGTACCAGCCGCGGCCCGACTTGCGGCCGTGCAGGCCGGCGTCGACGAGCCGCCGCTGGGCGAGGGAGGGGGTGAACTTCGGGTCGTGGTACATCGCCTCCCACACGGACCGGGTGACGGCCTCGTTGACGTCCTGACCGATCAGGTCGGTCAGTTCGAAGGGGCCCATCGCGAATCCGCCGCACTCGCGCAGCACGGCGTCGATGGTGGCCGGGTCGGCGGCGCCTTCCTCGTGGACGCGGAGGGCCTCGGCGTAGAAGGGGCGGGCGATCCGGTTGACGATGAAGCCGGGGGTGTCGGCGCAGCGCACGGGGGTCTTCCCCCAGGCCGCGACGGTGGCGTACGCCCGGTCGGCGGCGGCCTCATCGGTGGCGAAGCCGCGGACCACCTCGACCAGCGGCAGCAGCGGCGCGGGGTTGAAGAAGTGCAGGCCCAGCAGGCGGCCGGGGCGCCGTAGGGCGCCGGCGACGGCGGTGACGGACAGGGAGGAGGTGTTGGTGGCGAGCAGACAGCTGTCGGAGACGACCGATTCGAGGGCGGTGAAGAGCTGCTGCTTGGCCCCGAGGTCTTCCAGGATGGCCTCGATCGCCAGCTCGGCGTCCGTCAGCCCGGCGAGCCCGGCGACCGGGGTGAGCCGGCCGAGGGCGGCGTCCCGGGCGGCGGGTTCGAGCCGGCCCTTGTCGACCAGCCTGTCCAGGCGCGCGGCGATGCCGTCGACGGCCTGCGCGGCGCGGCCGGGGGCTGCGTCATAGAGCCGTACGGGATGCCCGGCGACCAGCGCGACCTGCGCGATTCCCTGGCCCATGGTGCCGGTGCCGACCACGGCGACGGTGCCGGCGGGGTCGATCCCCCGGTCGATCGCGCTCATGCCGCTGATCCTCTCGGACGAAGTTATCCACAGGTGCGCCAGGCCCTCTTGTCCCGACCGATCGTTCGGTTACTCTAACTCTGTCGTCGTTCCCAGCTCAGCTCAATCCCAGCTCGACGAGGAGTTGGTCAGTCGTGACCGCCGGACTCACCACAGCGCAGTTGACCGAGCAGCACCGCCCCACCCTCGACCAGGCCCTGGAGGCCATCCGTACCCGCGCGTACTGGTCGCCGCACCCCGAGCATCCGAAGGCTTACGGAGAGCCCGACGCGAGCGGTCGGCCCACCCTGAGCCCGGCCGACGGCAAGGCGGCCTTCGACGCGCTCCGCGGCGAGCGCTTCGAGCTGGACCAGCCCGGCGCGGACGGCTGGACGGCCACCGAGACCTCGCCGTACGGCATCGAGCTCGGCGTGGAGTATCCGCACCCGGACATCGAGGTGCTGCTCCCGGCGATGCGCGCCGGGATGCCCGCCTGGCGGGACGCGGGCCCCGAGGCGCGCGCCATGGTCTGCCTGGAGATCCTGGCCCGGATCAGCGCCCGGTCGCATGAGTTCGCCCATGCCGTCATGCACACCAGCGGCCAGGCGTATCTCATGGCGTTCCAGGCCGGCGGGCCGCATGCGCAGGACCGCGGCCTGGAGGCGGTGGCCTATGCCTTCGCGGAGCAGACCCGCACCCCCGCCGATGCCGAGTGGACCAAGCCGCAGGGCAAGCGCGACCCGCTGCGGCTGCGCAAGACCTTCACGCCCGTGCCCCGCGGCATCGCCCTGGTGATCGGCTGCAACACCTTCCCGACGTGGAATGGCTACCCGGGCCTGTTCGCCTCCCTCGCCACGGGAAACGCCGTCCTGGTCAAGCCCCACCCGCGGGCCGTGCTGCCGCTGGCCATGACCGTCAAGGTGGCGCGCGAGGTGCTGCGCGAGGCCGGCTTCGACCCGAATCTGGTGGCCCTGGCCGCCGAGCGGCCGGACGAGGGCCTGGCCAAGGTCCTCGCCGTGCGCCCCGAGATCCGCGTCATCGACTACACGGGCTCCACCGCCTTCGGCGACTGGCTGGAGACCCACGCCCGCCAGGCCCAGGTCTTCACCGAGAAGGCGGGGGTCAACACGGTGGTGATCGACTCCACCGACGACTACAAGGGCATGCTGGACAACCTGGCCTTCTCCCTGTCGCTGTACTGCGGCCAGATGTGCACCACCCCGCAGAACCTGCTGATCCCCCGGGACGGCATCGACACGGACGCCGGCCCCAAGTCGTACGACGAGGTCGTCGCCGACCTGGCGGGCGCCGTCGAGCGCCTGCTGGGCGACGACGCGCGGGCGAGCGCCCTGCTCGGAGCGATCGTGAACCCCGGTGTCAAGGAGCGGCTGGAGGCCGCCCCCGGCCTCGGCGCGACCGCCCTGGCCTCCCGTTCGGTCACCCACCCCGAGTTCCCCGACGCCACGGTCCGCACCCCGGTGCTCGTCAAGGCCGACGGCGCCCGCAAGTTCTGGGAGGCGGCCGACGCGGAGGCGCCCTATCTCTCGGAGTGCTTCGGCCCGGTCTCCTTCGCCGTGGCCGTGGACTCCACCGCGGAGGCGGTCGACCTGCTGCGCCGCACCATCCGGGACAAGGGCGCGATGACCGTCGGGGCGTACACCACCTCCCCGGACGCGGAGCGGCTGATCGAGGACGCCTGCCTGGAGGAGTGCGCCCAGCTGTCGCTGAATCTGACCGGCGGGGTCTACGTCAACCAGACCGCGGCCTTCTCCGACTTCCACGGCAGCGGGGGCAATCCCTCGGCGAGCGCCACCCTGTGCGACGGCGCGTTCGTGGCCTCCCGGTTCCGCATGGTGGAGGTCCGCCGCCCCGTGTAGCGCTTGGCCGGACGCGGCGCCCGCTCAGCCGCTCGCCGGCCCCTGGGCAGGCCCTCCCCAGTGGAACAGCGCCATGGCCACGCTGGTGGCCAGGTTGTAGCTGGAGACCCGGGGACGCATGGGGAGGGCCACCAGCCAGGTGGCCCTCTTCCGCACCTCGGGCGAGATCCCGTGGCGCTCGGACCCGAAGGCGAGCAGCGCGTCATCGGGGATGACCAGGGACCGGATGTCCTCGCCCTCCGGGTCCAGGGCGTACAGCGGCCCCGCCGGAAGGTCGTCGCTCGCCAGCCGCTCCACGGCGGTGGCGTAGTGGAGCCCCGCGCCCGAGCGGACGGCGTTCGGGTGCCAGGGATCGATGTCGCCGGTGGTGACCACCCCCGTGGCCCCGAAGCCGGCGGCGAGCCGCACCACGGCCCCCACGTTCCCGAGGTTGCGCGGGTTGTCCAGCACCACGACCGGCGCCCGCCTGGCCGGCCCGGCCAGCTCCGCCAGGTTCCGCTGCCGCCCTCGCCTGTCCGCCAGCGCGGCCACCCGCGTCGGGTGGACCCTCGGCACAAGCTCCCGCAGCGTCTCCGCCGGCACCTCGACGACCCGCTCCTCGATCACCTCGGACAGGTCCTCGGCCAGTTCGGCGGCGAGGGCGAGGGCGGCGGCCTTGTCGCTGGTGACCGCGATCCGCACCCGGGCCCCGAAGCGAAGCGCGTGTTTCAGCGCGTGGAAGCCGTCCAGCAGCACGGCCTGGTCGGCGGCCTCTTCGCGCCACCGCCGCACGGCCACCGCGGCCTCGTCGTCACTCATGCCCACAGCCTACGGTCGGGCGGCGGCCCCCTCCCCCGCCCGCTGCCCCGGCAGCCGGGCCGAGCGGGCGGGAAGGCGGCCACGGATCCGGGCGCGGATCCGGCCCGCCCGCCCACCGACCCAGCGCAGGAAGTTGGTCGGCAGGAAGACGGCGTCCGCCGCGATCATGGCCAGGGAGAAGAAGGGGAGCCCCAGCAGGACCGCGATCCCGAGGTGCTCCAGCACCATCACCACGAGCATCACGTTCTTGACCCGCCGGTTCAGCAGCGTGAAGGGGAAGGCGACCTGCACGATGACCGTGCCGTAGGTGAGCACCATGACCAGCAGGCCGCTGCCGGCGAGCGCCTCCGCCAGGGCGGGCCAGGGGGAGAAGTACTCCAGGTGCAGCGGGTAGTAGAGCGCGGTGCCGTCCTGCCAGCGCGAGCCCTGGACCTTGTACCAGCCGGCCGAGGCGTACAGCAGACAGACCTCACCCATGATCACCACCAGCGCGCCGTTGTGCACGATGTTGGCGAGGACGTCCAGAAGGGCGCGCGGCTCGCCCGGGGCGTGGCGCCGCGCCAGCCACCAGGCGCCGTGGACCGCCCACAGCCCCCACAGGGCCGTGGCCCAGCCGACACCGGGGAGGGGCCCGTAGGCCGACCAGTCGAGCCGGGCCTCGGTGCCCAGCTGCGCCCAGAGCAGGGCCGACCCGGTCAGCGTCCACAGCACGACCCCGGTCGTGTCGCGTGTCGCCAGGGCCCCGGGGCCGCGCCGCGCCGCGCGGCGGGCGTCCAGCGACCACACCTGTCCGCACCGGGTCAGCGTCAGGTACATCGCCATCAGGTGGATGACGTTGTCGCCGCCGTCCCCCACGAAGATGCTGCGGTTCTGGAGCGAGATCACACCGAGCATGAACAGCACGGACATGGTGCGGGTGCGCCAGCCCAGCAGGAGCAGCGCGCTGGAGAGCAGGGCGAGGCCGTAGACGGTCTCGAACCACAGGGCGCTGTCGGACCACATCAGCGCGCTGAAGGCGCCGTTGCCCTCGATGAGCTGGTGTGCCATCTGCCAGCTCCACGGGCCGTCGGGCCCGTACAGCCGCCGGCGGTGGGGCCATTCACGCAGCAGGAACAGCAGCCAGGTGAAGGAGAAGCCGATGCGCACCACGGCGGTCTGGTACGGCCCGAGCGCCGCCCCTGTGACGCGGGCGTGGGCCCGGATGACGGCGGCCTCGACTCGGGCGGCCGCCTTGGAGCGGGGCGCGGCCGGCGGCCCGGTGGGGCGGGGCGGGTGCGGGGGCAGGGGCGGGTGCGGCGGGAGGGCGGGGATGGTCACCGGCGCTTCGCCTCCGGCAGGTCGTCCGCGGTGACCGTCCACCAGGGCAGGACCCGCCGCACGGGCCTGGTGTCGGTCTTCTCCTCGCTCCACGACGGCGCGGCGAGCTGCCGGGTGACCGAGCGCAGCTGTACGCGCTGCACCGTGCCGCCGTCCTGCCGCGGGCCCAGGCGGTCCATCACGAGCCGTCGCAGGTACTGCCCGGAGAGCTGTCCGCGCAGCCCGTTCGGCCGCTCCTGGGCGTCGTGCGAGAGGACGTAGAAGTCCCAGGCGCGGCGCAGCTGGTTCTGCTGGGTGTGGCTGGGCAGCGGGTTGTGCCTGATGGCCGCGCCGTCCTGGGCCGACAGGTCGCGCCATCCGGTGGTCGTGGTGCCGCCCTCGGGGGTGCGGATCTCGGCGCGCGCCTGCACGTCGATGTTCTGCTGGAGCGGGTTGGGGGCGAAGAGCTTCCAGTTCCGTTCGAATTCCGGATATATGTAGTCGTCTATCGCCGCGCCGTGCTGCTTGCTGACCGTGTTGGGCGGAGCGACGTTCAGGAAGGCCATCCCGAGGTGGATGGCCACGGCGGCCACGGTGACCGCGAGGCCCACCGCGACGACGAGCTGCGAGGGCAGCGAGAGCGGCCTGCCGGTTCCCTCCCCCCTCTCCCTCTGCCCGGTTCGCTCCGTCTCCGCCATTCCCGCCCCGATCCCGTGGTCCCAGGCCGCGCGCGCCGCGCTGCCGCGCGCTCTCCGCGCTTCTCGCGGCCCTTACGCCCCGGAACGGTACCGATGAGCGCGCGCGGGGCCCAGCGCCCCGGAGTTATCCACAGGCTTGACACCCCGCGCACCCCCGGCACACCATTGAACCGAACGATCGGTCGGTCGGGCCGGGGTGGCCCGGCGGGACGGCGGAGGGGCTTCGTATGACGACGACGGCGGCTGACCCGGAGGCGTACCAGACGGTGTTCGACGCCGCTCTGGCCGCGGACGAGCGCATCGAGCCCCGCGACTGGCTGCCCGACGCATACCGCGCCTCACTGATCCGGCAGATGGCCCAGCACGCCCACTCCGAGATCATCGGCATGCAGCCGGAGGCCAACTGGATCACGCGCGCCCCCTCGCTGCGCCGCAAGGCCATCCTCATGGCCAAGGTCCAGGACGAGGCGGGACACGGCCTGTATCTCTACAGCGCCGCCGAGACCCTGGGCACCAGCCGCGAAGAGCTGCTCGACAAGCTCCACTCCGGCCGCCAGAAGTACTCCTCGATCTTCAACTACCCCACCCTGACCTGGGCCGATGTCGGCGCCATCGGCTGGCTGGTGGACGGCGCGGCGATCACCAACCAAGTGCCGCTGTGCCGCTGCTCCTACGGTCCTTACGCGCGGGCGATGGTCCGGATCTGCAAGGAGGAGTCCTTCCACCAGCGCCAGGGATACGAGCTGCTGCTGACCCTGAGCCGGGGCACACCGGCCCAGCACGCCATGGCCCAGGACGCCGTGGACCGCTGGTGGTGGCCCTCGCTGATGATGTTCGGCCCGCCCGACGACGCATCCGCACACTCCGCCCAGTCCATGGCCTGGAAGATCAAGCGCCATTCCAACGACGAGCTGCGCCAGCGCTTCGTCGACATCTGCGTCCCCCAGGCCGAGGCGCTCGGCCTCACCCTCCCCGACCCCGACCTGAAGTGGAACGAGGACCGGGGCCACTACGACTTCGGCCCCATCGACTGGGAGGAGTTCCGCGAGGTGCTCCGGGGAAACGGGCCGTGCAACGCCCAGCGCATGTCCCAGCGGCGGCGGGCCCATGAGGAAGGCGCCTGGGTGCGCGAGGCGGCCGCGGCGTATGCGGCCAAGCACGGAAAGGCCGAGGCATGAGCGGTGACACAAGCGGTGAGTGGCCCCTGTGGGAGGTGTTCGTCCGCGGCCGGCGCGGCCTCTCCCACACCCACGCCGGCAGCCTCCACGCGCCGGACGCCGAGATGGCCCTGCGCAGCGCCCGCGATCTGTACACCCGCCGCTCGGAAGGCGTCTCCATCTGGGTCGTCCCCTCCGACCGGATCACCGCCTCCTCGCCCGACGAGAAGGACCCGTTCTTCGAGCCGGCCGCCGACAAGCCCTACCGCCATCCGACCTTCTACGAGATCCCGGAGGGGGTGCGGCACCTGTGACCGCCGCGCTCGCCCTCGGCGACGACGCCCTGGTGCTCTCCCACCGGCTGGGGGAGTGGGCCGGACACGCCCCCGTGCTGGAGGAAGAAGTCGCCCTGGCCAACATCGCGCTCGACCTGCTCGGACAGGCGCGCGTGCTGCTCTCGCTGGTGGGCGACGAGGACGAACTGGCCTATCTGCGGGAGGAGCGGGCCTTCCGCAATTGTCAGCTCGTCGAGCAGCCCAACGGTGACTTCGCGCACACCATCGCCCGCCAGCTGTACTTCTCCACCTACCAGGAGCTGCTCTACGACCGGCTGGCCCGCGGCGACAGTCCCTTCGCCCCCCTGGCCGCCAAGGCGGTCAAGGAGGTCGCCTACCACCGCGACCACGCCGAGCACTGGACCCTGCGGCTGGGCGACGGCACCCCCGAGAGCCATAAGCGGATGCGGCGCGGCCTGGAGGCGCTGTGGGGGTACACCGGCGAGCTGTTCGAGCCGATCGAGGGGTGCGAGGTGGACTGGGCCGCCCTGGGCGAGGAGTGGCTGGCGCGGGTGACGTCCGCCCTGCACCGGGCCACCCTGACCGTGCCCGAGGGCCCGCGGCGCGGTGCCTGGGCGGCCGGCGCCGGCCGGCAGGGCCTCCACACCGAGCCGTTCGGCCGGATGCTGGCCGAGATGCAGCATCTCCACCGCAGCCACCCGGGGGCGTCATGGTGACCCCCGCGCCCGCGACCCCGCTGGAGACCCGGCTGCGCGAGCTGGCGGGAGCCGTGCCGGACCCGGAGCTGCCCATGGTGACCCTGGCCGAGCTCGGCGTGCTCCGCGCGCTGCGGGTCATGGCGCCCGGCCGGGTCGAGGTCGAGCTGACCCCCACCTACACCGGCTGCCCCGCGCTGGAGTCCATGGCCGCGGACGTCGAGCGGGTGCTGCACGACCAGGGCATCCCGGACGTGACGGTCCGCACCGTCCTCTCCCCGCCCTGGACGACGGACGCGATCAGCGCGGAGGGCCGCCGCAAGCTGGCCGAGTCCGGCATCGCGCCACCCGGCCCCCGTGGCGCGGGCGGGCCGGTCGCCGTCGACCTGGCGGTGCGCTGCCCCCACTGCGGCTCGACCGACACCAAGCTGCTCAGTCGCTTCTCCTCCACCGCCTGCAAGGCGCTGCGCCGCTGCGAGGCCTGCCGCGAACCCTTCGACCACTTCAAGGAGTTGTGATGGCCGCCGAAGGCGTGGCGGCGCCCGTGCCCCGCCACGGCGCCTTCCATCCCCTGCGGGTGATCGCGGTCGACCGGCTCACCGACGACTCGGTCGCCGTCACCCTCCGGGTCCCGCCCGCGCTGCGCGAGACCTTCCGCTTCTCACCGGGGCAGCACATCGCGGTGCGCCGGTTCGCCGACGGCGCCCAGATACGGCGGACGTACTCGATCTGCACCCCCGCCCTGGAGCCCGGGGGGCCCACGGTCCTGCGGGTCGGGGTGCGGCTGGTCGAGGGCGGCGAGTTCTCCACCTACGCCCTCAAGGAGCTGGCGGTCGGCGAGGTCATGGAGGTGATGGCCCCGGCCGGCCGGTTCGTGCTGGAGCCCAGGCCCGGCCACTTCGCCGCCGTGGTCGGCGGCAGCGGCATCACCCCCGTCCTGTCCATCGCCGCCACCCTGCTCGCCCGCGAGCCGGACGCCCGCTTCTGTCTAATCCGCGGTGACCGCACCACCGCCTCCACGATGTTCCTCGAAGAGGTCGCCGACCTGAAGGACCGCTGGCCCGGCCGGTTCCAGCTGGTGAGCGTCCTCTCCCGCGAGGAGCGGCAGGCCGGCCCGCTCTCCGGGCGGCTCGACGAGGAGCGGCTGACCGGGCTGCTGCCCGCCCTGCTGCCGGTGCGGTCGGTGGACGGCTGGTTCCTGTGCGGGCCCTACGGCATGGTGCGCGGCGCCGAGCGGGCGCTGCGCGCGCTCGGGGTCGCCCGCGGCCGCGTCCATCAGGAGATCTTCCATGTGGACGCCGGGGAGGGCGAGAGCGCCCCATCGGGCCCGGGCCCCGCCGGCCCCTCCCGCGGCACGGTGACGGCGACCCTGGACGGCCGGTCGGGCACCTGGCCGGTGCGCGAGGGCGAATCGCTGCTGGACGCGGTGGAGCGCAACCGCCCGGACGCGCCGTACGCCTGCAAGGGCGGGGTCTGCGGCACCTGCCGGGCGTTCCTGGTCTCGGGCGAGGTGCGGATGGACCGGAACTTCGCCTTGGAGCCCGAGGAGGTGGCGGCCGGTTATGTGCTGGCCTGTCAGTCCCACCCGGTCGACGAGCGCGTGGAGCTGGACTTCGACCGCTGAACCGCCGTCCCGTGGGCGTTCCCTTCTTGTAGAACCTGTTCTATCTTGACGGGCCGTCAGACCAGGCCATGGCGCGGGAGGACGGACAGTGGACTTCACCTTCACCGAGGAGCAGCAGGCGGCCGCCGAGGCGGCCAAGGCGGTGTTCTCCTCCGCTCCACCCGACGGGGTGCCCAGCCCGGCGCTCACGCCCGGCGCCGTCGCCGACGACCTCGACCGCCGACTGTGGGGCAAGGCGGCCGACGCCGATCTGCTCGGCCTCCTCCTGGACCCCCGCTACGGCGGGGCCGGCCTCGACCCCATCGCCCTGTGCCTGGTCCTGCGCGAGGCCGGCCGGGTCCTGGCCCGGGTGCCGCTGCTGGAGTCCACCGCGGCCGCGCTGGCCGTCCAGCGGTACGGCGGCGAGGAGCTGCGCGCCGCCGTACTGCCCGCCGCCGGCCGCGGCGAGCTGGTGCTGACCGTCGCGCCCCACGGCCGCACCGGCCACGACGCTGCCGAACTCGCCGTCCAGGCGCGGCAGGACAGCGACGGCCACGACGGCGGCCACGACGGCGCCTGGGTCCTGGAGGGCACTCAGACCGCCGTGCCCTGGGCGCACAGCGCCGACCGCGTCCTCGTCCCCGCCCACACCGGCGCGGGCCGGACCCTCCTCGCGCTCGTCCCCCGCGACCACCCGGGCGTCACCCTCGCGCCGCAGATCTCCACCAGCGGCGAGCGGCTCGCCGAGATCCGTCTGGAGGCCGTGCGGCTCGACTCCTCCGCGGTCCTCACCGCGGACGGCGCCTGGGAGTGGCTGCGCTCCCTGCTGACCTGCGGCACCTGCGCACTCGCCCTGGGCCTAGGCGAGGCGGTGCTCGCCCTGACCAGCTCCTACACCAGCAAGCGCGAGCAGTTCGGCTTCCCCCTCGCCACCTTCCAGGCGGTCGCCGTCCAGGCCGCCGACCGCTATATCGACCTGCGCGCGATGGAGGCCACACTCTGGCAGGCCGCCTGGCGCCTGGCCACGGACGGCGCGGGCGCACCGGCCGCGCCCGGGGCGCTGCCCGTCGCGGGGGACATCGCGGTGGCCAAGATCTGGGCCGCCGAGGGGGTGCGCCGTGTCGTCCAGACCGCACAGCATCTGCACGGCGGCTTCGGCGCCGCGACCGACTACCCCCTGCACCGCTACCACGCCTGGGCCAAACAGCTCGAGCTGTCCCTCGGCCCCGCCGCCGCACATGAGGAGGCGCTGGGCGACCTCCTCGCCGCCCACCCCCTCGGCTAGGGAACGAACGGCCAGAGGCGGGCGGCCAAGAGGCGGGCGGTCAGAGGACAATCAGCCAGAGGACAGGCAGCCAGACGACGAGCATCTGGCAGGCGGACGGCTAGAGGACGAAGGCCCCGTCGGCCGGGGAGCCCTGGCCGCTCACCAGCGGGCGGCCCGCCGCCTGCCAGGCGAGCATGCCGCCGTCCACATTCACCGCGTCCACGCCCTGGGCGATCAGATACTGCGTCACCTGCGCGGACCGCCCGCCGACCCGGCACACCACATGCACCCGCACGCCGTCGTCCAGCGCCTCGGTCAGCTCGCCGAACCGGGCCACGATCTGTCCCATGGGGATGTGCAGGGCGCCCTCGGCGTGCCCCGCGGCCCACTCGTCGTCCTCCCGCACATCCAGCAGGAACCCATCCGCCGGCACCGCCGCGGCCTCCACCTCGGGAAGCGGGGCAAAACCCATCACACACACCTCTCACATCACAACGGCAGCTGAGGGAAACCTACTACCGCACCAGCTCCGCCAGCTCATTCTCCTTCTCCGCGACCTTGGCCAGCAGCTGCTCGGCGATCTCGTCGAGCAGCCCGTCGGGGTCCTCCGGCGCCATCTTGATCATGGCGCCGATCGCGCTGGACTCCAGCTCCGCGGCGGCCTCGGCCAGCATCTCCTTGCGGGCGGCCAGCCACTCCAGCCGGGCGTACAGCTCCTCGCTGCGGCTCCACCGACGCTCGGGCGGCGGCGGACCGGCCGCCCACTCCTCGGCCAGCGCCCGAAGCCGCTCCTCGTCCCCTGCCGCGTACGCCGCGTTGACCCGCACGATGAACTCGCCGCGCCGCTCCCGCTCGGCCTCCTCCTCCGCCAGGTCCGGGTGTGCCTTGCGGGCCAGCTCCCGGTAGATGCGGCGCGCCTCCTCGCTCGCCCGCACCCGCGGCGGCGGCTGCACCGGCTGCTCGGTGAGCATGGCGACCCCCTCGGGCGACAGCCCGTCGGAGTCCAGCCAGCCGTGGAAAAGCTCCTCCACCTTCGGCATGGGCAGCACCAGCCCCCGCGCCTCCCGCGCCCTGCGGATGTCCTCGGGGTCTCCCGTGCGCGCCGCCACCGCCTCGGCGATCAGCGCGTCCAGCTCGTCGAGCCGCGAGTACATCGGACCGAGTCGCTGGTGGTGCAGCCGGGAGAAGTTCTCCACCTCGATGCGGAAGGTGTCCACCGCGATCTCGAACTCGATCAGCGCCTGCTCGGCCGCCAGCACGGCCCGCTCGAGCCGCTCGGCCGCCCGCGCCTCCCTCGCCGCCGCGTCCGCCGGCTCCGCCGCGTCCACCGGGTCCGCCGGCTCCGACGGCGCCTGTGATCGCTCCTCGGGCCGCACGGATGAGTGCTCCCGCGGTTCGGCCTGGGATTCGGCGTGGGGATCGGCCTGGGGCTCGGCGTCCGGCACCGGCTGCCGGGCCTGCCGCTGCGCTTCCGGGTTCGTCACCCGCTCAGCCTACGTCCGGCGGCGACCCGGCCGGGGAGGTGTCATACGCCCAACTCGGCCGCTATCCGCCCGCCCCGCACGGCGGCCAGAAGCCGCGCGTGGTCCTCCTCCGTGCGGTCCGCGTACGCCACCGCGAAGGCGGCCACCGCCTCGTCGAGCTCCTCCCCCTTTCCGCAGTACCCCGACAGCAGCCGCGGGTCGGCGCTGTGCGCATGCGCCCGCGCCAGCAGCGCGCCCGTCATCCGCCCGTAGTCGTCCAGTTGGTCGGCGGGCAGCGCCACCGGGTCCACGCTCCCCTTGCGGTTGCGGAACTGCCGCACCTGATACGGGCGCTCCTCCACCGTGGCCCAGCCCAGCAGGATGTCGCTGACCACCTGCATCCGCTTCTGGCCGAGCACCACCCGCCGCCCCTCGTGCGCCACGGCGGGCGCCGGGAAGCCGGCCCGCTTCACATGCGGCAGCAGCGCGGACGGCCGCGCCTCCTTGACCTGAAGCACCAGCGGCTCACCCCGGTGGTCGAGCAGCAGCACCACATACGACCGCGTCCCCACGCTGCCGGTCCCCACCACCCGGAACGCCACGTCGTGCACCGCGTAACGGGCCAGCAGCGGCAGCCGGTCCTCCGGCAGGGTGCCCAGATACCCGCCGAGCGCCGTGGCCACGGCCGCCGCCTCGGCGTCCGGCACCCGCCGCAGCACCGGCGGCGCGTCGACGAAGCGGCGCGCCACCGGCCGCCCGGAGGGGTTCCGCTCGTCCGGCACGGCCTCGGTCGACCTGGCCGCGAACCGCGCGCTCGTGTTCCGCCGGGCCTTCTCCGAGACCCGCTCCAGCGTCCCGGCCAGGTCCCTGGCGTCCGCGTGCGAGACCAGTTCCTCGTCGGCGATCGCGTTCCACGCGTCGGCGGCGGGCAGCTTCGACAGCAGCCGCAGCGTGTGCCGATAGGCGCCCACCGTGTCATGGGCGGCCGCCCGGCAGGTGTCCTCGTCCGCGCCCGCCTCCCGCCCGGCCAGCACCAGCGAGGCGGCCAGCCGCTTGACGTCCCACTCCCACGGGCCGTGGATGGTCTCGTCGAAGTCGTTGAGGTCGATGACCAGGCCGCCGCGCGCGTCCCCGTACAGACCGAAGTTGGCGGCGTGCGCGTCCCCGCAGATCTGGGCGCCGACGCCGGTCACCGGGGTGGCCGCCAGGTCATGGGCCATCAGTCCGGCCGCCCCGCGCAGGAAGGAGAAGGGGGAAGCGGCCATCCGCCCGACCCGGATCGGTGTGAGTTCGGGCAGCCGCCCGGCGTTGGACCGCTCGACCGCCTCCACCGCGTCCGGCCGCCCGGCAACCGGCGGCAGCTCGCCGTGCGACGAGCGGGGCACCCGCTCCCGCAGCGCCTTCCCCTCCTGCCGGGCCCTGCCGGCCCCCGGCCACTTGGCGAACCCCGGAACGTGTGGCAGCCGCCGCACCGTCCGCTCGCCGCTCTCGACGTCCGTCATCACGCGCCCCCCGTCTTCCCGCCGGCACCCGCACCGACATGTCGCAGACGTGACCGTACAGCGCGGAGGGAAAACCCGTCACGGCCTGTGGATAACTCCGCCGGCCGACACGAACACCCTGCTCAGAGCAGTCAGAGCAGGCAGAGCAGGCAGAAGGCCCACAGCAGTCAGAGCAGGCAGAGGGTCCCCACAGTCAGAGCGCGAGAGGGTCCGGCGGCTCGGTCCCCGGCCGCTCGCGGCACCCCCGGTCCTCGGGCATGTACCGCTCCGCCCACCGGGCCAGCTCGTTCAGCGCGGGCTCCAGTGCCCTGCCGCTCTCCGTCAGCCGGTAGGTCACCCGCAGCGGCGGCCCCGGATCGACCTCCCGCAGGACCAGCCCGGCCGCCACCAGCTCGGTGAGCCGGTCGGTCAGCATCCGCTCGCTGATCTTCGGGATGGCCCGCCGCAGCTCGGCGAAGTACGCGGCACGCTCGGTCAGGACGGCCACGATGAGCCCCGTCCACCGCTTCCCGAGCAGTTCGAAGACGCGGGTCATCCCCCCGTCCACCTTCATGCACGCCTTCTGATCGTGCTCCACGCGCCCGCCACCTGCCGCCATGGAAGACAGCGTACTGCCACCATGGATCCGCACTGCGGAAAAGTAAGCTCCTGTGCTATTCATAGCTACGTAGGAATTCTTTGTGCTCGGCGCCCGGTTCATCCCCGAGCGGACCGGTACCGAGCCCCGTTACCGGAAGGTCCCCATGCCCACGCTTCTGCACATAGACAGCTCCCTCTTCCCGGCCGACGCCTCCGCCTCGCGCGCCGTCACGGCCACCTTCCGCAAGGAGTGGGAGGCCCAGCACCCGGGAGGCACGGTCATCTACCGCGACCTGGCCGCCGACCCCCTGCCGCACCTGGACGCCCTCGCCGCCGCGGCGGGCTTCACCCCGGCCGACCAGCGCACACCGGAGCTCGACGCCGCCTTCGCCCTGCGGGACACCCTGGCCTCCGAGCTGGAGCGGGCCGACGCGGTCGTGATCGGCGCCCCGATGTACAACTTCACGATCCCCTCGTCCCTCAAGGCCTGGCTGGATCACGTGATCATCGCGGGGCGTACCGCGCTGGCCGAGACGTCCACCATCGCGGGCACCCCGACGGTCGTCGTCGCCAGCCGGGGCGGCGGCTACGGCCCGGGCACGCCGCGTGAGAGCTTCGAGTTCGTCATCAACTACCTGGAGAAGACACTGGCCGAAGCGCTCTCCCTCGACGTGGAGTTCGTCGTGCCGGAGCTGACCATGGCCCGCACCAACCCCGCCATGGCCGACCTGGTGGAGCTCTCCGACGCCTCCAAGGCCAAGGCCCACGAGGAAGCGGCCGCCAAGGCCAAGACGCTCGCCGCCCGTTTCGCCGCCTGACGCGGCCGGCCACCACCACCTGCCACCCGCCCGCCGTCGGCCGACGGCCCGGCGGGCCCCAAGGGCCTCCCCCGCACCCGACGCCGCCGCGCACGCACCGCGAGGACCACGAGAACCGCGAGACCGCGCCGACGCGCGCCCAGGGGGAGGCCCACCCGCAACGCCACGCCCCGCGCCACCATGACCCGAAGCACCGTGACCCACAGCACACACAGCAGCCACCCGTAAAACAGTGCGCGCATGCGAAACGGGCCCCTCCGGCGCGACTTTCGTCACACAGGAGAGGCCCGTTCCGACTGGTGCGCGAGGGGGGAGTTGAACCCCCACGCCCTTTCGGGCACTGGAACCTGAATCCAGCGCGTCTGCCTATTCCGCCACCCGCGCATGGGTGCTGCCGACCGGATCACCGTCGCCCTCTCCGAGCCGATCACTCCGGCCCGGTCGGTCTGTGCGGTGCGCCTTCCGACATCCAGAACATTAGCACGGCGTCCAGGGTGGATTCACACGCGTTCCCGACGCCCCCGCCCGACCGGATAGCGACCCGGTTGCGGGACACTGTCATGAAGGCACCTCTACGATCCTGTGAGAGGTGACACTGCTCCACAGGGCCAGGAAGGGGAACCACCCGATTTCCCGACGCGTGGATACGATCAGTAAGCAGTACGAGGACGACACTGAGCACGATTGAGGAAGGAGGTGCCCCGTGGGAGTACTGAAGCGCTTCGAGCAGCGTCTCGAGGGTCTCGTGAACGGCACCTTCGCCAAGGTGTTCAAGTCCGAGGTCCAGCCGGTCGAGATCGCGGGCGCGCTCCAGCGCGAGTGCGACAACAACGCCAGCATCTGGAACCGCGACCGGACCGTCGTCCCCAACGACTTCATCGTCGAACTGAGCGCGCCCGACTACGAGCGGCTCAGCCCGTACTCGGGCCAGCTCGGCGATGAGCTCTCGGGCATGGTGCGCGACTACGCCAAGCAGCAGCGCTACACCTTCATGGGCCCCATCAAGGTCAACCTGCAGAAGGCCGAGGACCTCGACACCGGCCTGTACCGCGTGCGCAGCCGCACCCTGGCGGGCAGCGAGTCCCAGAACCCGCAGGCCCGCGGCCCCGCCGCCGCGCCCCAGCAGCGCCCCGGCGGCTACGGCTACCCGCCGCAGCCCGCGGGAGCGCCGCCCATGCCCTCCGCGCCCCCGCCCGGCTCCCGCCCCGCTCCCCGCGCGGGCGGCCCCGCCGTCGGCGCGCAGCCTTACGGGCAGACCCGCCGGTGGATCGAGATCAACGGCACCCGCCACCAGATCTCCCGGCCCACCCTGGTCCTGGGCCGCAGCACCGACGCCGACGTACGCATCGACGACCCCGGCGTCTCGCGCAGGCACTGCGAGATCCGCGTGGGAACACCCTCGACCATCCAGGATCTGGGGTCGACCAACGGCATCGTGGTAGACGGACAGCACACCACACGCGCTACGCTCCGCGACGGCTCGCGCATCGTCGTGGGCAGCACCACCATCGTTTACCGGCAAGCCGAAGGGTGAAGCGGGGGCAATGTCAGAGCTGACCCTCACGGTCATGCGGTTGGGTTTCCTCGCCGTACTGTGGCTGTTCGTCATCGTGGCCGTCCAGGTCATCCGCAGCGACCTGTTCGGGACCCGCGTGACCCAGCGCGGTTCGGCGCGGCGCGGCGCCCCCGACCGACCGCAGCGGCAGGCGGCGCCCCCGCCGCAGCGCCAGCAGCAGCAGCCGTCCGGCCGCGCGGCGAGCCGCGGCCGCCGCGGCGCCCCCACCAAGCTGGTCGTCTCCGAGGGCACCCTCGCGGGCACCACGGTCGCCCTCCAGGGGCAGACCATCACCCTGGGCCGCGCCCATGACTCGACCATCGTGCTGGACGACGACTACGCCTCCAGCCGGCATGCCAGGATCTACCCGGACCGCGACGGCCAGTGGATCGTCGAGGACCTCGGGTCCACCAACGGCACGTATCTCGACCGGACCCGACTGACCACACCGACACCGATTCCGCTGGGCGCGCCGATTCGCATCGGCAAGACCGTCATCGAGCTGCGGAAGTAGTACGACCATGACGACCGGAGGGTGGGCAGCGTGGTTGGCAAGGGGCTGTACCCGGAGCCGACGGGCGAGGTGCGCATGAGTCTGTCACTGCGTTTCGCCGCCGGATCGCACAAAGGCATGATCCGGGAGGGCAACGAGGACTCCGGCTACGCCGGCCCCCGACTGCTCGCCATCGCCGACGGCATGGGCGGCCAGGCCGCCGGCGAGGTCGCCAGCTCGGAAGTGATCTCCACCCTTGTCCAGCTCGACGACGACGTCCCCGGCTCGGACATCCTGACCTCCCTGGGCACCGCCGTTCAGCGCGCCAACGAACAGCTGCGCCTCATGGTCGAGGAGGACCCCCAGCTGGAGGGCATGGGCACCACGCTCACCGCCCTGCTGTGGACCGGCCAGCGGCTCGGCCTCGTCCACGTCGGCGACTCGCGCGCGTACCTGCTGCGCGACGGCGTGCTCACCCAGATCACCCAGGACCACACCTGGGTGCAGCGCCTCGTCGACGAGGGCCGTATCACCGAGGAGGAGGCGGGCACCCACCCCCAGCGCTCCTTGCTGATGCGCGCCCTGGGCAGCGGCGACCACGTCGAGCCCGACCTGTCCATCCGCGAGGTCCGGGCCGGCGACCGCTATCTGATCTGCTCCGACGGCCTGTCCGGCGTGGTCAGCCACCAGACGCTCGAGGACACCCTCGCCAACTACCACGGCCCGCACGAGACCGTGCAGGAGCTCATCCAGCTCGCGCTGCGCGGCGGCGGCCCGGACAACATCACCTGCATCGTCGCCGACGTGCTCGACGTCGACGGCGGCGACACACTCGCCGGGCAGCTGAACGACACCCCCGTCATCGTGGGCGCGGTCGCCGAGAACCAGACCTCCCTCGGCGACGGCGGCGCCGCGCACACCCCCGCGGGCCGCGCCGCCGAGCTCGGCCGCAACCGCAGCGCGGCACAGGGTGACGCCCAGGGCGGCTTCGGCCCGCCGGGAAGCGGCGACCCCTCGCTCGGCGGCCCGCCGGAGGGAAGCTACGGGGCCTACGCGGACGGCGACTTCACCAAGAAGGGCGGCCGCAAGTGGGTCAAGCGGTCGCTGTACATCGCCCTGGGGCTGGCCGTGGTCGGCGGCGGCCTCTACGGGGGCTACCGCTGGACGCAGAAGCAGTACTACGTGGGCGCCAACGGCGACCATGTGGCGATCTACCAGGGCATCAGCCAGGACCTCGCCTGGATCAAGCTCAACAAGGTCCATGAGGACCACCGCGAGATCGAACTCAAGTACCTCCCCGTGGACCAGCGCAGCCGGGTCGAGGACACCATCGCGGTCAGCAGCCTCGGCCAGGCCAAGAACAAGACCAAGGACCTGGCCGTCCTCGCCAGCGCCTGCAAGAAGTCCGACGAGCAGCGTCAGGCCGAGGAGAAGCAGCGGGACCTGACCAACAAGGACAAGAACAAGTCCGGCGGCGCCTCCGGCGGCAAGGCCCAGACCGACGACCAGATCAGCACGCGCGCGGGCGAGGCCACCACGCCGCCCGCGGCGCCGGGGCAGACGCAGCCCCAGTCGCCGCAGACCCAGTCCCCGCAGACGCCGAGCGGCGGCAAGACGTCGAAGGCGCCCACGTCCAAGCCCACGCCCAAGCCCGGCCCCACCCTCTCCGAGGAAGAGCAGAAGTTGGTCCCGCAGTGCAGCAGCACCCAACAGTGAAGCCGTAGGGGGCTGTTGATCCATGAGCAGTACCAGCAATACGACCACCATCAGCACGATCGGCCCGCCGCGCAGGCGCAACACCGAGCTGGCGCTGCTGGTCTTCGCGGTGATCATCCCGGTCTTCGCGTACGCCAACGCGGGCCTGGCCCTCAGCGACGAGCTGCCCTCGGGCATGCTCAGCTACGGCCTGGGCCTCGGCCTGCTCGCCGGGGTCGGCCACCTGGTGGTGCGCAAGTGGGCCCCGTACGCCGACCCGCTGCTGCTGCCGATCGCCACTCTGCTCAACGGCCTCGGCCTGGTGCTCATCTGGCGGCTCGACCAGTCCCGGCGGCTGGCCCAGCTCGCCAAGAACGCCCACCGGGTCTACTCGGCCTCGGCCCCCAACCAGCTGATCTACTCGGCGATGGCCGTGGCCCTGTTCGTGGCCGTGCTGATCTTCCTCAAGGACCACCGGATCCTTCAGCGCTACACCTACATCTCCATGGTCGGCGCGCTGATCCTGCTGATCCTCCCGGTCTTCTTCCCGCCGGTCTTCGGCGCCCGGATCTGGGTCAGGGTCGGCAGCTTCTCCATCCAGCCCGCCGAGTTCGCGAAGATCATCATCGCGGTGTTCTTCTCCGGCTACCTGATGGTCAAGCGGGACGCGCTGGCCCTGGCCAGCCGCCGGTTCATGGGCCTGTACCTGCCGCGCGGCCGCGACCTGGGCCCGATCCTCGTCGTCTGGGCGATGAGCATCCTCATCCTCGTCTTCGAGACCGACCTGGGCACGTCGCTGCTGTTCTTCGGCATGTTCGTCGTCATGCTGTACGTCGCCACCGAGCGCACCAGCTGGATCGTCTTCGGTCTGCTGATGTCGGCGGCCGGCGCGGTCGGCGTCGCGTCCTTCGAACCACACGTCAAGGTCCGTGTGATGGCGTGGCTGCACCCCTTCGCCGTCTATCAGGACCCCCGCCCCAGCTGGGCCACCACCGAGCAGATCGCCCAAGCACTGATGTCCTTCGGCTCCGGTGGCGTCTTCGGCACCGGCCTCGGCCAGGGCGCCTCCGACCTCATCGGCTTCGCCGCCAACTCGGACTTCATCCTCGCCACCGTGGGCGAGGAGCTGGGCCTGGCCGGCACCATGGCGATCCTGCTGCTGTACGGCCTGATCGTGGAGCGCGGCGTGCGCACCGCCCTCGCCGCCCGGGACCCGTTCGGCAAGCTGCTGTCCATCGGCCTGTCCGCGGCCTTCGCCATCCAGGTCTTCGTGGTGGCGGGCGGTGTGATGGGCCTGATCCCGCTGACCGGTATGACCATGCCGTTCGTCGCCTACGGCGGCTCTTCCGTGCTCGCGAACTGGGCGCTCATCGCGATCCTCATCAGGATCAGCGACACCGCCCGCCGCCCGGCCCCCGCCCCCGCCCCGTCCACCGACGCCGAGATGACCCAGGTGGTCCGACCGTGAACAAGCCCCTGCGCCGAATCGCGATCTTCTGCGGCCTCCTCGTCTTCGCGCTGCTGCTGAGGGACAACTGGATCCAGTACGTCCAGGCCGACTCGCTCAAGAACCACAAGAAGAACCTCCGCGTCGACATCGCCCGCTACAGCCAGCCGCGCGGCAACATCATCGTCGACGGCCGGGCGATCACCGGGTCCAAAGAGACCAACGGCATCAACTACAAGTACAAGCGCACCTACAAGAACGGCGAGATGTGGGCGCCGGTCACCGGCTACGCCTCGCAGGTCTACGGCACCAACCTGCTCGAGGGCGTCGAGGACTCCACCCTCACCGGCGACGACGACCGTCTCTTCTTCAACCGGACCATCGACATGCTCACCGGCAAGGAGAAGACAGGCGGTGACGTCATCACCACCCTGAACCGTAAGGCGCAAGAAGCCGCGTTCAAGGGCCTCGGTGACAAGAAGGGCGCCGTCGCCGCGATCGACCCGCGCACCGGCAAGATCCTGGCGCTCGTCAGCACGCCCAGCTACGACCCGTCCACCATCGCCGGCGCGAGCGACAAGGACTCGGCCGCCTGGGAGGCCCTCCAGAAGAAGGACAACCCGGACGACCCGATGCTCAACCGGGCGCTGCGGCAGACCTACCCCCCGGGCTCCACCTTCAAGGTCGTCACCGCGGCCGCCGCGCTGGAGAACGGCCTGTACAAGAACGTCGACGAGCCCACCAAGTCGCCGCTGCCGTGGATCATGCCGGGCACCACCAAGCCCTTGCCGAACGAGGGGAGCATCCCCTGCGAGAACGCCAGCCTCCGCGAGGCCCTGCGCTACTCCTGCAACACCGTCTTCGGCAAGATCGGTGACGACCTCCGCGAGGACAAGATGCGCGAGGAGGCCGAGAAGTTCGGCTTCAACGAAGAGGTGTTCACCCCCGTCCGCGCCGATGCCAGCGTCTACCCCAAGGACATGGAGCGGTCGTCCAACGCCATGGCCGCCATCGGACAGTTCGACACCCGCGCCACCCCGCTCCAGATGGCCATGGTCGCCGCCGCGGTCGCCAACGACGGCAAGCTCATGAAGCCGTACATGGTCGACAAGCTGCGCGCCCCGAACCTGAACGTCATCGAGCAGACCTCGCCCGAGGAGATGAGCCAGCCGCTCTCCTCGGACAACGCCAGCAAGCTCCAGGACATCATGGAGACGGTGGTCGAGAAGGGCACCGGTACCTCCGCCCGGATCCCGGGCGTCACGGTCGGCGGCAAGACCGGCACCGCCCAGCACGGCGTCGCCAACAGCAAGAACCCCTACGCGTGGTTCATCTCCTACGCCAAGGGCAAGGACGGCTCCTCGCCGGTCGCGGTCGCGGTCGTCGTGGAGGGCTCCGACACCGTCCGCGACGACATCGCCGGCGGCCGGCTCGCCGCCCCGATCGCCAAGGACGTGATGAAGGCGGTGCTCGACAGCCAGAAGTGACCCCGGTCACGTCCTGACGCCGATCCCGCACGTCGCCGTACCGGTCCTGTATCAAGTGGCGGCCGAGGCCGGGTCCGGCGCGGCGTCCCGGGTACGGTATGCCCGAGCAGCACACCGCCGGGCCCCCACAGGTGCGGGCGGGAATGACGGAAGAGGGCTGGAGTAGCTATGGAAGAGCCGCGTCGCCTCGGCGGCCGGTATGAGCTGGGCTCTGTGCTCGGCCGCGGTGGCATGGCCGAGGTCTACCTCGCGCACGACACCCGCCTCGGCCGCACTGTCGCCGTGAAGACGCTCCGGGTGGACCTGGCCCGCGACCCGTCCTTCCAGGCCCGGTTCCGCCGAGAGGCCCAGTCGGCCGCCTCGCTCAACCATCCCGCGATCGTCGCGGTCTACGACACCGGCGAGGACTACGTCGACGGAGTCTCGATCCCGTACATCGTGATGGAGTACGTCGACGGATCCACCCTGCGGGAGCTGCTGCACTCCGGCAGAAAGCTGCTCCCCGAGCGGTCCCTGGAGATGACCGTCGGAATCCTCCAGGCCCTCGAGTACTCGCACCGCAACGGCATCGTCCACCGGGACATCAAGCCGGCCAACGTGATGCTCACCCGGACCGGCCAGGTCAAGGTGATGGACTTCGGCATCGCCCGGGCCATGGGCGACGCCGGCATGACCATGACCCAGACCGCCGCCGTGATCGGCACCGCCCAATACCTCTCCCCGGAGCAGGCCAAGGGCGAGACCGTCGACGCGCGCAGCGACCTCTACTCCACCGGCTGTCTGCTCTACGAGCTGCTGACCGTGCGCCCGCCGTTCATCGGCGACTCCCCGGTGGCCGTCGCCTACCAGCACGTCCGGGAGGAACCCCAGCCGCCGAGCGCGTTCGATCCGGAGATCACCCCGGAGATGGACGCGATCGTGCTGCGCGCCCTGGTCAAGGACCCGGACTACCGCTACCAGTCCGCCGACGAGATGCGCGCCGACATCGAGGCCGCCCTCGAGGGCCAGCCGGTCGCCGCGACCGCCGCGCTCGGCGCCGTCGGCTACGGCGGCGAGGACCAGCCCACCACCATGCTGCGGTCGCAGGACGTCGGCGCGCCGACCTCGATGCTCCCCCCGGTGCGCGAGGACGACGGCGGCTTCGGCTACGACGAGCGCCCCGACCGCAGGCGCGGGTCCGAGAAGAAGAGCAACCTCTCGACGATCTTCCTGGTCCTGGCCGGCATCCTGGTGCTGGTCGGGGCGATCTTCATCGGCAAGGCGATCTTCACAGGCGACAAGGGCGGCGACCGGGTCGATGTGCCGCGCATGATCGGCCTGAAGCTCAGCGAGGCCAGGGAATACGCCAGAAACGGCAACTTCAAGGTCGAGGTGACCGGCAGCCCCGTCTTCTGCGAGGAGGCCAAGAAGGACCAGGTCTGCAAGCAGAGCGTGCAGGGTCCGGAGGCCATCGAGCGCGGCGGCAAGGTCGAGCTGACCATGTCCAAGGGCCCCAAGCCCGCCGAGAAGGTCGAGGTCCCCGACGTCATCAACGTCCAGTACGAGAGCGCCAAGGAGCAGCTCGAGGCCAAGGGCTTCCAGGTCAACCAGACCACCCAGGAATCCGACCAGACCGCGGGCAAGGTCATCGACCAGGACCCCAAGGGCGGCAAGAAGGTTCCGCGGGGCACCGAGATCACCCTGACCGTCGCCCAGGCGCAGTCCAAGGTCACCGTTCCGGACGTCACCACCCAGAAGCTCGCGGACGCCACGGCCGCACTGGAGGCCAAGGGCCTGAAGGTGCAGAGCACGGAGGTGGAGAACGCCGACGTCGAGGCGGGCACCGTCATCGACCAGACCCCCAAGGGCAACGAGCAGGTCCTGCCCGGCTCGACCGTCACCCTGACCGTCGCCAAGGCCCCCGCCCAGCAGGAGAACGTCGCGGTGCCCCAGCTGCGCGGCAAGAAGCTCAAGGACGCCAGGAAGGCCATCGAGGCAGCCGGCCTCACCGTCGGCGCCATCACCGGCTCCCAGGACGAGAACTCCACCGTGCTGTTCGTCGACCCGCAGGAGGGCAGCCAGGTGGCCAAGGGCCAGGCCGTCAACCTGACCACCTTCGACAGCGGCCATGGCAACAACGGCGGCGGTGGCGACGGCGGCGGCGACGGGGGCGGCGGCATCCCGTTCGGCGGTCCCTCCGGCGGACCCGCCACGTAAGGCGCGCGCGCCGCGCTCAAGGCGCGCGCCGCGCCGCAAACACCGCACCGCGAACAGCGAGAAGCCCCGGCGCCCGGGAATCGGGCGGCCGGGGCTTCCCCGTGTCCGGAGCTGTCAGAGCCGGGCTGTTAGCGCAGCTCCTTGGGCGGGGTGCGGTCCGCGTCGACCTTCTCCGTACGCACCAGCTCGCCCCACACGATGTAGCGGTGGAGCGAGGTGTAGACCGGAGTGCACGTCGAGAGCGTGATGTAGCGGCCCGCCTTCTTCTTCCCCGACCCCTTCGGGACCGGGCTGAGCACCCCCACGTTGTACTTCGAGGTCTCGGGCAGCTCCGCGAAGACCTTGTAGACGTACCAGGTGTCCCGGGTCTCGAAGACGATCGCGTCGCCCTTGCCCAGCTTGTCGATGTTGTGGAACTTGGCGCCGTGCCCGTCCCGGTGCGCCGCCAGCGTGACGTTGCCCTTCTTGTCCCACGGCATCGCCGACTTCACCGGCTTGGTGTAGTAGCCCGCGACGCCGTCGTTGAGCGTCGCCGTCGAGGTGCCCTTCTTCACCAGCACCTCGCCGTTGTCCATCGCCGGCACGTGCAGGAAGCCGATGCCGTCCTTGGTGTCGAGCCGGCCGGGCCCCTCCTGCTGCGCCCACTGCCTGCGCACCCGGTCGCCCTGCTTCTTGGCCTCGCGATCGGCCAGCACGTTCGTCCACCACAGCGAGTAGACGACGAAGAGGGCCATGATCACGCCCGCGGTGATCAACAGCTCGCCCAGGATGCCGACGGCGGCTGCTATCCGCCCCCGGCGGGGGCGGCGCCGCCCCGAGGCCGCGTCGGGCAGCTCGCCCCGCCGCTCGTCTTGGTCGGTCCGTGCCACCGCGTCGTCCCTCTTTTCCCGGTCTTCCCGGTCGTTCCGTCTGCCCGGTCTTCCCGGCCGTGCTCGCTCACTGGACCAACGCGTCCGGCTTGCCCTCGTTCCGCGGACGCTCGTCGACCATCTTCCCCCAGACGATCATGCGGTACTTGCTGGTGAACTCGGGGGTGCAGGTCGTCAGGGTGATGTAGCGGCCCGGCTTCGTGAAGCCGGAGCCGGGCGGCACCGGGCCGATCACGCCGGTGTTCGAGGGCGAGGTCTGCGGCAGGATGCTGGTCATCTCGTACGTGAAGAACGCGTTCTGCGTCTCCACGACGATCTTGTCGCCGGGCTTGAGGTGATTGATGTACCGGAACGGCTCACCATGGGTGTTCCGGTGCCCGGCCAGCGCGAAGTTGCCCTTCTTGTCCCAGGGCATGGCGGTCTTCAGCTTGCCCTTGCCATAGTGGCCGACCATGCCGTGGTCGAGGACGTCCTGCTTGCTGATCCCCTCGGCGATCGGGGCCTTGACGTCCAGCTTGGGGATGTACAGGATCGCGAACCCCTCGCCGGGCGAGAAGGTGCCCGGATCGCGCTTCCCGCCGTCCCGGTCCCACTTCTTCTGGAGGCTGTTGGCGGCGCCGTTCGCCTGCTGATGGGCCCGGATGTTCGTCCACCACAGCTGGTAGGTCACGAAGAGCAGCATCAGCACGCCGACGGTGATGAACAGCTCGCCGACGACGCGGCTCACGATCACGGCCGGGCTGTCCTTGCGCGCCCGGGCGGCGCGCTTGGCCTCCATACGGGTGCGGGGCGCGGCCGTGGCCGTCCGCGCTCCGCTCCCGGCCGCGGTGGCGTCTTCCGCACCGCCGTCCGCCCCGCCGCGGGCGGCCCGTCTGCCGCCGCGTCTGGCCGCCGCCTGCGCGGCGCGTCTGCGGGCGGCCCGGCCCCCCGTCGGCGGCCCCTGCGGGTCGGCCGCGCCGCCCGCCCCGCCCCCGCCCGGGCCGCTCCCGGCCGGCCTTCTCCGGTCCGTACCGATGCCGTCCGTAGCGATGCGGCCCGTACCGGCCCGCGTCCCGGCGGGGTCCGCCACGACCTTGCGGAGCAGCACCGTGCTGTCGTCGCCCGCCGGGGCGGCGGGAGCGGGCCGGGGGACCGGCTCGGCCCGGACCGCCCGCAGCGCCACGGTCTCGTCGTCCCTCGCCGCCCGCCGGCCGCCGGCCGGCCCGGCCCCAGGCACGGGCCCAGCCATAGGCCCCGCCGGAGCCCCCGCCGCCGGGCCTCCGGCCGCGGGCACCGGCGGCAGGACGGCCGTCGCCTCCGGATCGGCGGGCCCGGCGGACACCGGCGGCAGGACCGCCGTCGCGTCCGGGTCCGCGGGCCCGGCGGGCACCGGCGGCAGGACGGCCGTCGCCTCCGGATCGGCGGGCCCGGCGGACACCGGCGGCAGGACCGCCGTCGCGTCCGGGTCCGCGGGCCCGGCGGGCACCGGCGGCAGGACGGCCGTCGCCTCCGGATCGGCGGGCCCGGCGGACACCGGCGGCAGGACCGCCGTCGCGTCCGGGTCCGCGGGCACGGCGGGTGGCGCGGGGGGTCGGCGGTGGCGGGCCCGGGAGGGGCCGTCAGAGGGCCGCTCGGAGGCCGAGGCGGCCCCGCGTCCGGAGGCCGCCCTCCGTCCCGCCACAGGCCCGGCGGCGGGCTTTCCCGCGGCCCTGGGCGCGGGACCCGCCGTGGGCCGGCTCAGGGGCCGGGGCATCGTCCCTGGGGCAGGCCCTGGCGTGGGCCCTGTCATCGGCCCCGTCATGGGCCCCGTGGTCGGCCCGGCGCCGGGTCGCGCCGGGGGCCCGGTCACGATCCCCGGGGTGAGCCCGGGCGCGGGCCTGGGCAGCGGATCGGTCAGCGGGTCGTCCAGCCGCTCCACGGCCGCCGCGAACGCGTCCGTCTCCCCCTGAGCGTCGTGCGGCTCTCGTGGCCCGTACGACGCGTAGGGGTCGGGCTCCTGGGCGCCTGGGGCCGCGCCCTCGCGCTCGGGGCGCAGTGCGGTCACTCGCCGGCCTTGCCGCCGACCGCCCCCACCACGGGGGCCAGGCCCGCCGACCGCCCCACCGCCCCCGCGTCGCCGCACTCCTCCAGCCAGTTGGCGAGCATGCGGTGGCCCCACTCGGTGAGCACCGACTCGGGGTGGAACTGCACGCCCTCGACCGGCAGCCGGCGGTGGCGCAGCCCCATCGCGATGCCCGTGTCCGTCCAGGCCGTGATCTCCAACTCGTCCGGGACGGTCTCCCGTTCGACGGCCAGCGAGTGGTAGCGGGTGGCGGTGAAGGGCGACGGCAGGCCCTTGAAGACCCCGGCGCCCTCGTGCGTGACGAGCGAGGTCTTGCCGTGCAGCAGCTCGGGGGCGCGCCCGACGACCCCTCCGTACGCCACGGCCATGGACTGCATCCCCAGGCAGACGCCGAAGACGGGCACACCGGTGCTCGCGCAGTGCCGCACCATGTCGACACAGACCCCGGCCTCTTCGGGGGTGCCGGGGCCCGGGGAGAGCAGGACGCCGTCGAAGCCGTCCTGGGCGTGGCCGAGGGCCACCTCGTCGTTGCGCAGCACCTCGCACTCGGCGCCGAGCTGGTAGAGGTACTGGACCAGGTTGAAGACGAAGCTGTCGTAGTTGTCGACGACCAGGACGCGCGCGCTCACCGGGGGCCCGCCATCCCCTCGTCGACCGTCACGTCGCCGAACGGCAGCAGCGGCTCCGCCCACGGGAAGACGTACTGGAAGAGCACGAAGACGATCGCCAGCACCAGCACGAGCGAAATCAGCGCCCGCACCCATGCGTTACCCGGCAGATGCCGCCAGATCCAGCCGTACATGCCATCCCTACTCACGACGGACTACGACGAAGAAGTCGATTGCAGCACCAGAGTAAGGGGCCGGGACCTGCCCGGGTGGGTCAGCCGGGCAAAGCTTCCGGCTTGCCCTCGGTCACCGGACGGGTGGCGTCCAGGTGTGCCCACGCGATCAGCCGGTGGCTGTGCCCCCACTCCGGCTCACAGGTCGTGAGGGTCAGATAGCGGCCCGGTCCCCGGAACCCGGAGGCGCGCGGCACCGGGTCGATGACGCCGACGTCGGTGGGCAGGGTGCGGTAGGGCGGCCTGTCGATGCGGTACGTGTACCAGGTGGTGCCGTCGGTCACCACCACGGCGTCGCCGGGGCGCAGCCGGGGGAAGTCCTTGAAGGGGTCGCCGTAGGTGCGGCGGTGCCCGGCGACGGCGAAGTTGCCCCGGGCGCCGGGGCGGGCGGTGCTCGGATAGTGGCCCAGGCCCTTCTTCAGGGTGCCGGCCGCGGTGCCCTGGAGGACCGGCTTGACCCAGTCGGCGCCGAAGCGCGGGATGTACATGAGGGCGAAGGGCTCGCCGTCCCGGTACGGCTCCGGTTCGGCCTCCCGCCGCGGCGCCGCGGCCCCGGCGACGGGCCCGGTCGCCCACCGGTCCCGCAGCCGGTCGATCTCCCCGTCCATCGCGCGGTCGGCGCGCACTCCGGTCCAGTACAGGACATAGACGACGAAGAGGACGATCAGGGTGCCGACGGTCAGGCACACCTCGCTGAGCGTTCTGACGACCAGTCGCACCCTCATCGGCCGCACTCCTGTCCGCCTTCACCGCGTTCACCGCGTTCCTGGGGCCCCCTTCCCGGGGGCCCGCCTCACCGGGGCTGGGCGTAGTGCAGGTCCACTGTGCCGGAGTAGCCGGGAAGAGTCACGCTGTCGTGCTGGGCGACTTTCCAGCCGAGCCCGTACGCCTCGACGTAGCTGCGGTAGTTCTCGATGGCGGGGGACGCGGCCAGCGCGGCGCGCAGCTTTCCCCGGTCGCCGACGGCGGTGATCGTGTACGGCGGGGAGTAGACCTGGCCCTGGAGGATCAGGGTGTTGCCGACGCAGCGCACCGCGCTGGTGGAGATCAGCCGCTGGTCCATGACCTTGATCCCCCGGGCGCCGCCCTGCCACAGCGCGTTCACCACGGCTTGGAGGTCCTGCTGGTGGATGACGAGGTCGTTGGGCTGCGGGTCGGGCACGTCGGGGATCTTCGCCGTCGCGTTCGGCGGGGCGTCGGTGAGGGTGACGGTGAGCCCCGTGCCCGTGAGCTTCTCGGTGCCCGCGGCCCGCTCCAGCGCCGCGAGCTCGCGGCGCTCGGCGTCGGTGGCGCCGTTGTCCCGGCGGGCGAGGGCGTCGACCCGCGAGCGCAGCTGGGCGGCGCTGTTGTCGAGGTCGCGGTTCTTGCGGCTGCGCTCCTGTATGAGGTCGGACAGCCGCAGCATCGATTCGTCGCTGCGGATGTTGGTGCCCTGGGCGGTGTCGAAGCTGGTCCAGAAGATCAGCCCGGCGAGCGCGAAGACCCCGGCGGTCAGCAGCCGGACGGGGCGGAAGGAGGGGCGTCGAGGGCCCGGGGCGGGGGTGCCGGCGGAATTGCTCAACGTACCCTTACTCCTTACGACGCCGCGGAAGGACTACGCTAACTGACGCCCCGAGGGAAGGGCGTGGTCCCCCGTCCCCGTCCCGACCGGCGCCGTCCGTACCCATCCAGCGCGGTCACGCAGCGCATCGACAGGAGAGTTCCTCGTGCCGAAGTCACGGATCCGCAAGAAGGACGACTTCACGCCGCCGCCGGCGAAGCAGGCCGCCAACATCAGCCTGAGCAGCGGCCGCGGGTGGGTGGCGCCGTTGATGCTGGCCATGTTCCTGATCGGTCTCGCCTGGATCGTGATGTTCTATGTGACCACCGGCGACATGCCGGTCAAGTCGCTGGGCAACTGGAACATCGTGGTCGGCTTCGGCTTCATCGCCGCCGGGTTCGTGGTCTCCACTCAGTGGAAGTAGGATCGGCTCTCCGGCTTTCGCCGCCCGATCGTCCACACCCCGGTCGTCCACAGAGTTATCCACAGCCGGGGAAAACTCAGAAGATCTGTGGATAACTTCCGCCGCATTGACGCCGGTGTGATCGGCCGAGCACATCCGTTCGACCGTTCACACCCGCTCCTGCCTGCGAGAACGCGGATGAGCTCGGAGCCGCACTGATGTTCTCCACAGTTTGCACAAGATCGGCCACTCGCTGTGGACAACTGCACTGTAGATATTCCACCGGGACGGCACGGCCGACGGTCAGCCGGTGAGCTGCACCGTCCGCATCCACACCAGCGCGACGATCACCAGCAGCGCCAGCGCGCAGGTGCCCTGCTGGACCAGCGCGCGCCGCTCCCGCGGCGCGTGGACCATCCCGTACGCCACCACGGTGCCGACGACCAGCCCGCCCACATGGGCCTGCCAGGCGATATTGGCCCAGGTGAAGGTGAAGAGCAGATTCAGCACCAGCAGCGCGATGACCGGCCGCATGTCGTAGTTGAGGCGGCGCATCAGGACCGCCGTCGCGCCGAGCAGGCCGAAGATCGCCCCGGAGGCGCCCAGCGAGGGCTGGTTCTGCGCGGCGAGCAGATACGACAGCGCGCTGCCGCCGAGCCCCGACAGCAGATACAGCGTGAGATAGCGGGCCCGGCCGAGCGCCGCCTCCAGCGGTCCGCCGAGCCACCACAGCGACAGCATGTTGAACGCGATGTGGATGGGCTGCTGGTGCAGGAAGACCGCGGTGAGCAGCCGGTACCACTGCCCCTCGGCGACCCCCACCAGGCTGGTGGTGCCCGGGTCGTACGCCCGGCCCACCAGATCGAGGGCGTTGACGAACCGGTCACCCAGGGCGAGCGCCACGAACCACACGGCCACGTTGACGCCGATGAGGATCTTGGTGACCAGCCGCGGATCGGCGGTGAGCGCACCGCCCGCTATCGTGCGCGGCCGCGCCGACCGCACCGGGTGCCCGGCCGGGGCGGGGCCGCCGGAAGGGCCGGGCGCGCCGCCGCGCACGCACTCAGGGCACTGGAAACCGACCGAGGCGCTGATCATGCACTCCGGGCAGATCGGCCGCTCGCAGCGGACGCAGCTTATGCCGGTCTCCCGCTGCGGGTGCCGGTAGCAGCAGACCGCCTGGTCCTCCATCGTCTCCCCTTGCCCTGCACTCCATGCTCGCACCGGGCTCCGCGTGCCCGCCTGCCTGCCGTCAAGACGGACAGGCGGGGCGCGGAGTTCCCGTACGGGCTCAGCCCTCGCGGGTCTCCACGACGACCGACTCGATGACGACGTCGTTGAGCGGGCGGTCGGTGCGCGGGTTGGTCGACGTGCCCGCGATCGCGTCGACGACCTTCTTGCTGGCCTCGTCGGCGACCTCGCCGAAGATGGTGTGCTTGCCGGTCAGCCACGCGGTCGGCGCGACGGTGATGAAGAACTGCGAGCCGTTGGTGCCCGGGCCGGCGTTGGCCATGGCCAGCAGGTACGGCTTGTTGAACGCCAGGTCCGGGTGGAACTCGTCGGCGAACTCGTAGCCCGGGCCACCGGTGCCGTTCCCCAGCGGGTCACCGCCCTGGATCATGAAGCCGCTGATCACGCGGTGGAAGACGGTGCCGTCGTACAGCTTCTCCTTGGCCCGCTTGCCGGTCGCCGGGTGGGTCCACTCGCGGGTGCCCTCGGCGAGCTCCACGAAGTTCTTGACCGTCTTCGGCGCGTGGTTCGGCAGCAGCCGGACCACGATGTCGCCGTTGTTCGTCTTCAGGGTGGCGTAGAGCTGCTCAGCCACGATCTACCTTCCATAGTTCTCAGTGCGGTCCCCCGATCCTCGCACGGACGCCCTGACGACGCGTACCCGCCGAAGCCGTGCGCGGCACCGCGATTCATGCCGCCGCGTGCGGGAACCCGTATGTGCCCCGGATGCCCGGCCGCGCGTGCCCGGTGTCCTGCGAACGGGCATGATCTTCACAAACAGGTATGAACTTCCATGAGATGGATAGACGAAACTGCGCATATTAAGGACGGAACACCCTACAGAACAGCCTCAGGACAGACCCAACCCCTCAGGACCCGTAGCACCGCCAGCGAGGAGGAGGATCCCGTGACCCGCATGGACAGCGTGCGAGCCGCGACCGGCACCGCCAAGGGCAGCGTCCTGCACGCAGCGGAGGCGGTGGCGCCTTACGCCGGCACGGCCAAGGACGCCGCCGCGCGCTACGCGCACACGGCCCGCGTACGGCTGGCGCCGAAGGTTTCGCACGCCGCACACCAGGCCTGCCACACCGCGGGCAGCCAATACCACGCGCACATCGCGCCACGGCTCACCAAAGCCCGCCGCACCCTGCCCCGAGGGGTCGACGCCGCCGCCACCCGGGCCGCCCTCAGCACCCGCAAGGCGGCCCGCCAGGCCGCCCGGTACACCGCGCCGCGCATCGAGCACGCGGTGGCCGCCGCCGGGCCGGTGCGCGAGGAGGCCGTCACCCGCAGCGCCGCGGCCCTCGCCGCCCTGCGCGTGCACGTGACCGCGGAGGACATCAACAAGCTCGCCAGGCGGCGCCGCCGCAGGACGCGCACCGGCCGCATCGCCAAGCGCGCCACCTTCGTCGGCATCGTGGGCGCCGGTGTCTTCACCGCGTGGAAGTGGTGGGACAAGCAGGCCAACCCCGACTGGCTGGTCGAGCCCCCGGCGGCGACCGAGGTGAGCGAGCGCGAGCCGCTGACCGCGGTGGACGGCAGCGACCAGTCCGCCCTGGACCCGGAGGCGCAGGCCAAGCAGACGGACGAGAAGGAGCGCTGAGCCCGGCCGGGTCGCAGCCGAGCACCCGGGCCCCGACCCTGGCCCCGGCCCCGGCCCTCGCAGCGGCCCTCGCCGCGCACCGCCCGCCGCCGCCCGATCAGTGGGCGGCGGCGCGCTCGCTGTACCGGCGCCTCTCCAGGAAGATCTCGGTGAACACCGAGACCTTGGCACGCAGCGCCCAGGGGTCGAACGGCTTGGCGATGTAGTCCACCGCACCGGCCGCGTACCCCCGGGAGGAGTGCTCGGGATCGGCGCCCATCGCGGTCAGGAAGATGATCGGGATGTCCCGGTTGCGCGGCCGCCGCTGGATGTGCGCCGCCGTCTCGTAGCCGTCCATCTCCGGCATCTGCACATCCAGCAGGATCACCGCGAAGTCGTCGTGGTCGAGCAGCGCCTTGAGGGCCTCCTGCCCGGAGGACGCGGTCACCAGCTCCTGGTCCAGCGTGGCCAGCACGGCCTCCATGGCCAGCAGGTTGTTCGGCTGGTCGTCGACCACGAGGATCTTGGGACGGGGCCCCGAGCAGGGCTTGGACATCGCGGGCCCGACGGGTGCGTCGGGCACCTCCTCCGGCTCCCGAGCCGTGTCCGGGCGCTGGGACTCCACCATCGCCAGCTGCCGCTCCAGCATCTGGCAGCGGTCCTCCGCCAGCATGCCGCGCAGCCGCACATCCTCCAGCTCCTCCGTGAGGCGCTTCACCTCACGCCGGAGCATGTCCCGCTCCTTGACCAGCTCCGCGTGATCGGGCAGGCCCAGCTCCAGCGCGTCCGCCCGGGTGCGCTCCGTCACCCACGCGCCTTCCATCTGGCTCAGCCGAACCTCGAGATCGGCGATGCGATGCTGCCGGTCGAGCAGCGCCTCACCGAGCGCGTCCTCCTTCACGCTGGACGCCCGGGCCTCCCGGTCGGCGTCCGCCAGCTGGTGCTGGAGGATCTCCATGGCGTGACCGGGCGACCCACTCGTGTGCACCGCCGCCCGGTGCAGCTCCCGCACCAGCTCGATCGCGGCCGGGGTCGCCGCGCTGCCCCGCCGCTCGGCGAGATCGGTGAACAGGTCCTGCACGAATTCCCACGGCGGGATGCGCGTCCCGCTCAGATAGCGCGAGAACGTGCCCGGATCGCGATGCCTGCGCGCCGCGTATCTGCGCACCGACACATCGAGCCCCTTGAACAGGTCCCGCAGCGCCAAGGCGAAATCCCGGCATTCCTGGCTCAGACCATCACCCAATGGCCGCAGCTCACGCATCTTGTCTCCCTGCGCGGCGGACCGCGCCGACCACCCGATTCCCGGGCCGTTTGCCCGAGTTGAGCCCAGCGTGGGGCATCGACCGGGTGTTGCGCAGGACAAGGGCGAGAGCGGCAACATCGGGCAACACCCGGGAGGACAATGCCCCGCGCCGGCTCCGCCGCGGCAAGCACAAAACACCGGCCAGGGCACCTTCCGATGTCCTGACCGGTGACGACAGTGGAGCCTAGGAGAGTCGAACTCCTGACATCCGCCATGCAAAGACGGCGCTCTACCAACTGAGCTAAGGCCCCGTCGCCGATCAGGATACCTGCTCGCGGCCGCCTTTCCCGACCGGGTATCGCTCGCGCGTACCGCCCTCCGTAGGATGCCACGCAAGATTCGCTGCAGCGAAGCGAAGGGGAGAGCGAATGGACGCAGCACAGCAGGATGCCACCGCCCGCGCACGGGAGCTGCAGCGCAGCTGGTACGGGGAACCGCTGGGGGCGCTCTTCCGCCGTCTCATCGACGACCTCGGCCTCAACCAGGCCCGCCTCGCCGCCGTCCTCGGTCTGTCCGCGCCGATGCTCTCGCAGCTGATGAGCGGCCAGCGCGCGAAGATCGGCAACCCGGCCGTCGTCCAGCGGGTGCAGGCCCTGCAGGAGCTGTCGAGCCAGGCGGCGGACGGCCGGGTCAGCGCCGCCGAGGCGGCCGAGCGCATGGAGGAGATCAAGAAGTCCGCGGGGGGCTCCGTGCTGAACACCACCCAGACCACCGCCAGCACCGGCGCCCCGACCGTGCGGCGCGTGGTCCGCGAGATCCAGTCGCTGCTGCGCTCGGTCTCCGCCGCCGGCGACATCATCGACGCCGCCGACACCCTCGCCCCCACCCACCCGGAGCTGGCGGAGTTCCTCCGGGTGTACGGCGCCGGGCGGACCGCCGAGGCGGTCGCCCACTACGAGGCGCACCAGAGCTGACGGGCCGAAGGACTGCTGACGAGCCGATGAGGGGGCGGGGGCCGCGCGATGGGTGAGATCTTCGCGGGCCGGTACGAGCTGGTCGACCCGATCGGACGCGGCGGCGTGGGCGCCGTATGGCGCGTCTGGGACCACCGGCGCCGCCGGTACGTCGCGGCGAAGGTGCTCCAGCAGCGCGACGCGCACACCTTGCTGCGCTTCGTGCGGGAGCAGGCGCTGCGCATCGACCACCCCTATGTGCTGGCACCGGCGAGCTGGGCCGCGGACGACGACAAGGTCCTGTTCACCATGGACCTGGTGGGCGGCGGCTCGCTGGCCCACCTCATCGGCGACTACGGTCCGCTGCCGCCGCGCTATGTGTGCACGCTGCTGGACCAGTTGCTCTCCGGCCTGGCGGCGGTGCACGCGGAAAACGTGGTGCACCGCGACATCAAGCCCGCGAACATCCTGCTGGAGGCCACCGGGACCGGCCGGCCGCATGTGCGGCTGGGAGATTTCGGTATCGCGCTGACCAAGGGGGAGCCCCGGCTCACCGAGGCCAACTTCGTGATGGGGACGCCCGGTTACTTCGCGCCCGAGCAGATGATGGGCGAGGAGCCGGACTTCCCCGCGGACCTCTTCGCGGTCGGGCTGGTGGCGCTGTATCTGCTCAGCGGCCACAAGCCGGACGCGGACGCCTTGGTCAAGCTCTTCGAGCAGGGCGTGCCGCACGCGCCGGAAGGGGTGCCTGAGCCGCTGTGGCAGGTGATAGCGAATCTGCTGCAGCCCGATCCCGAGGACCGGTTCCGCTCGGCCACGGGGGCGCGCAAGGCGCTTCTCGCGGCCGCGGAGCTGCTGCCCGAGCCCGGCATCGACGACGAGGTCATCGAGGTCTTCGACCATCTCGGGCCGCTCCCCGAGGGTTTCGGCCCCGAGGGGCCCCTCCGGACGGCCCGACAGGCCGACCCGGACACGGGCACGGTCGCGGCGGGCATGGTCGCGGGCACGGGCACGGGCACGGGCGCCGTCACGAGCGCTGACGAGGGCGGGAGCACGGGCGGGGACACCGGCGGGGGCGCGAACCGCCGGCACGGCGCCGCCACGCCCCCACCCCCGTTTCCCCAGACGCCGATGACGCCAGGGCCGTCCGAACCACAACCGTCCGTATCGCAGCCGTCGCAGCCACAGCCCGGGCAGCCACAGTCCTCGCAGTCGCAGCCGTCGCAGCCGTCGCACCCGTCGCAGCCGTCGCAGCCGTCGATGTCGGACACCGGCAGCTTCCAACTGCCCCCGCCCCAGCCCCAGACGCCGCACACCGGGATCCCGCCGCAGCCACCGACCCCACCGCCACCGACCCCACCGCCGCACACCCCACCACCACACACCCCACCCCCGCCCGCCGCGCAGCCGCACACCGGCCAGCACACGACCGGACAGCACCCGGCGGCCCAGCACTCGGCGGCCCAGCACCCGGCGGGGCAGCCCCAGGCCCCGTACGCCCCGCTCACCCCACACACCCCGTACTCCGGGGTCCCGCAGCCGCAGACCCCTCGCCCCGGGCCCGCGCAGCCCCCACCGCCCCCGAGCCCCGTACCGCCCGCACAGCCGCCGCAGACCCCGCTCGATCCGCGCCGGCCAGGACCCCAGCCCTCGCATACGCATACGCATACGCCCACCCCCACTCCCGCCACGGCTCCCGCTCCGGCGGTCCGGCCCGAATACCCTCCTACTCGTCCATACACCGCTCCCCAGCCGCAGGTTCCACTCGCCGGGCCCGAGCGGCGTCCCGGCCCGTCCCGGAAGGCGGCGATCGCGATCCTCATCGCCGCCGCCGTCTGCTTCGCGGTGGGCACCTGGGCGCTGCTGGCCGCCGGCTGACCGACCGGGCCGGCCGAGCAGGCGAGCTACCGGGCCGGCCGAGCGGGGCCGACCAGGCGGGCACCCCGGGGCGGCAGCTTCAGGCGGG
The DNA here is from genome assembly GCF_001704635.1 of Streptomyces sparsogenes. Lineage (GTDB taxonomy): Bacteria > Actinomycetota > Actinomycetes > Streptomycetales > Streptomycetaceae > Streptomyces > Streptomyces sparsogenes. The sequence continues at coordinate 50,825 of NZ_MAXF01000061.1, read as the reverse complement.
CGCAGCCGACCGGTTCGCCCTGCAGCCGGGCGAGAAGCTGACCGACCGGCCCCCGCCGGGCCACCGGGCGGCGGCCGCGCCGCGCTACGGGGGCCGGGCTACCGGGCGGGCGGCGGCGGGCCCGGCCGCCGGTGCCTGCCCGGGCCGGGGGTCCCTGCCGCGGCCACCGGGGCGCGGCGCCGGGCCACCAGCGTCCACCCCCCGAGCCCGATCAGCAGCAGCGCGCCGGCCGCGTAGCTGGCGTAGGCCACCAGCCGCAGCCGGTCCTCACTCCTGCCGGCGGGCACCGCCATGGCGTCGTCCCCGGTGGCCGGCGCCCGGGCGGCCTCCCGCTTGTCGGCGGCCGTCAGGCCGAAGCCCGCCCGGACCGCGTCCCCGTCGTACGTGGGCCCGGCCGCCGGGTCGCCCGAGACCCGCACCCGCAGGGTGAGCGGCACCGCGCCCTTGAAGAACCGTGTGACCTCCGGGTTCACCGTGACCGCGAGGTAGTACCAGCCCGAGAAGCTCATGGTGCGCACCGAGTACTCGGCCCGCGCGGTGCGGTTGCCGTACGCCACGGGGGCGGTGTCCAGTTCGGCCCGGGCCTTCCGGCCGTCGTAGGCGGCGAAGGAGGTCTTTTTGGTCAGGCCGCGCGCCGGGTTGAACGCCCGCATCCCGAGGGCGTCGTTCACCCCGGCCCCCTCTCCGGTCTTCGAGGCGGGGAGTTCGGCAATGGCGTTCAGCCGCTGTCCCCAGTCGACCGGCACCCGGTAGAAGTGGGTCTCTCCCGGCTTTATCTGATCCGCCCACACCCCTGTGGACAGGGGGCGGGCGTCGTTGAATCCCGTGCCGCCCTGCCGCCACCGCGCCTGGCCCTCGGGCGGTTCGGGCGCGGGCGTGCGCCAACTCCCCTCCGGCGCCTGGCCCCTGTCGCCGCCCTTCACCGGCGGCTCCACCATCAGCCGGAGTTCCAGCGGCCAGCGGCCGGGGTCCTGGGAGCCGGTCCCGCGCTCCACCGTGACGACGTACCGGCCCGCCTTGCGGCAGGAGGCCACCGAGCCCGGTTCGGCCAGGCGTGCGGCGTAGTCGGCGAGCGGGTAGGCCACGCCGCTCGCCTCGATCTTCCGGTCGGAGCTGCCGCAGGTGGCGCCGTCGGGGCTCTCCAGCGTCACCTTGAGGCCGTCGCGGTACGAGGCGACGCCCGCCCCCGGCCGGGGTGCCGCGACGGCCGAGACGTACGCCGAGGAGGTGGCGTCCAGCCGGACCTCGTAGTGCCGCTTCTGGCCCGCCGCGATGCTGTCGACGTAGCCGAACCCCGGCTTCAGCGGCGGGGCTCCCTGAGCGTCGCTCGTGCCCTCGATTGAGGTCCCCTGGGCCCGATACGGCCGGGCCCCGGCGGCCCCGTCCACGGGCGCGGCCCAGGCCTGACCGGCCGGCCACGGCGCCGTGGCCACCGCGCACAGCGCCGCCACCGCGGCGAGGCCGGTCCTGACCGTGCTGCGGTCGTTCATCGCGGGTCACTCCTCGTCGTACCGGCCGTACGGCCCGTTCAACTTTGCTTATGCAAGCTTTTCATTCGCAAGAGTGAATAAAACGGCCGGCGGTCGCCGCGTTTCCCGCGACGGCCGCCAGTAAAGCCGACAGGGCCCCGACCGCTCCAGCGATCGGGGCCCTGTACGGAGCTGTTGGTCTCACACACCCGAACCTGCGGGCACGGAGTCGGTCGCCTCCGTCCACAGATCCTGCTCGGCGCGATCCGCCTGGATCTGGCGGTACACGAGGAGCCCGCCGATGGCGGCCAGTGCGACCAGGAGAAGCTTCTTCACCGCGCTACCTCGTCTCTTTCCTTGACGTAGGGGACCTCTGGCGCCCGATGATACACACCGGCCGATACCGATCGGTGACCTATGCCCGGCATGGGCCGAACGACGGCCGGTCCCAACTGACCGGGCGCATTTACGGAATCGGCGCGGACGGAATCGGCCCGGAGGGAGAGGTGATCTCCGTCCGGGCCGATCGCGCCGGTGGGGCTAACAGGACTTGAACCTGTGGCCTCTTCCTTATCAGGGAAGCGCTCTAACCGTCTGAGCTATAGCCCCGCGCTGCACCGAAAGATTAGCGCACGACCAGCCCTGTCCCAAAATCGGTAACGGACGGCCGCTACTCGTCCTCGGCGAGCGTGACCTCCACACCGCCGACGAAGCCCGCCGACAGGTTGTAGATGAAGGCCCCCAGGGTGGCCAGGGCCGTCGCCAGCACCACGTTGATCGCGGCGATGACCCCGGTGAAGACCAGCACCCGCGGCAGCGACAGGAACGACTCCAGATCGAAGCCGCTGCCCTTCTTCGACTCCGTGGCCTCGCTGATCGTGCCGCCCACGGCGCTGAAGACGCCCATCCCGTCCATGACCATCCACAGCACCGCCGCGGCGACCACGGTGCAGATGCCGAGCGCGATCGCGAGCAGGAAGCTGACCTTCATCACCGACCACGGGTCCACCCGGGAGACCCGCAGCCGCGCCTTGCGGGTGCGCGGAGCCGAGCGGGCGCCCGCCTCCGGGCGCGGGCGGCGCGCCGCCGTCTGCTTCTGCCCGGAGGCGCCCCGCGCGGCCCCGCCGCCGCTCGGCGGCGCATAGGCCTGCGGCGGGTGGTACGGCTGCGCGGGCTGCTGCTGGGACGGCCGCTCACCGGGCAGCGGACTCCCGGTGTAGCCCTCGTAGGGCGGCTGCGGCTGCCTGATGTCCGTCACGGTTCCCCCATGGGAGTCGGCGGCGGAGTCACGGGCGCCTCCCGAAGCGGATGATCCGCTCCCGGCGGACGCGGTTCCCGGCACCGGCCGCTTGCCGGCACCTGCTCCGCCGCCGCCCGCCGCGGCACCCGTGGCTCCACTCACGACTTACTCCTCGGTCTCGTCGGCCGGGGACGGTGTGCCCCCGGCCGCCTCGGACGCGGCCCCCTCGGCTGCCTCGCTCCCGGTCTCGGACTCGTCCTCGACCTCTTCAGCCTCACGACCGGCCTCGGCGTTCCGGGCGATGCCGACGACGGCATCGCGCTTGCCCAGGTTGATCAGTTGGACGCCCATGGTGTCACGGCCCGTCTCCCTGACCTCGCTCACACGAGTACGGATCACGCCACCGCTGAGCGTGATGGCAAGGATCTCATCACTCTCCTCGACCACCAGCGCACCGACCAGCGAACCGCGGTCCTCCACGATCTTGGCGGCCTTGATGCCGAGGCCGCCACGGCCCTGGACGCGGTACTCGTCGACGTTCGACCGCTTCGCGTACCCGCCGTCGGTGGCGGTGAACACGAACGTACCGGGCCGGACGACATTCATCGAGAGGAGCTCGTCCCCCTCGCGGAAGCTCATGCCCTTCACGCCCGAGGTCGCCCGCCCCATGGGCCGCAGCGACTCGTCCGTGGCCGTGAACCTGATCGACTGTGCCTTCTTGCTGATCAGCAGCAGATCGTCGTCGGCCGAAACCAGCTCGGCTCCGATCAGCTCGTCCTCCCGGCCGTCCTCCGTCTCCCGGAGGTTGATGGCGATCACACCACCCGACCGCGGCGAGTCGTAGTCCTTGAGCGGGGTCTTCTTCACCAGGCCCGACTTCGTGGCCAGCACCAGATACGGCGCCGCCTCGTAGTCCCGGATCGCCAGGATCTGCGCGATCTGCTCGTCCGGCTGGAACGCCAGCAGGTTCGCGACGTGCTGGCCGCGCGCCTCCCGGCCCGCGTCCGGCAGCTCGTACGCCTTCGCCCGGTAGACCCGGCCCTTGTTGGTGAAGAACAGCAGCCAGTGGTGGGTGGTCGAGACGAAGAAGTGGTCGACGATGTCGTCCTGCTTGAGCTTCGTGCCGCGCACGCCCTTGCCGCCGCGCTTCTGCGAGCGGTAGTCCTCGGTCTTCGTCCGCTTCACATAGCCGCCACGGGTGATCGTGACGACGATGTCCTCCTCGGCGATCAGGTCCTCGATGGACATGTCCCCGTCGAAGGGGATCAGCTTGGTGCGCCGGTCGTCGCCGTACTTCTCGACGATCGCGGTCAGCTCCTCGCTGATGATCTGCCGCTGCCGCTCGGGCGAGGCCAGGATCGCGGTGTACTCGTTGATCTTGGCCTGCAGCTCGTCGTGCTCCTGGATGATCTTCTGACGCTCCAGGGCGGCCAGCCGCCGCAGCTGCATCTCCAGGATCGCGTTCGCCTGGATCTCGTCGATCGTCAGCAGGTCCATCAGGCCGCCGCGCGCCGTCTCGACCGTGTCACTGCGCCGGATCAGCGCGATGACCTCGTCGATCGCGTCCAGCGCCTTGAGCAGACCGCGCAGGATGTGGGCCCGCTCCTCCGCCTTGCGCAGCCGGAAGCGCGTCCGCCGGACGATGACCTCGATCTGGTGCGTGACCCAGTTGCGGATGAAGGCGTCCAGCGAGAGGGTGCGCGGCACCCCGTCGACCAGCGCCAGCATGTTCGCGCCGAAGTTGGTCTGCAGATCGGTGTGCTTGTAGAGGTTGTTGAGGACAACCTTGGCGACCGCGTCCCGCTTCAACACGATGACCAGACGCTGGCCCGTACGCGAGGACGTCTCGTCGCGGACGTCCGCGATGCCGCCGATCCTGGCCTCCTTCACCAGGTCGGCGATCTTCTGTGCCAGGTTGTCCGGGTTGACCTGGTACGGCAGCTCGGTGACCACCAGGCACTGCCGGCCCTGGATCTCCTCGACCTCCACGACCGCGCGCATCGTGATCGAGCCACGGCCGGTGCGGTACGCCTCCTCGATGCCCTTGCGGCCGACGACCAGGGCACCGGTCGGGAAGTCCGGGCCCTTGATCCGGTCGATCAGCGCGTCGAGCAGCTCCTCCGACGTGGCCTCCGGGTTCGCCAGGAACCACTGGGCGCCCTCGGCCACCTCGCGGAGGTTGTGCGGCGGGATGTTGGTGGCCATGCCCACCGCGATCCCCGCCGAGCCGTTGATCAGCAGGTTCGGGAAGCGGGACGGCAGGACCGTCGGCTCCTGGTTGCGTCCGTCGTAGTTGTCCTGGAAATCGACGGTCTCCTCGTCGATGTCCCGGAGCATCTCCATGGACAGCGGGGCCATCTTGCACTCGGTGTAGCGCATGGCCGCGGCGGGGTCGTTGCCCGGGGAGCCGAAGTTGCCGTTGGAGTCGACCAGCGGCATCCGCATCGACCACGACTGGGCCAGCCGCACCAGGGCGTCATAGATGGACGAGTCGCCGTGCGGGTGGTAGGTGCCCATCACGTCGCCGACGACGCGCGCGCACTTGTAGAAGCCCTTCTCGGGGCGGTACCCGCCGTCGTACATCGCGTACAGCACGCGCCGGTGCACCGGCTTGAGGCCGTCCCGGACGTCGGGCAGCGCGCGGCTCACGATCACGCTCATCGCGTAGTCGAGGTACGAGCGCTGCATCTCCGTCTCGAGGCCCACCGGCTCGACGCGGAGGGCGGCCCCCTGGGCGGTGTCTTCGGGCGTGTTCGGGGTGTTCTCGTCGGCCATTGCTGGTCAAGTCCTTCTGTCGTCTGCGGCTGCTCGGCCGACTCAGATGTCGAGGAAGCGGACGTCCTTGGCGTTGCGCTGGATGAACGAGCGCCGGGCCTCGACGTCCTCACCCATCAGGACCGAGAACAGGTCGTCGGCCTGCGCCGCGTCGTCCAGGGTGACCTGGCCCAGGACGCGGTGATCGACGTCCATGGTGGTCACCCGCAGCTCCTCGGCGTTCATCTCGCCCAGGCCCTTGAAGCGCTGGACCGAGTCCTCCTTGATGCGCTTGCCCTGCTCACGGCCGGCCTGGATCAGCGCGTCCCGCTCGCGGTCCGAGTACGCGTACTCGAAGTCGTCCCGGCCCCACTTGATCTTGTACAGCGGCGGGCGGGACAGGAAGACATGGCCCGCCTCGACCAGCGGACGCATGAAGCGGAAGAGGAAGGTGAGCAGCAGGGTGTTGATGTGCTGACCGTCGACGTCGGCGTCCGCCATCAGAATGATCTTGTGGTAGCGGAGCTTGCTGATGTCGAAGTCCTCGTGCACACCGGTGCCGAACGCCGAGATCAGCGCCTGGACCTCGTTGTTCTGGAGGATCTTGTCGACCCGGGCCTTCTCGACATTGAGGATCTTGCCTCGGATGGGCAGGATCGCCTGGTACTGCGGGTTCCGGCCGGCCTTGGCCGAGCCGCCGGCGGAGTCACCCTCGACGATGAAGATCTCGCACTTGGCCGGGTCGTTGGACTGGCAGTCCGCCAGCTTGCCCGGCAGCGAGGCGGTCTCCAGCAGCCCCTTGCGGCGGGTCAGGTCGCGCGCCTTGCGCGCCGCCACCCGGGCCGTCGCCGCCTGGATGGACTTGCGGACGATGTCCGCCGCCTCGTTGGGGTTGCGGTCCAGCCAGTCGGCCAGATGCTCATGGACGATCTTCTGGACGAAGGTCTTCGCCTCCGTGTTGCCCAGCTTCGTCTTCGTCTGGCCCTCGAACTGCGGCTCGCCGAGCTTGACCGAGATGATCGCGGTCAGGCCCTCGCGGATGTCCTCACCGGTGAGGTTGTCGTCCTTCTCCCGGAGCAGCTTCTTGTCCCGCGCGTACTTGTTGATCAGGTACGTCAGCGCGGCGCGGAAGCCCTCCTCGTGGGTACCGCCCTCATGGGTGTGGATGGTGTTCGCGAAGCTGTAGACACCCTCGGTGTACTGGGTGTTCCACTGCATCGCGATCTCCACCGAGAGCATCCGCTCCCTGTCCTCGGCCTCGAAGCCGATGACCGTGGGGTGGACCAGCTCCCCCTTGCGGGAGTTCAGGTACTTCACGAAGTCGACGATGCCGCCCTCGTAGCAGTACGAGACGGAGAGCGGATTGCCCTCCTCGTCCACATGGGCCGCGCGCTCGTCCTTCAGCGAGATGGTCAGGCCCTTGTTCAGGAACGCCATCTCCTGGAAGCGCCGCGACAGCGTCTCGAAGGAGTACTCGGTCGTCTCGAAGACGTCCGGGTCGGCCCAGAAGGTGACCGTCGTACCGGTCTCCGAGACCGGCTCGTTCTTCGCCAGCGGCGCGGTCGGGGCGCCCAGCTTGTAGTCCTGGGTCCAGCGGTAGCCGTCCCGCTTGACCTCGACCGCGACCTTCGACGACAGCGCGTTGACCACGGAGACGCCGACGCCGTGCAGACCGCCGGAGACGGCGTAACCCCCGCCTCCGAACTTGCCGCCCGCGTGCAGCACGGTCAGCACGACCTCGATGGCCGGCTTCTTCTCCACCGGGTGGAGGTCGACCGGGATACCGCGGCCGTTGTCGACCACGCGGACCCCGCCATCGGCCAGGATCGTCACCTCGATGGTGTCCGCGTGACCGGCCAGGGCCTCGTCCACGGAGTTGTCCACCACCTCGTACACGAGGTGGTGGAGGCCGCGCTCGCCGGTGGAACCGATGTACATACCGGGTCGCTTGCGGACCGCGTCCAGGCCCTCCAGGACGGTGATCGCACTGGCGTCGTACGACGGCGGGGCCAGGGCCTCCGCGCCGTCCTCGGACGGGATCTCGGACTCGGACGGGATGTTCTCGTTGGGGTTGCCGGAATCGGCCACGAAGCGCCCTTTCTGGCACAGCACGAGCCGACTCCGGGGCAAGCGGGAGCGGCTGCGTCGTTCAACATGTTTCCGCGAGCGCTCGGTGCGCAAGCGGCGACGGTGTACGGCCCCAGTCTACCGGTAGCACCGACAAGAATGGGGGCTTGCCGGTGCCTGAGTACGCATGTGCCGCCCTGAACCGGTCGCCGCCGACTCCCCATATCTGGGGACGGGGTCCAAGAGGCTCACGCCGCCACTCAGCGCTTCGGGCCGTCAACCACCGGCAACCATGACGGGCACCCCGTACGCCACCCCGTTCACGAACGTCACCCACCGCCCCCGGGGCCGGTCCGGCCGGGGGGGCGCACGCGCGGTCCGCGTCAGCCGTAGGTGTCCCCCGGGCCCCTGCTGCCGGGGGCGCGCAGCGGACCGTAGCGGCGGGCCGGGCCGCCCGGGCCCAGCACCTTGATCAGCTTGACCGTGCCCTGGCCCAGGTCCGCGTTGAGCCGGGCCACCAGCTGCGGGGCCAGCAGCCTCAGCTGGGTCGCCCACGCCGTCGAGTCGCACCGCACCGTCAGCACCCGCGCGTCCTCGTCGTACCGCTGCGGCTCGCAGTGCTGCGCCACCTCCGGCCCCACCATCTGCGGCCAGCGGCCCATGACCCCGCCGACGGCGGCCGGGGTCTCCCAGCCCCGCTCGGTGATCAGCCGGCTGATCGCGGCACCGAGCGGAAGCGGATCGCGTCCATCGGCGCGCGCTCCGGAGCGCAAGCCCCCTCGACGCGCCTGCTTCTTCTGCTGCGCCGCCGCGCCCCGGGCGCGCGCCTGTTCCTTGGCGGCGCGCAGCGCCACGCGCGCCAGATCGACCCCCGAGGGCTCCGCGGGGGTGGTCGGCCGGGCGGGCCGTGCGGGCTGCTCGGTCACAGGGGCCGCACCTCCCCGTGGGACACCGCGTAGCGAGCGCCCGCCAGCACCCCGGGTACGTCGTCCTCCACGGCCGCCGTCACCAGCACCTGCTCCCCAGGCGCGACCAGCTCGGCCAGCCGCTCCCGGCGCCGCTCGTCGAGCTCCGCGAAGACATCGTCGAGCACCAGCACCGGCTCACCCGCCCTTCGGCCCCCGCCCTGCCCACCGGCCCCAGCGGCGCCGGCCTCGGCTGTCCCGGCCGACGGGCTGCCGGTGCCCCACGCGACGTCGGCGCGCAGCAGGTCGTACGAGGCCAGGCGCAGGGCCAGCGCGTACGACCAGGACTCGCCATGGCTCGCGTACCCCTTCGCCGGAAGCTGCCCGAGCCGGAGCACCAGGTCGTCGCGGTGCGGGCCGACCAGGGTGACCCCGCGCTCGATCTCCTGTCTGCGGGCGGCGGCGAGCGCGGCCGAGAGCTGCTCGTACAGCTCCTCCCGGGTGCCCGCGGCCGCCAGGCCCTCGCCGACGGAGCTGCGGTAGTCGAATCCCACCGGCCCACCGCCGGGCGCCAGTTGCTCGTACGCCTTGTCGGTCAGCGGCTGCAGGGCGGAGATCAGATCGAGGCGCTGGGCGAGCAACTCGGCACCGGCCCGCGCCAGGTGCTGGTCCCATACGTCGAGGGTGGACAGCGCCGCCTCGCCGCCGGAGCCGCGGCCGCCGCCGTGGCGCCGCGCCATCGCGGCGGTCTTGAGCAGGGTGTTGCGCTGCTTGAGCACCCGCTCGTAGTCGGAGCGGACCCCGGCCATCCGCGGTGAGCGGGCGGTGATCAGCTCGTCCAGGAACCGGCGGCGCTCGCCCGGATCCCCCTTGACCAGGGCCAGGTCCTCGGGCGCGAACAGCACCGTGCGCAGGATGCCCAGCACATCACGCGGCCTGACCTGAGAGGACCTGTTGATTCTGGCCCGGTTGGCCTTGCCGGGGTTCAGCTCGAGCTCGACCAGCTGCTGCCGGTCGCCCTCGGCGATGGCGGCCCGCACGATCGCCCGGTCCGCGCCCATCCGCACCAGCGGGGCGTCGGAGGAGACACGGTGACTGCCGAGCGTGGCCACATAGCCGATGGCCTCGACGAGGTTGGTCTTCCCCTGGCCGTTGGGGCCCACGAACGCCGTGACGCCCGGGCCGAGGGCGACCTCCGCCCGGGCGTACGAGCGGAAGTCGGCGAGCGACAGATGCGTGACATGCATGGTGGCGCGCCGACCTCCCCCGGCGGCTCCCTCGCGGGAGCTGGTTACTTCTTGTTCTCGACCGCGTGGCCGCCGAACTGGTTGCGCAGCGCGGCGATCATCTTCATCTGCGGGGAGTCGTCCTGGCGGGACGCGAAGCGGGCGAAGAGCGAGGCGGTGATGGCGGGCAGCGGCACGGCCTTGTCGATCGCGGCCTCCACGGTCCAGCGGCCCTCGCCGGAGTCCTCCGCGTAGCCGCGCAGCTTCTCCAGGTGCTCGTCGTCGTCCAGGGCGCCCACCGCCAGGTCCAGCAGCCAGGAGCGGATGACCGTGCCCTCCCGCCAGGAGCGGAAGACCTCGCGCACGTTCTCCACCGAGTCCACGGCCTCCAGCAGCTCCCAGCCCTCGGCGTAGGCCTGCATCATCGCGTACTCGATGCCGTTGTGGACCATCTTCGCGAAGTGGCCGGCGCCCACCTTCCCGGCGTGGACGGAGCCGAACTCGCCCTCGGGCTTGAGCGCGTCGAAGATCGGCTGGACCCTGGCCACATGCTCGGCGGCGCCGCCGTACATCAGCGCGTAGCCGTTCTCCAGGCCCCAGACGCCGCCGGAGACGCCGCAGTCGACAAAGCCGATGCCCTTGGCGTTGAGCTGCTCGGCGTGCTTCTCGTCGTCGGTCCAGCGGGAGTTGCCGCCGTCGACCACGATGTCGCCGGGCGACAGCAGCTCGGCCAGCTCGTCGATGGTGGTCTGGGTCGCGACCCCCGCCGGGACCATGACCCACACCACGCGCGGTCCCTTGAGCTTGTCCACAAGGTCGCCGAGGCTGTGGACGTCGGCGAGGTCCGGGTTGCGGTCGTATCCGATGACGGTGTGACCTGCGCGGCGGATGCGCTCGCGCATATTGCCGCCCATCTTGCCGAGACCGACGAGACCGAGCTCCATCAGTGATCCTTTATGCCGTAGTCATTGCGTTTCGCACCTGAGTCCGAGCCTACGCCCACGGGTTACCGCTCAGCTGTGGGCCACACCCGCTCATCCGCTGAGACGCACCGGCATGATCAGGTACTTGTAGGACTCGTCCGCCTCGGCGTCCACGGCAGGCTTCCCGCCCAGCAGAGCGGGCTTGGTCGAGGTGGTGAACGACAGCTGGGCGACCGGGGAGTCGATCGCGCTCAGCCCGTCCAGCAGGAAGGTCGGGTTGAAGGCGATCGAGATGTCGTCGCCGTCGAGCTGGGCGTCGACGCGCTCCACAGCCTGTGCGTCGTCGCTGGACCCGGCCTCCAGGATCAGCACACCCTGCTCGAAGGTGAGCCGGACCGGGGTGTTTCGCTCGGCGACCAGCGCGACGCGCTTGACGGCCTCCACGAACGGAGCCGTCTCGATCACCGCGACGGAGTTGAACTCGGTCGGGAAGAGCGTGCGGTACTTGGGGAGGTCGCCCTCGAGCAGCCGGGTCGTGGTGCGGCGCCCGGCGCCCTCGAAGCCGATCAGGCCCTCACCGGCACCCGAGCCGGACAGCGCCAGGGCCACGGTGTCACCGCTGGTCAGGGACTTGGCGGTGTCCAGAAGCGTCTTGGCGGGTACCAGCGCGACGGCGGAGACGTCGGGCGTCTCGGGCTTCCACAGGAACTCGCGGACCGCGAAGCGGTAACGGTCGGTGGAGGCCAGGGTGACGGTGTCGCCCTCGATCTCGATCCGCACACCGGTGAGCACCGGCAGGGTGTCGTCCCGGCCGGCCGCGATGGCCACCTGGGCCGCGGCGGCGGCGAAGACATCGCCGGGGACCGTGCCGGTCGCCGTCGGCATCTGGGGCAGGGCGGGGTACTCCTCCACAGGGAGCGTGTGGAGTGTGAATCGCGAGGATCCGCAGACCACGGTCACGCGCACGCCGTCGCTGGAGATCTCCACAGGGCGGTTGGGGAGGGCGCGGCAGATGTCGGCGAGCAGACGGCCGGAGACCAGGACCGTGCCGCCCTCCTCCACATCCGCTTCCACCGACACCCGGGCCGAGACCTCGTAGTCGAAGCCGGAGAGGCTCAGGGCACTGTCCTCCGCCTTCAGCAGCAGCCCCGCGAGGACGGGCACCGGCGGACGGGCCGGAAGGCTGCGGGCCGCCCAGGCCACTGCCTCCGCGAGTACATCGCGCTCCACCCGGATCTTCACCGGAACCGCCTCCTGCTGTTGCTGGCTCGCCCTGCTGGCCTTCGTCGTCGGCGCAATCGCCGGAGACCAGTCTGACGCACGCCACCGACACTCGGTGCGGCTCGGGGTCAAATCGGCGCCCGGGGCGTCGGGCGGCTCGGAGCCCGGTTGTGCACAGGCCCCACTTCGAAGCGAGTTTCCCGCTATCTCTCAGTGGTCGTAGTAGTAGGCCCTGTGGAAACCGTGGACAACTGACTTTTCGCAGGTCAGCAGCGATTTTTTATCCACCGGCCCTGTGGGCGACGCCGGTGGACAACCGGGGGTCTCTGTGGACGGCGCCGAGTTCTGCACACCCGATGCACAGGCGCGGCCCGGTTCTCCCCAGCTGCGTCCCCAGTTTTACCCACCTTCCCCACAGCCCAACCCGGCTCGTTGGTGTGATGCCTTTCACTCGTCCCGGTGACCGGGCCCGTTTCCTTGCCGAACAGTGGATGAGGGTGTGGAGAAGCTGTGGGTTACGGGCCCTCGGCTGTGGGCGGGCGGTGGACAACGCGGAGCCCGCTCTGTGGGTATCGCCGTCGTCCACAGTCTGTGGACTGTCGATTGTCACAATTCCACACCCCGCTGACCTCCCCGGATGCCGCTCCGGCGAGCCTGCCTGTGGACACAGTCGGGACAACCTGGGTGTCCCCAGGGTGTGGACGGGGGATCGGCCCAGGATCTGTGGAGAATCGGGCTCCGCGGCCATGAATTCGAACAGGCCGGAGCGGGGCCGCCGGCGCCGGGGCGGCGGCGAAGCGCGGTGGTGGCTCGCCCGGGGCGCCCCGAGGCGCCCTGTAGCGGGGCCGGAGCGCTCCCGAGCGGGGGCCGGAAACGGCGAAGGGCGCCTCGGGAGTCGTTCTCCCGGAGCGCCCTGGGTGGAATCGCGGCGCATGCGCCGCGCCGTCCGCCGCGTCAGCCGTTCTTGATGCGGTTCGTCAGCTCGGTCACCTGGTTGTAGATGGAACGCCGCTCGGCCATCAGCGCCCGGATCTTGCGGTCGGCGTGCATGACGGTCGTATGGTCCCGCCCGCCGAACTGCGCCCCGATCTTCGGCAGGGAAAGATCGGTCAGCTCTCGGCACAGGTACATCGCGATCTGCCGCGCGGTGACCAGCACCCGGCTGCGTGAGGCCCCGCACAGGTCGTCGACCGTGTGCCCGAAGTAGTCGGCGGTCGCGGCCATGATCGCGGTGGCGGTGATCTCCGGGGCCGCGTCCTCGCCGCCGGGAATCAGGTCCTTCAGCACGATCTCGGTGAGGCCGAGGTCCACCGGCTGCCGGTTGAGGCTGGCGAAGGCCGTGACCCGGATCAGCGCCCCCTCGAGCTCGCGGATGTTGCGCGAGATGCGGGAGGCGATGAACTCCAGCACCTCGGGGGGCGCGTTCAGCTGCTCCTGGACCGCCTTCTTGCGCAGGATCGCGATGCGCGTCTCCAGCTCCGGCGGCTGCACATCGGTGATCAGACCCCACTCGAAGCGGTTGCGGAGCCGGTCCTCCAGGGTGACCAGCTGCTTGGGCGGCCGGTCGGAGGACAGCACGATCTGCTTGTTGGCGTTGTGCAGCGTATTGAAGGTGTGGAAGAACTCCTCCTGCGTCGACTCCTTGCTCGCGAGGAACTGGATGTCGTCGACGAGGAGGATGTCCATGTCGCGGTAGCGCTTGCGGAACGCGTCCGCCTTGCCGTCGCGGATGGAGTTGATGAACTCGTTGGTGAACTCCTCGGAGCTCACATAGCGCACCCGCGTCCCCGGGTAGAGGCTGCGGGCGTAGTGCCCGATCGCGTGCAGCAGGTGGGTCTTGCCGAGCCCGGACTCCCCGTAGATGAACAAGGGGTTGTAGGCCTTGGCCGGCGCCTCGGCGACCGCGACCGCCGCGGCGTGCGCGAAGCGGTTGGACGCGCCGATGACGAAGGTGTCGAAGAGGTACTTCGGGTTCAGGCGCGCGGTCGGCTCGCCGGGGCCGGGCGCGGGCGCGGGCTGCGCCGCGAGCGGGCCGGGGGCGCCGGTCTGCGAGGGCAGCACCGGCGGGCCGCCGCGGGAGCGCTCGAGCGGGTCGGGGAGTTCCCGGCGCGGCTGCTCGTAGGGCGACCGGTCGTGTCCGGGCCGCTCCGCGCCCGGCCCCCGGTAGTCGGAGTGCGGCTGGTGGTCGTAGAGCTGCTGGTCATAGCCGGGCTGGGGACGCTGTGAGGCGTACGGGTCCGCTTCGGGGAAGCCGCCGAGCCGGGGCTGCTGCCAGCCGTAGTCGTCACGCGGCCGGGGCCAGGCGCCGGGCTCGGGCCGGTGCTGCTCATAGCCGGGGTAGGCGGGGCGGGCCGTCGGCAGGTCGTCGCCCGCCGGGCGGCCGTAGCCGTCCCGGCCGTCGTAGCCCTCCCGCTTGTCGTAGCCGTCCCGGCCGTCGTAACCGTCCCGGCCGTCGTAACCGTCGTAGGCGTCGCGGTTCTCGTAGGTCTCGCGGCTTTCGTAGGTCTCGCGCTGGGGCTGCTGGGGGACCACGGGCTCGGCGGCGGAGTCGTCGACGGTGATCGCGATCCGGATCGGGCGGCCGCACTCGCGGCTGAGCGTCTCGCTGACGATGGGGGCCAGCCTGCCCTCCAGCACGCCCTTGGCGAATTCGTTGGGCACGGCCAGCAGCGCGGTGTCGGCGACGAGAGCGAGCGGCTGGCACCGCTTGATCCAGTGCTCGTCCTTGGCCTCGACGCCTTGTCCGCCCTGGCCCGCGCCCTCTCCTAGCAGCCGCTCGAGCACGCGTGGCCACACTGCGGCAAGATCGGCGGGTACGTCAGCCACAGGGCACGCTCTCTCACTCGCTGGGTGGGGGACGCCGACAGGTCCACGAATGCGCGGTTCTCGGGACGGGCGGGAAGGAATCGGAGCTCAGCCACGGTAGTCAGGCCGAGGTACGCGGTTCAAGTCGTTGTCCACAGGGTGTGTACAAATGTGCCATGCGATGTCGCCGTGTGTTCCCCCTGCCCCCGGCCGCGCGGGTGCGCGTCCGCCGGGAGGGCGGCCCGGCCGCTCCACAGGGCCCTGCCGGTTTGACCGGATGGCGTAATCGCGCGTACCGTAACCAGGTCGAGTTGTCGATGGCTGCTGCCGCCTGCCTCCGATGGGCAAGGGTCGCGGACCCCGGGGTCCGGCGATCGTGAAGCGGTGCACTCGGGCGTATTGCGAGCTACTCGTGGGCGCACGGTGACAGCCAGGCGATGTCCCGCCACCACACGATTCATTTCTGGAGCCCCCGAGTGAGCAAGCGCACCTTCCAGCCGAACAACCGCCGCCGCGCGAAGACCCACGGCTTCCGGCTGCGTATGCGCACCCGCGCCGGCCGCGCGATTCTCGCGTCCCGCCGTAGCAAGGGTCGCGCCCGTCTGTCGGCCTGAGCAGCCTGACCCAAGGTCCATGACGTGCTGCCTACCGAAAATCGGCTGAGGCGGCGCGAGGACTTTGCAGCCGCGGTACGCCGAGGGCGCAGGGCCGGACGCCCACTTCTCGTCGTGCACTATCGCAGCGGTCTTGTCAGCGGTGAAACGGACCCGCACGCACCTGGGGAGAGTGCTCCCCCGGCGCGTGCGGGTTTCGTCGTGAGCAAGGCGGTCGGCGGTGCCGTCGTACGCAACCTGGTGAAGCGGAGACTGCGCCATCTCATGCGCGATCGTCTCGATCTTTTTCCCGCAGGTAGCCTTGTGGTCGTACGGGCGCTGCCCGGTGCGGGCGAGGCGGGTCACGACCAGCTGGCCCGCGACCTCGACACCGCAGTGCGGCGGCTACTGGGAGGGGTGCCGCGATGAAGTACCCGCTGCTGTGGTTGATCAAGCTGTACCAGTGGACCATCAGCCCGATGCTGGGACCGGTCTGCAAGTACTACCCGTCGTGCTCGCACTACGGCTATACGGCCATTGACAGGCACGGCGCGGTGAAAGGAACGGCGCTGACGGCGTGGCGGATCCTGCGCTGCAACCCGTGGTCGCTCGGTGGCGTCGACCACGTGCCTCCCCGGAAGCGTCCGGTCTGGCACCAGCGGCTGCGCAACCGCCTCGGTGGGCACCCCGCCGGGGAGCCCGCCGCACAGCCCGAGACCCAGCCCAACGCCCAAGGAGCCTGATTCGTGGACACGATCCTCGGTCCTCTTTATTACGTAGTTTCCTGGATCATCGTCCAGTTCCACGCGTTCTACAGTCTCGTCTTCGACAAGAACAGTGGCTGGGCGTGGGGTCTGTCCATCGTTTCGCTGGTGGTACTGATCCGTATCTGCCTGATCCCGCTCTTCGTGAAGCAGATCAAGGCGACGCGGAACATGCAGGCGCTCCAGCCGAAGATGAAGGCGATCCAGGAGCGCTACAAGAACGACCGGCAGCGCCAGTCCGAAGAGATGATGAAGCTCTACAAGGAGACGGGCACCAACCCGCTCTCGAGCTGTCTCCCGATCCTGGCCCAGTCACCGTTCTTCATCTCGCTGTACCAGGTCCTGAACCACATCGCGAACAACCGCACCGTCGGCTTCATTGACCAGGCGCTGCTGGACAGCGCCCGCCAGGCGCACATCTTCGGCGCTCCGCTGTCCGTGAAGTTCATGTCGTCCGCCTCGAAGGTCGAGTCCCTCGGCGCTTCGCTGACGGATGTGCGGGTCGTGACGGTCATCATGATCGTCCTGATGTCGGCGTCGCAGTTCTTCACCCAGCGCCAGCTGATGACCAAGAACGTCGACCTGTCGGTGAAGACGCCGTTCATGCAGCAGCAGAAGATGCTGATGTACGTCTTCCCGGTGATGTTCGCCGTCTTCGGCATCAACTTCCCCGTCGGTGTCCTCGTCTACTGGCTGACCACCAACGTGTGGACCATGGGTCAGCAGATGTACGTCATCCGCCGCAACCCCACCCCCGGCAGCCTCGCCTACAAGGCCCGCCAGGAGCGGCTGCGGGAGAAGGGGAAGATCAAGGAGGAGCCGGCCGAGGTCGAGGCCAAGAAGGTGGCCGAGGCGGCTCGCGCGAACCGGCAGCAGCCCAAGCGGCAGAGCAAGTCGCAGCGCCAGTCGGGCGCCTCGGGCCACGCCAGGGCCACGGCGCAGTCCCAGCAGGCGGCCGCCAAGCCCTCGCTGGAGAAGTCCGACTCGGAGGGGACCGGACTGGAGAAGTCCGGGCCGCAGAAGAAGGGGGCGCAGGGCGGTAAGCCGGCCGGCGGCTCGGCTTCCGGCTCCTCCCGCACCGCCAAGTCCGGGCAGCGCAAGGGCCAGCAGCGCCCCAAGCACCCGTCCAAGAAGTAAGAAGGAGTCCATCCGTGACGGAAGGCACCACCCCGGCTGCCGAGGGTGTCGACACCCTGACCCGCCTCGAGCAGGAAGGGGAGATCGCGGCCGACTACCTCGAGGGGCTGCTGGACATCGCGGACCTCGACGGCGACATCGACATGGACGTCGAGGCCGACCGCGCCGCGGTGTCGATCATCAGCGATTCGACCAGCCGCGACCTGCAGAAGCTGGTGGGCCGGGACGGCGAGGTGCTGGAGGCTATCCAGGAGCTGACCCGGCTCGCGGTGCACCGCGAGACCGGTGACCGCAGTCGGCTGATGCTCGACATCGCCGGCTACCGGGCCCGTAAGCGCGCCGAGCTCACGGAGCTGGGCACCAAGGCCGCCGAGGAGGCCAAGGGCACCGGTCAGCCGGTGAAGCTGAAGGCGATGACGCCGTTCGAGCGGAAGGTCGTGCACGACGCGGTGGCGGCCGCCGGACTGCGCAGCGAGTCGGAGGGCGAGGAGCCCCAGCGCCGGGTCGTCGTGCTTCCGGTCTGAACCGGTCCCCCCTCATGAACCACACGGCCCCGTCTGCTCGCAGGCGGGGCCGAATCTTGTCAGCCTTGCATCAGCGGTCAGCCTCGCATCAGCGTTCACCACAGTGTTCGGTATGGAAGGACGGTCCCCGTGACGGAAGCAGCGGAGCTCCCCCCGGCCCCCGAGGAGGCGCGGGAGGTATTCGGCGAGCGCTTCTTGGAGGCCGTCCGCTACGCCGAACTGCTCGCCGACATCGGGGTGACCCGCGGTCTGATCGGGCCGCGGGAGGTGCCGCGGCTGTGGGAGCGCCACCTGCTGAACTGCGCGGTGCTCTCCGAGGTGGTGCCCGAGGGGGTCACGGTGTGCGATGTGGGCTCGGGCGCCGGGCTCCCCGGCATCCCGCTGGCCCTGACCCGCCCGGATTTGCGGATCACGCTGCTGGAGCCGCTGCTGCGCCGTACGAACTTCCTCCAGGAAGTGGTCGAGCTGCTGGGGCTGGAGCATGTGACGGTGGTGCGGGGCCGGGCCGAGGAGGTCCTGGGGAAGCTGCCGCCGATGCATGTGGTGACCGCGCGCGCCGTGGCCCCGCTGGACCGCCTGGCCGGCTGGGGCGTCCCGCTGCTGCGCCCGTACGGGGAGATGCTGCTCCTCAAGGGCGACACGGCGGAGGAGGAGCTGAAGCACGCCCGTGCCGCGCTGAGCAAGCTCGGGGTCGTCGGGACGTCGGTGCTCCATGTCGGGGAGGGGATCGTGGATCCGCTCTCCACGGTGGTGCGGGTCGAGGTCGGGGAGAGCCCTGGTGGGGTGCGCTTCGCGGCCAAGCGGGCCAAGGCGGCCCGGAAGGGGCCTCGCCGCCGCCGCTGAGTGGATCTCGCGGCGAGGGCGGTAGGCCCCGTCGCGTTGCTCCGGAGGACGGGCTCGGCTGCTCCATACAAGCTGCCTAAACTACGCATACCGGAGTGTCGCGGCGAATCGGCGATGCTGTCCGTGCATCGTGTTTCACGTGAAACGTCGCTCCTTGCTGCATGGAATCATCAGTCGTGGGCGTGCGGCCGCATCGCCGCGCGACCGCCGGCCTCGACGGGACGTGGATTCATCCACAGGAGAACGGGCCTCGCTGGTTCACAACCCCCAAAGCATGGCAGGCTCTCCTCATCGCGAGCCTGATGTCGAGGAGAGTGAATCCTTGCGGTCCGACGCCAACATCGCGGGGCCGATGACCGACCCGGTCCCCGGCCCCCGTACTGAATCGGCGGGGGAGGATGTTTCACGTGAAACGCCGCCCCCGATGGACGACACCCCCATTGGCCGTGCCGCTGAACTGGCGGTCCAAGCCCTTGGTCGCGCGGGCGAGGGACTTCCCAGGCCGGAGCAGACCCGGGTGATCGTGGTCGCCAACCAGAAGGGCGGGGTGGGCAAGACCACCACCACCGTCAATCTGGCCGCTTCTCTCGCCCTCCATGGGGCTCGGGTGCTGGTCATCGACCTCGACCCGCAGGGCAATGCCTCGACGGCGCTGGGAATCGATCATCACTCCGAGGTCCCGTCGATCTATGACGTCCTGGTGGACAGCAAGCCGCTGTCGGATGTCGTGCAGCCCGTTCCCGATGTGGAGGGGCTGTTCTGTGCTCCGGCCACGATCGATCTGGCGGGCGCGGAGATCGAGCTGGTCTCGCTGGTGGCCCGGGAGAGCCGGCTGGATCGGGCCATTCAGGCCTATGAGCAGCCCCTGGACTACATCCTCATCGACTGCCCTCCGTCGCTCGGCCTCCTGACGGTCAACGCGCTCGTCGCCGGCGCCGAGGTGCTGATCCCGATCCAGTGTGAGTACTACGCCCTGGAGGGCCTGGGGCAGCTGCTGCGCAACGTCGACCTGGTGCGGGGCCATCTCAATCCCAAGCTTCATGTCTCGACGATCCTGCTCACGATGTACGACGGCAGGACCCGGCTGGCCTCGCAGGTCGCCGATGAGGTACGCAGCCACTTCGGCCATGAGGTGCTGAGGACCAGCATCCCGAGATCGGTGCGTATCTCCGAGGCCCCCAGCTATGGGCAGACGGTCCTCACCTATGACCCGGGGTCCAGCGGAGCGCTGTCCTATCTGGAAGCGGCCCGGGAGATCGCGCTCAGGGGGGTCAGTGTGCACTATGACGCCCAGCGGGCCCACACTATCCCAGAGATCAGCCAGCACGACCAGCACAGCATGCAGGAGGGGATTCAGTGAGTGAGCGACGCAGAGGGCTGGGCCGTGGGCTCGGCGCCCTGATCCCTCCCCCGCCGAAGGGGACGGATGGCTCCGGGCCCGCTCCGGCGGCGGGAACGGTCACGGCGACGGGAGTCTCCACCTCACCATCGGCGATCCCGGCGCTGACGCCGGAGCGCGGTGTGGCGGCGGCCAAGGTCGCTGCGCTGCCCCCTCATGGCCTCCCTCAGGAGAACGAGGCTGCTCCGCAGCAGCAGGAGGAGGTGCTTCCGCCCGTCCTCGATGCGGTGGCCGGAGCCCACTTCGCCGAGCTGCCGCTGGACTCCATCACGCCCAATCCGAGGCAGCCGCGTGAGGTGTTCGACGAGGACGCTCTCGCCGAACTGGTCACCTCGATCCAGGAGGTGGGGCTCCTCCAGCCCATCGTGGTACGGCAGTTGGCTCCCGAGCGCTACGAGCTCATCATGGGTGAGCGGCGCTGGCGGGCTTGCCGGGAGGCGGGGCTGGAGAAGATTCCGGCGATCGTCAGGGCGACCGAGGACGAGAAGCTCCTGCTGGACGCGCTTCTGGAGAATCTGCATCGCGCACAGCTCAACCCCCTGGAAGAGGCGGCCGCCTACGACCAGTTGCTCAAGGACTTCGAGTGCACGCATGACGAGCTGGCGGACCGCATCGGGCGCTCGCGTCCCCAGGTCTCCAATACGCTCCGGCTGCTGAAGCTGTCCCCCAAGGTGCAGAAGCGGGTCGCGGCAGGGGTGCTCTCCGCGGGCCACGCCCGGGCGCTCCTCGGCGTCGACGACCCCGAGGAGCAGGATCGGCTGGCGTACCGGATCGTCGCCGAGGGGCTCTCGGTGCGGTCGGTCGAGGAGATCGTGACCCTGATGGGCTCGCGAGCGGGCGGTGCGACGAAGGCGAAGGGCCCGCGCGCGGGCACCAAGATCTCCCCCGCGCTGACGGACCTCGCTTCCAGGCTCTCCGACCGCTTCGAGACCCGGGTGAAGGTGGACCTCGGTCAGAAGAAGGGGAAGATTGTCGTCGAGTTCGCCTCGATAGAGGATCTTGAGCGCATCCTCGGCACGCTCGCCCCGGGCGAGGGGCCGGTTCTCGAGCAGCGGCTCTCTGAAGCGGCGGACGAGGAAGAGTAGGACACCGGACTTACGGACGAGGCGGAGCGGGTCGTATTCCGGCGGTGGTGGTCGGAACACGACCCGCTCTTTGCTCAAGGTCGGTATCGGTGCAATCTCGGCACGGATACGATGCGATCAGGTAGAGCGGATCCATGTGGAGGCGTTTCATGTGGAGGGCAAGGCCATGCGGACGGTGAGCCGCACGGGGCTGCTGGCCACGGGATTGGGACTGGGGGCCGTCGGCGGATTCGTCGGCAGTCTGCTCAGGGAGCGCAATGCGCTGTCGGCCGCTCGTACCGCGGCCGGCGACGGAAATGAGGGACTGGCTTCATGGGGCGTCGGCTCGTACCGCTCACGCTGGACAACCTCCCGGACATCCCCAAGCGCTGTCGCGCCTGTGTCTTCTGGGAGCTCGACCCGGTCAGCGGCGAGGCCGCGGTAAGGGCCGGACGTCCGGAGCTGGAGAAGGAAGCCTGGATCTCGGCTGTTCTGCTGGAGTGGGGTTCCTGCGGCCGGGTGGTCTATGTGGACGATGTGCCGGTGGGCTTTGTGCTCTACGCTCCGCCGGCGTATGTGCCACGCTCCACGGCCTTTCCGACGAGTCCGGTGGCGGCGGACGCCGTACAGCTCATGACCGCATGGCTGATGCCCGGGTATCAGGGGCAGGGCCTCGGCCGGGTGATGGTGCAGACGGTGGCCAAGGATCTGATACGGCGCGGCTTCAAGGCGATCGAGGCCTTCGGGGACGCCACCTGGAAGGAACCGGCGTGTGTGCTGCCCGCGGATCATCTGCTTGCCGTGGGCTTCAAGACCGTGCGGCCGCACCCGCGGTATCCGAGGTTGAGGCTGGAGCTGAGGACGACGATCTCCTGGAAGGAGGACGTCGAGCTGGCTCTGGACCGGCTGCTCGGTGCGGTGCAGAAGGAGCCCGCGCTTCGCCCGCTGTGAGCCGTCGGCCGTAGGTTTCACGTGAAACGCGAAGGGGCTGCCCCAACGGGCAGCCCCTTCGTGGTGGAGCGAAGGCTGACGGTTCAGCCGATGAAGTCCGCCAGGTCGCGCTCGATGGCTGCCTTCGGCTTGGCGCCGACGATGGTCTTGGCGACCTCGCCGCCCTGGTAGACGTTCAGCGTCGGGATCGACATCACGCCGTACTTCGCGGCGGTCGCCGGGTTCTCATCGATGTTGAGCTTCGCAATGATGATCTTGTCGGCGTGCTCGGCCGCGATCGCCTCCAGGGACGGGGCGATCTGGCGGCACGGACCGCACCACGCGGCCCAGAAGTCGACGAGCACCGGCTTGTCGCTCTTGAGGACCTTCTCCTCGAAGTCGGCATCTGTCACGGTCACCGTGGCACCGGCCATGGTTCTCTCCTTTATCGGTTGCTGCAGGGCGGAAGGCGTGGTCAGGCGGTGGTGTTGGCGCTGTCGGCGAGAGCGGCGAGGTAGCGCTCGGCGTCCAGGGCGGCGGAGCAGCCCGTGCCGGCCGCGGTGATCGCCTGGCGGTAGGTGTGGTCCACGACATCGCCCGCGGCGAAGACACCGGGCAGGTTGGTCCGGGTCGAAGGCGCTGCGACCTTCAGGTAGCCCTCGTCGTCCAGGTCGAGCTGGCCCTTGAAGAGCTCGGTGCGGGGGTCGTGGCCGATGGCGATGAACAGACCGGTCACCGGAAGCTGGGAGGTCTCCCCGGTCTTGACGTCCCGCAGGGTCAGGCCGGAGAGCTTGTTGTTGTCTCCGTGGATCTCGGTGACCTCGCTGTCCCAGATGAACGAGATCTTGGGGTCGGCGAAGGCGCGATCCTGCATCGCCTTGCTGGCCCGCAGGGTGTCACGGCGGTGGACGACGGTGACCGACTTGGCGAAGCGGGACAGGAAGGTCGCTTCCTCCATGGCGGTGTCGCCGCCGCCGATGACGGCGATGTCCTGGTCCTTGAAGAAGAACCCGTCGCAGGTGGCACACCAGGAGACGCCACGGCCGGAGAGCTCGTCCTCGTGCGGCAGGCCGAGCTTGCGGTGCTGCGAGCCGGTGGTGACGATGACCGTCTTGGCCCGGTGGACCGTACCGGAGGAGTCGGTGACGGTCTTGATGTCCTCCGAGAGATCGACCGAGACGATGTCGTCCGGGACCAGCTCGGCGCCGAAGCGCTCCGCCTGGGCCCGCATGTTGTCCATCAGGTCGGGGCCCATGATCCCCTCGCGGAAGCCGGGGAAGTTCTCCACGTCGGTGGTGTTCATCAGGGCGCCACCAGCGGTCACGGAGCCTTCGAAAACCAGCGGCTTCAAGGAAGCCCGGGCGGTGTAGAGCGCGGCCGTATAGCCCGCGGGCCCGGAACCGATGATGATCACGTTGCGGACGTCGCTCACGGATGTCTTCCTTGTCTCTGCCGAGTGCCGACTGCTGACTGCTGACTCAGAGCGGCGACGTCCGGAGTTCCCCGGAAAACCGCCGCCACCCCACCCAACGGATCCTACGGGGCCCGCATTCCCGGGTGGCGTCAGGCGACCCCTCCGTGTGCCGTGTGCCTCAGTCCCGCGCGCCTCAGTGCCGCGGGTAGGTGCGCGAGACCAGGCGATCACCGGCGGTCGACGGCGAGTGCTTGACGCACGTCGAGTCGATCACGAAGGCGTCGACGAGCTCACTGTCGGCGTGGTGCGGCAGCACCACGAGATAGACGTCCTTGCCGGCGTAGGTGTCCTGCTGAGCGGCGAGAGGGACATCCGAGCGGCCGGTGCCCGCCTGGACGCAGGAGGGCACCAGGGGGTCCTCGGCGCGCAGGGGCATGTCCGGGGTGTCCTGTGAGTTCACATCGCTGGAGGAGGTGGTCCTCTTCTGGTCGGCGAGGAGAGCGTGCACCCGGGCCTTGAGGGTCGCCGCGGAGAGCGCTTCCGCGTCGGACGTGGATTGCTTTCCTGTGGTCTGGGTGTCGGAGCCCGCGCTGTCGTGCGTGGTGGAGCCCGACTGGACGAGGAAGGAGCCGAGGCCGATCACAGCAGCCGCGCAGGCGGCGCCCAGGACGGTCCTGGGCCAGCGTCGGGGCTGATTGCGCCGGGTGCCAGGTCGGGTGCCAGGTCGGGTGTCGGGCCGGCCGTCAGACCGGGACTTCCAGCGCCCTGGCCCGGTGCCGGCGCGCGGGCGTCCCGCCGGGCGCTCCGCCGGCCGTTCCGCGGTGCCGGCCGGGGTCGGCTCTGCTTCAGCGAGCGGCTTCCGGACGGGCGCGGACTTCGAGGTTTCACGTGAAACGCTCGGCGGTGCCTCGAGCTCTGCGTCGAGGGCTGAAGTTTCACGTGAAACATCGACCCGGTCGTCCGGGGCGGTCGCGTCGAGGAGCGCTTCGGCGGCGAGTGCCGCGTCTATGCGCCCCGCGATATCCGCGGGCATCTGCACCGGCCCGGGAAGGGTCCCCAGCAGCGACCGGATCTCATCCAGCGAGGCTCGCACATCGGCACACAGGACGCACGCGGCGAGGTGGTCGCGGACATGGGCGGTGCGGTCGGGGGGCAGCAACCCCTCGGTGAGCGCGGAGATCTCTGTGACCTCCGGGTGCTCGTCCGTGTCGGTCGACGATGTCACGCTCGGCCACCTCCGCCCTTCACGGCATCTGCGTCGTTCGGTCCTGCCGCCGGTGGGACGGAAGTCCTCTGCGTCCGGTTCCTTGCCCCGTCCGGCGAGTCGCTACCCCTCCCGTTCGGACGGAGATGTGACAGCAGGGGCACCAGGCGTGCGCGTCCCCGGGCGCAGCGGCTTTTGACCGTGCCGGTGGGGACGTCCAGAACTCTCGCGGCTTCGGCCACCGGGTAGCCCTGCATATCCACGAGGACGAGGGCTGCCCGCTGCTCGGGCGGCAGGGTGGCAAGAGCACTGAGCAGCTCGCGGTGGAGATCTCCCCGCTCCGCCGGTGCGGCGGCCGACTCGTGGGGTTCCAGGAGCTGCTCGAGCCGCTCGGTTTCCGCGAGGGGGGAGGTGCGGCGGGAGGCGGCCTTGCGGGCCCGGTCCAGGCAGGCGTTCACGGTGATGCGGTGGAGCCAGGTCGTGACGGCCGACTGGCCACGGAAGGTATGAGCGGCCCGGTAGGCGGACACCAGCGCGTCCTGGACCGCGTCGGCGGCTTCCTCGCGGTCGCCGAGCGTGCGGAGCGCCACCGCCCAGAGCCGGTCGCGGTGGCGCCGCACGATTTCACCGAAGGCGTCCGGGTCGCCGGCGACATGGCGCTTGAGGAGCTCGCCGTCGCTCATGCCGCCGCACCTGGCGTCATCCACCCTGAAGCCCCCTCCCCACCCGGCCGGCTCAGCCGGTGAACTTCACGTTGGTGATCGCTTGCTTGTAGTGGTTGGCGTAGTTCGGCTCTGGAGGGGAGAAGGGAAGGGCGGTGAGCCAGACGAGGACGTAGCGGGTCTTGGCCTTGCTCTTGACCGTGAGATCGACGGACTTGCCCGTGGTCTTCTTCGAGCCGAGCTTCTCGAAGGAAGCGACCGGGTCGGACGCCGAGACGTACGGGGACAGTGAGTCCGTGGCGTACAGGGAGATCTCCGTGTACGAGCCTCCGTAGTGCAGCCCGATGGACGCACCGCTCAGCGTCTGCTTCGAGCCGAGGTCATAGATGATCCCGACGCCCTTCTTGACGCTGGGGGCGAACGCCGGGCCCTCGATGAAGCTGTTGGTGCGCCAGGACGTCGAGGGGTCTCCGTCATAGGTGAGTTTCACCTGGCCGGGCTTCTGCGCGCTGCCGTCGGGGGCGAACTCCCGGGCGTTGACGATCGTGATCGGCTTGCTGGCCGGCTTCGTGGGCTTGTCGTCGTCCCCCTTCTGCTGGGACCTGCTGGGCGGAGACTTCTTCTCCTCCTTCAGCAGAGTGTCCGCGAGCTGCCAGCTGCCGAGGCCGAGTGCCGCGATCAGCAGGGCGGAGACGGTCCACTTGAGGGCCTTGCCCGTGCGACTCTGCAGCGGAGGCGGCGGCACGGGTGCGGCCGGTCCGGGGGCGAGGGGCTGGCGGCCGCGGTGGGGCGGCTGACCGTAGGCGCCCTGCGTGTAGGTGGTGCGCTGGAAGACCTCGGGGGCCGTGAAGGCGGGCTCCGGCGGGCGGATCCGCGGCATGGCGGCGACGGCCTTGGCCAGCTCCTCGGGGGTGGTGCAGGGCTGGTCCTGCCGGGAGGCGGTGGCGCCGTCGTTGACGAGCGCGCGCATCGCCAGCTCGGACAGGCCGCGGTGGACCCCCGCGCGGACCTGGTCGGGCGCGATCAGGCCGACGCCCTTGGGCAGCCCGGACAGGCCGTAGGCGTCCGTCTCGTACGGCCAGCGCTGGGTCAGGGCCGCGTACAGCAGAGCGCCGATGGCTTCGGTGTCGGTGCGCTGGGGGTGGTCGGAGCTGATGCCGCGCAGCGCGGCCATGACGGCGAGCCCGCGGATGCGGTACTGGCCCGTCTCGGTGCGCAGGACGGAGCCGGGGTTGAGCCGCAGATGGGCCAGGCCCTCACGGTGGGCCGCGGCCATGGCCTGGGACACCTGGCTGACGAGCTGGTAGGCGTCATGCGGCTCGAGCGGCCCGGAGGCGAGGACGGCGGTGAGTTCGGTGGCGTCCGGAAGCCACTCGTGGACCACGTAGACGAGGTCGTTGTCCTCGACGGCGTCGAGGACTTGGACGAATCGGGGGTCGCCCAGCAGCGCCGCCGAACGGGCGGCGGCCAGTACCGGGCGGGCCCGCGGATGGTCGGCCGGCAGGACGTGGACTCCGACGGCTCGGCGGAGTTTCTCGTCCACGGCACGCCAACTGCTGAATCCGTCCAGACGGGTGACGCATTCCTCCAGGCGGTAGCGTCTGGCCAGCTTGTGGCCGCTGTGCAGCTCGGGGGCGCTTGTGTCGGCCGCGGCGCCCTTGATGTCGGTGCCCGCGGCCTTCGCTTCCGTATCGGCTTTCGTTTCGGTTCCCACCCCGTCGGACGTGGCCTTGCCCGCCTCGGCGGTCAGCGGTTCATTCCCGCTGTTGTCGGCCACGTCGACGGCAGCCGTGCTCCGTTCCGCCACCGTCGTTCCTGCCTCCCCATCCGTTGCGCCTACTCCGAGCCAAGACAATTGTGCCCACAGTCCGCCGCTATGCACGACACACGGTGGCAGACGAAGGTTGTGCTGGGCGATCAGCGACCGAGTCGTCCGCGGACCATACCGACCATGGCGGTCAGCTCCTCAACGCGCATCCGTTTCGCCGCAATGTAGAAGACCGCGACAAGAACGAGACCGCCACCCGCCAGAGCCGCTACGGAGCCGGTGATCCCCGAGCCGAGGGCCCCCGTGATGGCGTAGCCGGCTCCTCCGCCGACGAGGGCGGCGGGAATGCCGGCTCCCACCAGACGGGTGTACGTGCGCACGACGTGCCGTCCGTCCAGATCGCCGCCCAGTCGCTTGCGGAGGCGCTTCCAGGCCACGCCCACACCGATGGCGTAGGCCAGGCCGTAGGAGGCCGCCATGCCGGCCACGGCCCAGCGGGCGGGGAGGATCAGGTAGCAGAGCCCGGAGGCGGCGGCGTTGACGGCGGCGACGATCACCGTGTTGTAGAAGGGGGTGCGGGTGTCCTCGTAGGCGTAGAAGCCGCGCAGGACGACGTACTGCACCGAGAACGGGATGAGTCCGAGGCCGAACGCCATCAGGATGTAGCCCATGGACCGGGCCTGTTCGGCGCCGGAGGAGCCGAACAGCAGGGTGCACATGGGGATGCCGAGCGCGACGAACCCGAGGGCGAGCGGGACGATGGCGACGGCGGAGGTGCGCAGGCCCTGGGAGATGTCGTCGCGGACCGCGCCGGTGTCGCCGTCGTGGGCCGCGCGGGAGATCCGGGGCAGCAGGGCGGCCATGACGGAGACGGTGATGATCGCCTGCGGCATGCCCCAGATGAGCTGGGCGCTCTGGTAGCCGATGAGGCCCGTGCCGGGGAAGCCTTCGTCCTGGGCCTTGGCACCCGCCGCGGTGGCGAGCCGGGTGACCACGACGTTGCCCGCCTGGTTGGCGAGCACGAACAGGAAGGTCCACTTGGCGAGCTTGGCCGCTTTGCCGAGGCCGTGGCCGCGCCAGTCGAAGCGGGGCCGGAAGCGGAAGCCGGCCGCCCGTAGGTAGGGGAACATCGCCAGCGCCTGGACGGTGAGGCCCAGAAGGGTGCCGACACCGAGCAGCCGGACCCCTTCCGGCGTGATCCTGGTTTCGTCCATATGGGAAGAGCTGGAGGTGCCGAAGACCCAGATGAACAGGCCGAAGGTGGTGATGACGACGATGTTGTTGAGGACCGGGGTCCACATCATGGCGCCGAAGCTGCCCCGGGCGTTGAGGATCTGGCCGACCACGACGTGAATGCCCATGAAGAAGATGGTGGGCAGGCAGTAGCGGGCGAAGGTGACCGCGGCCTCGTTGGAGTAGGCGTTGCCCGCGATCGACGGCGACAGCATGCGGACCAGGGTGGGCGCCGCGAAGACGGACACCGCGACGAGGGCCCCGAGGACCACCATCACCAGCGTGAGCAGCCGGTTGGCGTAGGCGTCGCCGCCGTCCTCGTCCTCCTTCATGGAGCGCACCAGCTGCGGGACGAAGACGGAGTTGAGGCCGCCGCCCACGGTGAGGAAGTAGATCATCGCGGGCAGCTGGTAGGCGACGGCGTAGGTGTCGCCGAGGGTGGCCGCGCCGATGGCGGCGACGATCACCATCTGGCGGACGAAACCGGTGAGCCGGGAGACCAGCGTCCCGGCCGCCATCACCGCGCTGGACTTCAGCAGGTTCCCCGCGCGGCCTCCTGAGCGCTTCTTCTCGGGCGCGTCCGTCTCCGGCTCGGCCACCGCCTCGGCCGTCCCCAGGGGGGCGGCGGGCTGGGGAGGCACGGGCCCGGCCGGGCCGGCGGACGGCGCGGCCCCCTGTGGGGGCGCGGCGGGCGGATAGCCGGATGAGGGCTGCTGGGGGCGCTGGGGCTCGTAGGGCTGCTGGTCGCGGAAGAGGTGCGCGAAGGCGTCCGGCTGCTGCTCCTCGGCGGCGTAGCCGGCCTGCGGGCCGGTGCCCAGATACTGCGTGGCCTCCGGGTCGCCGCCGTACTGCTGGTGGGGGTGGTGCTCCGGCGCCGCCGCGGGATCGGCGGACCACAGCCGCGGGTCGTGTCCCTGCGGGGAGGCGGGCGGCTGCTGGTAGTGCTGCTCGTAGCCGCCGGCCTGGGGCGCGGGGTACTGGCGGTGCCGGTCGTACAGGGGATCCGTCAGCGGGTCGTGTCCGTAGGAGTCCTGCGTGGGGTACGAGCCCTGGGCAGGGTATGAGTCCTGTGTCGCGTAGGGGTAGGGCGTGAAGGAGCCGGTGACGTACGGATCCTGCATATAGGGGTCCTGCACGTGCGGGAGCCGGCTGTAGGAGATGTCGCGGGGGTCGCCCAGATACGGATCCTGCTGGTGCGGCTCTGGTCCGTAAGGGTTCTGGTGAGCGTGCGGGCCGCTCTGCGGCGGCGGTACCCGGCCGGCGGGGTCATTGCCCGCGCCATGGCCGCGATCACCGTCATACGGCGCGTTCATCGCTACCCCACCTCATCATCCGCTGCGGCCGGCCGGCCGCGCCATTGCTCAACGCTCCACTTTCTCACCCGAGCCGGATGGGTCAGCGCTTTGCGATCCGGTGTCCGGTGCCGGGTCACTCGGCTGCCCGGGCACCAGGGCGCGCGCACGCTCGCCCTCGTCGGGCTCGGCGTGCTCGCCCTCGGCCGCCTCTTCGTCCTGCTTCTCGCTGTTCCCCGCGCCGTCTTCACCACTCCTGGCGGCGGACCGCTTGCGCTGGAGGTAGATCCGGATCCCGGCGAGAACGAGCAGCAGCACCCCGCCCGCGATCACCAGGATGACCGTGGACGTGATTTCGGTGACATTCACCTTGAAGGACATCTCGGGGCCGTAGGCCTGGTCGTCCACGGTGTACAGCTGGGCGGTCACCCAGGCGCGTCCGTTGGCGTTGGCCGTGGTGCCGAACTTCACCGACTGGGTGTGCCCGCCCTGGACCGTGACCACCTGGGGGTCGCTGACCGCCAGACGGTTGCCCTGCTGGGACCGGAGGACCAGCCGCAACTCGACGGGTTGCAGAAGGTTGTTCTGCACGGTCACGGGGATCGTGGCGCTGCGCCCGGACAGGGTCACGTCCGTCTTCTTGACGAGTCGCACCTTCTCGGTGAGCCCCTGGAGGTACGCCTGGACGGAGTCACGGAAGCCGGCCGAGCCGCGCGGGTCGGTGCGCCACGAGGTGGACATCTCCCGCATGATCGCGGTGCCGAACGGGGTGACCACGCGTCCCTTGGCGGTGAGGATCACCTCGAACTTGTCGAGGGTGGACTGGGTCTGCTGGATCTTGCGGAATCCGTCGGTCGGCAGCTCCTGGCGACGCAGCGCGGCCGGGTACGAGCGGGCTCCCGGCACCCGCTGGGTGGCGCGCGGGTCGGGCTGGGCCTTGGCGGCCTCCCCCAGGCTGGCCGGCTGCGTCCAGCGGCCCGACAGGGCGCCCAGGGCCGCCGCCATGGCCTGCGCCTGGGTGGCGGTGGGCATCCGCTGCGGGGCCACGACGACGCTGCGCTGCTTGTCCGGCGCCTGGAGGGTCAGCATCTGGCTCTGGGCGAGGAACCTCTGGATGGCGAGGGTGGCGTTCTCCGCCCTCGTCATGTCGCCCGTGAAGGCGGTGGACAGCCGCGCGTCCGCGACCACCGCCGTGTTGCCCCCGCCGATCTGACGGGCGGCGGTGGGGGTGTACTGCAGGTCGCCGGTCTCGCGGAGGCTGTCGCTGCGGGCGATGATGTTGTGTGCGCCGGCGGAGGTGGCGACGTCCACGATCGAGGAGTCGATGGCGCCGTTCACCGGCCAGGCGAAGTCCGTGCGCGGCTTCACATGGAGGATGGTGTCCACGGTCGTGGAGGCCAGCGCCGTGGCGCTCTGGAGGTGGCTGAGGGCGCCCGTGACGTTCTTGCCGCGGTGTGCGAGCGAGGCGAGGTCGGGGTCGGCGAAGGGCAGGGCCACCACCTGGTGTCCCTGGACGGCCTGCTCCAGGTCGTTGAGCCACTGCATGGCCACGGCCTGGCCCCGGCCCTCCGTCGTGTCCTCGTCCGTCTGGCCCTGGACCTCGTACCGCTTGGTCATCGCCTCGACGGTGGCGAGCAGGTCGGGGTCGATCACCCAGGTGACGGGCAGGTTCTTGCCCAGGGCCACCAGCTGCTGCAGCCGCCCGCCCGGGGCGAGCTCCGCCGCGAGATCGTCGTTCTGGAAGATCGGCGTCTGCTGCTCATCGGCACCGGTCCGGGCGGTGAGGTGGGTGGTGGAGATGAGCGGCCACAGATAGGTGAGCTTGCTCTTCTTGGGGGCGGCGGTCTGCTGCCAGGGGAGGAAGGTCCGCTGGATGCCCATGACCTGCGGCCAGGGACGGCTCTTGGTCTGTCCGGTGAGTGAGACGCCGATCTGGTACACGCCGTTCGCGCCGAGGTGCAGCTCCTTCACCGGTATGGAGAGGGTGAAGTCACGGCTGATGCCGACGGGCAGCTTGCCGATCTTCTGCTCGTACTTCTCGGCGACCTCGGTGCCGTCGAGGGTGGGCGAGTAGCCCGTCCGTTTGGCGACCGTGTCGATGTCGTTGCGGCCGTTCATCGACTGGCCGACCCGGAGCCCCACGTAGGAGGTGTTGATCGTCGAGTCGCCGCGGTTGGTGACCGTGCCCCGGACGGTGAGTGTGTCGTCCTTCGAGGGGGTGGTGGGCGTGAGCGAA
Organism: Streptomyces sparsogenes; assembly: GCF_001704635.1. GTDB lineage: Bacteria > Actinomycetota > Actinomycetes > Streptomycetales > Streptomycetaceae > Streptomyces > Streptomyces sparsogenes. The sequence continues at coordinate 19,152 of NZ_MAXF01000061.1, read as the reverse complement.
TCGACGGAGACGTCGACGGTGCGCGAGCCGCTCGCCTTGGCCTGCGTGGGGGCGGGCTGAGCATGGGCGCCGGGAGCCGCCGGGATCTGCAGGACGCCCGCGAGGAGGGGCGCCGCGGTCAGCAGTGCCGCGGTGCGCCGCAGCCAGCGACGGGCGCGAGCGGAAGTTGTCCCCTTGAGCTCTGCCGGCTCGGCCACGCGCTCGCCCGTCCCTCGTCGTCAGTGGTCGTCAGTGGTCACCGCTGAATGCGTCCACGAAATGGTAACGATGCCCGCTGTGACGAAGTGCTGTGGAGGGCTCCACAAGATCGTCACCGGTTCGATGCGTCGGATCGCGGAGGAGGCCCCGGGGCGGGCGGACACGTACCCTGTTCTGTTGTGCCGAACGCCAACAATGACAGCCACCACCCGCAGTCGACCAACGAGCTCAGCCAGGTGCAGCGCCGCGCCGTGGGCGAGCTTCTGCGGGTGTCTCCCGTAGCCGACGATCTCGCCCGCCGCTTCGAAGCGGCCGGGTTCGGCCTTGCCCTGGTCGGCGGATCGGTACGGGACGCGCTGCTGGGCCGTCTCGGTAACGATCTGGACTTCACCACGGACGCGCGGCCGGACGATGTGCTCAAGATCGTCCGACCCTGGGCCGACGCGGTCTGGGAGGTCGGCATCGCCTTCGGCACGGTCGGCTGCCGCAAGGAGGGCCGGATCGGAGATGGGGCGAGTCAGAGCTTCCAGATCGAAATCACGACTTATCGGTCGGAGGCGTACGACCGTACGTCACGGAAGCCCGAGGTCTCCTACGGCGACTCCATCGACGAGGACCTGGTCCGTCGGGACTTCACCGTCAACGCCATGGCCGTCGCGCTGCCGCGCAAGGAATTCATCGATCCGCACCACGGCCTCGAGGACCTCGCCGCCCGAGTGCTGCGCACTCCCGGCACCCCTGAGGACTCCTTCTCCGACGATCCGCTGCGGATGATGCGCGCCGCGCGCTTCGCGGCCCAGCTCGACTTCGATGTGGCGCCCGACGTGATCGCCGCGATGAAGGCGATGGCGGGCCGGATCGAGATCGTCTCGGCCGAGCGGGTACGGGACGAGCTCAACAAGCTCATCCTGGGCGCCCGCCCCGTGAAGGGGCTCCGGCTCCTCGTCGACACCGGCCTCGCCGAGCATGTTCTGCCGGAGCTTCCGGCGCTGCGCCTGGAGCGTGATGAGCACCACCGGCACAAGGATGTGTACGAGCACACTCTGACCGTGCTGGAGCAGGCCATCGCCCTGGAACAGGACGGACCCGACCTGGTGCTGCGGCTGGCGGCGCTGCTGCATGACATCGGGAAGCCCAAGACGCGCCGGTTCGAGAAGGACGGTCGGGTCTCCTTCCACCACCATGAGGTGGTGGGCGCCAAGCTGACCAAGTCGCGGATGACCAAGCTCAAGTACTCCAATGAACTGGTCAAGGACGTCTCGCGCCTGGTCGAGCTGCATCTGCGCTTCCACGGCTACGGCACCGGCGAGTGGACGGACTCGGCGGTGCGGCGCTACGTACGGGATGCGGGCCCGCTGCTGGAGCGGCTGCACAAGCTGACCCGCTCGGACTGCACCACGCGGAACAAGAAGAAGGCCGGCGCTCTGTCGCGTGCGTACGACGGGCTGGAGGAGCGCATCGCCCGGCTGCAGGAGCAGGAGGAGCTGGACGCGATCCGGCCGGACCTGGACGGCAACGAGATCATGAAGATTCTCGGGATCGGGCCGGGCCCGAAGGTCGGCAAGGCGTACAAGCACCTCCTGGAACTGCGGCTCGAGCACGGCCCCATGGAGCGGGAGGCCGCCGTCGCGGCCCTCCATGAGTGGTGGGCGGCGCAGCCTCAGGACTGACGTCTCAGGTTTCACGTGAAACATCGGACCGAGCGGTCTCGCGCGGACCATGTTTCACGTGAAACAAGACGACGACGGCGGTCGCCGCGTAGAGCGCGGCCACCAGGATCACCAGGACGGCCGAGCGGCCATCGGGGGGCAGGGCCAGTGCCGCGACCGCGGCTCCCGCTACGAAGGCCACGTTGAAGAGCACGTCGTACAGGGAGAAGATCCGGCCGCGGAAGTCATCGGCGATCGAGGACTGCACCACGGTGTCGGTGGCGATCTTGGCGCCCTGGGTGACGAGGCCGAGAACGAAGGCGGCGGCGAGCATCGGAGCGGGCTCGAAGAACAGCCCCAGCCCCGGCACCAGCACGGTCGCGGCCGCCGTACACACCACGATCCAGCGGAGCCGGCCGTCCGGGTGGGTTGCGGGGCTCAGCCGGGCCACCGCCCCCGGGGTGACCACCGCCGCCGCGAAGAAGCCCGCGCCCGAGACGGCCACGGCGAGTCCGAGGAGCGCCAGACCCTCCGACTCGGTTCGGGCCCACGCATACCGGCAGAGCATCAACACCATCACCGTCAGCGCGCCGTAGCAGAAGCGCATCGATGTCATAGCCGCGAGAGCCACCGTGGGAGCCCGGCGCTCCCACAGATGACGCAGCCCCGCGGTCAGGCCGCGCACGGTGCTCAACACGGCCGCGCGAAGGTGGGGTTGGAGCGCCGAGGGCTCGGGCCCCAGCAGTCCGGGTGGCATCCTCAGCGCCGCGGTCGCGGCGCCGAGATAGAGCGCCGAACCCGTCAGGACCACGACGGCGTCGGACGAGGAGCCGTCCGGGACCGCGATGCGCAGGACGAGGGCCAGGGCGCCGCCGACGGTGGCCGCGAGCGTTCCCGCCGTCGGGGACAGGGAGTTGGCCATGACCAAGCGCTCCTGGGTGTCGACCACCCGCGGCAGCGAGGCGGAGAGGCCGGCCAGGACGAAGCGGTTGACGCCCGTCACCGACAGGGCGGAGACATAGAAGATCCAGTCGGGAACTTGCGCGAGGATCAGAACCGCGGTTCCCGCCGCCAGTCCGCAGCGCAGGGCGTTGCCGTGGAGCAGGACCTGGCGGCGGCGCCACCGGTCGAGCAGGACCCCGGCGAAGGGGCCCAGCAGGGAGTAGGGGAGCAGCAGGACCGCCATGGCGGAGGCGATCGCTGCGGCCGAGGTCTCCTTCTCCGGGGAGAAGACCACATGGGCGGCCAGCGCGACCTGGTAGACGCCGTCGGCCGACTGGGACAGCAGGCGAACGGCCAGGAGGCGGCGGAAGTCGCGCAGCTGGAGCAGTACGCGCAGATCACGCACAACGGGCATGGCGTCAGCCTCACACACGACACGGGCCTCCAGGGGGATTACCCCGGAGGCCCGTGATCAAGCCGTGCTCTGCGGCGCCCGGCGTAGCGCCGTGTCCAGCTAGCGCGCAGCGTTGTGTCTCGCTAAGCGTTGTGTCTCGCTAGCGCGCAGCGCTGTGTCTCGCTAGCGCTCGACTTCACCCCGGATGAACTTCTCCACGTTCACCCGCGCCTCGTCGTCGAAGTACTGGACCGGCGGCGACTTCATGAAGTACGAGGAGGCGGAGAGGATCGGGCCGCCGATGCCGCGGTCCTTGGCGATCTTCGCGGCGCGCAGCGCGTCGATGATGACGCCCGCCGAGTTCGGGGAGTCCCACACCTCGAGCTTGTACTCCAGGTTCAGCGGGACGTCACCGAACGCGCGGCCCTCCAGCCGGACGTAGGCCCACTTGCGGTCGTCCAGCCAGGCCACGAAGTCCGACGGGCCGATGTGGACGTTGTCCTCGCCCAGCTCACGGTCGGTGATCTGGGAGGTGACGGCCTGGGTCTTGGAGATCTTCTTGGACTCCAGGCGCTCACGCTCGAGCATGTTCTTGAAGTCCATGTTGCCGCCGACGTTCAGCTGCATGGTGCGGTCCAGGACCACACCGCGGTCCTCGAACAGCTTCGTCAGCACGCGGTGCGTGATCGTGGCACCGACCTGCGACTTGATGTCGTCACCGACGATCGGCACCCCGGCCTCGGTGAACTTGTCCGCCCACTCCTTGGTGCCGGCGATGAAGACCGGGAGCGCGTTGACGAAGGCGACCTTGGCGTCGATGGCGCACTGGGCGTAGAACTTGGCGGCGTCCTCGGAACCCACGGGGAGGTAGCAGACCAGGACGTCGACCTGCTTGTCCTTGAGGACCTGGACGACGTCGACCGGGGTCTCCTCGGACTCGTCGATCGTCTGGCGGTAGTACTTGCCCAGGCCGTCGAGGGTGTGGCCGCGCTGGACCGTGACGCCGGTCGAGGGCACGTCGCAGATCTTGATGGTGTTGTTCTCGCTGGCGCCGATCGCGTCGGCGAGGTCGAGGCCGACCTTCTTGGCGTCCACGTCGAACGCGGCCACGAACTCCACGTCCCGCACGTGGTAGTCGCCGAACTGCACGTGCATCAGACCCGGCACGCGGGTGCCGGGGTCGGCGTCCTTGTAGTACTCGACGCCCTGCACCAGCGAGGCGGCGCAGTTGCCCACGCCGACGATGGCTACGCGAACCGAACCCATTCCGGTTGCTCCCTGTGTGTACTCGACGAAGCCCTGCGGGTGCGGGGCTTCACTTGGCGGTGTCATCGGACGGATCCGGCCGGGAACCACCCCGGTGCCGGGGCAGGCCGTCCGTATCTCCTGACTGGTCCTGCGGTGGGGACTGGTCCCGCTCGGGGGACCGGCCCTGCTCCTGCTCCTGCGGCCGATCCTGGTCCGCGGGGCCGCCGCGCTGGTCGCGCCCGGCCCGCTCGCTCTCAATCAGCTCGTTGAGCCAGCGGACTTCACGTTCCACCGACTCCATGCCGTGCCGCTGCAGCTCGAGGGTGTAGTCGTCGAGCCGCTCACGGGTGCGGGCGAGAGAAGCGCGCATCTTCTCCAGGCGCTCCTCGAGGCGGCTGCGACGCCCCTCCAGCACCCGCATCCGCACATCCCGCGACGTCTGCCCGAAGAAGGCGAAGCGCACGCCGAAGTGCTCGTCCTCCCACGCGTCCGGGCCGGTGTGGGCGAGCAACTCCTCGAAGCGCTCCTTCCCTTCCGCCGTCAATCTGTAGACGATCTTCGCCCGGCGGCCGGCGAGCGTCGCCGCGAGAGCTTCCTCGGGGGCGCTGCCGGGTTCCTCGATCAGCCAGCCGTTGGCGACCAGCGTCTTGAGGCAGGGGTAGAGGCTGCCGTAGCTGAACGCACGGAACACCCCTAGCGAGGTGTTGAGGCGTTTCCGCAGCTCATAGCCGTGCATCGGGGACTCGCGGAGCAGGCCCAGGACGGCGAACTCAAGGATGCCCGAGCGTCTTCCCATACGCCGCCTCCCCTGTCTCCTGGGTCCTTATGCCGAGCTGATGTATCGGCTCGATACATCCAGACGATAGAACCGTGATCCTGATGGGACAAGGGGGGCCATGGTGAACGGCGTCACATCATCAATTCGCGGGACGCGAACTGACTGTTATGGAGTGAAGATCATGACTGGGCGGGTTTTGACCGTGCGTACTCTGTTCGCCATGCACAGCACTGGGAACCAAGCGAGGCCGTCAGGCGTCCTCGTCCTGGATGCAGTGCGCCCGGTACCCACCAGCGGCCCGCGCGCACATCGGGGGGACCGAAAGCCACCTGCCGCTTTCAGGCGATAGCGCCTGCCCGAGGAGTAGTCGTTCCATGAGCGAGCACCGTCGCAAGCCGCCACAGTCACAGGGCGGCGGACGAGCAGCGGCCCGGCGCGCCGCGCAGCAGTCTTCAGGACGCCGCGCGGCCCAGCCGCGAAGCACCACCGGGTCGGAATCCGCCCCGCACGGGGAGGAGCGTCCCTACGGCGGCCGGGCCGAAGCCCGGCGCGCCGCACAGCGCGGCGGCAGTCGCCGACGAGGCGCCGATCCCGACGCCGGGGGCGCGGGCCGCGGGGGCCACGGCGGCGGTCGGCGTGCCGCCGGCGGTGGCCGGGGGCGTGGCGGGGGCGGTGACGGCCGACCCAAAAAGAAGCGCTTCATCGACTACCCGCGCGCCGGCAAGGCCGGCTTCCGGCGTTGGGTCCCGTCCTGGAAGCTGGTGACCGGGACCTTCCTCTTCTTCTTCGCGATGCTCGTCGGCGCCGTGGGCATCGGGCTGTGGCTGGTGGAGGTGCCCACCGCGCAGGCCGCCTCCCAGGTCGAGAAGAACGTCTACTACTGGGCCGACGGCAAGCAGATGGTGGTCTCCGGCAAGGGTGAATACAACCGCCAGATCGTGCCGCTGAGCGAGATCCCCAAGGAAATGCAGAACGCGGTGATCTCCGCGGAGAACGCCAGCTTCTACGACGACCCGGGCGTCGACCCGATGGGTATCGCACGCGCCGTCGTGAACATGGCCAAGGGCGGGGCGACGCAGAGCGGTTCCACCATCACCCAGCAGTTCGTGAAGAACACCTACCTCGACCAGTCGCAGACGGTCACGCGCAAGGTCAAGGAGTTGTTCATCTCCATAAAGGTCGGCGCGACCAAGAGCAAGGGCGAGATCCTCGCCGGCTATCTGAACACCGCGTACTACGGGCGTGGCGCCTACGGCTGTCAGGCGGCGGCCCGCGCGTACTACGACAAGGACTGCAAGGACCTGGACGCGAGCCAGAGCGCCTTCCTCGCCGCGACCCTCAACGGCCCCAACCTCTACGACCCGGCAGGGGGCTACGGTGCCGCCGCCAGCAGGACGGCGAACACCAAGCGGGCGAAGCTGCGCTGGGCGTGGATCCTCAAGCGTGAGGCCGAGGTGGGGAGGATGTCCAAGGCCAAGAGCCAGCAGCAGATCGACAAGGGCTTCCCGGCGCCCCGGGAGCCGAAGATCGCGACGAACAAGGAAGGTCAGATCGGCTACCTCACCGATCTCGCCGACAACTACATCATCGCGCACACCAACATCACCAAGGCGATGCTGGACAGGGGTGGCTACCAGATCCGGACCACCTTCGACCGGGAGAAGATGAACCAGCTCGAGGCGGCCGTCAAGAAGGTGAGCAAGGAGAACATCAACCCGAAACTGCGGCCTAAGTATGACAAGTACGTGCAGTTCGGCGGCGCCTCGGTGGAACCCAGGACGGGCAAGATCGTCGCCATCTACGGCGGTAAGAACGCCCTGGAGCACTACCGGAACAACGCCGACTACACCGGTGTCCAGGTGGGCTCGACCTTCAAGCCCTTCGTGCTGGCCGCCGCCATGAGGGACGGTGTCCTCGACAAGACCGGTCCCCCCGACCAGCCCGCCTCGATGCGCACCCGCGTCTCCCCCAAGAGCGTCTACAACGGCGACAACAAACTGACGCTGCGGGACTACAAGGGGGCCGTCTGGCACGACAAGGACGGCAAGGAATGGCACCAGCGGAACGACGGTGACGAGAACCGGGGCAAGATCACCCTCCGTACCGCGATGCAGTTCTCGGTGAACACCCCGTACATCCAACTCGGCATGGACGTCGGCTTGGAAAAGGTGCAGCAGGCGGCGATCGACGCGGGCCTCAGCAAGGACCAGATGGCATCCATCACCCCGACGTTCTCTCTGGGCACCTCCGCGCCCAGTGCCATCCGGCTCGCCGGGGCTTACGCGACCTTCGCGGCCAGCGGCAAGCAGGCCGACCCCTACTCGGTCGAGACGGTGGAGCGGAAGGGCGAGACCAAATACGACCACAAGCACGACGCCAAGCTCAGGCAGGCGTTCGACGCGGCCGTGGCGGACAACGTCACCGACGTCCTGAAGAACGTGGTGGAGCACGGCACCGGAACCTCGGCGCAGATCGGCCGTCCCGCCGCGGGCAAGACCGGTACCACCGATGAGAACAAGTCGGCCTGGTTCTCCGGCTACACCCCGCAGCTGTCCACGGCGATCGGCATGTGGCGGGTCGACGACAAGGCCAAGAAGCAGGAGTTCCTCTCCATGCGCGGCGTCGGCACCGGTCGACCGAACGCGTCGATCCACGGAGCCTCGTTCCCGGCCGAGATCTGGGCCGACTACATGCGCGCGGCGATGAAGGACAAGGAGGTCAAGGACTTCCCGAAGCCCGGCCCCATCGGCAAGGAGATCTTCGGGGACGGCGCGAGCCCGACCACCCAGCCGCCTTCCACGCCGCCCTCGAAGACGCCTACCGAGACGCCGACCTCGGAGTCGCCTTCCGAGACGCCGACCTCGGAGACCCCGTCCACCACCCCGTCCTCGACGGACACCTGCGACCCGCTGGACATCAACTGCAACGACAACGGCGGGGGCAACGGCGGTAACGACGGCGGGGGCAACGGCAACGGAGGAGGCAACGGCAACGGGGGAGGCGGCCCAGGCGGCGGCACCAGTACGCCGACCACGGAGCAGCCGGCCGACGGCGGCGGCTGGTTCGGGGGCAACGGCTAGCCCGGGCTGCGGAGCCCGTCGGCGAGCGCCCCGCCCTCCCCCTCACGGCGGCCGCGCCGGAGCGTCACCCGCTCCGGCGCGGCCGCCGCCGTTCTCGGTGCTTGTGGGCCCCGCACGGCGCCTTTCCCGCCTCATGGGCCTCCCAGCCCCTCCGACGGCCGTCCGGGGCCCTGGGGCGGGCCTCACGGCCCCTGCCCCGCTCGTACGGCAGGATGGGGCCATGACGAGCGTGCGACGCAGCAACCGAGAGGCCGAGCCCGTACGGCCGACCGCCGAGGACGCGGTGGCCGCGGCCGGCAGCGAGCTGATCGGCGGGCCCGCCGGGCGCCGTGCGCTGCTCGGGACGAGCTGGTGGACACCGGTGCGGATCATCGCGCTCGTCGTCATCGGGATGTTCGCGCTGGGCATGGTGCAGAAGGTGCCCTGCTACAACGGCGGCTGGTTCTACGGCGCCACCGCCCAGTACACCCACGCCTGCTACTCGGACATCCCGCACCTGTACGCGGGCCGCGGATTCGCGGAGAACGTCGTTCCGTACTTCCACCGCATACCGGGCGCCGCGGACGGAATGGACTACCTGGAGTATCCGGTCCTCACCGGTCTGTTCATGGAGGTCGCCTCCCGGCTCACCCCGCACAGCGGGTCGGTCCAGCACCAGGAGCAGATCTACTGGATGGTCAACGCGGGCATGCTGATGGTCTGCGCCGTCGTCATCGCCGTCTGTGTCTCGCGTACGCACCGCCGCCGCCCCTGGGACGCCCTGCTCGTCGCCCTCGCCCCCGCCCTGGCCCTGACCGCGACCGTGAACTGGGATCTCTTCGCGGTCGCGCTCACGTCCGCCGGGATACTGATGTGGTCGCGCAGCCGCCCGCTGGCGGCCGGGGTCCTGCTGGGTCTCGCGACGGCAGCGAAGTTCTATCCGGTGCTGCTGCTCGGCGCGCTGCTGGTGCTGTGTCTGCGGGCCGGCCGGCTGCGCGCCTTCGGGACGGCGCTGGGCGGGGCGCTGGCGGCCTGGCTGGTGGTGAACGTGCCGGTCATGATCAGCAGCCGCGGGGGTCTCCACCTCCGCGAGGGCTGGCTCGCCTTCTACACCTTCAGCAGGGACCGGCCCGTCGACTTCGGCTCCCTGTGGCTGGTGGTCTCCCAGCGCAGCGGCGACCCCCTCGACAACGTCAACACGTACGCCACGCTGCTGATGCTGCTGGCCTGCGCCGGCATCGCCGCGCTCGTCCTGTGCGCGCCGCGGCGCCCCCGCCTGGCGCAGATCGCCTTCCTGCTCGTCGCCGCCTTCGTGGTCACCAACAAGGTGTACTCGCCGCAGTACGTGCTGTGGTTGATCCCGCTGGCGGCCCTGGCCCGGCCGCGGTGGCGCGACTTCCTGGTGTGGCAGGCGTGCGAGGTGATGTATTTCCTCGGCATCTGGATGTATCTCGCGTACACGGGCAGCGGTGACAAGCACCGCGGGCTGCCGCCGGAGGGGTACCAGCTGGCGGTGATCGTCCATGTGCTGGGGACGCTGTACCTGTGCGCGCTGGTCCTGCGGGACGTGCTGATGCCCGAGCGGGACGTGGTGCGCCGGGACGGCTCGGACGACCCGTCGGGCGGCGTGCTGGACCGGGCCCCCGACGCGTTCGTCCTGGGCGAGGCGCGGCGCGCGGCGGCGTACGAAGGGACGGCGCGGGTGGAGTGGGGCGTCAGACCCGAGTGAGCTTCCGCCGGCGCCCGATAACGGCGAAGGGCCCGAGGCCGCGACCACCGGATCCGGAAGGTCGCGGCCTCGGGCCCTTTCCGGCCCGGTGACTCAGCGGTCGACCAGCCGGTCGAACTGCGTCGTGGTGTGCCGCAGATGGGCCACCAGCTCGTCGCCCACCTGCGGGGGCGCGACGTCGCCCGGCACGAACAGGATGGACACCTGCATGTGCGGCGGCTCGGCGAACCAGCGCTGCTTGCCCGCCCAGACGAACGGCGACAGGTTGCGGTTGACGGTCGCGAGCCCGGCGCGGGCGACGCCCTTGGCGCGCGGCATCACACCGTGCAGGGCCTTGGGGGCCTCCAGGCCGACGCCGTGGGAGGTGCCGCCGGCCACGACCACCAGATGGCCGTCGGAGGCGGCCTTCTGCTGGCGGTAGCCGAAGCGGTCGCCCTTGGCGACCCGGGTGACATCGAGCACCGAGCCCCGGTACTGGGTCGCGTCGTGGTCCCCCAGCCACAGCCGGGTGCCGATGCGCGCGCGGAACCGGGTCTGCGGGAACTGCTGCTGCAGGCGGGCCAGCTCCTCGGACTTGAGGTGGCTGACGAACATCGTGTGCAGCGGCAGCCGGGCGGCGCGCAGCCGGTCCATCCAGGCGATGACCTCCTCGACCGCGTCCAGCCCGTCGGTGCGGTCCAGGGGGAGGTGGATGGCGAAGCCCTCCAGCCGGACGTTCTCTATCGCGGCGTGCAGCTTGGGGAGGTCCTCCTCGGCGACGCCGTGGCGCTTCATGCTGCTCATGACCTCGATGACCACGCGCGCGTTCACCAGGCCGTACACACCGTCGACCGACGACACCGAGCGGATCACCCGGTCCGGCAGCGGCACGGGTTCCTCGCCCCGGCGGAAGGGGGTGAGCACCAGCAGGTCACCGCTGAAGAAGTCCTTCATCCGGGCGGCCTCGTAGGTGGTCCCCACCGCCAGGATGTCGGCTCCGATGCGGGCGGCCTCCTCGGCCAGCCGCTCGTGGCCGAAGCCGTAGCCGTTGCCCTTGCAGACCGGGACTATGCCGGGGAACTGCTGAATCACCAACTGCTGGTGTGCCCGCCAGCGCGCGGTGTCGACATAGAGGGTGAGCGCCATTGGCCGGTCCCGGAACCTTTCTCGTTGCCGCGGTGTATTGAAGGTATGCAGCGTAGGTGGAGAGTCAAGAATTCGGGGAAGTCAGCGGCGGGACATGTAGATGTCCAGCGCCTTGTGCAGCAGCTTGTTGAGGGGGAAGTCCCACTCGCCGAGGTATTCGGCGGCCTGGCCGCCGGTGCCCACCTTGAACTGGATGAGGCCGAAGAGGTGGTCGTTCTCGTCCAGCGAGTCGCTGATGCCCCGCAGGTCGTAGACGGTCGCGCCGAGCGCGTAGGCGTCGCGCAGCATCCGCCACTGCATCGCGTTCGAGGGCCTGACCTCGCGCTTGTGGTTGGCGGAGGCGCCGTAGGAGTACCAGACGTGGCCGCCGACGATCAGCATGGTGGCGGCGGCGACGGCCTCGCCCTCGTGGATGGCGAAGTACAGCCGCATCCGGTTGGGGTCCTCGGTGTTGAGGGCCTGCCACATCCGCTGGAAGTAGCTGAGCGGGCGGGGCCGGAAGTGGTCGCGCTCCGCGGTGATCTCGTACAGCCGCTGCCACTCGGCCAGGTGCTCGTACTGGCCCTGGACGACCTCGACGCCGGCCTTCTCGGCCTTCTTGATGTTGCGCCGCCACAGCTGGTTGAAGCCCTTGTGGACGTCCTCCAGCGAGCGGTTCTCCAGGGGCACCTGGAAGACGTACCGCGGCTGGACGTCGCCGAAGCCGGCCCCGCCGTCCTCGCCCTGCTGCCAGCCCATGCGGCGCAGCCGGTCGGCGACCTCGAAGGCGCGTGGCTCGATGAAGGTCGCCTCGATGTCGCGCAGCCGCTTCACATCCGGGTTCTGGATGCCGGCCTTGATCGCGGCGGCGTCCCAGCGGCGGATGATGACCGGCGGGCCCATCTTCACGGAGAAGGCGCCCTGCTGCTTGAGGTGCGCGAGCATCGGGCGCAGCCAGTCCTCGAGGTGGGGCGAGTACCAGTTGATGACCGGGCCCTCGGGGAGGTACGCGAGATAGCGCTTGATCTTGGGGAGCTGCCGGTAGAGGACGAGGCCCACGCCGACCAGCTGGCCGGTCGCGTCGAACCAGCCGAGGCTCTCCGAGCGCCACTCCTTCTTGACGTCCGCCCATGCCGGGACCTGCATGTGGCTGGCCGCGGGCAGGCTCTGGATGTACGCCAGATGCTGCTCTCGGCTGATCGTCCTCAGGGTCAGGCTCATGCGGGGCGCTCCTCGGCAGGTTTGTCCCCATGGTCGGGGCTCCGGCTCTCGCGCCGAAGCCTACTGCGCCAAGGACATGCCCCGTTTGGGCCCGGGGGCAATGGGCCGGGCCGGAGTTCAGCCCAGGACGCCGCCGAACAGGCCGCCGTGCGCCATGCCGAGATAGAAGCCGACGCCGGCCGCGCCGAGCCCGATGATCAGCAGGAAGCGCTCACCGGTGGTCGCGGAGATCAGCTGTCCCCACAGGCCGGTGACGATGCCCACCAGGCCCGTCCACGAGCTGACCAGGTGCAGGCCGGGGAAATGGGCGGTGATGAAGGCGATGACGCCGATCAGCAGGGTCGCCGCGGCGAAGCGGTTCTCGACGGGATGCGCCTTGCCGTCGGTGTCGAGGAAGGAGAGGAGGCCGCGGTGCGGTCGTGCTGCCTGTGCCATGGGGTACCTCCGGGGAGAGCACATATGGCAAAGCGGCGAAACTGTAACGCCGCTCACACCCGATGTGTACAGATTGCGGCGAGAGACGCCCGGATTTCAACCCGGCGGCAGTCGGCGGGTAGTGTGTACCGTCCGCAGTGGTGTCTGCTCAGACACCGGTGCGGTACGCATCACGACCCTCCTGCCACGGATCGACCGTGGCCGCTGAGTCCAAAGGAGGTGGGTTCCACATGCGTCACTACGAGGTGATGGTCATCCTCGACCCCGATCTCGAGGAGCGCGCTGTCTCCCCGCTGATCGAGAACTTCCTTTCCGTCGTCCGCGAGGGCAACGGCAAGGTGGAGAAGGTCGACACCTGGGGCCGTCGTCGTCTCTCGTACGAGATCAAGAAGAAGCCCGAGGGCATCTACTCGGTCATCGACCTGCAGGCCGAGCCCGCGGTCGTCAAGGAGCTCGACCGCCAGCTGAACCTGAACGAGTCGGTCCTCCGGACCAAGGTCCTCCGTCCCGAGACCCACTGACCGCGTAAGCGCTCAGCGGTCATCGGGCCGAATCGCAACGAGTAGCAAGCAGCCCAGCAGTACCCGCCGAGAGGTTCCCCCAATGGCAGGCGAGACCGTCATCACGGTCGTCGGCAATCTCGTCGACGACCCCGAGCTGCGCTTCACCCCGTCCGGTGCGGCGGTCGCGAAGTTCCGTGTCGCGTCCACTCCCCGTACCTTCGACCGGCAGACCAACGAGTGGAAGGACGGCGAGAGCCTCTTCCTCACGTGCTCGGTGTGGCGGCAGGCCGCGGAGAACGTCGCCGAGTCGCTCCAGCGCGGCATGCGCGTCATCGTGCAGGGCCGGCTGAAGCAGCGGTCCTACGAGGACCGCGAGGGGGTCAAGCGCACGGTCTATGAGCTGGACGTCGACGAGGTCGGTGCCAGCCTGCGCAACGCCACGGCGAAGGTCACCAAGACCGCCGGCCGCGGCGGCCAGGGCGGATACGGCGGTGGCCAGGGCGGCGGTCAGGGTGGCGGCGGCTGGGGCGGCGGCCCCGGCGGCGGCCAGCAGGGCGGCGCTCCGGCCGACGACCCGTGGGCGAGCAGCGCCCCGGCCGGCGGTCAGGGCGGCGGCGGTGGCTGGGGCGGCGGCTCCGGCAACTCCGGCGGCTACTCGGACGAGCCGCCCTTCTAGCCGGATGCGCTGTTTCACGTGAAACAGCGCCCGGTCTGGTCAGGGCGACCAGCACAAACTTCTTGATCACACTGGAGAGAGACAATGGCGAAGCCGCCTGCTCGCAAGCCTAAGAAGAAGGTTTGCGTGTTCTGTAAGGAGAAGATCTCCTACGTCGACTACAAGGACACGAACCTGCTGCGGAAGTTCATTTCCGACCGCGGCAAGATCCGTGCCCGCCGGGTCACCGGCAACTGCACCCAGCACCAGCGTGACGTCGCCACGGCCGTGAAGAACAGCCGTGAGATGGCGCTGCTGCCCTACACCTCCACCGCGCGATAAGGGAAGGGTGACCGATTCATGAAGATCATCCTCACCCACGAGGTCTCCGGCCTCGGCACCGCCGGTGACGTCGTGGACGTCAAGGACGGTTACGCCCGTAACTACCTGGTTCCGCGTGGTCTGGCGATCCGCTGGACCAAGGGCGGCGAGAAGGACGTCGAGCAGATCCGCCGCGGTCGTCGCATCCGCGAGATCGCCACGATCGAGCAGGCCAACGAGGTCAAGGCGCAGCTCGAGGGCGTCAAGGTGCGGCTGAAGACCCGCGCCGGCGACGCCGGCCGTCTGTTCGGCTCCGTCACCCCGGCCGACATCGCCTCGGCGATCAAGGACGCGGGTGGCCCGGAGGTGGACAAGCGCCGCATCGAGGTGGCCGCCCCGATCAAGACCCTGGGCGCGCACCAGGTGTCGGTGCGTCTGCACGCCGAGGTTGCCGCCAAGGTGGGCGTCGAGGTCATCGCCGCCTGATCGCTGCCTTCGGCACGACACGTCGGCACGACCTGCACGACATGACTGAGGGCCGCGACCCACGCCGGGGTCGCGGCCCTCAGGTGTGTTCGGGGGTCAGGCGCGCACCGCGCCGGTGACGAGCCAGCGGCCCGAGCGGGCGCGCAGCCACAGGGTGGCCAGCCGGACCGTCATCATCAGCGCCATGGTCCACCACAGGGTCGTCAGCCCGCCGCCGAGCGAGGGGACCAGCATCGCGACCGGGGCGAAGACCGCGAGCGTGACGATCATCGCCCAGGCCAGATAGCCGCCGTCGCCCGCGCCCATCAGCACCCCGTCCAGGACGAAGACGACACCGGCCACCGGCTGGATGGCGGCCGTCACCAGCAGGGCGGGCAGCAGGGTGTCCCGTACCGCCGCGTCCGAGGTGAACAGAGGGATGAACAGCGGACGGGCCGCGACGACCAGCAGGCCGAGCACCACCCCGGAGGCGATGCCCCACTGGACCATGCGGCGACAGGCGGCGCGGGCCCCCTCGGCGTCGCCCGCGCCCAGATATCTCCCGATGATCGCCTGGCCCGCGATGGCGATCGCGTCCAGGGCGAAGGCCAGCAGGTTCCACAGGGACAGAACGATCTGGTGGCCGGCGATCTCGTCGTCGCCGAGGCGGGCCGCCACCGCGGTCGCGATCACCATGACGGTGCGCAGGGCCAGCGTGCGGACCAGCAGCGGCACCCCGGCGTGGGCGCAGGCCCGGATCCCGGCCGGGTCGGGGCGCAGCGTGGCGCCGTGGCGTCTGGCGCCTCGTACGACGACGGTGAGATAGACCGCGGCCATGGCGCACTGGGCGATGACCGTGCCCCAGGCGGAGCCCGCGATGCCGAGTCCGGCGCCGTAGACCAGGGCCGCGTTCAGCGCGGCGTTGGCGGCGAAGCCGCCGATGGCGACGTACAGCGGGGTCCGGGTGTCCTGGAGGCCGCGGAGTACGCCGGTGGCGGCGAGCACGATGAGCATCGCGGGGATGCCGAGCGAACTGATGCGCAGATATGTGACGGCGTGCGGGGCCGCGGTGTCCGAGGCGCCGAAGAGGTCGATGAGCCCGGGGGCGGCGGGCAGGGTGACGGCGATGACGGCGCCGCCGAGGAGGAGGGCGAGCCAGATGCCGTCCAGCCCCTGGCGGAGCGCCCCGGCCAGGTCGCCCGCGCCGACCCGGCGGGCCACGGCGGCCGTGGTGGCGTAGGCGAGGAAGACGAAGATGTTGACGGCGGTGGTGAGCAGTGCGGCGGCGACGCCGAGCCCGGCGAGCTGAGGGGTGCCGAGATGGCCGACGACGGCGCTGTCGGCCATGACGAAGAGGGGTTCCGCCACCAGTGCGCCGAAGGCGGGGAGGGCGAGCGCGACGATCTCGCGATCGTGTCGCCGGGCGGTGTTCCGCTCGGTCGCGGGGGCCAGAGTCATGGGGGCAATCTAATCTTCCACAGGTAAGAGACACAACTGGCTTGCATCCCTTACATGTGATGGTACGGGACGCTCTCCTCTGCGTCGTTTGTCGCGATCTTGATCCAGGTGCCGAAGTTTTTCTCCTGCACAGCCCCTGGATGAAGAAGCCGCAGGTCAGGGGCATAAGGCTGGGGTGATTGTGTGTTTGTCCACAGCACTGTCCCCCGCCCCGTGCACAGGATCGCGGGACTTCTCCACAGGTTGGCCTCCATCATCCACAAGCCCTGTGGATAACCAAGTTGGCTGAGGGGGGAGACGGGCCTACCGTGGTCCGGCGCCCGCCGCCCGTTCCGGCCTCGATTCCCCTCGAATCCGCCGCGTCGGAACCGGAAGTCGGGCGCCCTGTTTGTCATAGCCGTGGCGTAAGAAAGAGACGCGCGGCGAGGTCCGCACCGCGGACGGGAGGAGGTGGCGGGGTGAGCATGCCCGAGCCCATGGACGACCCCTGGGCGGACTCCGGCCCGGTCGACCGGTTCCCCTCCCCCCGGTTCCGCCGCGGCGAAGGCGGACGCGGCCGCGACGAGCAGCATGAGCGCGGGCGTGAGTCGGGGGCCTGGGAGGAGACCGGCGGAGCGGGCTTCGAGCGGGTGCCGCCCCAGGACCTGGATGCCGAGCAGTCGGTGCTGGGCGGCATGCTGCTGTCCAAGGACGCCATCGCCGACGTCGTCGAGGTCCTCAAGGGCAACGACTTCTACCGACCCGCCCATGAGACGGTCTACCAGGCCATCCTCGACCTGTACGCCAAGGGGGAGCCGGCCGATCCGATCACCGTCGCCGCCGAGCTCACCAAGCGCGGGGAGATCGCCCGCGTCGGCGGCGCCTCGTATCTCCACACCCTCGTCCAGTCGGTCCCCACCGCCGCCAACGCCGAGTACTACGCCGAGATCGTCCATGAGCGCGCGGTGCTGCGCCGCCTGGTCGAGGCCGGCACCCGCATCACCCAGATGGGATACGCGGCCGACGGCGATGTGGATGAGATCGTCAACAACGCCCAGGCGGAGATCTACGCCGTCACCGAGCAGCGCACCAGCGAGGACTATCTGCCGCTCGGCGACATCATGGAGGGCGCGCTCGACGAGATCGAGGCCATCGGCTCGCGCAGCGGCCAGATGTCCGGCGTGCCCACCGGCTTCACCGACCTGGACGCCCTGACCAACGGGCTGCACCCCGGCCAGATGATCGTCATCGCCGCCCGCCCCGCGATGGGCAAGTCCACCCTCGCCCTGGACTTCGCGCGGGCCTGCTCGATCAAGAACAACCTGCCCAGCGTCATCTTCTCGCTCGAGATGGGACGCAACGAGATCGCCATGCGACTGCTGTCCGCCGAGGCCCGGGTGGCGCTGCACCACATGCGGTCCGGGAGCATGACGGACGAGGACTGGACGCGGCTGGCCCGCCGGATGCCCGATGTCTCCGCCGCCCCCCTCTACATCGACGACTCCCCGAACCTGTCGATGATGGAGATCCGCGCCAAGTGCCGCCGCCTCAAGCAGCGCAACGATCTGCGGCTGGTGGTCATCGACTATCTGCAGCTGATGCAGTCCGGCGGCGCCCGGCGCCCCGAGAGCCGTCAGCAGGAGGTCTCGGACATGTCGCGAAACCTCAAGCTGCTGGCCAAGGAGCTGGAGCTCCCGGTCATCGCGCTCTCGCAGCTCAACCGTGGTCCCGAGCAGCGCACGGACAAGAAGCCCATGGTCTCCGACCTGCGTGAGAGTGGTTCCATCGAGCAGGACGCCGACATGGTCATCCTGCTGCACCGGGAGGACGCGTACGAGAAAGAGTCGCCGCGCGCGGGCGAGGCCGACCTGATCGTGGCCAAGCACCGTAACGGTCCGACGGCCACGATCACGGTCGCCTTCCAGGGGCACTACTCGCGCTTCGTGGACATGGCCCAGACCTGATCACGCCCCCGGCGGGTGCTCAGTCTCCGGGTCCTTCTCCCTCCGTCCCTCCGTCACTCCGTCACGGGCAGGCACTCGGCGAGCAGGCCGACGATGTCGCGCCAGGCCCGCTGCGCGTGGAGCGGGTGGTGGCCGACGCCGGGGACCGTGGGGTGGTCGACCGTCGGGTGGTGGAAGGCGTGCAGGGCCCCGCCGTAGACCACGAGGCGCCAGTCGACGCCCGCGGCCTGCATCTCGGCGGTGAAGGCGTCCCGTTGCGCGGGCGGCATGATCGGGTCCTCCGAGCCGACCCCGGCCCACACCGGGCAGCGAATGCGCTCGGCCTCGCCCGGTCGGCCCGTGGTCAGCGCGTTGACCGTGCCGATCGCCCGCAGGTCGACCCCGTCGCGCCCGAGTTCCAGCGCGATCGCTCCCCCGGTGCCGTAGCCGATGGCGGCGATCCGGTCGGGGTCGGTCCGCGGTTCGGCGCGCAGCACATCGAGTGCCGCGTGGCCGATGCCCCGCATCCGGTCGGGGTCGGCGAGCAGCGGCATGCAACGGGCCAGCATCTCCTCGGGGTCGCCCACATAGCGCCCGCCGTGCAGGTCGAAGGCCAGCGCTACGTATCCCAGCTCGGCGAGAGCATCGGCCCGGCGGCGCTCGACGCCGCTGAGCCCCATGCCCTCTGGCCCGAGCAGGACCGCGGGCCGGCGGTCGGTACCGGCGGGGAGCGCGAGGTGCCCGATCATCGTCAGGCCGTCGGCCGGGTATTCCACCGTGCGTGTGGTGACGGTCGTCGTCGTCATGAGACGGGACTGTAGTGATCACACCGGCCCGGCCAGGCCGGTCTTAGCCGTCAGCAGAGCGGCGCGGGTGGCGCCGCCTGATTCACACCAGCTCGGGTTGCGGTTCGGGCCGTGGCGCCGGCGCCGCCTTCGGCTCCCACAGCCTGGTGGTGCGCATGTAGACGTGGATGACCGAGGCCATCGCCAGGAGGAGCAGCGGTCCGAACAGCCACGGGTGGGTGGCCATCTTCATCGGCAGATAGCGGTAGGAGACCAGGAGCGAAGA
>NZ_MAXF01000060.1 GCF_001704635.1 Streptomyces sparsogenes | reverse complement strand
ATCTGGATTCCCGCGCGGTTCCAGCCGCGGTCGAACGAGCGCAGCGCCGCTTCGATGGTGAGGGCGAACACCACGCCGGCGATGAGGTCCACGCCGTAGTGGTAGCCGAAGCCCAGGGTCGCAGTGAGCGTGGCGACCAGCCAGAAGGTGCCCGCGAACCGCAGGGCGCGCGGGCCCTTGCGGGAGTGGATGAAGATCGCGGTGGCCCAGGCGGTGTGGAGGCTGGGCATGCAGTTGCGGGGGGTGATCTCGTCGTACAGCACCGGGTGCGGGGGGCTGATCGGCGGGGGCGTGTCCGGCCACAGGTTGGCGATCGCCCAGTGCTCGCCGCCGGTGCCGAAGGCGCCGGTGCCGTAGGCGAAGATCGGTCCGACGACCGGGAAGATCATGTAGATGGCGGGCCCGACGACGCCTATGACCAGGAAGGTGCGCACCAGATGGTGGCGCGGGAAGCGGCGCTCGACCGAGACCTTGCGCAGCTGGTACAGCGCGACGACGACCGCGGCGACGGCGAGCTGGGCGTAGACCCAGTCGAGGAGGTGGGTGCCGATCGGACCGGTGGCCCTGACCAGCCGGCCGACCAGCCAGGACGGGTTGCCCAGCGCGTGGTCGGCGGTCGCGAGGTACGGGTCGAGCACCATGGGGCGGGTCTTCGAGGTGATGAGGAGCCAGGCGTCGCCGGTCTTGCGGCCGGTCACCAGCAGCAGGCCAAGACCGACGCCCTTCAGCAGCAGGGCGCGCTCATTGCCGGTGCGCCGCGTGAGAGCGATGACCGCACAGCCGAGGACCACCCACAACGCGCCGTTGCCGAAGCTCATCTTGGCGTCGACCGCCCACCGCACCAGCACGAAGACGATGTCGATGCCGATCGCGACGCCCAACGCGATGAACCGCTGCCGCCAGGTGAGCACCAGCATCATCAGCCCCATGCTGGCGTACAGCAGAAAGCCGGATTTGGGGGCGAATATCACCTCTCGCGCCTGGCTGGTCATCGGCCCGGGGAGGCCATAGTGGCGTGCGGCGATCTCCAGCGCGATGAGGAATCCGAGGGTCACCACACCCGCCGTGGCCCACAGTATCGCCCGCGGTTGGCGCCACGCGGCGAGCGTGAATACGCGGCTTATTCGGGAAAAGACCCGCGATGCTATAGGTATCAATTTTTCGGCCGATTTGCTAGGTGTTGGTCAAATAGGTGACTCATCGTGCTGGATGGCATGGTTTTTCCGGTGAAGCGCGGGCGATGGGGGCGATTGTCCTGGGCCCGAGCATGCTATCGGAGCGGTCCCTGGCGGTTTTGGGCACGCGGGACGGCGGCAAGCGGGGCGGCGACAGTGAGAGGTTGGCGTTCCGTCAGGACGCCGAATACCGCGCCCCGAAGGCCGCGGCCTTCTTCTCGCGTCGGGCGAAGACGTCCTCGCGGCGCGCGGCCATCTGCCGCAGGGCGTCCTTGCGGTCCCGCGCGGACAGCCGGTCGAGATAGAGATGTCCGTCGAGATGGTCGATCTCGTGCTGCAGGCACCGGGCGAAGTAACCCGTCCCCTCGATCACCAGGGGGTTGCCGTCCTTGTCGCATCCGCGCGCGACGGCGCGATCGGGGCGGGGGACCGCCATGGTGGCGCCGGGCACGGACAGACAGCCCTCGGTGTCGTCGACGAGCCGGCGCCGGCCTGGGTCGGGGAGCTCGAGCACCGGGTTGACGAGGTGGCCGACATGCCGGACTCCGTCGTCGTCCGGGCAGTCGTAGACGAACAGCCGCAGGTCGACACCGACCTGATTGGCGGCGAGACCGGCGCCGTCGGCCACGTACATGGTCAGGAACATGTCGTCGATCAGGGCCGAGAGCTCGGAGGTGCCGAACTCGGTCACCTCGCGGCAGGGGTGGCTCAGCACCTCCTCGCCCACCGCCGTGATCCGGCGCACCGAACCCCGCTCGGCCTCCGGGAGCAGCCGCGGACAGGAGTCGACCGGCTCGCCCTGGAGACGGACTCGCCGGTCGATGGCGCGAGGTCGGTCCTGACGGTCGGACATCGCTGTCTCCCTTTCCTCTCGGGCAGCCATGGATCCGGTTGCCAAACTCTTTGCAAAGTAGCAGACTTTGCAAAGTGACTGAAGAAGACCTCACCGACCCGCCCCGCCGCTCCCCGCAGGCCGGTGAGGGGCTGCGCGAGCACGAGGTCCGTACGGCCCTGCTGGAGCTGCTCGCCGAAGTCGGCACCGTCACGGCGACCGAGGCGGCCGCCCGGCTCGGCTACAGCTCCGGGCTCTGCTCGTTCCATCTGCGGCAGCTCGCACGCCACGGCCACATCGAAGAAGCCCCTCACAGCGGGGGCCGCGCCCGTCCCTGGCGCCTGCGGCGGCCGGCTCCCGCGGCGGGTCCGGCCGCGGAGGACTTCGGGGACCTGGCCCGCGGGCTGGAGGACGAGAGCTGGCGGCGCTGGCTCGGCCGACGGGACCAGGTCCCGGCCGAATGGCGCCACGACGAGGCCTTCAGCGCCGTCGCCTATCTGACGCCCGAGGAGATGAGCCGGGTCGCGGACGTGATCCGGCGGGCCCTCGCCCCCTATCAGGACCGTGAACAGCGCCCCCTGGCCCGCCCCGAGGGCGCCGCACCGGTCGCCCTCATCACACGGCTGTTCCCCCTCCTTCCCCACCCGGCGGACGATGCGGGCCGGGCCGGGGAAACCGGGGGCGGCGGCTCCCGGCCCGCCTGAGCATGCGGCTCCCGGCCCGCCTGAAATGGCGCATCGGCCCCTGCGCCCGACCCGCCGGACGTAGGGTGCGGGCATGATCGCGCCCATGGAAGAGCCCGCGCAGCCGCTGCCCGCCACCCGACGTGCCCTGCTCCGCCGGATCGCCGTCGGCCAGGCCGAGGGCCGCGCGCCCTCCCTGGTGGGCGCGGTGGTACGGGACGGACGGCTGTGGTGGGCCGGGGCGCGCGGCGAGGTGGCCGGGCAGGCGCCCGACGGCGGTACCCAGTACCGCATCGGCTCCCTCACCAAGACCTTCGTGGCGGTGCTGGTGATGCGGCTGCGCGACGAGGGACTGCTTTATCTCGGCGATCCGCTCTCCCGTCACCTGGATGTGCCCGAGGCCGGGGACGCGACCATCGCCCAGCTGCTCGCCCACACCTCGGGCCTGGCGGCGGAGGCGCGCGGCCCGTGGTGGGAGCGCACACCGGGCGAGCTGCGCCCCGAGACGGCCGACATCTTCGGCGAGAGTCCGCTGCGACACCCCGCCGGCCGCCGCCACCACTACTCCAACCCCGGCTTCGCGCTGCTGGGGGCGCTCGTCGAGCGGCTGCGCGGTGCGCCCTGGGACGAGGTGCTGCGGCGCGAGGTGCTGGAGCCGCTTGGGATGGCGCGCACGTCGCCGCTGCCCCGCGCCCCGCACGCCGAGGGCTGGGCGGTGCACCCCTGGGCGGATGTGCTGCTGCCCGAACCCGCCGTGGACACCGGCCGGATGGCCCCGGCCGGACAGCTGTGGTCGACCGCCGCCGACCTGGCCCGGTACGCCGCCTTCCTGATGGACGGGGACCGGCGGGTGCTCGACCCCTGGACGCTGGCCGAGATGCGGGCCCCGGCGGTCGCGCCCGAGGGCGACGAGTGGGACGACGGCTACGGGCTCGGCATCCAGCTGGCCCGCCGGGACGGTCGGCTCCTCATCGGCCACACCGGCTCGATGCCGGGCTTCCTGGCCGCCCTGTGGGCGAGCCCCGAGGAGGGGCTGGCCGGGATCGCGCTGGCCAACGCCACCTCCGGGCCCGCCGTCGGGGCCGTCGCGGCTGATCTCGTGCGGATCGCGGCCGAGCACGAGCCCCCGATGCCCGCGCCCTGGCGCCCGCTGTCCGAGGCCGATCCGGAGCTGGTGGCGCTGACCGGGCCCTGGTACTGGGGCCCCACCCCCTTCCTGCTGCACCTGCGTCCCGAACGGGGGCTCGAGCTGCGCCCGTTGAACGGCAGGGGGCGCGGCTCCCGGTTCCGGGCGGAGCCGGACGGCACCTGGACCGGGCTCGACGGGTACTACGCGGGCGAGACGCTGCGCGTGGTGCGGGGCGCGGGCGGTGGTCCGTACGGTGCCGACAGCGTCCATCTCGACCTGGGGACCTTCGTCTTCACCCGGGAGCCGTACGAGGCCGACGGCGCGGTGCCGGGCGGGGTGGACCCCAAGGGGTGGCGCCCGGGGGCCTGAGGCGCCGGGCGTGAGGCGCGGGGCGTGAGGCGGGGGGCGTGAGGCGCGGCCCGGCGGTGGGCGGCGCGCGTGCCTGACCCCGGCAGTGGTACGCACCGCCGGGGGCTGGGTGGCCCGCGCGAGCCGCCGCAGGCTGATCTCCTCAGCTCAAGTGCGGCGGGCCCCGGGCCCGCCCCGTTTCGAAGGAGATCCGCCGTGCGCTCTTCAGCGCTTCGCGTGGGTGCGTCCCTGCTCGCCCTGACCGCCGCCCTGGCCGCCTCCGGCTCCGGTTCCGCCGCGGCCGCCTCCGATTCCGCGGCCGCCTCCGGTTCCGCCGCCCGGCCCGCGGCCGCCTGGTCGGCCGGGTGGGCCGCCCCCGTCCAGCGGCCCAGCGAGGGTTTCGAGGACAACTGGTCCCTCAAGGGCTTCGCCGACCAGACGGTGCGCCAGGTGGTGCGGGTGACCGGCGGCGGCACCGCCGCCCGGATCAGGCTGTCGAACCGGTACGGCGCCGAGCCGCTGCGGATCGCGGGCGCGACCATCGCCCGGAGCGCGGGCGGCGCGGCGGTCGAGGGCGGGAGCCTGCGCCGGCTGACCTTCGGGCACCGGGGGGCGGTGACCATCCCGGCGGGTGGCGAGACGGCCAGTGACGCGGCGCCGGTGCGCGTGGCGCCCTTCGAGTCGCTGACGGTGACGCTGTACTTCGCCGAGCCGACCGGTCCGGCCACCTTCCACGCCCAGGCGTACGCCACCAGCTACCGCGCGGAGGGCGACCACGGCGCCGACCGCACGGGCGGGGCGTTCACCGAGACCACCCACTCCTGGTACTACCTCTCGGACGTGGAGCTGTCCGGCGGTACCGGGCGGCGCGGCTCCGTGGTGGCGTTCGGCGACTCCATCACCGACGGCTTCGGCTCCTCCTACGACGGCAACAAGCGCTGGCCGGACCGGCTGGCGGAGCGCCTGGCGGCGGCGGGCACCCCGCGCCCGGTCCTCAACTCCGGCATCGGCGGGAACCTGCTGCTGCACGACTCGCCCTGGTACGGGGACCGGGCGGGCGCGCGGTTCGGGCGCGATGTGCTGGACAAGCCGGGCGTCAGGTCGGTGATCCTGCTCCAGGGGCTCAACGACATCGGGTTCAGCGAGGTGGACCTGCCCACCTACAAGCCCAATCCGCAGGTCTCGGCCGAGCAGGTGATCGCCGGCTACCGCGATCTGATCGCGCGGGCCCACGCGCGGGGCGTCAGGGTCGTGGGCGCGACGATCCTGCCGTTCAAGGGCGCGGAGTACCACACGGCGCGCTCCGAGGCGAAGCGCGCGGCGATCAACGAATGGATCCGTACCTCCGGGGAGTTCGACGCGGTGGTCGACTTCGCGGAGGTCATGGCCTCGCCCTCGGACCCGCTGGCGCTCGACCCGGCGTACGACAGCGGGGACCACAAGCACCCCAACGACGCGGGCTACCGGCGCATGGCCGAGGCGATCGACCTCGACGCGCTCTAGACCGACCTCGGCGCCCCCTGGACGGCCGGAGTCAGAGAGCGAGCTTGAATCCCACGTGCGAGGCCTCGAAGCCGAGGCGCTCGTAGAAGCGGTGGGCATCGGTCCGGGTCGCGTCCGAGGTGAGCTGCACCAGCACGCAGCCCTCGCGGCGCGACTCGTCGATGGCCCACTGGATCAGCTGGGTGCCGAGCCCGCTGCCGCGCTCGTCGGCGTGGACGCGGACGCCCTCGATGATCGAGCGGGTGGCGCCGCGTCGGGACAGGCCGGGGACGACGGTGAGCTGGAGCGTGCCGATGACGCGGCCGTCCCGTACGGCGACGACGAGGCGCTGGCCCGGGTCGCGGGCGATCCGCTCGAACGCGGCCCGGTAGGGGGCCGGGTCATCCGGGGACTCGCGCCGGGCGCCGAGCGGGTCGTCGGCCAGCATGGCCACGATGGCGGGGATGTCGTCGGCGGTCGCGGGGCGGATCTCCAAGTCGCTCATGGCGCGCAGCCTACGCGGGGGCCCACAGCCCTTCGACGGCCGCCACCAGCGGGGCCAGCTCGGGCCGTGCGGCGGCGTCCCGGAGGGCCTCGCGCAGCGCCGCGTCATTGGTGGGGCGGGCCTGTTCGAGCAGGTCACGGCCCGCGGGGGTGACGTTGGTGTAGATGCCGCGGCGGTCGTCCGGGCAGATGTAGCGGGCGAGCAGGCCGCGGTCCTCCAGCCGGGTGACCAGGCGGGTGGTGGCGCTCTGGCTGAGGACGACGGCGTCGGCGAGCTGGCGCATCTGGAGATGCCCGCCCGGGCCGTCGTGCTGCTCGTTGAGCACGTTGAGCACCGAGAACTCGCGGACGCTCAGCCCGTGCCGGGCCTGCAGCGCGCGCTCGACGTGGGTCTCGATGCGGCCGTGGAGGGCGGACAGGGCGCACCAGCCCTGGGCGAGGGCGCGCCCGCCGGTCAGCGGCCCGCACGACAGCGGCTCGTCGGTCTGCGCATCCGGCATGGGTCCCTCCTTGGGTGTCGTCCCGACCAGGGTAGTCCACCCGTCGAAAAAGTCGGCGCTTGCAATTAGAGCGCGTCTGCAATTATTGTCTACGCGTCAAAACATTCCGCGCAATCATCGTCATCGTTCCAAGGGACTCCAGACATGCCTCTCGCCCTGCTGGCGCTTGCCATCGGCGCCTTCGGCATCGGCACGACCGAATTCGTGATCATGGGACTGCTGCCCGAGGTGGCCGACGAGTTCCATGTCTCCATCCCCACCGCCGGCTACGCGACCACCGGCTACGCCCTCGGCGTCGTCCTCGGGGCCCCGCTGCTGACCCTGCTCGGTACCCGGCTGACCCGCAAGCGGATGCTGACCACGCTGATGGGCCTGTTCATCGCGGGCAACCTGCTCTCGGCGCTCGCCCCCGCCTTCGTGCTGCTGCTCGCCGGCCGGGTGCTCGCCTCGTTCGCACACGGCGCCTTCTTCGGCATCGGCGCGGTGGTCGCCGCCGACCTGGTCGCCCCCCACAAGCGGGCCCAGGCCATCGCCACCATGTTCACCGGCCTGACCGTCGCCAACGTCGTCGGCGTGCCCATGGGCACCTGGATCGGCCAGACCTTCGGCTGGCGCGCGTCCTTCCTCGCCGTCGCCGGCCTCGGCGTGCTCGGCCTGGCCGGCATCGCCGCCCTCGTCCCCAGCACCCCCGGCCCGGCCGCCGCCCGCCTCGGCCAGGAGCTCGCGGCCTTCCGCAACCCGCAGGTGTGGCTGGCGATGATCATGACGGTGCTCGGCTTCGGCGGGGTCTTCGCCGCCATCACCTACATCACGCCGATGATGGTGGACGTGGCCGGCTACGGCGCCTCCTCCGTGACCTGGCTGCTCGTCCTCTTCGGCCTCGGCCTGGTCGGCGGCAATCTGATCGGCGGCCGCTATGCCGACCGGGCGCTGATGCGGATGCTGTACATCACCCTCGGCGGACTCGCCGTCGTCCTCGCGGCGTTCACCTTCACCGCCCACAACAAGGTCGCGGCCGCCGCCACCCTCCTGCTGGTCGGGGCCTTCGGCTTCGCGACCGTGGCGCCGCTGCAGAAGCGGGTCATGGACCAGGCGCCGGACGCGCCGACGCTCGCCTCGGCGGCCAACATCGGCGCCTTCAACCTCGGCAACGCCCTGGCCTCCTGGCTCGGCGGGATCGTCATCTCCGCCGGGATGGGCTACACCGCGCCCAACTGGGTCGGCGCCCTGATGGCCGCCGCCGCCCTCGGCACCGCCGTGCTCTCGGCCGCGCTCGAGCGGCGCACCACGCGCACCGGGCGGATCGTCGCCGCGGGCGGCGCGCCCGCCCCCGACGAGGCGAGCCGGGAGACGGCGGCGCTCCGCTGACCGGCCCCTCCCGGCCCCTGGCCCCCCGGCCCTCGCGCGGCCTCCCGTCACACCTGTGAGCGGGCGGTGGCGCGGGGGCCGGGGCGCGTCCGGGCGCCCGACGGGCCCGAGCCGGCGCGCATCCGGCGGCCGCGCGCCGTGAGCCCCCACGGCTTGAGGACCGAGATCGCGGTGAGGAAGACGTACACCCCGAGCGCCACCGAGGGCGCGATGACCAGATCGGTGGTGGCGGGCACGGCCCGGCCCGCCGAGGCGTCGGCCGCCGCCGAGTCGATCTCGGCGCGCAGGGCGAGGACGGACGCCCCGGCCGCGGGCAGCGTCAGCCAGAACTTCGTCACCACCCAGCGGTGGCGGGCCAGCCCCCACGGCGTGCCGAGCGACAGCACCACCCCGCTCACCAAGGACGCCAGGCTGATCGGCACGATCAGCCAGTCACCGAAGATCTTCATGGCGCGATACGCGGCCTCGGCGGTGTCCGCCGACCCGGAGGCCGCGCCCGCGACGCCGAGCGCGAGCAGACAGAGGGTGAGCCCGAGCCAGCCGACCGAGACGACGACATGGACGACGAGAAGGACCCTGCGGGCGGGGCGGGAGAGGTTCGGCTGCATGCCTCCACGGTGGGGCGCGACGGTCCGTACGGCGTCTGACGGCGGGAGTATCCGCGGGTACTCCCGCCGTACGCCCGCCGCTCCCCTGGTCTCCTGCCGCACTCCTTGGCACGGCCTAGGCTCGGCTTCCATGACCAGACTGCATCTGTTCGACCTGGACGGGACGCTCATCCACGGGTCGGCCGCGGCCGTCGAGATATCCCGTCAGCTCGGGGTGGAGCGCGAGATCGACGCGCTGGAGCGCGCGTTCGCGCACGGGCGGCTGACGACCGCGCAGTTCGCGGAGCGGGCCTGTGCGCTGTGGGGGGAGTTGACGGAGCGGCATGTGGCGGCGGCGTTCGAGGGGGCGCCCTGGCTGGTGGGGATCCGCGAGGTGTGGGCGGACATCACGGCGCGCGGCGAGCGCTGCGCGGTGATTTCGCTCTCCCCGGGGTTCTTCGTGGAGCGGCTGCTGGAATGGGGAGCCCACGCCGCGCACGGGTCGCGGTGGCCGGCCGTGCCGTTCCGCGAGCCGCTGGATCCGGAGGGCATCCTCACCCCGGCGGCGAAGGTGCGTATCGCCGATGAACTGTGCGCGAAGTTCGGGCTGAGCAGGGCGGACTGTGTCGCTTACGGCGATTCCATGTCGGACGCCGAGCTGTTCGCCGTGGTGCCGTTCTCGGTCGCGATCAACGCCGACCACCATGTGAGCGAAATCGCATCCTGCGGCTATACCGGGCGCGATCTGCGGGAGGCCTACGAATTGGCTGGTAACTACCGGTAATTACGCTGGTTCCTGGGTGTAACGGAGTCGCTGGACTTGGGGCTTGTGAATTCATCGGGGCCGGGTAGGGTCGGGTCCCGGGTCCGGCGCGGGCGCCTGCCGCGGGGCTTACATCGGGGCAATCCAGCCTAACGGAACACGGGTGCCGTTACCTGGAGTTCCGGCTATGTGTGCTGCGCGGCGAACGAGCATGGCATGCTGCCCGTGAGAAGTACGGGGCGGGCCATCCGGACCAATCTCACATGAACCAGGGGCACAGAGCGGGGAATTGCGGGCACATTCCGGCTTCGGAAGTGCGAAGACCGACAGAAAGACGTTCGAGGCGAGGCAACCATGGACGCTCCGACCACCACGTCGTCGGCCGGCAACGACGGCACTGGCGGCACCGGCGGAAGCAGTGGCGACTGGGGCTGGTTCACCCCGAGCAGGAAGCGGGACGAGGACGCGCCCCAGGGCCCGGACCAGGAAGCCGACCGGAGCGCGCCCAGCCGCCCGGTGAACCCGATACGGCCGGTCGGCACGGGCGCCGAGCGCCGTCTCCCGGCCCCGGCACCGGCCCCGGCGCGGGCCGGGCAGTCCGAACCGCCCTCCCCCGGAGCCGGGGCGCCCCCCGCCGGGAATCCGCCCGCCGGGAATCCGCCCGCGCGGGAGGGCGAGGAGCACCAGCGCCCGACCGAGACGCCCGGCGCGCAGGACGTACGGCCGGCCGGCCTGTTCTCCGACGGGTCGGCGGGCCTGTTCTCCGACGACCGGACCGCCTCCCTCGACGCGGTCCTCATCCGCCGCACGATGGCCGAGATCGAGCCCATCGCGGACAAGGTCACCTCGTACTTCTACGCGCTGCTCTTCGTCCAGCACCCCTATCTGCGGCCGCTGTTCCCCGCCGCCATGGACTCCCAGCGCGACCGGCTCTTCCGCGCCCTGCTGACCGCCGCCAAGCTGGTGGACGACCTCGACATCCTCACCGAGTACCTCTCCGGGCTCGGCCGCGGCCACCGCAAGTACGGCACCCGGCCGGAGCACTACCCGGCCGTCGGCGAGTGCCTGATCGGCGCCCTCACCCGCTACGCCACCGGAACCTGGAGCGATGAGACCGAGGGCGCCTGGGTCCGCGCGTACACCACCATCTCGCAGATCATGATCGACGCCGCCGCCGAGGACGAGCTGCGGGCGCCCGCGTGGTGGCAGGCCGAGGTCGTCGGCCATGAGCTGCGCACCCCGGACATCGCCGTGGTCACCGTGCGCCCCGACCAGCCGTACCCCTTCCGCGCGGGCCAGTACACCTCCCTGGAGACGCCCTGGTGGCCACGGGTGTGGCGGCACTACTCCTTCGCCTCGGCGCCCCGCGCGGACGGGCTGCTGTCCTTCCACGTCAAGGCGGTGCCGGCCGGCTGGGTGTCCTCGGCGCTGGTGCACCGCGCCCGGCCCGGTGACGTGATCCGCCTCGGCCCGCCGGCCGGCAAGATGACGGTCGACCACTCCACCGACAACGGCCTGCTCTGCCTGGGCGGCGGCACCGGCATCGCGCCGATCAAGGCCCTCGTCGAGGACGTCGCCGAGCACGGCCGCAACCGGCCGGTCGAGGTCTTCTACGGCGCCCGCAGCGACCACGACCTCTACGACATCGACACCATGCTGCGGCTGGCCCAGACCCACCACTGGCTCTCGGTCCGCCCGGTCGTCTCCGACGGCCCGACGAACGGGCTCAGCGGCCGGCTTCCGGACGCCGTCCGCCAGTACGGCCCGTGGAACTCGTACGACGCCTACCTGTCCGGGCCGCCCGGGATGATCCGCAGCAGCGTGGACACCCTCAGAGGCATCGGGATCCCGTCCCACCGCATACGTCACGACGCCATCGAGGAGCTGGTCACGGCCGGGGACTGACGCGGCGACGAGCGGGCGGAACGGACTGCGACACGGCGGGGGGCCGGGACGCAGAGCTGAGGAGAAGGGGAACTGGGGGGCCGGGAGAGCAGTACTTCACTGACTCGGGCGATCGCGGGATGAGGGACGAGTGAGCGTGGACGACGTCGAGCACGAGCGGGCGACGGCGGAGCGGGCGACGACGGTGAGGGCGGCGACGGCACTGACCGCGCCGGCCGGCGCCCCGATGGACGAGCTGGACGCCATGAGGCGTCCGGGCAGCGACGGCGAGCACGCGCTGCAGCGGCGCCTGGGCACGGTCCACCGCGCCGAGCGCTTCTACGACGAGCAGGTGCTGGACCGGCTCAACGACCGGATGCGGGAGTTCGTGGGCCGGCAGGAGATGTTCTTCCTGGCGACCTCCGACCGGCACGGCGAGTGCGACAGCACCTTCCGGGCCGGGCCCCCCGGATTCCTGCGGGTGTTCGACGACAAGACCCTGGCCTACCCCGAATACCGGGGCAACGGCGTCCTGGCCAGCCTCGGGAACATCGAGGAGAACCCCCACCTCGGGATTCTCCTGATCGACTTCATGCGCGACCGGATCGGCCTGCACATCAACGGCCGGGCGCGAGTGGTGGCGGACGCCGAGATGCGCGCCGCGCACCCCGACCTGCCGGTGGATCCGGTGCCGGGGCGGCGGGCCGTGGTGTGGGTGGAGGTGACGGTCGAGGAGGCGTACATCCACTGCGCCAAGCACATCCCGCACCTGCAGAAGGTGCCCAACCAGCGGCGGCACGCCGCCCCGGCGGGCGCCCCCGGCACCGGCACCGACGCGGGGACCAGGGCCGACGCGGGCACGAGGACCGACGCGGGAACCGGGAGCGGGGTGGGGGACGGCGACGGGAACGGCAGCGTGAACGGCGCCCCCGCCGACCGGGACCGCGACTGGGGCACGGACGACGTCAAGCGCAAGGGCGGCGACTTCTTCGGCGCGGCCGCCGATGTGCGCGAGGGCCGGCGCGCCCCGGTGACCGTCCGGGAGCAGGAGCAGGACGACGCACCGGCCCGGGGCCCGGTGCCCCCGCGCCCCGAGGAGTGGCAGCGGGAGGCCGAGCGCGTGCTGGCCAGGGCGCGGGAGCGGGCGCCGGAGGGAGCCGGGCAGCCGTTCAGCGGCTGGTTCCGGTAGCGGACTCCGGTAGCGGGCGGGCCCGGGGCCGGTGGCGGCCGGCTTCTGGCCCAGCAGCGGGCGGCGACGGGCGCCAGTGGTGGCCGGCGGCGGGATCAGCCGAGGTCGTCGGCGAGCAGCGCCAGCACGCCCTCGACATTCGCGTCGAGATACGCGCGCAGCGACGGCGGCACCACCCCCACCGAGGCGATCCCCTCCCGGGTGAACGGCACCCGCACCACCTCGTACTCCCCGCAGGGATCATCCACCTCGGGGCCATGGCGCCGCGACAGGTCCATGGACCCGAGGCGGCACACGAAGAAGTGCTGCACCTTCACGCCGGGCGAGTTCGCGTCGGGATGCGGAACGGTGTCGACGAAGGCGGGCACCACGTCCGTCACCTTGGCGCCGAGCTCCTCGTCGACCTCGCGGTGCAGCGCGTCGACGACCGTCGCGTCCTCGGGCTCCACGCCACCGCCCGGCGTGATCCAGTACGGCGCCTCGCCGGGCTTGGTCCGCTTGATCAGGACGAGCCGGGGCTCGGTGTCACCGTCGAGCAGGATGGCACGGGCGGTGCGCTTGACCACTGGTCGTTCGGTCATGGTGGACATCTGCCGCATGTGTCGCCCGGTGAAACCCCGTCTCACCAGTCAACAGCGGAGCGCAGCAGCCACTCGTGCGCCCGCGCGATGTGCGGCAGGGCCAGCGCGCCCGTCCGGGTCACCAGGAAGTAGGTGCGCAGCGGGGGCACCGGCGGGTTGAGCAGGGCGACGACCCGGCCCGCGTCCAGCGCGTCCATGCACAGATAGCGCGGCAGCACGCCGAGCCCGACGCCCTCCGCGACGCAGGTGAGGACCGCCCGCAGGTCGGGCGCGATGACCGTGCCGGCGGTGATCGGCGGAGTGTCGAAGACGGCCGACCAGTAGCGGGTGATCAGCGGCAGGGTCTCGTGGACCTCGACGACCGGCAGCCGCTCCAGCGCGCCCACGCCCTTGACCTGTAACACCGCGGGGCCGCCGAGCCGGGCGGCCCAGCGCGGGGCGGCGACCAGCACGTGCTCCTCGTCGCAGAGCGGGACCGCGGCCAGCAGCCGGCCGCGCGGCCGGGCGGTGGCGACGGCCAGGTCGTGGTGGCCGGCGGCCAGCCCCTCGAACAGCTCCTCGGGGCCGCCGAACGAGCACCGCACCGCAAGCCCCTGGTTGATCAGCGGGGCGAGGGCGGGCAGGACGCGCAGCGCGGTGAACTCCGGGGGGCCCGCGAGGTGGAGGGTGCGGTTGGCCGAGCTGTCGTCGAGCCCGGCCTCGGTGATCTCGAGCAGCGCGTCGAGGTGGGGCGCGGCCTTGTGGGCGAGTTCTTCGCCGACGGTGGTGGGGACGACCCCGCGCGCGGTGCGCAGGAACAGGGGGCGGCCGAGCTGGCGCTCGAGGGTGCGGATCTGGCCGGTGACGGCGGGCTGGGAGAGTCCGAGGAGGGCGGCGGCGCGGGTGAAGGACCCGGCTCGGTGAACCGTGACAAAGGTGCGTAAGAGGGCCAGATCCATGCGGTTCCCCTCCGCTCGACGCACCCCTGCCGCAGGCCAACTATAAATATGCCGATAGGTCCATGTCGCTACTGTGATTGGACACTGACGCTGAGTCAACTAGCCTTGTTCAAGCGGTTCTCCACGAGAGAACCGGGGCGTCTCAAGCCACGAGGGGGGAGGCTTGAGACGCCCGCCCGGCATGGCCTGATCCCGTGGGGGCGCGTGCTCGGCCGCCTCAGCCGCCCGTCGCGCCACGCGCCGGGGCGCGCGCCTCGTCGAGCGCCCGCAGCACATCCGCGATCAGGTCCTGGGGGTCCTCGGCGCCCACCGAGAAGCGGATGAAGCCGTCCGGCACGGCGTCGCCGCCCCACCGGCCGCGCCGCTCGGCCGTGGACCGTACGCCGCCGAAGCTGGTCGCGTCGTCGACCAGGCGCAGCGCGGCCAGGAAGCGCTCGGCGTGCTCCTGGTCGGGGAGGACGAAGGAGACCACACAGCCGAAGCGCCCACCGCGCATCTGGGCCGCCGCGAGGCGGTGCGCGGGGTCGGTCGGCAGCCCGGGGTGGCGCAGCCCGGTGACCTCGGGGCGGTCGCGCAGCGCCTCGGCCAGGGCGAGTGCGGTCGCGGCCTGGCGGTCCACACGCAGCTGGAGGGTGGCCAGGGAGCGGTGGGCGAGCCACGCCTCCATCGGGCCGGGGATCCCGCCGGCCATCTTGCGCCAGGCGCGCACGGAGGCGGCCAGGCGCGGATCACGGCAGGTGACGTAGCCGAGCAGGACGTCGCCGTGGCCGGTGAGCGCCTTGGTGCCGCTGGCCACGGAGAAGTCCGCGCCGAGGTCCAGGGGGCGCTGGCCGAGCGGGGTGGCCAGGGTGTTGTCCACGGCGACCAGCGCGCCCCGCGCGTGGGCGGCGTCGGCCAGGCGGCGGATGTCGCACACGTCCAGGCCCGGGTTGGCCGGGGACTCG
Source organism: Streptomyces sparsogenes (assembly GCF_001704635.1). Taxonomy (GTDB): domain Bacteria; phylum Actinomycetota; class Actinomycetes; order Streptomycetales; family Streptomycetaceae; genus Streptomyces; species Streptomyces sparsogenes. The sequence continues at coordinate 96,325 of NZ_MAXF01000060.1, read as the reverse complement.
ATCCACAGCAGCTTGGCCGGCCGGGGCTCGCCGCCGTCGGCGGCCGGCGCGCCGTCCAGGAGGGACAGTTGGGCGTCGCCGCCGGTGGGCGCGGTGCGCACCTCGATGCCGTACCCCCTCAGCCGCTCGCCCAGCGGGGCCAGGAGTTGGTAGCCGTCGGACGGCAGCACGGCCGCGTCGCCCTGTCCCAGCTGGGACAGCAGCACGGCGGAGATCGCGCCCATGCCGGAGGCGAAGACCACCGTCTCGGCGTCGGCGTCCGGCGACTCCAGCTCGCTGATCGCCCGCTCGAGCCCGGTCCAGGTGGGGTTGGCGTCCCGGCCGTAGGTGTACGGGCCCTGGAGCAGGTCGGCGCCGTCCGGCAGGTGGTAATGGGCGGCGAAGGCGGGGCCCGGCAGGGCCGGCGCGTACGCCTCGGGCTCGGGCAGCCCGGCCCGGACCGCCCGCGTGCCGTCACCGGTCTTACGGTCGCCGGTCGGGTGCTCGCCGGTCGTGCGGTCGCCGGTCGTACGGTCGTGGGGCTCGTGCTCGCCGGTCATGCGTTCTCCCTCGGAGCGGCGGGAGCGGCGGGAGCCGCCGGGGTCTTCCGGGCGTCGAGTGCCGCACCCACCGCGTCCAGCAGCCCCTCGCTCGCCGCCTCGATCATTTCCAGGCACGCCTCGAACTCCTCGGTCCCACCGAAGTACGGATCGGGCACGTCCAGCCCGCCGAGGGTGTCCGGGTCGGCGTCCGGGTCGTAGCTGCGCAGCAGCCGCACCTTCGCGGCGTCCTCGGGCGTCGGCGCGAGGGCGCGCAGCTCGTGCAGATGGCCGCTGTCGAGGGCGATCACCAGGTCGAGGGCGGAGAACCACTCGACCTGGAACTGCCGCGCGATGTGACGCTGCTCATAGCCGTGGTCCGCCAGGACCGCGGCGGCGCGGCGGTCGGCCCCCTCGCCCTCGTGCCAGGGGCCGGTGCCCGCGCTGTCCACCTCGACCAGACCGTCAAGACCGGCTTCCTCGGCGTGGGCGCGGAAGACGGATTCGGCCATCGGCGAGCGGCATATGTTGCCGGTGCAGACGAAACAGACGCGGTAGGGCGAGGGGGCTCTCATGCGTCCCATCATCCTCGACGGCGGTCAGTCCTTGTCGTCGGGCAGGACGACGTGCAGGGCCCAGGACACGATGGAAATGATCAACGCGCCTATGACGGCCGTGCCGAAGCCCTCGACATGGAACGCCAGGTCGAGTTTGCCGGCCAGCCAGGAGGTCAGCAGCAGCATCAGGGCGTTGATCACCAGGGTGATCAGCCCGAGGGTGAGAATGAAGAGAGGAAAGGCCAGCAGTTTGACCACTGGCTTGACCACGGCGTTCACCAGGCCGAACACGAGCGCCACGAGGATGAGCGTGATCGCCTTGCGCCCGGCGCTCTCGCCGGTCAGCGTGATGTCCTTCAGCAGCCAGACGGCCACCCAGAGGGCACCCGCGTTGGCGATCGTCTTGACGAGAAAATTCTTCATGGTTGAGATCGTCGCAGAACAGGCCCCGCGCTGGGCAGGGCCGGCGACCGAGGGGTGGAGGGGCGAATGAAGGCGTTCCGGCTGGATGAGCTGGAGGCGGAGCGGGCCGCGAACGACGGCGCGTATCTGCAGTTCCTGCGCGAGCGCAACATGTCCGTCGGGCTGTACGCGCTGGACGCGGGCCAGAGCGACCCGCAGCAGCCACATCGCCAGGACGAGGTGTATCTGGTGCTCAGCGGGCGGGCGTCGATCACGGTGGGGATGGAGACCACGCAGGTGGCGCGCGGCAGCGTGGTGTACGTGCCGGCCGGGACGGCTCACAAGTTCCACCACATCACCGAGGACCTGCGGGTCATGGTCGTCTTCTCTCCCCCTGAGAGCTGATGCCCCCGGCCCGCGTCCCGTAGGGGTTCGGTCAGGGGAGGACGGGGGACACGAGCCCTGTATCCGCTTGGCGGCCGCCCTAGCATCGAAGGCGGGGGACACCGGCCGGCGTCAAAGCCGGCGACCGGCCGGACCGACTGGCTCAGCGAGGAAAGCAGGGACCGAAGTGGCGACGAAGGACATATTCCAGGGCCTGCCCTGGTGGGTGATATGGGTCGCGGTGCCGCTCCTGGTGCTGGCCGTGTTCGGCGGCCTGATCCTCCACGTGGTCGGCATCGTGATCGGTCTGGTGTTCAAGGCCCTGCTGTTGGTGGCGCTCGTCGGCGGTCTGATCTACCTCGTACGGAAGTTCAGCTCGTCGTCCTAGATTGAGCCGGTCCGGACCAGTTCGAACCGGTCTGAACCAGTCCGAGGCGGCGCCGCTCCCGGCCCGCTCCCGGTCCGCCCCCCGCCCCGCTCCTCTCCCCGCCCTCCGCCCCGCTCCTCGTCCCGCGGCGACCGGTGACCCGGCGCCGCGGGTACGCCGCGCGGGGGATAGGCGCGTTCCAAACCTCAACTTGACGGCACCGTTCCGGTTAGAGTTCGAGGCCTCGACGTCTCCCGTTCCGGCGTCTGCCTCGCAACACACCCCGGGGGTGCCTGTTGACGAAAGCGAACTTGGCCGCGGCCGGTGAACCGGCTCCGAACTCCCACGTCATAGCCCGGCGCCGCCCCACCCGGCCCGGCGAGCGGATCTGCCCGCCCGCGCCGGTCCCCTGGATCGCCGCCGCGCGGACGGCGCGGCAACTCTGGCCATTTCCAGCCCCCCACATGAGGCAAACCGACTCCGCCCCGCAGTCGAGTCGCTACGCTCCAGAGTCGGCCGAGACATCAGCTCCCTCTCGATCCCTGTCCATATCCAAAAATTCGCTTCTTTTGGCCCGCTGGAGGTAGGCGGACCATGGCGCCAAGAGGCCAGGGCGTTCAAACCTGGCCATTCGCAAACAACTCGGGGCGGCGAACGATGCGTGACATGCGCGACACAGTCCAGGCAGAAGTGACGATGACCTTCCTGGTCTCCCAGGACCTCTCCTTCCGGATCCCGGTCGAGCTGTCCTACGACAGCAGCGACCCGTACGCAGTCGAGATCACCTTCCACCTGCCCGGAGACGCGCCCGTGAGCTGGGCCTTCGCCCGGGAGTTGCTGCTTGACGGGCTGAGCAAACCTTCCGGCGAGGGCGATGTGCGGATCGCTCCCGCCTCGCCGGAGGGGCTTTCGGACGTCTTCATCAGGCTCCAGGTGGGCGCCGAACGGGCACTGTTCCGCGCCGGCGCCGCCCCGTTGGTCGCCTTTCTGGACCGTACGGACCGGGTGGTTCCGTTCGGGCAGGAGCAGGCGGCCTGCGATCCGGTCGGCGACCTGGACGCGGAGCTGGACCGGATCCTCGCGGAGGACCGTTACGCCGGCTAGCGGGCACCCCTTTCGCCAGGGCTCATTCGCCTCCGGGGCTCAGCGCCCGCGCGCCCGGCGGCGCCGGCCGCGTCCGCTCCGGCTCGTGCGACCCCCCTGCTCCGCGCCGCCCTCGGGCGCGCGGTCAGCGCAGACCACCAGCGTGGCAAGCGCGGTGGTCACCGGCACCGAGGCGATGAGTCCGATGCTGCCCACGAGGGTCCTTACGATCTCCTCCGCGACGAGCTCGCTCGTCGCCACCGTCCCCACGCCGCTGTCCGCGATCGAGAACAGGAGCAGCAGCGGCAGCGAGGCGCCCGCGTACGCGAGCACCAGGGTGTTCACGACGGACGCGATATGGTCCCGCCCGATGCGCATCGCGGCCGCGTACAGTGCGCGCCGGCCCGCCGTGGGGTCGGCCGCCCTGAGTTCCCACACCGCGGAGGTCTGGGTGACGGTCACGTCGTCCAGCACCCCCAGAGATCCGATGATCACCCCGGCCAGCAGCAGACCGCGGATCTCGATGTCCGGATAGAGGCCGTGGACCAGCCCCGTCTGGTCGTCGGTGTTGCCGGTCAGACTCGCCCAGCCGATGAACAGCGAGCCCAACAGGCCGATCAGCAACAGCGAGACGAGCGTCCCGAGCACGGCGACGGACGTACGGGCCGTCAACCCGTGGCACATGTACAGCGCGATGAGCATGATCGCGCTGCCTCCGATCACCGCGACCACCAGCGGGTTGGAGCCCTGCAGTATCGCCGGGAGGATGAACAGCGTCAGCACCCCGAAGCTGACCGCCAGCGCCACCAGCGCGAAGACGCCGCGCAGCCGCCCGACGGCCACGACCGCGAGCGCGAACAGCCCGGCGAGCAGCGCCATCGGCATGGCCCGGTCGACGTCGGAGACGGAGTACTGCAGGTTCTTCGGCGCCTTGGGCGCATACGCCAGCTTCAGCTTCTGCCCGGCGGAGAACTTGCGGGAGGCGTTCGGCTGCACGATTTCCTCAAACCTGCGGCCTTTGTCCTTGCCGGAGGTGACCTCGATGGTCGCCTTCTCGCAGATCGTCTTCTCCCCGGAGCCGGGCCCCCCGGCCGCGCTCTGCTGGTTCGTAACGTCCTGACCCGGCTCGATGGGCTGCTGCGGCTGGGCGTTGACGTCGGCGCAGTCGACCTCCTCGACCTTCACCACCCGCCCGGCCACCGTCTGCTGGTCGAAGCCGAGCCCGGTGCGCTCATGCGCCTTGTGGTCGGGCGTGCCCCCCGGCCACAGCACGATCAGCCCGGCGGCCACGGCGGCGGCGAAGGGGACCAGGATCGCCGCGATGACCTTGCGCAGATGGGCGGAGACCGGCGTCGCCGGGCCGTGGCCGTGCGAATGGCCGTGTGAATGGCCGTGGGCGTGGCCGTGTGAGTGGCCCTGTGCGGCGGCGCTTTGCGGTTGGCCGTGCTCGGGGCCGGGACCGTGCCCGGGGTGGTGGCCGGGCTCGGGGTGCTGGTGCCGCTGCGGGGTCGAGGTCACCGTCAGATCATCGCAAGAGCGAGGGCCCTCTGTTCAGCGCCGCCGGAGAACCGCTAGCGTGGGTGACACCTTTGCAATCGCGGGAGCTCGGAGCACCGGGCTGAGAGGGCGCTGATTGTGTCGGCCCGGGGATGGCCCCGGGCCCCATGCTGCGCCGACCGCTGAACCTGTTACCGGGTAATGCCGGCGTAGGGAGTGGGTCTCAATGACTCTGCAGGATGCACGCACGCCCGAAAACCGTGAGTTCGGCTGGCATAAGGGATATGTCACCGGCTCCCGTCCGGACCTCCGGGTCCCGGTCCGCCGAGTGCACCTCACCAATGGCCAGGACGTGACGCTGTACGACACCTCCGGCCCGTACACCGACCCCCAGATCGAGACAGATGTCCGCCACGGGCTCGCACCGCTGCGGCAGAACTGGATCCTCGCCCGCGGCGACACCGAGGAGTACGCGGGCCGCCCCGTCCGCCCCGAGGACGACGGCATCAAGCACACCGCGCCACGCGGCGGGCTGCGCAACCTCGACGCGGTCTTCCCCGGCCGCCCGCGCCAGCCCCGCCGGGGCCGGGACGGCGCCGCCGTGACCCAGCTCGCGTACGCCCGCCGGGGCGAGATCACCGCGGAGATGGAGTTCGTGGCGCTCCGCGAGAACGTCTCCCCCGAGGTGGTCCGGGAGGAGATCGCGGCCGGCCGCGCGGTCCTGCCGGCCAACGTCAACCACCCGGAGATCGAGCCGATGATCATCGGTAAGCGATTCCTGGTGAAGGTCAACGCCAACATCGGCAACTCCGCCGTCACCTCCTCCATCGAGGAAGAGGTCGAGAAGATGACCTGGGCCACCCGCTGGGGCGCCGACACGGTCATGGACCTCTCCACCGGCCGCAACATCCACACCACCCGCGAGTGGGTGCTGCGCAACTCCCCCGTCCCCATCGGCACGGTGCCGCTGTACCAGGCCCTGGAGAAGGTCGACGGCAAGGCCGAGGAGCTGACCTGGGAGATCTACAAGGACACCGTCATCGAACAGGCCGAGCAGGGCGTCGACTACATGACGGTCCACGCGGGCGTACGGCTGCCGTACGTACCGCTGACCGCCCGCCGCAAGACCGGCATCGTCTCGCGCGGCGGCTCCATCATGGCGGCGTGGTGCCTGGCCCACCACAAGGAGTCGTTCCTCTACACCCACTTCGAGGAGCTCTGCGAGATCCTCGCCGCGTACGACGTCACCTACTCGCTCGGCGACGGACTGCGCCCCGGATCCATCGCCGACGCCAACGACGAGGCGCAGTTCGCGGAGTTGCGCACGCTCGGCGAGCTCAACCGGATCGCCAAGCGGCACAACGTCCAGACGATGATCGAGGGCCCGGGCCATGTCCCGATGCACAAGATCAAAGAGAACGTCGACCTCCAGCAGGAGATCTGCGAGGAGGCTCCCTTCTACACCCTGGGCCCCCTCACCACCGATATCGCCCCCGCCTACGACCACATCACCTCGGGCATCGGCGCGGCGATGATCGCCTGGTGGGGCACGGCGATGCTCTGCTACGTCACCCCCAAGGAGCACCTGGGCCTGCCGGACCGCGACGACGTCAAGACCGGCGTCATCACCTACAAGATCGCCGCCCATGCGGCCGATCTCGCCAAGGGCCACCCCGGCGCCCAGGAGTGGGACGACGCCCTGTCCGACGCCCGCTTCGAATTCCGCTGGGAGGACCAGTTCAACCTGGCCCTCGACCCGGAGACGGCCCGCTCCTTCCACGACGAGACGCTCCCGGCGGAACCGGCGAAGACGGCACACTTCTGCTCCATGTGCGGGCCGAAGTTCTGCTCCATGAAGATCAGCCAGGACATCCGGCGCGAGCACGGGGGCGCGCTGGACGCGGCCGAGGTGGAGGCCGGGATGGCGGAGAAGTCGAAAGAGTTCGCGGCGGCGGGAAATCGCGTTTATCTACCGATCGCGGACTGAGTAGCGGTAACGTGCCGAGGGCCCGAAGCCGCAAACTCGGATTGCGACTTCGGGCCCTCGTGCTGTGATGCGGTCGTACTACTTCAGGCCGTACACCGGCGCGCCGTCCGGGGTCACCCCGGTCTGCCGGAGGCAGCCGCGCTTCAGCAGCATGCGCAGGGCGTCATGCACGCGGTGCTCGGTGAGTCCGGTGTTGGACGCGATGGTGCTCAGCGGATACAGGCATTCGCCCTGGGCGATGATCGCGGGCAGGATGTACACGGCCACGGCCCAGATGTCGGCCGTGACCACGAGGTTGCTCTCGCGCCACTCGGCGATCACCGAGGCCGGAGTCACCACCTGGGGCGGCTCGGGCCGGTCCCGCCAGTGGCGTCGGATGCTGTCGGGCCCGGCGGTGAACGACTCCCGCTGGACGGCGGTGGACTCGCGGATCGCCTCGACGATCTCACGCTGAACGCGCTCCGCCTCGCGCTGCGCTTCCTGCTGTGCTTCGAGGGCCTCCCGCTGCGTCTTGGCGATCTCCTTCTGTGCCTCGGCGACCTCTTTGTGGGCTTCGGCAACCTCCTTCTGGGCCTCCACGGACTGCCGCATCAGCTCGGCGCTCTCGCGCCGCAGCTCCTGGGCCTCGCGCTGCATGGCGAGCATCTGCGCGTCCATGTCGAGGTTGTGTTCCTCGAGCCGGACGATGGCTTCGGCGACCTCCTTCGGCATGGCGTAGGCGGTGGGGGCGTCCGGGGCCGTGGGCTGGACTTCGGCCTTCTCGAGCTCGTACGAACCGTGTCGCTGGATCGAGACCACGACCTCGGTCACCCAGTTCTTGAAGGGTTCGGACTCCGGCTTGGTGCAGCCGTTGACCAGCCGGATGAGGCCGGGCAGACTCACCATGCGCATGGACCTTTTGAGCCCGTGACCTGCAATCTTGCGCGAACTATCACTCCCATAGACGCTTTGCGCAAGCTCTTCGAGACTTACCCGCCAGTCTTCGGGGACGTGCCAGACAAGCGCCTGACGGGTGTTGGCATAGCCAAGGTCTTTGGCCACATCGACCGCCGGGAACCAGTGGGTCCCATCCGGCATCGTGAGTCGCCGCACGCGGGTTCCGGTCGCCGCGAAAACGAAGTCGTTGATGTCGATCGCGTCCTGCTTGCCCGCCGGGTTCGGCGGCGTGTTCTGTGTGCTCATGGGAGCATCACCTCCACGACGGACGTTATGCACCTCAGCGCCGGAAGATCCCACGATTGAGGGCGAGTTCGCTCAAAAGGTGGGGAGTGAATCATTCCGCTGGCATGGCGATCACAGACCCTGAACGACCGACCCAGGAGCAGCCCGATGAACAACCGACACGCACTGCGCGTCGTCAACGCACGGTTCACCGAACTTCTCGGCACGGCAAAGGAAGACGACTGGGAGCTGCCCACCCCCTGTAGCGAGTGGAATGTCCGCGACCTGGTGGCGCATGTGATCGGCGGACACGCCATGGTGACCTCGCTGCTGACGGGCGAGGAACTGGTCGCCGCGCCCGGTGACACCGTGGAGGAGTGGGCGGCGCGGGTGGAGCGGGCGGCGGAGGGGGAGGGGGTGCTGGAGCGGGTGGTGTCGCATCCGATGTTCGGCGAGCTGAGCGGGGACGCCCTGCTGATGATCCGCTGGGGGGATGTGTGCGTGCACACCTGGGATCTCGCCCAGGCCCTGGGCGTGGAGTTCGCGCCGGAGCCGGGGCTGGCCGAGGCGGCGCTGGAATGGCTGGTGCCGTTCGGTCCGGCGCTCGGCGGCTCGGGGAGGTTCGGGGAGGGGGCCGACCCCGGGCCGGGGGCCGACGCCTTCGCCAGGGTGCTCGCCATCACCGGGCGGGGGGCGCGGCCCGTGGCCGGGGCGGACTAGTCCGGCTGGTGTTCCGGCCCGCCGTAGTCGGGGCTGGTGAAGTCGGGGCTGCTGTAGCGCGGGCGGGTCTTCGAGGCGTCGCCCTGGGTGCTGAAGCCGGGGCGGCTGTAGCCGAGGTGGGGGGTGCGGCCGATGGCCTCGGACCTGGTGGGGGTGTGGGTCGCGGTGGGGCGCGTCGGGGTGGAGGCGGGAGGAGGGGCCGGGGAGGTGTGGGAGCCGTCGGCCGCCGCGGGGTCCGCCAGCGCGTCGCGCAGGAAGGGCACCACGCCGCGCTCCAGCAGCGCCAGCCGCCAGGCCTCTCTGGCGCGCTCCACTTCCTCCCGCTGCCTGCCGCGCGCGCCGCCCCCGACCGCCCCCGAGCTGTTGCGCAGCGCGGTGAGCAGGAGGCCGATGGTGGCGATCAGCAGGCCGGCGGCGGTGAGCGCGGCGAACAGCCAGCCCGCGGTGATCATCGGCTGGGCGATGGACGGCGTGGGGTGGAGCAGGCGCAGCAGATAGCCGGCGAGGAGGAAGATGATCGCCGCGGTGCCGGCCAGGACCGGGGCCAGGACGGAGAGCACGGCGACGAGCCCGGCGCCGGACGCCGCGTCACCCACCGCGGCGGCGAATCCGCCGCCGGCCGCCGCCCCGCCCGGCCGGCCCACGGCGTCGCCCGCCGCGCCGTCCTTCTCCGGGGCTCCGGCCGCGGGCCCGCCCTCGCCGACGGGGCTCAGGGTGGCGCCGGGCGAGCGGGCGCCGTCGGGCGAGCGGGGGCCGCCTGCGGTGTCGGCGGCGCCGGGCCAGTCGGGTGGCGCGGGTTGGCGCAGCTTCTCGCGGGCGTCCACATAGTGCTGGTATTCGTCGGCCGCGCGGGCCGCGATGGCGGCCGCGGCGTTCATCGCCATGGTGCGCAGCTGCTCGGTGGTGAGCCGCTGTCCGACGCCGCTGAGGTCCGCGCGGCGGTCCGCGGTACGCAGCGCCTCGTCGAGAACCCGCTCGAACTCCGGGCGGTCCTCGATCAGCAGGTGCGGAGCGCTGTTCATGTGCATCCCCCGATGCTCCGTAGGGCCTTGATGCCGGCTGTCACCGGGCAGTGGGGCGGAAACGGAGGAGAGCCTGCTACGGATAAGCCGATGGTAGAGCCGATCCGGCGCGGGGTGACAGTGACTTTCCCGAAATCACTCCGCGTCGGTGAAACTGTCTATCTTCCCCGCACGGCGTGATATGAACCCTCAGTTCAGCGGGAGTTGGACGACCAACAGCTTTCCGGCCATGGTGACACCGCCGTCCATGGCGACCGCGAGGTTGTCGGCGTAGACGTGCGGGCCCTCGACGGTCGGCGCGCCCTCGTCCTCGCCTTCCTCGGAGCCGACCTCGCCGAGCAGGTACGGGATCGGGCTGTGGCCGTGGACGATGCGCTGCCCGCCGTAGGTGTCGAGCAGTTCGCGGACGGCCAGGGGGCCGGCGTCCTCGTCGCGGAAGGCGAAGCGCTTGGTGAACTTGCGGAACAGGTCCCAGCACTCGTCGGCGTCGCTGCGCTGGAGGGTCTCGGTCACCGCGTCGTTGACGGCCTCGATGGAGTCGCCGTACTCGAGGTAGGCGGTGGTGTCGGAGTGGACGAGGAGGTGTCCGTCCTCCTCGGTCATGGCGTCGAGCCGGGACATCCACTGCAGGTGGTGGTCCTCGAGCCGCTCCATGTCGGTGCGCTGGCCGCCGTTGAGCAGCCAGGCGGCCTGGAAGGAGGCGGTGCCCGCGCCGGAGTTGACGGGGGTGTCGCCGAATCGCTTGGCGCCGATGAGCAGCAGTTCGTGATTGCCCATCAGGGCCTTGCAGTACCCGCCGGCGGCCGCGGCCTCGGCGGAGAGCTGCATGACCAGGTCGATGACGCCGATGCCGTCCGGGCCGCGGTCGGTGAAGTCGCCGAGGAACCAGAGCCGGGCGTTGCCCGCGGACCAGTTGCCCTTGGCGTCGATGAGCCCTTGGGCGGCGAGCGCCTCGCGCAGCTCGTCGAGGTAGCCGTGGACGTCGCCCACGACGTAGAGCGGGCCGGGCGCGCCGGACTCGGGCGCCTGGGCGCGCTCGGGGTCGGGGACCGGGGTGAGCTCGACGGTCGGGCGGTCCTGCGGGGGCACCAGGGGGGTGTCCGGGAGGGTGTGCCCGGGACCCATGACCGGCAGGGAGCGCTCGGTGGGGGTGTACTCCGCGGGCGGGACCGGCGCGGTCGGCGCGGCGGGGCGCGCGGGCGGGGTGGGCGCGGCGGGCTGCGCCGCGGGCGCCGGGTGCGAGGGCGGAGCGGCGCGGACGGGGTCGCGGGGAACCCGGCCGTGCGGGGTGGCACCGTAGGCGGTCCCGGCGTACGGGTTGGGGGCGGCGGGGACCGCGCCGTCGCCCGGAAGCGGGCCGGGCGCGGCGGACGATCCGTACACGGGCACGGGCGGGACTGCCGCCGTGGTCCGTGCCGTGGCTCCCAGACCGGCCCCCTGAGTCATCGACCCCTCCACCATCGCGCCGCCGTGCCACCGTGTGGACCATGCCTGGTCGAGGGCGGTCCGCGGTGTCGTCCGCCCATCATAGGAATGACCGTACGGGCTTGTGACGCACCAGGGTGCCGTCAATCGGGGCGCGGTCCCACTGGGACGGTCTTTTATCCCGGATTGGCCCGGTAGGGGAAGCGGATCGGACTCGGGTGCGTCTCGCGTCATGCTCAAGTCTTCCTCAGGTTACGACCTGGGGTGCGATAGGGGGGCGGGGCGAGGGGCGGCCGTGCGGGGCGTCGCGGCGCCGCTCCCCGGCGCACCGGAGGTCGTCAGCCGCCGGCGCGGCTGCGTGGCGCGCTGATCGTGGTGCGGGGCGGACGGCGTTGCGAGGAGGTCCGCACGATCAGTTCGGTGGGTATCACGCGCTCGACGGGGTGCTCGTGGCCCGGCCCCTCGATGGCGTCGATCAACAGTTGCACGGCGGCGGTGCCGATCCGGCGGGGCTTGAGGGAGAGGGTGGTGATGGGCGGTTCGGTGGTGCGGTAGACGGCGGACTCGCTGCAGCACACCAGCAGCAGGTCGTCGGGGACGCGCAGGCCGTAGCGGCGGGCGGCGGCCAGCAGGTCGGTGCCGTTGGGGTCGAAGAGGCCGTAGACGGCGTCGGGGCGGTCGGGGCGGGCCAGCAGCCGGTCGGCGGCGACGGCGCCGGCGCACGGGTCGTGGGCCGGGTAGGCCTCGTACACCGGGTCCTGTCCGACCCGCTCGCACCAGTGGAGGTAGGCGGTGGTGGACAGCCGGGTGTAGGTGTCGGTGGTGGTGCCGGTGAGCAGTCCGATGCGGCGGGCGCCGGCGTCGGCGAGGTGGTCGAGCAGGCCGAGGACGGCGGCCTCGTGGTCGTTGTCCACCCAGGCGGTGACGGGGAGGGTGCCGGCCGGGCGGCCGTCGCTGACCACGGGGATGCCCTGGCGCAGCAGCCCGGTGACGACCGGGTCGTGGTCGGAGGGGTCGATGACGACGGTGCCGTCGAGGGCGACGTTGGACCACACGTCGTGGCGGGAGGTGGCGGGCAGGATGACGAGGGCGTAGCCGCGGGCCAACGCGGCGGAGGTTGCGGCGCGGGCCATCTCGGCGAAGTACGCGAATTCGGTGAAGGTGAAAGGTTCATCCCCGTACGTGGTCACGGTCAGGCCGATGAGGCCGGACTTGCCGGTGCGGAGGGTGCGGGCCGCGGCGGAGGGGCGGTAGCCCAGCCGTTCGGCGACCTCGCGGACATGGCGGCGGGTGGCATCCGGGAGCCGGCCCTTGCCGTTGAGCGCGTCGGAGACGGTCGTGATCGAGACCCCGGCTGCGGCGGCCACGTCCCGGATGCCCGCGCGTTCCAGCCGGCGGCCGGTCGACCGGCTCACCTGATGCTTCCCTGCTGCTGTCATGGCGAGCCGATAGTAGGGCGAGGGCGGGCCCCGCGCGCCGGGGTGCGGCCGGTCTTCCGAAGGCACGTTTCTGCATGAGCGCTGTGTTCAATTCCCTTGGAAACCAAGCCAGTTGAGGGATCGGGCGGGGCAGTAGTCGCCTCTGGCATATCCATGCCTGCCGATTGGCTGCTGTCCGGAAGAGGGCGCAACTCACCTGCACGGGTGATGCGCGCCAGGGCGCTCGCCACCGGCGCACGGCGGAAGCGGAATCGCTCCCCCTTATCTGTGGGCCCCTCGGCCGGGGGACCGCGCGGGGCGCGCCGTCGTCCGTGGCCGGGTCCTGCTCGCCCGGTACTCCGGGCCCAGGACGCCTCATAAGGTATGAGGTATCGACGTGCGCCGCGGGCGCCGCGCACGGACGGGACGGTCGAGGAGGAGCCGCGGTGACTGAGAAGAGCCCGAAGCTGCGTGCCGCGCTGGACGGCATTCCGACGTACAAGCCGGGCAAGCCGGCCGCGGCGGGCGGCCCCGCCGCCTTCAAGCTGTCCTCCAACGAGAACCCCTATCCGCCGCTGCCGGGGGTGCTGGAGACCGCGATGGACGCCGCCGCCTCCTTCAACCGCTACCCCGACCTTGCCTGCACCGCCCTGACGGCCGAGCTGGCGGAACGCTTCGACGTGCCGCCGGAGCACCTGGCCACCGGCACCGGCTCGGTGGGGGTCGCCCAGCAGCTGGTGCAGTCGACGGCCGGGCCCGGCGACGAGGTGATCTACGCCTGGCGGTCCTTCGAGGCCTACCCGATCATCACCCAGATCTCCGGGGCGACGTCGGTGCGGGTGCCGCTGACCGAGGGGGAGGTGCACGACCTCGACGCGATGGCGGAGGCGGTCACCGACCGTACCCGGCTGATTTTCGTCTGCAACCCCAACAACCCCACGGGCACGGTGGTGGGCCGGGACGGCCTGACCCGCTTCCTGGACCGGGTGCCCAGCGATGTGCTGGTGGTGCTGGACGAGGCGTACATAGAGTTCATCCGGGACGAGCGGGTGCCGAACGGCATCGAGCTCTACCGGGAGCGGCCCAACGTGTGCGTGCTGCGCACCTTCTCCAAGGCGTACGGCCTGGCCGGGCTGCGGGTCGGATTCGCGATCGCGCATGAGCCGGTGGCGGCCGCGCTGCGGAAGACGGCGGTCCCCTTCGGGGTCAGCCAGCTCGCTCAGGACGCGGCGGTGGCCTCGCTGCGCAGCGAGGACGCGCTGCGCGAGCGCGTGGCGGCGCTGGTCGCGGAGCGGGCGCGGGTGAGCGGGGCGCTGACCGGGCAGGGGTGGACGGTGCCCGAGTCGCAGGCGAACTTCGTGTGGCTGCGGCTGGGGGAGCGCACGGTGGACTTCGCGGGGGCGTGCGAGGCGGCGGGCGTGGTGGTGCGCCCGTTCCCGGGCGAGGGGGTGCGGGTGACGATCGGCGAGGAGGAGGCGAACGACATCTTCCTGCGGGTCGCCGAGGAGTTCCGCAAGGAGCTGTGATGCCTTCGCGGCCGACGAAGGTCGCCGCCGAAGGATACCGATACGTTCCGCTTGCGCCCCTTCCACCCCCCGGTGAGAAGGGGCGCACGCACGTGCGTATCATAGCTTGTGAATGTGAATACGTTCACAAGCTCCTCTGGGGTGCGGGCCGACCCCGTGGCAAGACCGTAAGGAGAGATTCCCGTGGATCTGGCTCTGGCGCCGGAGACGCTGGCGCGATGGCAGTTCGGCATCACCACCGTCTACCACTTCCTCTTCGTCCCCCTCACGATCTCTCTCGCCGCCATCACCGCCGGACTGGAGACCGCCTGGGTCCGCACCGGCAAGGAGAAGTACTTCCACGCGACCAAGTTCTGGGGAAAGCTCTTCCTGATCAACATCGCGATGGGCGTGGTCACCGGTCTCGTCCAGGAGTTCCAGTTCGGCATGAACTGGTCGGACTACTCGCGCTTCGTGGGCGATGTGTTCGGCGCCCCGCTGGCCATGGAGGCGCTGCTCGCCTTCTTCTTCGAGTCCACCTTCATCGGGCTGTGGATCTTCGGCTGGGACAAGCTGCCGAAGAAGATCCACTGCGCCTGCATCTGGATCGTCGCGCTGGGCACCGTCCTCTCCTCGTACTTCATCCTCGCCGCGAACTCGTGGATGCAGCACCCGACCGGCTACGCCATCGACCAGGCCACCGGCAAGGCGCGGCTCACCGACATCTGGGCGGTGCTGACCCAGAACACCACCCTGGTCGTGGTCTTCCACACCCTGACCGCGGCCTTCCTCACCGGCGCGGCCTTCATGGTGGGCATCGCCTCCTTCCACCTGCGGCGGGCCAAGCGCCGGCAGGACCGCGGCGAGGAGCTGGGTGAGAAGCAGAAGAAGCAGGTCGGGGCGATGCGGGCCTCGCTGCGGGTGGGTCTGGTCGTCGCCGTGATCGCGGGGTTGGGCACGGCCATCAGCGGCGACCAGCTCGGCAAGGTGATGTTCGAGCAGCAGCCGATGAAGATGGCCGCGGCCGAGGCGCTGTGGGAGACCCAGGCGCCCGCGCCCTTCTCGGTCTTCGCCGTCGGCGACGTCAGCAAGGGACACAACAGCGTCGAGCTCGAGGTCCCCGGGGTGCTCTCCTTCCTCGCGCACAGCAACTTCACCGACTCCGTCCCCGGCATCAACGACGTGGCCGCGAAGGAGGCCGCGGCCTACGGAGGACAGCCCGAGGACTACATCCCCAGCATCTTCATGACCTTCTGGGGCTTCCGGCTGATGATCGGCTTCGGGATGACCTCGTTCGCCGCCGCGCTCATCGGGCTGTGGACGACCCGGCGCAAGCGGTGGCTGTCCCCCGCCTTCCGCACCGGTGAGGACGAGGTGCCGCGGCTGATGCTCACCAAGAAGCGCGAGATGAGCCCGCTGCTGACCAAGTGGTCCTGGCGGATCGGCATCCTGACCATGGGCTTCCCGCTGATCGCCAACTCCTTCGGCTGGATCTTCACCGAGATGGGACGCCAGCCGTGGGTGGTGTACGGGCTGATGAAGACCGCCGACGCGGTCTCCCCCGGCGTCAGCCGGACCGAAGTCCTCATATCCCTGGGCGTCTTCACCCTGCTGTACGGCGTGCTCGCGGTGGTGGAGGTGCGGCTGCTGGCCAAGTACGCCAAGGCCGGGCCGGACACCGACGAGAAGCCCCCCGCCAAGGACCCCCGGCTGCGGCTGCCCTCCGGCGGCCCGGGCGCCGGAGGGGCGCACGGCAACGCCGACGCCGACGCCGACAAGCCGCTGACCTTCGCGTACTGAGCCGGAGAGAGCCATGTCACCGCACCTTCACGACGTCTGGTTCGTGCTGATCGCCGTCCTGTGGATCGGCTACTTCTTCCTCGAGGGCTTCGACTTCGGCATCGGCGTGCTGACCAAGCCGCTGGCCCGGGACCGTACGGAACGCCGGGTGCTCATCAACACCATCGGCCCGGTCTGGGACGGCAACGAGGTCTGGCTGATCACGGCGGGCGGCGCGACCTTCGCCGCCTTCCCCGACTGGTACGCGACGCTCTTCAGCGGCTTCTACCTGCCACTGCTGGCCGTCCTGGTCTGCCTGATCCTGCGCGGCGTCGCCTTCGAGTACCGGCACAAGCGGCCGGAGGATCGCTGGCAGCGCAACTGGGAGAACGTGATCTTCTGGTGCTCGCTGCTCCCCGCCTTCCTGTGGGGTGCGATCTTCGCCAACATGGTGCGCGGGGTGCCGATCGGGCCGGACAAGAACTACACCGGCGACCTCCTCGACCTGGTCAACCCGCACGCCCTGCTCGGCGGGGCGGTCACCCTGGTGCTGTTCACCTTCCACGGCGCCGTGTTCGCCTCGCTCAAGACGGTCGGGGAGATCCGGACGCGAGCCCGGCGATACGCGGCGGGGCTCGGCCCGGTCGGCGCCGTGCTGGCCGCGGTCTGGCTCGGCTGGACCCAGCACGACACCGGCAACGGACGGTCGCTGGCCGCGCTGCTGGTCGCCGTGGTCGCGCTGCTCGCGGCGCTGGTGATGAACCGGCTCGGACGGGAGGGCTGGGCGTTCGCCCTGTCCGGGGTGGCCATCGCCGCCGCGGTCGCGATGCTCTTCCTCGCGCTCTTCCCGGACGTCATGCCCTCCTCGCTGGACCCGAGGTGGAGCCTGACGGCGGCGGACGCGGCGTCGAGCCCGTACACGCTGACGATCATGACCTGGGTGGCGGCCGTGATGACCCCGCTGGTGATGGCCTACCAGGCGTGGACCTACTGGGTCTTCCGCAAGCGGATCGGCACCCAGCACATCCCCGAGCCGACCGGTCACTGATCCCACGGGTGGTGTGTTTCACGTGAAACCAGTCGACCCCCGGCTGCTGCGTCACGCCCGGGCGACCCGTCTCTTCCTCGCCGCGTCCGTGGCGTTGGGGCTGGTGGCGGCGGGGCTGGTGGTGGCGCAGGCCATGCTCATCGCCGAGGTGGTGGTCGCCGCCTTCGTCCGCGGCGCCGCCCCGGGCGACCTCGGGCGCCCGCTGGCGCTGCTGGCGGCCGTCGCCGTCGGCCGCGCCGCGGTCGCATGGCTCACCGAACTGGCCGCCCACCGAGCCGGTGCGGCGGTCAAGTCGGAGCTGCGGATGCGGCTGCTCGCGCATGCGGTGCGGCTGGGACCCGAGCGGATGGGGGCCGACGCGCCGGACGCGGATGCGCCGGACGCGGATGTGCCGGGCGCGGAGCGGCCGGGCGCCGGGCAGCCGAGTGCCGGGCGGTCGAGTGCCGGGCGGTCGGGTGCCGGGCGGTCGGGCGGGCGGGGCACGGGGGAGCTCACCACCCTCGCCACCCGGGGCATCGACGCCCTGGACGACTACTTCGCCCGCTATCTGCCGCAACTGGGCCTGGCCATCGTGGTGCCGGTGGCGGTGCTCGCCCGCATCCTCACCGCCGACTGGGTCTCGGCCCTGATCATCGCCGCCACCCTGCCGCTGATCCCGCTCTTCATGATCCTCATCGGCTGGGCCACCCAGTCCCGGATGGACCGTCAGTGGCGACTGCTGTCCCGGCTCTCCGGACACTTCCTGGACGTCGTCGCCGGGCTCCCGACCCTCAAGGTCTTCGGCCGCGCCAAGGCCCAGGCCGCGTCGATCCGCGCCATCACCGCGGACTACCGGCGGGCGACGCTGCGCACCCTGCGCCTGGCCTTCCTGTCCTCCTTCGCGCTCGAACTGCTCTCCACGGTGTCGGTCGCGCTCGTCGCCGTCGGCATCGGCATGCGGCTGGTCCACGGCGAGCTGGACCTGTACACCGGGCTGGTGGTGCTCGTCCTGGCCCCCGAGGCGTATCTGCCGCTGCGGCAGGTGGGCACGCACTACCACGCGGCGGCGGAAGGGCTCGCGGCCGCCGACGAGGTCTTCGCGGTCCTCGAACGCGAGCCCAGGGCAGCGGGCGACGCGCCCGCCCCCGACGCCCGGGGCGCGACGCTGAGCGTGGAGGGGCTGGAGGTGCGCCACCCCGGCCGGTCCGAACCGTCCCTGGCCGCGACCTCGTTCGAGATCCTCCCGGGGGAGACCGTGGCCCTCGTCGGCCCCAGCGGGGCGGGCAAGACCACGCTGCTGAACGCACTGCTGGGGTTCGCCGAGCCGACCGCGGGCCGGGTGCTGGTCGCGGGGCGGGACCTGGCGTCGCTCGACCCGGAGAGCTGGCGCCGCCAGATCGCCTGGGTGCCCCAGCGCCCGTATCTCTTCGCCGGGACGATCGCCGACAACGTACGGCTGGCGCGACCGGACGCCCACGACGCGGCGGTACGGGCCGCGCTGCGGGACGCGGGCGCGCTCGGCTTCGTCGACGCGCTGCCGCACGGGGCCGGCACCCGCCTCGGCGAGATGGGCGCGGGCCTGTCCGCGGGGCAGCGGCAGCGGATCGCGCTGGCGCGCGCGTTCCTGGCCGACCGGCCGGTGCTGCTGCTGGACGAGCCGACCGCGGGCCTGGACGGGGAGACGGAGGCTGCGGTCGTGGAGGCGGTGCGGCGGCTGGCCGAGGGCCGCACGGTCCTCCTGGTCGTCCACCGCCCGGCCCTGCTGGCCGTCGCCGACCGCGTGGTGCGGCTGCCCGGCCCCGCCACCGCCCCCCGGCCCCCGGCCCCTTGGGCCGAACCCGCGCACCACGACGCACCCCGAGCGGCGGCCGCCGACCCGGCCGGCCCTCAAGCGACCACCGACCCGGCGGGCCCTCAGACCTCGGGTCCTCAGGAAGCGGGTCCTCAGGCGGCCTCCGATGCCGCGGCGGCCGGCGAGGCGCCCCGCGCGCACGGCTCCGCGTTGGCGTGGGTGCGGGAGTCGGCGCGGGACTGGCGGGGCCGGTTCACGCTCGCGCTGCTGCTCGCGACCCTCGCGTCGGCCAGCGCCGTCGGGCTGATGGCCGTCTCGGGGTGGCTGATCTCGCGCGCCTGGCAGCAGCCCCCCGTGCTCTATCTGATGGTGGCGGTCACCGCGACCCGGGCCTTCGGGATCGGCCGGGCTGTCTTCCGCTACGCCGAGCGCCTGGTCTCGCACGACGCCGTGCTGCGGGTGCTCGCCGAACTGCGGGTCGCCGTCTACCGCAGGCTGGAGCGGCTGGCGCCGGTCGGGCTCAGGGACACCCGGCGCGGCGATCTGCTGTCCCGGCTGGTCGCCGATGTGGACGCCCTCCAGGACTACTTCCTGCGCTGGCTGCTGCCGGTGGGCGCCGCGCTGGCCGTGGGCGTGGCCTCGGTGGGCTTCACCGGGTGGCTGCTGCCGGAGGCGGGCGCCGTGCTGGCGGCCGGGCTCGTGGTGGCCGGGGCCGTGGCACCGCTGGTTTCCGGCGCGTTGGCCCGCCACGCCGAGCGTCGGCTGGCCCCGGCGCGCGGCGCGCTGTCGGCCCAGGTCGTCGAGGTGCTCACCGGCACCGCCGAGTTGACCGTCGCCGGTGCCCTGCCGCGCCGGCTGGACGAGGTGCGGCGCGTCGACGGCGTGCTCACCCGGATCGCCCGGCGGGCGGCCGCCGCGACCGGAGTTGGGGCCGGACTGTCCGCGCTGGCGTGCGGGCTGACCGTCGCGGCCTCGGCCTGGGTGGGCGTGCGGGCCGTGGCCGACGGCCGGCTCGGCGGGGTGTGGCTGGCCGTCGTGGTGCTGATGCCGCTCGCCGCGTTCGAGGCGGTCGCGGGTCTGCCCCTCGCGGTGCAGCACCGCCAGCGGGTGCGGCGGGCCGCGCGCCGGGTGTACGACGTGGTGGACGGCCCGCCCGTGGAGGACGGCGCGCCCGTGAGGGGCAACGTGGTGGACGAGGCAGCCGTGATGGAGCGGCCGGCGAAGGCAGGCGCCGAGGCGCCGCGGGGACCCTACCCGCTGGTCCTGGACCGGGTCTCCGCCCGGTATCCGGGACGGCGCGCGCCCGCCCTGGACGGGTTCGACCTGGAGCTGCGGCCGGGCCACCGGGTCGCCGTGGTCGGCCCGTCCGGGTCGGGCAAGACCACCCTGGCGCATGTGCTGCTCCGCTTCCTGGACCCGCGGTCGGGCTCGTACACGCTCGCGGGCCGCGACACCGCGGCCATGGACCCCGACGCGGTACGGCGGCTGGTGGGTCTGTGCGCCCAGGACGCGCACATCTTCGACAGCTCGTTGCGCGAGAACCTCCGTCTGGCCCGCCCCGACGCGAGCGACGGCGAACTGCGCCGGGCGTTGGCCGCGGCCCGGCTGCTGACGTGGGTGGACGGGCTGCCCGAGGGCCTGGACACGCTGGTCGGCGAGTCGGGCGCGCGGCTGTCCGGCGGGCAGCGGCAGCGGCTGGCCCTGGCCCGCGCGCTGCTCGCCGACTTTCCGGTGCTGGTGCTCGACGAGCCCGCCGAGCACCTGGACCTGCCGACCGCCGACGCGCTGACGGCGGATCTGCTGTCGGCCACACGGGGGCGTACGACCGTGCTGATCACCCATCGGCTGGCGGGCCTGGAGGCGGTCGACGAGGTCGTCGTGCTCGAAGAGGGCCGGACCGTGCAGCGCGGCACCTACGCCCAACTCGCCTCGGCCGAAGGCCCGTTCCGCCGGATGCTGCGGCGCGAGGCCGAGGAGGACGGCCTGGCGGCCGGCGCGGCTTCTCTGGCGGCGAGTGAGCCGAAGGGGCGCGCCGCTGTCGAAAGGGAGAGCGCGCGGAGGCCCCGAGGTACGAGGGGCCGAGCACGGTCGACCGTCGACAGGGGCTGAGGCGCCCCGGAGGAGAACCGAGCCCCGAAAGAGGAGGCCGAAGCGTAGTCCAGGTGACTTTTCGCGGTGGACGGTTTACCCGGCGGCTCCCCCGGTGCGGGGCAAGGCGGTGCCAGGGGAGGAGTTAGCCCGGGCAGGGCAACCGCTCACCTACGCGGTCCAACTATTGCCGCGTCAGAATGCGCGCCTCCATGACCGGCGGTGGGATGAGCCTCGCGGGCCGCTTGGTCCTCATATCGTCCCATCGCACTCCGCGACAGTTGTTGGCCCGACGCGGGGAAGGAAGTCATCACGTGAACACCCAGAGCGCAACCCCCAGACGATCCCGGACGCGCTACCGGGCCCTCTTCGCCGCCGTCGTGACGGCGGCGGCCCTGAGCAGTCAGTTGTTGACCTCGGCCCCCACCGCCATCGCGGACGAGAGCCCCCTGGGCGGCGGCCCCCGGCCCCCCAGGCCTCCGCAGTACCCGACCGTGCTGCACGGGGTGCGGGAGTTCACCGCGAACGGGACCTTCACGCCTCCCCCGGGCGTCACCTCGGTGCACGTCCAGGCGTGGGGCGCCGGCGGTGGCGGCGGCGGTGGTGGTGGCGGGGCCACGCCGCTCGGTACCGGCGTCGGCGGCAACGGCGGTGGCGGTGGCGCCGGTGGCTTCACCTGGTGCGTCATCCCGGTCCAGTCCACCCAGAGCTACACCGTGCACCTGGGTACCGGCGGCACTGGTGGTACCGCAGGTCCCGTCGCCACCGCCGGTGGCACCGGCGGCGGCGGTGGCACCACGAACGTGACGGGCGGCGCCGGTGTCCTGCTCAACGCCACCGGCGGTGGCGGCGGCACGGGCGGCGGCCCCGGCGTCGGCGCCGCCAATGGCACCAACGGCGCGGGTGGCGCCGGCGGCACCGGCACCTGCTCCACGGGCGGCGTGGTCCGGACCGGTGACAGCGGGACCGCCGGGGACGGGGGCGGCGAAGAGGTCGACGGCATCGTCGACCCGCCCGGGATCAGGGGCGAGGGCGGCGACGGCGGCACGGGTGGCGCGGCAGGTGCGCCCGGCACGGCGGGCGGCCCCGGGGGCGACGGATACGCCGTCATCTTCTGGTGATACCGACAGGCCATACCGATTCCGGGCTCGCGGAACCGCCCCCCGGCCGACCCGGCCGGGGGGCGGTTCCGCTGCTCCGGGTTCAGCCCTCCAGCCGCTCCAGGATCCGCTCGATGGCGGCCGCGACCCCGTCCTCCTCATTGCTGACGGTGCGGTGGGTGGTCGACCCCAGCACGTGCGGGTGGGCGTTGGCCATCGCGTACGAGGTGCCTGCCCAGGCCAGCATGTCCAGGTCATTGGGCATGTCGCCGAACGCCACGACCTCCTCGGGGGCGATGCCCCGCTGGGCGCAGCACCGGGCCAGGGTGCTGGCCTTGCTCACCCCGAGCCCGCTGATCTCCAGCAGGGCGGTGGGGCTGGAGCGGGTGAAGTCGCCGTGGACGCCGGCCGCCGCGCGGCCCAGGTCCAGGAAGGCGTCGGGCGCCAGCGCGGGGTGGTGGGCGAGCAGCTTGAGGACCGGTGTGCCGTCGTGCTCGCCGCCTTCGGCCAGCAGCTTCTCGGCGGGGGCGATGATCGCGCTCGGGTCGCGGTGGAAGGGGGGGTATTCCGGCTCGTAGCAGATCCCGCCGGTGCGCTCGACCGCGAAGGAGGTGCCGGGGGCCGCGCGGCGCAGGGCCTCCACGGCGGCGAGGGCCTGGTGGTCGGGCAGCGGGCAGGTCTCGATCAGCCGCCCGCCGTCGTGCAGATCGACGACGGCCGCGCCGTTCGCGCAGATGGCCAGGCCGTGGCCGTGCACATGGGCGCTGACGACGTCCATCCAGCGGGCAGGCCGGCCGGTCACGAAGAAGACCTCGATGCCCGCCTGCTCCGCCGCGGCGAGGGCGGCGACGGTGCGGTCCGAGACCGTCTTGTCGTTGCGCAACAGGGTGCCGTCGAGGTCGGTGGCGATCAGCCGGGGCCGGAAAACGGCGGGTACGGATCTGTCTGCGGCCGGGGTCTCGGACTGCTCGGTTGCTGGAGTCACGACAACCATCCTCCCGCATATGCCGGGCAGGAGTGCCCGACGGGGCCCGCGACGTCGGGAGCCCAGCGTGATCCACAAGGCACCCCCTAAGCTCGAGGGCATGCGACTGAGCACCGTGATCCTGCCCGTACGCCGCTGGTCCGAGGGTGGCCGGGAGGTGTGGCAGCGCGCCGAGCAGCTCGGTTTCCACGCCGCGTACACCTATGACCACCTGTCGTGGCGCACCTTCCGTGACGGGCCCTGGTTCGGGGCGGTCCCCACGCTCACGGCGGCGGCCGCGGCGACCTCCCGGCTGCGTCTTGGCACCCTGGTCACCTCCCCCAACTTCCGCCACCCCGTGACCCTCGCCAAGGAGCTGATCTCCCTGGACGACGTCTCGGGCGGCCGGGTCACGCTGGGCATCGGGGCGGGCGGTTCCGGCTTCGACGCGACGGCGCTGCTGCGCGGCGCGGAGGAGGCGTGGACGCCGCGCGAGCGGGCCGACCGTTTCGGCGAGTTCGTGGCGCTGCTGGACCGGCTGCTGACCGAGGACGCGGTGACGTACGAGGGCCGCTACTACAGCGCCCGGGAGGCACGCAACATCCCCGGCTGCGTCCAGCGGCCCCGGCTGCCCTTCGCCGTCGCCGCCACCGGCCCGCGCGGGCTGCGGCTCGCGGCGCGGTACGGGCAGGCGTGGGTGACCACGGGCGACCCGAAGATCTACGAGACCGGGACGCCGGCCGAGTCGGTGGCCGCCATCGGCCGGCAGATCTCCCGGCTGGGCGAGGCGTGCGCCGAGTCCGGGCGGGACGTCGCGGAGCTGGACAAGATCCTGCTCACCGGCTTCACCCCGGACCCCGGGCGGCCGCTGTCCTCCCTCGACGCGTTCGTGGACTTCGCGGGCGAGCATGCGCGGCTGGGCGTGGACGAGATCGTGCTGCACTGGCCGATCCCCGACTCGGTCTTCGCGGCGGACCTGGCCGTTTTCGAGAAGATCGCCACGGACGCCCTGGCCCAGCTCAGCGGCTGACCCGGGGCGTGCCGCAACTCCGGATAGGGCGAATGGATCAAAAGCCTTCACTCTTATGTGAAAGGTTTTGTCGGGGCAAGGCGCGTTTAATCCGGCAATACGGTCGTGAGGCGCAGAATCGGGTGTAGAGATTCCGGCGGCACACCACCGGCCGGACGCCACCTTCGCTGGGAGGCACCCATGCCACGTACCCGATACGCCCCCGACCGGGGCCTGACCACCCGCATGGTGACCACGATGTTCTTCATCGGGCTGCTCTACGTGGTCTTCGTCGGCGTGCTGCTGGCCCTGCTGCGCGGGGCCTGGCCGCTGATCCTGCTGATCGCGGGCGGGCTGTTCGTGGCGCAGTTCTGGTTCAGCGACCGGATCGCGGCGTTCTCCATGGGCGCCCGGGAGGTCACCCCGGAGCAGGCGCCCGAGCTGCACGGCGCGGTGGACCGGCTGTGCGCGCTCGCCGACATGCCCAAGCCGAAGGTGGCCATCGCCGACACGGACGTGCCCAACGCCTTCGCGACCGGTCGCAACCAGCGCAACGCGATGGTGTGCGCGACCACGGGGCTGCTGCGCCGGCTGGAGCCGGAGGAACTGGAGGGCGTGCTCGCGCACGAGCTGTCCCATGTAGCCCACCGGGATGTGGCGGTCATGACCATAGCCTCGTTCCTGGGTGTGCTGGCCGGGATGCTGACCCGCGTCGCCCTGTGGGGCGGCCTGACCAGCCGCAACAGCCGGGACAGCAACACCGCCATAGCGGTGCTGATCATCCCGCTGGTGAGCGCCGTCGTCTATGTGATCAGCTTCCTGCTCACCCGGCTGCTGTCCCGCTATCGGGAGCTCAGCGCCGACCGCGCCGGCGCGCTGCTGACCGGCCGCCCCTCGGCGCTGGCCGCCGCGCTGACCAAGGTGACCGGGCAGATGGCCCGAATACCGACGCGCGACCTGCGCCACGCGGAGCCGTTCAACGCCTTCTACTTCGCCCCGGCGCTGAGCGGGCAGAGCCTGAGCAGCCTGCTCGCCTCCCACCCCCCGCTGGAGCGGCGACTCGACCAGCTGGCCCGTGTCGCCGCCCAGCTCGGCCAGGAAGGGAGGGGCTGAGCGCCATGGGGTTCTGGGACGCCGTACTCGGCCGCAGCAAGCCCGCCCGCCCCGACCTCGACCAGCTCTTCGCGCTGCCGTCGGCGGCGGTCACGCTGGAGGCCGGGGCCGGGTTCACCCCTACGGGGCTGGGCTCGGTGTGCTTCGCGAGCGTCGAGGGCGGGGCCTTCGACCGGCTCCAGGAGGAGGTGCGGGCCCTGCTGGACGCGGACACCGAACGCGGCGGGGCGCCCGTCGAGTTCAGCCGGGACGGGTACGGCTACACCTGGCTGCTGGCCCGGCAGCCGCCGGGCGACCTGGCGGCGCTGGTGAGCGATCTGCACGCGGTCAACACCCTGCTCCAGGAGGCCGGTTTCGGCCCCCAGCTGCTGTGCTCGCTGGTCGGCTTCCAGGACGCGGAGGCCCGGCCGCTGGCGCTGGTGTACCTCTACAAGCGCGGCACGTTCTACCCCTTCGCGCCGCTTCCCGGCGGCGGGGAGAGGCGGAACAACGCCCTCGAGCTCCAGGTGCGGGGGCTGCTCGCCGACGATCTGCGGGTGGAGGAGGACCTGGGCCGCTGGTTCCCGGTATGGGGGGCGCCGGGGCTGCGAGCATCATGAGGGCCGGCCCGCACAGCGCCGCCGGCCCGCGCAGCCGGCCCTCCCGAAAGTGCCGCCCCTGAACAGCCGGGCCCTGCCGAAAGTGCCGCCCCCTACGGGGTCGTCAGACCGGAGGACTAGGGAAATCCAGCCGTCTGGACTGACGTGCGGTGTGGCCCACGCCACTACGGTCGAACTGTGACTGTGATCGCCACCGAAAGCCTGAGCAAGCGGTTCCCCCGGGTCACCGCGCTCGACCGGCTCTCCGTCGACATCACGCCGGGCGTCACCGGCCTGGTAGGTGCCAACGGGGCCGGCAAGTCCACCCTGATCAAGATCCTGCTGGGGCTGTCCCCCGCGAGCGAGGGGCGCGCCACCGTCCTGGGCCTCGATGTGGCCACCGACGGCAGCGCCATCCGCGAGCAGGTCGGCTACATGCCCGAGCACGACTGCCTGCCGCCCGACGTCTCGGCGACCGAGTTCGTCGTCCACATGGCGCGCATGTCCGGCCTGCCGCCCACCGCCGCCCGCGAGCGGACCGCCGACACCCTGCGCCACGTGGGGCTGTACGAGGAGCGGTACCGCCCCATGGGCGGCTACTCCACCGGCATGAAGCAGCGCGTCAAGCTCGCCCAGGCGCTGGTCCACGACCCGCGGCTGGTCCTCCTCGACGAGCCCACCAACGGCCTCGACCCGGCCGGCCGCGACGAGATGCTCGGCCTGATCCGCCGGGTCCACACCGACTTCGGCATCTCGGTCCTGGTCACCTCGCATCTGCTGGGCGAGCTGGAGCGGACCTGCGACCACGTCGTCGTCATCGACGGCGGCCGGCTGCTGCGCTCCAGCTCCACCCGCGACTTCACCCAGGCCACGGCCTCGCTCGCGATCGAGGTGACCGACACCGCCGCGCACCCGGACGGCACGGCCGCGCTGCGCGCCGCCCTGGCCGAGGCCGGTCTCGAGGTCCAGCCCGCGAGCCGCGCCGGCGACGGGGCGCCCGCCTCCGAGCACGTGCTGCTCGTGGACGTGGCCGGCGACGAGACGTACGACACGGTGCGGGACGCCATCGCCCGGCTCGGCCTCGGCCTGATCCGCATGGAGCAGCGCCGCCACCGGATCGCGGAGATCTTCCGCGACGACGAGAACGGAAGCGGAGGTGCCGCCGATGCCGCCTGAGACCACGACCCAGCAGCGCGCCGACGTCATCCACAACATCGGCTACCGCCACTACGACGGCCCGCGCCTGGGCCGCGCCTACGCCCGCCGCTCGCTGTTCTCGCAGAGCCTGCGCGGCGCCTACGGCCTCGGCCGCTCGGCCAAGTCGAAGGTCGCGCCGATGCTGCTCGCCGCCGTGATGTGCGTGCCCGCCATCATCCTGGTCTCCGTGACCGTGGTGACCAAGGGCGACCAGCTCCCCGTCCAGTACACGCGGTACGCGATCATCATGCAGGCCGTCATCGGCCTGTACACCGCGGCCCAGGCCCCCCAGTCCGTCTCCCGGGACCTGCGCTTCAAGACGATCCCGCTGTACTTCTCCCGCCCCATAGAGGCGATGGACTACGTGACGGCCAAGTTCGCCGCCATGGCGTCCGCGCTCTTCGCCCTCACCGCCGCGCCGCTGGTGATCATGTACGCGGGTGCCCTGCTCGCCAAGCTGGACTTCGCCGACCAGACGAAGTCCTTCGCGCAAGGACTGGTCTCCGTGCTTCTGCTCTCGCTCCTCTTCGCCGGCATCAGCCTGGTCATCGCCGCGCTCACCCCGCGCCGGGGCTTCGGCGTCGCGGCCGTCATCGCCGTGCTGACCATCTCCTACGGAGCGGTCTCCACCCTCCAGGCCATCGCGTACGACCAGGCCAACACCGGGGCGGTCAGCTGGATCGGGCTGTTCTCGCCGATCACCATTATCGACGGCGTGCAGACGGCCTTCCTCGGCGCCTCCTCCGCCTTCCCCGGCGGATACGGCCCGGGCACCGGGGCCGGGCTCGTCTACCTCCTCGTCCTCCTCGGCCTGATCGCCGGCTCCTACGGCCTGCTCCTGCGCCGCTACCGAAAGGTCGGGCTGTGACCACGATCGCCATCGACAACGTCTCCCGCTGGTTCGGGAATGTCGTGGCCGTCAACGACGTGACCATGACGATCGGCCCCGGTGTCACCGGCCTGCTCGGCCCCAACGGCGCGGGCAAGTCCACTCTCATCAGCATGATGGGCGGCTTCCTGGCGCCCTCCACCGGAACCGTCACCCTGGACGGGGCCACCATCTGGCGCAATGAGCAGGCGTACCGCCGGATCGGCCTCGTCCCCGAGCGCGAGGGGATGTACGACTTCCTCACCGGCCGCGAGTTCGTCATCGCCAACGCCGAGCTGCACGGCCTGCCCGATCCCCGCGCCGCCGCCCGCAAGGCGCTGGAGACGGTCGAGATGGACTTCGCGGGCTCCCGCCGGATCGCCACGTACAGCAAGGGCATGCGCCAGCGGGTGAAGATGGCCTCCGCGCTCGTCCACGAGCCGTCGGTGCTGCTGCTCGACGAGCCGTTCAACGGCATGGACCCGCGCCAGCGGATGCAACTCATGGAGCTGCTGCGGCGGATGGGGGACGAGGGCCGTACCGTCCTGTTCTCCTCGCACATCCTGGAGGAGGTGGAGCAGCTCGCCGCGCACATCGAGGTGATCGTCGCCGGCCGGCACGCGGCCTCCGGGGACTTCCGCAAGATCCGCCGCCTGATGACCGACCGGCCGCACCGCTATCTGGTGCGCTCCAGCGACGACCGCGCGCTCGCTGCCGCCCTCATCGCCGACCACTCCACCGCGGGCATCGAGGTGGACGCGAGCGGCGGCCCCGAGGCCGGGTTGCACATCCAGGCGGTCGACTTCGCCCGCTTCACCGAACTGCTGCCCCGGGTCGCCCGTGACCTGGGCGTCCGGCTCCTCACGGTCTCGCCCTCCGACGAGTCCCTGGAGAGCGTCTTCTCCTACCTCGTCGCGGCCTGAGCGGCCGGAAAGGAGCCCTGGAAGCGATGTCCTCGCTCTACCACCCCACCGTCGCCCGGCTCACCTACCGGGCCCTGCTCGGCCGCCGCCGGGCGCTGATCCTGTTCACCCTGCCCGCGCTGCTGCTGGTCATCGCGGTGGCCGTACGGGTCCTGTCCGGCGCCGACGACCAGACCGCCGACGCCGTCCTGGGCGGCTTCGCGCTCGCCACGATGGTCCCGCTGATCGGGGTGATCGCCGGGACGGGCGCGATCGGCCCGGAGATCGACGACGGCTCGGTCGTCTACCTGCTGGCCAAGCCCGTCAAGCGGCCGACGATCATCCTGACCAAGTTCGCCGTCGCGACCGGGGTCACCGTCGTCTTCTCGGCGGTGCCCACCCTGCTCGCGGGCTTCGTCCTCAACGGGAACGGCCAACAGCTGGCCGTCGCCTACGCCGTCGCCGCAGCCGTCGCCTCGGTCGCCTACAGCGCGATGTTCCTGCTGCTGGGCACCGTCACCCGGCACGCGGTGATCGTGGGCCTGGTCTACGCCCTGGTGTGGGAGTCGCTCTTCGGCAGCCTGGTCCCCGGGGCCCGCGTGCTCAGCGTCCAGCAGTGGGCGCTTGCGCTCGCCCAGAAGGTCGCCGACAGCGGGGCGGTCTCCTCCGAGGTGGGGCTGCCCGCCGCCGTGGTGCTGCTGACCGCCGTGACCGTGGCCGCGACCTGGTACGCGGGGCGGAAGCTGCGCGGCCTGACGCTCGCGGGAGAGGAGTGACCCAAGGGGGCCCAGGGGCGCCGGGCCCCGTGAGTTCTCCGGGTTCCGGGCCACGGGCAATGGGTTCCGGGTTACGGGCCGGGGGCTGCGGGTTACGGGTTACGGGCCGGGGCTACGGGCGGATCACGCGGTCGCGGCCCGCGCCCAGGCCCAGCAGCGCGAGCGCCGCGCACACCGCGAGCATCAGCCCGATCGGCAGCGCCCAGCCACCCGTCGCCTGGTGCACCGCGCCGAGCACCAGCGGGCCGGCCGCGGCGAGCAGATAGCCCCACGTCTGCGCCATCCCCGACAGCCGGGCCGAGGTGTGCGCGTCCGAGGTGCGCAGCACCATCATCGTCAGCGCCAGGCCCACCGAGCCGCCCTGCCCGACCCCGATCAGGGCCGCCCACAGCCAGGCCCCGCCCGCCGGGGCGACCAGCAGCCCGGCGATGCCCGAGGCCATCAGCGCCGCGACCGCGACGGCCAGCAGCCGCTGGCTCCGCATCCGCCCGGCGAGCAGCGGCACCAGGAACGAACCGGCCATCTGGACCAGCGTGCTGAAGGCGAAGACCAGACCGGCGGCGCCCTTGCTCATGCCGTCGTCGGTGAGGATCGTCGGCATCCAGGCGATGGTGACGTACGCGATCAGCGACTGGAGGCCCATGAAGAGGGTGACCTGCCAGGCCAGCGGCGAGCGCGCCAGCCCGCGACCGGCCTTGGACCCCGGTTGGGGCCCGGTCGCGGTCGCGGTCCGTACGGGCACGGCCGCCGCCTGGCCGTGGCGGGTGCCGCGGCGGGCGAGCAGCGCCTGCGGGAGCCAGGCCGCCGCGGCGACCGCGGCCGGCAGCGACCAGGAGGCGAGCGAGCCGCGCCAGCCGCCCAGCGCGTTCTCCAGCGGCACGGCGGCCGCGGCGGAGAGCGTGGCGCCGCCGATCATCGCGGTGGTGTAGAGGGCGGTCATCCCGGCGGCCCGGTGCGGGAAGTCCCGCTTGATCAGCCCCGGCATCAGCACGTTGAGCAGGGCGATCCCGCTGCCGACCAGCGCGCCGCCCGCGAAGAGGGCGGCGAGCGGCGGCGCGACGCGCAGCAGCACGCCGCCGCACAGCAGCACCAGCGCGGCCAGCAGGACCGCCTCCGTGCCCCAGCGGCGGGCGAGCCGGGGCGCCAGCGGCGAGGCGAGGCCCATGAAGACGAGCGGAATGGTCGTCACCAGGCTGCCGGTCGTGGCGGACAGGCCGTAGTGGTCGCTGATCTCGCCGAGCAGCGGGGAGACTCCGGCCAGCGAGGCCCGCATGTTGACCGACGCCAGCACGATGCCCAGCAGCAGGAGCGCGGGGTGGGACCGCAGCCCGCGGCGCGCGGCGACCACCTCGGGGGTGGGCCGCAGATCGGTCTCGGCGTCCACCAGCGGGGGCTCGGCGGCGATGCGGGTGAGCGGCGGTTCCGGCAGCTGCGGGCGTGACAAGGAGCGCTCCTCCTGGGGGTGCGTGGGCATGGTGGGGTGGGGACGAGGGGGTGGGTGAGCGTGGGGCCGGGCTTCAGACGGAGTCCGCGGCGAGCAGCGCCTCCACGGCGCGTTTGGGCACCTCGAGCAGGGCCCGCGCGGCCGCCTCGGCCGCTTCCGGGTCCCCGGAGGCGATCGCGTCCACGACCGCCTGGTGGTCGCCGGGCACCAGGCGCGGCATCTCCCGGTCGCCGAGCGCGGTGACCAGCGCCTCGCGCACGGTCCCGCTGAACCAGGCGTAGGTGGCGCTCAGCGCCGAGTTGTGCGCCGCGTCGACCACGGCGGTGTGGAACGCGACGTCGTGCTCGGCGTACAGCTCATGGCGGTCGGCGTCCGGCTGCCCCGCGGCGTCCTCCAGGGCCGCCTGGGCCGCCAGGGCCGCGCGCATCCGCGTCAGGTCGGCGGGGCGGTGGCGCAGCGCGGCGAGCCGCGCGCCCTCCGCCTCCAGTGCGACGCGCAGCTCCAGGACGTCGCGGATCCCGGCGCGCCGCAGCCCGCGCATCACCGCGGCCGGGTCGGTGGTGGAGACCACGAAGGTGCCCTCGCCCTGCCGGGACCGGAGCATCCCGTCGTGGACGAGCACCCGCACCGCCTCGCGGACGGTGTTCCGGCCGACCTGGAGCTGCTCGGCGAGCGCGTGCTCGGTGGGGACGCGGTCGCCGACCTTCCACTCGCCGCCGGTGAGCTGGGCGCGCAGCTGCTCGACGACCGTGTCCACGAGGGACTGCCGCCCCGCCGCCCGCAGCGCCATGCGCACCCCCTTCGAAGCCAGCCCCGGCCCCTGACCGGTTGCCCAGTCATCCTACAAATCTGTTTGCAGTGTACACCTTCCTTGGCGGCGGGTACGCCCGTGGCCGGGGCCGCGATTCCGCGCGGCCCCGGCCAGGTTCGGTTTGGTTCGGTGAGGGCCCGATTCGGTGAGGGCCCGGCTCGGCTCGGTGAGGGCCCGGCTCAGGTACGGGCCGGCTCCGCCGGGGGCGCGGTCTTGTCCGCCGGGGCGCCGGGCTTCGCCGGGGCGCCCGGCTCGCCGCGCACGACCGCCAGCACCAGCAGGCCCGCCGCGAGCGCGGCGACGCCGGATATCAGGCAGATGCGGTCGAGCCCCGCCACGAAGGACTCCCGCACCAGCGCCTTCGCCTCCGCCGCCCGCCCCGCCGGGGCGGCGGTGATCACCGCGTCGGCGTGGCCGCCGCTGATGGCGCCGGCCGCCTGCCCGGCGGCGCGCCCCGGGACGGCTCCGCTGCCGTCGACGACATCCCGTACCCGCGTCGCGAACACGGTGCCGAGGACGGCGATCCCGAGCGCGTACCCCAGCTGGCGGAAGGTGTTCACGGCGCCGCTGGCCATCCCGGCGCGCTCCGGCGGGGCCGCGCCGAGCGCGGCGGACACCAGGACCGGCATGGCCAGGCCGATGCCGAGCCCGCCCAGCAGCAGCCCGGGGACGAAGACCGTCCAGTCGGAATCCGCCGTCAGCAGCGCGGTGGTGACCAGCGCCCCCGCGCTCACCAGCAGCAGCCCGCCGCCGAGCGCACGCCCCGGAGCGACGCGTTCCAGCACCCGCCCGCCGGCCGCTCCGACGATCAGCGCCATGCCCGCCATCGGGGTCACCGAGAGCCCGGCCTGCACCGGGCTGAGGCCGAGGACGGACTGCAGCCACATCCCCGCGTAGGTGAGGTACGGGAAGGCGGCCGCCTGGAGCAGCAGGGCCGCCGCCATCAGCACCGCGAAGGTGGGGCGGCGCATCAGCCCCAGGTCCAGCAGCGGCTGCCGCTTCCGGCGCTCCACCAGGACGAACACGACCAGCGCGAGGGCGGAGGCCACCAGCGACGCGACCGTGCCGCCCTCGGACCAGCCCTCCTCGCCGCCCCGCATCAGCCCGTACGTCAGAGCGCCGGCGCACAGCGTGAAGGACGCGGCGCCCGGCCAGTCGATCCGCGCGCCGGCGGCGCCGCGCGACTCGCCGACCGTACGGAGCGTGATCCACACCGCGATCGCCGTCAGCGGCAGATTGACCAGGAAGATCGCCCGCCAGTCGGCGTACTCGGTCAGCAGCCCGCCGAGCACCGGCCCGACCGCCGCGGCCGCCCCGCTGGTCCCGCCCCACACGCCGAAGGCGACGCCGCGGTCGCGGCCGGTGTAGGTGGCCATCAGCAGCGGGGTGGTGGTGGCGAACATCGCCGCCGCCCCGACGCCCTGCACCCCGCGGGCGGCGATCAGCACCCCGGTGCCCGGGGCCAGTCCGCAGGCCAGCGAGGAGAGGGCGAAGACGGTCAGCCCGAGCAGGTACAGCCGGCGCCGGCCGAAGAGGTCGGCCGCCGAACCGGCGGCCATCAGCAGGGCGGCGAGCGCCAGCGCGTAGATGTCCATCACCCACTGGAGGGAGGTGAACGAGGCGTCCAGGCCCTGCGCGACCTGGGGCAGCGCCGAGTTCACGATCGTGACGTCGATCAGCAGCATGAAATTGCCGAGGGTGATGGCCGCGAGCGGCCACCATTTGCTCCGCATGACGAACTCCGAGTTCCACAGCGAGTGGGGCCCGGCCCGACGCCGTACCCCCCGTGACGTCCACGGTCGTCAGTCGTCCCGATCTCTTCCAGCCGGCGCGGCTCGGGTGGCGTGATCCGACAAGAGGTAACCTTTCGCGGTGTATTCCGACACCCGGGTCACCCACGAGGCCCACGACGACCTGGACCGGCAGCTCGTCCAGGCCCTCCAGCTCGACGGCCGGGCCCCGTTCAGCCGGATCGCCGATGTGCTCGGCGTCTCCGACCAGACCGTGGCGCGCCGCTACACCCGGCTGCGCACGGCGGGGACGATCCGGGTGCTGGGGCTCACCGACCCCGTCGCGCTCGGCGAGGTCGTCTGGCTGGTGCGGGTGCAGTGCGCCCCGGACGCGGCCGTGTCGGTGGCCGAGGCGCTGGCCCGCCGCCCCGACACCTCATGGGTGAGCCTGCTGTCCGGTGGCACCGAGATCGCCGCCATCACGCGCGCGGCGTCCGGCGAGGACAGCGACGCCCTGCTGCTGCGCAAGCTGCCCCGCACCCCGCGGGTGGTGGGGGTGGCCGCGCACTGCATGCTCCACGAGTACTTCGGCGGGCCGGAGGGCCTGGTCAGCAAGTCCGGCATGCTGACGCCCCGGCAGATCGAGCGGCTGACCCATCCCGTCTCGCCCCGTCCGCCCGGTCCTCCCGTCGCGCTGGACGAGGGCGACCGGCGGCTGCTGGGCGTGCTGGCGCGCGACGGGCGGGCGGGGCTGGCCGAGTTGGTGGCCGCCACGGGCTGGTCGCAGTCGACGGTGCGCCGCCGCCTGGCCGAACTGCGCTCCGACGGCACGCTCTACTTCGACGTCGACTACCACCCACGGCTGTTCGGCCACGGCTCCACGGCCGTGCTGTGGCTGTCGGTGCCCCCCGCCGAGCTCGCGGCCGCCGGGGAGGCGGTGGCCGCGCACCCCGAGGTGGCCTTCGCCTGTGCGACCACCGGGCCGCACAATCTGCTGGCGATTGTGGTGTGCCGGGACGTACGAGGCCTGTACGACTATCTGACCACGCGGGTCGCCGCGCTGCCGGGGGTGCGGGGCATGGAGACCTCCCCGACGATCCGCCGGATCAAGGGACCGGGCCCGCTGCTGCTGTCGCCGCGCGGCCCGGCGCGGCGCGGCCCCTGAGAATGAGCCAAATGCGCTGATCACACGGCCACTTGGAGGAATCTCCCAAAGCCCGGTGGTTGAACTCTGTTCAAGCAGACGACTCAATGAATCTTGACGGTTGTCAGGGACCTGCCGAAGTCTTGGCGTGCACCACGCGCACCGCCTCGTACTCGCGCCATCTCCCTTCCCTACGGCGATATATGAAGCGCCGTCAGAGACATCGGAGGAACCGATGCGTCGTCTCGCCACGAGCCTCGCCGCCACCGCGGTCGCCGCGGCCGCCACCGTGGCCCTCTCCGGGCCCGCCCACGCCGCCGTACCCGCGGACAAGTCGCAGGTGCTCTCCAGCTGGACCCAGACGAGCGCCGGCAGCTACAACACCTGGCTCGCGGCGCGCAACAACCAGGGCGCCTGGTCCGCGTACCAGTTCAACTGGACGACGGACTACTGCAGCAAGTCCCCCGACAACCCCTTCGGCTTCCCGTTCCAGACCGCCTGCGCCCGCCATGACTTCGGCTACCGCAACTACAAGGCCGTCGGCGCCTTCGACGCGAACAAGGCCCGTCTCGACAGCGCCTTCTACGAGGACCTCAAGCGGGTGTGCGGCGCCTACAGCGGGGCGAAGAAGACCGCCTGCAACAGCACCGCCTGGACGTACTACCAGGCGGTCAAGGCCCTGGGCTGAGCAGCCGCTCCAGCACGAGGGCGATGCCGTCCTCGCCGTTGGACGCGGTGACCTCGTCGGCCACGGCCTTCAGCGCCGGGTGCGCCCCCGCCATCGCCACGCCGTGGGCCGCCCACTGGAGCATCGCTATGTCGTTGGGCATGTCGCCGAAGGCGATGGTGTCGGCCGCGGTCATCCCGAGGCGGCGGGCGGCCAGCGACAGGCCCGTCGCCTTGGTCAGCCCCAGCGGCAACAGCTCCACCAGCCCCGCGCCCGCCAGGGTCACCCCCACCAGGCCGCCCGCGGCCACCCGCGCCGCCTCGGCCAGCTCGTCGTCGCCCAGCCGCGCGTGCTGGATGTAGAGCTTGCTGACGGGGGCGGACCACAGGCCGGCCCGGTCGTCGAGCGGCCGGGCCGCCCGCTCCGCGGGGTGCACCCGATACCCGGGCCCGAACAGCACCTTGCCGTCGAGACCGTCCCGGGCCACGGCCAGGAACAGCGGGCCGACCTCCGACTCGATCTTCTCCAGGGCCAGCGCGCCCAGCTGCCGGTCCAGCGTCACCGAGGTCAGCAGCCGGTGCTCGCCCGCGTGGTAGACCTGCGCGCCCTGCGCGCACACCGCGAGCCCCCGGTAGTCGAGGTCGTCGAGGATGCGCCGGGCCACCGGCACCGTGCGCCCGGTGACCACGATGTGCGCCGCGCCCGCCGCGGTGGCCGCGGCGAGCGCCGCCCGGGTGCGCTCGGAGACCGTGTGGTCGTCGCGCAGCAGGGTCCCGTCGAGATCGGTGGCGATGAGCCGGTAGGGGAGAGCCGGCTCACTCATCGGGCGACCGGCTCCAGGACCTCACGCCCGCCCAGGTAGGGGCGCAGGACCTCGGGCACCCGCACCGACCCGTCGGCCTGCTGGTGGTTCTCCAGCAGGGCGACGATGGTGCGCGTGACCGCGCACAGCGTGCCGTTGAGCGTCGCCAGCGGCCGTACCCGCTTGTCCTCGCGCATCCGGATCGACAGCCGCCGGGACTGGAACTCGGTCGTGTTGGAGGTCGAGGTCAGCTCGCGGTACTTGCCCTGGGTCGGGATCCAGGCCTCGCAGTCGAACTTCCGCGTGGCCGAGGCGCCCAGGTCGGCCGAGGCCAGGTCGACCACCCGGAAGGGCAGCTCGAGCGAGGTCAGCCACTGCTTCTCCCACTCCAGCAGCCGCTGGTGCTCGGCCTCGGCCTCCTCCGGCGTCGTGTAGACGAACATCTCGACCTTGTCGAACTGGTGCACCCGGAAGATGCCGCGGGTGTCCTTGCCGTACGAGCCGGCCTCGCGGCGGAAGCAGGAGGAGAACCCGGCGTAGCGGCGCGGCAGTTCGGCCGCGTCCAGGATCTCGTCCATGTGGTACGCGGCGAGCGGGACCTCGGAGGTGCCGACCAGGAAGAGGTCGTCCTTGTCGAGGTGGTAGACGTCGTCCGCGGCCT
Organism: Streptomyces sparsogenes; assembly: GCF_001704635.1. Classification (GTDB taxonomy): domain Bacteria; phylum Actinomycetota; class Actinomycetes; order Streptomycetales; family Streptomycetaceae; genus Streptomyces; species Streptomyces sparsogenes. The sequence goes on along the minus strand of NZ_MAXF01000060.1, from coordinate 59,827 downwards.
GGCCGAGGAAGCCGGTGCCCTCCATGGCCTTGGGCTTGACCAGGGCCGGGGTGAGGACGGGGGTGAAGCCCGCCGCGGTGGCCTGCGCCATCGCCGCGTTGACCAGCGCCAGCTCGAGCAGGGCGCCGACGCCCGTCAGGTAGTAGAAGCGCGAGCCGGACACCTTGGCGCCGCGCTCGGTGTCGATGGCGCCGAGCAGCTCGCCGAGCTCCAGGTGGTCCTTGGGGGTGATGCCCTCGGCCGCGAAGTCGCGCGGGGTGCCGACCGTCTCCAGGACGACGAAGTCGTCCTCGCCGCCGATGGGCACGTCCGGGTGGACCAGATTGCCGAGCTGGAGCAGCAGCCGCTGGGTCTCCTCCGCGGCCTCGTCCTGCGCGGCGTCGGCGGCCTTCACCGCGGCGGACAGCTCGCCCGCCTTCTTCAGCAGCTCCGCCTTCTCGTCGCCGGAGGCCTTGGGGATGAGCTTGCCGAGCGCCTTCTGCTCGGCGCGCAGCTCGTCGAAGCGGACGCTGGACGACCTGCGCCGCTCGTCGGCGGAGAGCAGCGCGTCGACAAGGGCGACGTCCTCTCCACGGGCACGCTGGGAGGCGCGCACACGGTCGGGGTCCTCACGGAGCAGGCGAAGGTCAATCACGCCACCAGGTTACCGGTGTGCACATCCGGTGCTCGACGCGATATTCCCTTGCCTCATGCTTTGCTCGCTTTTGTGGTGATAGGCATTCCTGGGGATTGGCCTGTCCGTGTGCGCCTGCGCATCGCCGAGGAAAGCGCGCGCATTCCCTGAAATGGGGCACATGGGCGGGCGCGGCGTCCGGCTTTCCTTGTGCGAACGGGGAGTTGACCGTCGCGTTGTCCACAGGCCGGGGCGCGGTGGCGCAGGTTATCCACAGGCTGTGTGTGAGTTCTGTGGATGTCGGGCTGATCATCTGGTACGCGAAGTGCTCGGCGCAGGATTCCCCTCTCAAGCCTCGTTCACACACTCTTCCGGGTGGGATTCGCTCACTCCGGGGAGTCGGTCGGGGGAAAAGTGATGACGTGAGGGTGAGTGGGTGGGGGTAGGCGGGTTGGGGCGAGCTGGGTGATGTGTCGATTACGCCGGGTTGATGTGTCGACTTGTCCCCAGCCCGCGCCCCGCGCCTGTGGATAACTCTGTCGGGCCGGAAGCCCGAGACGCCGGGCACCGGGCCCGAGGCCCCGGGACGGCAGGCGCCGGGCCCGCAGGCACCGGGCCCGAGGCCCCAAGACGGTGGGTCTCAGACCCGGCCGTCCTGGCAGCGGGCCAGCCACTCGTCCGCCGCCGCGAAGTCCTCGTCCGCGGTCCCGTGGCGCAGCGGGGACATGTCCGACGGCTTGACGCCGGCCCGCGGGTACGAGCCCAGGAACCGCACGTTCGGGCAGATCCGCTTCAGCCCCATCAGGGCCGATCCGACCCTGCGGTCCGTGATGTGCCCCTCGAGGTCCACCGAGAAGAAGTAACGGCCGATGCCCTCACCCGTCGGGCGTGACTCGATGCGCACCAGGTTGACGCCGCGCGCCGCGAACTCCTGGAGCAGCTCCAGCAGCGCACCCGGATGGTCGGCGCCGAGCCAGATCACCACGGACGTCTTGTCCGCACCCGTCCGGGCGGCGGGCCGCGCCGGGCGGCCGACCAGCACGAAGCGGGTCGCCGCGTTCTGCGCGTCGTGGATGTCGGTGACCAGGGGTTCCAGGCCGTACGTCGGCGCCGCGAACTCCCCGGCGAACGCCCCGTCGTAGCGGCCCTCCTGCACCAGCCGCGCGCCGTCCGCGTTGGAGGCGGCCGACTCCCACACGGCGTCCGGGAGATTGGCCGCCAGCCACTTCCTGACCTGCGGCTGGGCCACCGGATGACCGGTCACCGTCTTCAGCTCGGTGAGCTTTGTGCCCGGCCGCACCAGCAGCGCGAAGGCGATCGGCAGCAGCACCTCGCGGTAGATCATCAGCGGCTCACCGGTGGCCAGCTCGTCGAGCGTGGCGGTCACCCCGCCCTCCACCGAGTTCTCGATGGGCACCAGCGCGGCCGCCGCCGCCCCCGACCGCACGGCGTCGAGCGTCGTCGGCACCGACACCATGGGCGTCAGCTCCCGGGTGGCGGCCTCCGGCAGCGACCGCAGGGCGGCCTCCGTGAAGGTGCCCTCGGGACCGAGATAGGTATAGCGGCTGGCCGACATCACGCTGACTCCCTGGAACGGACGAGAACCGTCACGATACCCAGCGCCCGGCCGAAGGCGCGGCGGTTCACCCTTCCAAGAGTGCCTGACCGACGTACTCCCCCGGAACGCAGCCGCCCGGCACCGCGAACAGCGCGCTCGCCTCGTGCCGCAGGAAGCGCGACAGCCCGTCGCCCCGGTCCAGCTTCCGCTGCACCGGCACGAAGCCCTTCATCGGATCCGCCTGCCAGGCGATGAACAGCAGCCCGGCGTCCGGCGCGCCGTCCTCCCGGAAGCCGTCGTGGTACGAGAAGGGGCGGCGCAGCATCGCCGCGCCCTGGTTCGAGGCGGGCGCGGCGACCCGTACGTGCGCGTCGCCGGCGATGGCCAGCGATCCGTCCGCGTTCACCTTGTCCAGCCGGACCGGGGTGGTCTCGGTGCCGCCGGACAGCGGGGCGCCGTCCGACTTGCGGCGGCCGATCACCTTCTCCTGCCGCTCCGGGGAGAGGTGGTCCCAGGAGTCGAGGAGCATCCGGATCCGCCGCACGACCGCGTACGAGCCGCCCGCCATCCACGCCGGCTGACCCTTCGCGGGGACGAAGACCCGCTGGTCGAAGTCGTCGTCCGTGGGCTTGGGGTTGTTGGTGCCGTCGATCTGCCCCATCAGGTTGCGGGCGGTCATGGGGCGGGAGGTCGCTCCGGGCGTGCGGTTGAAGCCGTTCATCTGCCAGCGCACCCGGGCCGCCCCCCGCGCCTCGCGCTGCAGCGCGCGCAGCGCGTGGAAGGCGACCAGTCCGTCGTTCGCGCCGATCTGCAGCCACAGGTCGCCGTTGCTGCGCCTGGGGTCGAGCGCGTCCGCGGAGAAGTCGGGGAGCGGCGCCAGCGCCTCGGGCAGCCGGTCCTTCAGCCCCACCTTGCCGAAGAAGGTCCGGCCGAAGCCGAAGGTGACGGTCAGCGACGCCGGTCCCGCGTCCAGCGCGATGCCCGTGTCGTCCGCCGGGGCCCGGCCCGCCGTCAGCTCCTCGGCCGTCTTCGACCAGCGGCGCAGCAGGGCGGCGGCCGCCTTGCGGTCCGCGCCGGGCGCCAGGTCGAGGGCGACCAGATGGCCGTGCGCCTGGAGGGGGGTGGTGATGCCCGCCTGGTGATCGCCGTGGAAGGGCTCGGCGGTCGAGCCGAGGGAGCTGAGCGGGTCGGGCTCGCTGCGGGCCGTCTCGGAGGCGTACGCCCCGGCCGCGCCGCCCGCGACGAGCCCGGCGGCGCCGACGGCGCCGGCCGTGCCCAGCAGGCGGCGCCGGGAGATCGGGGACAGGGGTTCCGGCTGGGTGTTCGGGGTCGTGCTCATTGGCCGATCTTCAGGTTCCTGGTCTCCGTCACCTGGTCGATGTCGGAGGTCCGTACGGTCAGGGAGAGCCGCCAGGTGCCGCCCATGGGCAGCTGGAAGCTCTTCGCGCTCCAGTGGCCGGCGGAGAGGTGCTCCAGGGTCACCGGCAGCGGGCCGAGGTTCTTCTTCGGGAGGGTCAGGGACACCTTGACCTCCTCCGCGTCCACGGGCCGGTCGGCCCGGTCGAAGAGGAAGACGTGGACGAGGTTGTCGCCGGGGAGGGCCGGGTCCAGCATGAAGACCGCCTTGCCCCGGCCGCTCTTGGGCCCGGTGTCGTACGGGATCTCCACGCTGATCGGGTCGACGGACGGGGTGGACTCCGCGATCGCGCCACTGGCCTTCGCGCCCGCGCTCGCGGCCCGGCCGGGCTGGGTCCCGCTGAGCACGGTGGCCACGGCGAGCAGCACCACGGCCACGATCGCCTCGGCCACGACGGAGCGGTAGAGCGAGCCGCGCGCGAGGTCGCCGTAGCGCCTGCGGAGGGTGGTGGCCTTGGCGACCGCCGCCTTCTGGCGGGCGAGCTGGGCGGTGCGCACGGGGTCGGCGGGCTCGGCCGCGGTCTCGCCGCTCTCGCCGTCTTGTCCGCTCTCGCCGTCCTCTTCGCTCTCCTCGTTCACCTGGGCGGTCGTCTCGCCGGTCGTCTCATCGGCCGTCTCGGCGGGTCCGTCCGAGAGACGGGCCGTCCAGCGGCGGGAGACGGCCGCGATGGCGAGGAGCACCCCCACCAGGCCGATCTTGACCAGCAGCCAGCGCCCGTAGTCCGTGCCGGTCAGGGCCGACCAGGAGCCGACCTGCCGCCACGACTGGTAGACGCCGGTGAGGACGAGGGCGACGACCGAGCCGAAGGCCAGCCGCGAGAAGCGGCGCACGGCCGCCCGTTCGATCGGCTCCCCCGCGCGCAGCGTCGCCACGAGCGCCCCCAGGCCGCCCAGCCACACCCCCACGGCCAGCATGTGGACCACGTCGACCGGCATCGCGAGCGCCGACTGGATGCCGACCGAGGCGTGCTCGGCCATCGCCCAGGTCGCCGCGAGGCCCACCGAGACGACGGTGCCGCCAAAGGCGAGCCCGAACGCCAGGTCCTGGCGCCGGCGCGGATCCGCGTCGGCCGCGCGGCGCGCGTACGAACCGAAGAGGACGGCCAGGAAGACCGCCGCCGCGCCGAGCAGCAGCAGCCGCGACAGCAGCGCCGCGCCCGGCTTGGTGGACAGCACGTCACCCAGCCCGCCGAGGTCGAAGACCCCGCCGATGCCCTTCCCGTCGGTGTACGGGCCGCGCAGCAGCAACAGCAGCAGGGTCGCGGAGAACAGCGTCACCCAGCCGCCGACGGTGAGTTTCTGGACCGGTCGGGAGGAGCGGCACAGCCCGGCGAAGACACAGCCGCCGACGAGCGCCGCGAATCCGCCGTAGGCGGCGTACCGCCCGATGTCGTACAGCGTCTCGACCGTGGTGTCGGGGCCCGCGTCCGAGGGCACCTTCGCCTTGGTCTTGGACGGCGCCCCGATGGAGAAGGTGAACGCCCCCGCCACCGGGTGACTGTCCTCCGAGACCACCTTCCAGGCCACCGTGAAGGTGCCGTCCGGCAGCCCGGAGTGCAGCGCCACGGCGGCGGTCGACGACCGGCCGCCCACATGGGCGGGGCTGCCGGTGTCCACCCGCTTGCCGTCCGGGTCCAGGACGCGGACGGAGTCGCGGGAGAGCAGCACCCCCTCCGAGAAGGTGAGCCGCACCTGTGAGGGCGCGGTCTTGACCACCGCGCCGTCGGCGGGGTCCGTCGCCGTGAGCGCCGCGTGCGCGGACGCGGGGGACGCGCCGACGCTGAGCGCGCACAGCAGCGCGGTGAGCAGGGCACCGCAGATCGACAGCAGCCGCCTGGCGGTCGGCCCGAGGGCCGGCCGGTCGGCGGGCCCGGTGGCCCGCCTGGCGGTCACGGAGGGGGGCAGCGTGGTCATCGGGTGTCAGTCCTTGGGGCGGTACGTCGTCGGCTCGACCGGGACCTTGATCTCGATGGGGTCGGAGGAGGCGAAGTGCAGGGTGAGGCTGACCTTGTCACCGACCTTCGGCTTGTGGGTGAGGTTTGTCAGCATCAGATGATCTCCGCCGGTGGCCAGCCGGAGCTCCCCGTCCGCCGGGACCTTCAGCGACGCCACCCGCTTCATCCGGGTGCCGATGGTGGTGTGCATGGTGACCTCGGCGGCCAGGGGGGTGGTCACGGAGGTCAGCCGGTCGGCGGCGCCGCCCTTGTTGGTCACCGTCACATAGCCGGCGGCCATGTCGGGTGTCGGGGGCTGGGGCACGTACGCCCCGCTGACCGACAGCTCCGGGCGGTCGTCGCCGCCCCCGCCGCCCCCGCCGCAGCCGGCGAGGGCGGCGGCCAGGGCCAGGCCGAGCGCGGCGGCGGCCGTCCGCCGCGCGCCGGCCGCCGGGCCCGTCACGGGTTCTGTCCCTTGACGAGCTTCGGCAGGTCCTTGGCGTACTGGTCGGCCGTGGTCTCCGTGGTGTAGATCCAGTGGTTCTTGTCGTCCTTGGGGGAGAAGCCGACCACCTCGGCGCCGTGGTTGACGGTGATGCTGCCGTCCTTCTCCTTCTTCGGCTTCTCGACGAGGATGCCCAGCGGCCGCGCGGCGGCCTGGATGGTGTCGAAGTCGCCGGTCAGCCCGACGAAGTCCTTGCCGCCCTGGCCGTCCAGCCAGGAGCGCATCCGCTTGGGGGTGTCCCGGGCGGGGTCGGTGGTGACGAAGACGACCTGGAGCTTGTCGCGCTCGGCCTTGGGGAGCTTCTTCTCGGCGATGCCGATGTTGCTCATGACCAGGGAGCAGACGTCCGGGCAGTAGGTGTAGCCGAAGTAGACCAGGGTGGGCCGGCCCTTGGTCTCCTTCACCAGGTCGTACTTCTTGCCGTCGGTGTCGGTCAGGACCAGGTCGGGCTTGGCCTTGGGGCGGTCGAGGACGATCGCGTGGCCGGGCTTGGTGTTGCCGCCGGAGACCTCGGCGGCCTGCTCGGCCTTGTCGCCGTCGCCGCCGCCGGAGCCGCCGCAGGCGGTGAGGGTGAGCGCGGCGGCGGTGACGAGGGCCGCGCCCAGGTATGTGGTGCGCATGGAGTTCGTTCTCCGAAGGAAGTGCAGGAAGGAAGTACGGAGTGGATCGGTGATACGGGGGGCGGCGGGCCCGCGGGCCCGCCACTCCCCCTCGCGTCAGCGCTCAGGCGTTGCGGCGGCGGCCGGCCAGCACGCCGAAGGCGATGCCGGCGACGCCGACGACGATGCCCGCGATGCCCAGCACGCGCGCCGTGGTGTCGCTGCTGTCGCCGTCGTCGGAGGCGGCCGCGGCCTTCTCGGCGGTGCCGTCGGCCTTGGCGTTCTCGGCGCTGTCGCCGTCCGTGTCACCCGAGGCGGCGGAGCCGTGGCTGTCGGAGTCCTGGGCCGGCTTGACGAGCTTGAGCACCGGCGCCGGGTTCTCGGGCTCCGGCTGCCCCTCCTGGGGCGCCTCGATCCAGCGCACGACCTCCTTGTCGTCGTACGTCTGGAGGGCCTTGAAGACGAGCTGGTCGGTGTCGTGGGGCAGCTCGCCGACCGACAGCGGGAACTGCTGGAAGGTGCCCGGCTCGATCTTGCCGCCGCTCCACGTGACCTTGGTGACCGCTTCCGTGATCTTCTCGCCGTGCGACTCGACCGGCTTGGCGAGCTTGGTCTTGGTGAGCTTCACGTCCCAGCCGGGCACCGGCTGGGCCATCACCGAGGCCAGCGGGTGGTCGGCGGGCAGGGTGACCTCCAGCTTGACGGTCGAGGCGTCGTCCTTCTCGTTAGGCACCTTGAAGGCGATGGTGCTGTAGGTGCCCTGCTCGGCCTGGCCCGGCTGCACGCTGACGTGCGCGAAGGCGGGGGAGGCGGCGAGCAGCACCAGAGCTGACGCGGCGATGCCGCCGACGACCGGAAGACGGCGAAGACGCATGGCGTTCATGACAAAACACTCCATGGCAGGAATGGATCAGGGTGGGTGGGTGACGCGCGTGCGGCGACGTCGCGCACGCCCCCGGCCCCGCCGGAGTGCGCCGCGTCGCTCAGGCCGCGAGGTCGAAGCGCGGCGGTCCCCGCCTGATCACACTGTGCTGGAGTACGAGGGTCTCGGCCCCGCCCTCGTCGTCCTCCGGAGCGCGCGGCCGGCGCACGGCCGCGCCGCGCGGCTCGTCCAGCGCCGCGCGCAGCGCCCGCACCAGCCGCAGGGCGGCGCGCAGGGCTCGTACGAGCGCGGCCTCCGCGACTCCGCGCGCCCCGTCCGCCGACAGCCGCACCACCCGCCACATGGCGACCTCGCCGCGCCGCAGCAGCCAGCCGACGGCGAGGGCGGCGAGCAGGTGGCCGAGCACCATCGGCAGCGACGGCAGCAGGGCGTCGGCGTGCGGGGGCGCCGGGGTGGGCGTGCTCCCCGCCGCGGCGGGGTCGAGTCCGGCGTGGGTGACGATCCGGTGGGCCGTGGCGGTGTCCAGATGGCCGCGGCCGGAGCCGCACAGGAGCCTCCCGGCCAGGGCCGTCACCCCGCCCTCGGGGCCGCCCGTGCCCGGGGCCCGGTCCATGGCCGGCTGCTGGGTGGCGCGCTGTCCGAGCGCGAAGAGGACGTGCAGCGCGAGCTGCCCGGCGCCCAGCAGCGCCGCGATCCCCGGCAGCGACCGCTCCCGCCCGGCCAGCGGCGTGACCAGCGCGAACAGCGCCGCACAGGCCACGCCCACGGTCCACAGCGGCACGGTGGCGCAGGAGGCGAGCATGTGCCCGCCCGCGGACAGCACGACGCAGACCGCGGTGAACACCGCGGCCCGCAGCATCCGCAGATCGGCTCCGGCACGGCCGTGGGGGGCAGACATGGCGGCGCCATCATCCCACTGGGCCCGCGTTTCCCCTACGGCGGGTGGGGCGTACCGCCGCACACCCGGACAGCCCCATACACCGCTATGCGGAACTCGCGCTTCCGCCGAATGAGCGGCATCACGTCAATCGCACGCTTACGGACCATGGACCCAGGCAATACGTAACGGTATGTCGAGCCGTGGCCGGGAGGCTGGAGCATGAGCATCTGGTGGTCACTCCATCTGCCGCGTGAGGCGGCGAGCGTACCGCTCGCCCGGCGCCTGCTCCTCGGCACCATGGAGACAGCCGGGGTCGATCCCGAAATCTCCTACGACCTGTCGGTCGCCCTTTCCGAGGCATGTGCCAACGCGGTTGAGCACGGCGGGGCGGACGGCGCGGGCGGGGACTACAGAGTCACGGCCTCCATCGACGGCGACACCTGCCGCATCGAGGTCACCGACTCCGGTCCGGGCTTCCCCCGCCGCCCCGTCCCCCCGGGCTCGGGGGACTGGAAGAAGAGCCCCCAGCCCCACCCCGCCGCCAGACAACCGGCCCCCGCCCAGGCAGAGCACGGGCGAGGGCTTTTTTTGATCGAGGCGCTGACCGACCATGTCCGCTACCGCGACCGGCCCGGGCGCGGCGGTGTGGTGGTCAGCTTCGACAAGATCCTCAAGTGGCGCGAGGACTCCCTGATGGGGGTCTCCTAGCCGCGGGGGGTTTGGTAGCCGCTGGGGGTCTCGTGGCCGCTGGGGGTGGCGGACCAGCTGAACCCATCGGCTGAACCCGCTGAATCGGCGGAATCCGCTGAATCGGCTGAGTCCGCTGGACCCGCGAGGTCGGGCGGGAGCGCGCGGCACAGCGCGTCCAGCGCGCCCGCGAAGGAATGGTCGGGCGGGGTGGCGTAGCCGACGACCAGACCGTCCCGGTGCGGCCCCTCGGCGTCCGGGTGGCGGTAGTCGGCCAGCCCTTCCAGCGCCAGGCCCTGCCAGGCGGCGGCCCGTACGGCGGACCGCTCGGTGCCGCGCGGCAGCTCGAGCACCGCGTGCAGCCCCGCAGCGACACCGCTGACGCGGATGTGCGGGGCGTGTGCGGCGAGCATGGCCACCAGCTGGTCGCGGCGGCGGCGGTAGCGCTGCCGCATGCGGCGGATGTGCCGGTCGTACCCGCCCGATTCGATGAAGTCGGCGAGCGTGAGCTGATCGAGCGCGCTCACCCACCCCTCGCGGTCCCCCTTGACGGCCAGGACCTCGTCGACGAGGCGGTCGGGCAGCACCATCCAGCCCAGCCGCAGCGCCGGGGACAGGCTCTTGCTGACGGACCCGACGTACAGCACGTGGTCCGGGTCCAGACCCTGCACGGCGCCCACGGGCCTGCGGTCGTAGCGGAACTCGCCGTCGTAGTCGTCCTCCAGGACCAGCCCGCCGCGTGCCCGGGCCCAGTCCACGGCGGCCGCCCGCCGCCGCGCGTGCAGCGGCCCGCCGGTGGGGAACTGGTGCGCCGGGGTGAGCAGGACCGTCCGCACCCCCGGGTGCGAGCCCAGCTCCTCGGTGCGCGCGCCGTCCGCGTCCAGGGGCAGCGGCACGGTACGGACCCCGGCGGCGGCCAGCAGCGAGCGGTGGAAGCCGAGGCCGTACGCCTCCACCGCCGCCCTGCCGCGCAGCGCCCCCGTCCCGGCCAGCAGCCGCAGCGCGTGGGCGTACCCGGAACACACGACGATCCGCCCCGCGTCGGTGCGCACGCCCCGCACCCGGGCCAGATAGTCGGCCAGCGCCCGGCGCAGCTCCGGGCGGCCGTGCGGGTCGCCGGGGCCGAAGGCCTCGTTGGGCGCGGCGGTCAGGGCGCGGCGGGCCGAGGCCAGCCAGGCGGCGCGCGGGAAGGACGCGGCGTCTGGCCGGCCCTGCAGCAGGTTGTGGACGGGCTCGGTGGGGCGCGCGGGCGCACGCCGGACACCGCCTTCGCCCGGCGGCTTCGTGTGTTGCGTGAGTTTCGCGGGTTTCAGGGGTTTCGCCCGGTCGGCTCGCCTGCTGGGCGGGGGCGGGTCGGCGCGGGGGGCGACGCGGGTGCCGGAGCCCTGGCGGGCGGTGAGCCAGCCCTCGGCGACCAGCTCGGCATAGGCGTCGGCGACGGTGTTGCGGGCCAGGCCGAGGTCGGCGGCGAGCGAGCGGTAGGGCGGCAGCCGGGTGCCGGGGGCGAGCCGGCCGCCGCGGATCGCGTCGCGCAGCGCCGCCATCAGGGCCGCGCGGCGGCTGCCCGTCCCGGCCAGCTCCAGGTGGAGGTCACTGCCCAGGGCCTCCGCCGAATCGACCCACACATTGACCCCCGCATCAGCCCCCGCGTCGACCCTCACGCATCGACCCCCGCACCAGCCCCGCGTTGCCACCCGGATTGGCCCGCACCGCCCCGGGACCACGCCGCGGCGGCCGGCGATACCGCCGGCCGCCGGCTCACCGGCCCGCGCGGGCGGTCAGCTCCCGGCCGACCGCTCCGCGGCCAGCCGGGCCATCCAGGCCTCGACGTCATCCGCGGTGCGCGGCAGCGCGGCGGACAGGTTTCGGTTGCCGTCCTCGGTGACGAGGATGTCGTCCTCGATACGGACACCGATGCCCCGGTACTCCTCCGGGACGGTCAGGTCGTCGGCCTGGAAGTACAGGCCGGGCTCGACCGTCAGGCACATGCCGGGCTCCAGGGTGCCCTCCGCGTACGCCTCGCGGCGGGCCGCGGCGCAGTCGTGGACGTCCATGCCGAGCATGTGGCCGGTGCCGTGGAGCGTCCAGCGGCGCTGCAGGCCCAGCTCCAGGACGCGCTCGACGGGCCCCTCGACCAGCCCCCACTCGACCAGCCTGGTGGCGAGGACCCGCTGGGCGGCCTCGTGGAAGTCGAGGTACTTCGCGCCCGGGCGGACCGCGGCGATGCCCGCCTCCTGCGCCTCGTACACCGCGTCGTAGATCTTGCGCTGCAGCGGGGTGAAGCGGCCGCTGACGGGCATCGTGCGGGTCACGTCGGCGGTGTAGAGGGTGGTGGTCTCCACGCCCGCGTCCAGGAGCAGCAGGTCCCCGGAGCGGACCGGGCCGTCGTTGCGCACCCAGTGGAGCGTGGTGGCGTGCGGGCCGGAGGCGCAGATGGAGCCGTAGCCGACGGCGTTGCCCTCGACGCGGGCGCGCAGGAAGAAGGTGCCCTCGATGTAGCGCTCGGAGGTGGCCTCGGCCTTGTCGAGGACCTTGACCACGTCCTCGAAGCCACGCACGGTCGAGTCGACGGCCGCCTGCAGCTGGCCGATCTCGAAGTCGTCCTTGACCAGGCGCTGCTCGCTGAGGAACACCCGCAGCTCCTCGTCGCGCTCGGCGGTGACCTTGTCGGTGAGGGCCGCCTCCAGACCGGCGTCGTGGCCGCGCACGATGCGCACCGGGCCGGTCGCGGCGCGCAGCTCGTCGGCGAGCTCGCGGACGTCCCTGGCCGGCACGCCCAGCAGCCGCTCGGCCTCGGTGAGGCTGTGGCGGCGGCCGACCCACAGCTCGCCCTGGCCGTCCAGCCAGAACTCGCCGTTCTCCCGGTTGGAGCGCGGCAGCAGGTACACCGTCGCGGTGTGGCCCTCGGCACCGGTCGGCTCCAGGACCAGGACGCCGTCGTGGGTCTGGTCGCCGGTGAGGTACGCGTACTCCGTCGAGGCGCGGAAGTCGTACTCGGTGTCGTTGGAACGGGTGCGGAGATTGCCGGCCGGGATGACCAGGCGCTCGCCGGGGAAGCGGGCGGAGAGCGCGGCGCGGCGGCGGGCGGTGTACGGCGCCTGCTCGATGGGCTCCAGGTCGCGCAGCTCGGTGTCCGCCCAGCCGGACTTCATGTTCTCGGCGAGCTCGTCGGAGACGCCCGGGTAAAGGCCGTTCTTCCGCTGCTTGATGGGCTGCTCCCCGGCCTCTGGGGTCTCCAGGGTCTCGGAAGTGGGCTCCTCGGTCACGTCATCCTCCTCGCGCTGAACCGTGTCCATGGTAGGCGGGGGGTACGACAGCCGGTCCGGTCAGTCGAAGTGGGCGACGAGCAGGACCACGTCCTCAGTGCTGTAATCCGAGCCCGCGCCCCCGTCCCGCCCGCCCCCGGCGGGAGCCGCGTCGGCGCGGCGCGTGTCGGCGCGGCGCGCGTCGGCGCGGTGCGCGTCGAGGAAGGCGGCATCGGGGAGGACCGTGCGCAGCAGGTGGTCCGCGAAGCCTTCCGGATCGTTCCGTACGGCCCTGGGGGCGCTCGCGGCGGCCGAGTGCAGCCGTGCGAAGGCCCGGTCCATGGGCTCTCCCGTACGGTGCAGCAGCCCGTCGCTGTAGAAGAGGAGCGTTTCCCCTCGGCCCGGCTGGAACTCCACGCTGGGCGCTTCCCAGCAGGAGAGCATGCCCAGCGGCGCGGACAGGGCGGTCTCCACGAACTCGGTGCGCCGCTCGCCGGTGATCAACGGCGGGCAGTGTCCCGCCCCGGCCAGCACCATCCGGCGCGGCAGCGGCTCGTAGTAGGCGAAGAGAGCGGTCGCGGAGCGGGCGGGCTCGGTCAGCCGCAGCAGCAGTTCCAGGTCGGAGAGCACGGCCACCGGATCCTCGCCCTCCATCACGGCGTACGCGCGCAGGGACGCCCGCAGCCGGCCCATCGCGGCGACCGCGCCGGCCCCGGAGCCGGTCACCGCGCCGACCGAGAGGCCGAGCGCGCCGTCGGGCAGTGGCAGCGCGTCGTACCAGTCGCCGCCGCCGCGTGGCGCGGCGCTGTGGCGCACGGCGAGGCGTACGCCCGGGATCCGGGGCAGCCGCGTGGGCAGCAGCTCCTCCTGGACCGTGGCGACGGTGGCCCGGGCGCGGCTGAGCTCCACCAGCCGGGCGATGTGCGCGGCGGCGTAGCGGCAATAAAGGCCGACCAGGTGGCGCTGGCGCTCCGCGGGCTCGGCGGGTTCGTCGTACAACCACGCCGCCGCGCCGAGCCGCCCGGCGGGGCGGGCGGCGCCCGCGATGCCCGTGGTGCCCGCGGTCCCGCCGGGGGCGGTGGGCGGGTCAAGCGCCATGGCGTAGCTCGCGGAGTAGCCGAGGCGGGCGGCGACTTCGCGGTGGCGCGGGTCGAGTTCGGGCTCGCCCGGGATGTCGGGGTGCGCGACGCCGGACCGCCGCTCCCCGTCCGGCTCCGGGAGTCCGTCCAGGAGATGGCCGGCGGACGCGGAACCGCGCGGGATCGTCTCGATGTGGCCGAGGTCGGCGCGGCCGAGACCCAGCCCGACGGTGGTCACCGGGCCCAGCCCGTCGGCCGGTTCCAGCGCGACCAGCCCACGCCGGGCGCCGACCAGCCCCGCTCCGGCGCGCAGGAGTTCGTCCAGCGCGTCCTCCAGCGTGCCCGTAAGGGCGAGCCGCTCGGTGAGTTCGTGCAGGGTGGTCAGATCCGAGACCCACCCGGCGAGATGGTCCTGGATGGCGGGACCGGGGTCGGGGCCGGGGGCGGAAGGCGGGGTGACGGGGTCGGAAGTGTGCGTGGGGGCGGGGAGTGAAGGATCGATTCCGGCCACTTTCGGCAGGTGGGGCGAGCTCATGGCCCGCTGCCTTGGCGCGCGGTCCCCGGCTTGCTCAAGAGCATCGCAAACCCCCTGTCGTGCTGCGCCGCTACGGTGCCGCTACTGTCTCCAGATGTACACGCACCCGAGAGGCGATGTCCAGCATTGTCCCGGTGGTCTTGTTGGTGTCTGTGGGGAATTGAACTTGGCCGAAAAGAGGTCGTTACGTTGCCGATTTAGGGTCGACTGTCGTCATTCGACAGCGCGTCGTCTCCGCCGCGGCGGGTACACATTCGGAGAAGGGCAGGGGCAGTTGGGCCGCCCCGGAACCCCCGGACCGGTCCTGGCGTCCTAGACGGCAACGGCCGGCGCCCATCCCCGAGTGGCGAGGGAACGCACCACCGAAGACGGCAAGCGCCATGCGCGCGCCACCCCTCGCCACGTTCCACGCTCGGCCTGCGGCGTGATGCGCTGCCTTGTACGCGCAGTGACTTGTGATCCACGTGGTGTGACGGGCCGAACAATGCCGGACAGCTCCACGTAGTGCCATGTGAAGTGCCATGTAGTGCGACGGAACAGCCCTCGGCGTTAACGGAAAGGAACGAGCGCTCATGCGCGAGATCCTCGGAAGGCGACGCAAGTTCTCGCTGCGGCGCGGTGCGCGATCGCCGCTGCTCCGTGCGGCGCTCACCTGCGCCACCGAGTGGCAGTGGCCCGTACTCCCCGGCGTGGGCCTCGCGCCCGGCGGCGGACGGCCGCGCTCCTGCGGATGCCCGGACCCGGACTGCGCGGTGCCCGGCGGCCACCCCTTCGACCCCGTCCTCCTCGCCGCGACCACCGACCCGCGCATGGTGCGCTGGTGGTGGACCAACCGCCCGACCGCGCCCGTCCTCCTCGCCACCGGAGGACGCGGCCCCTGCGCGGTGAGCCTGCCGGCGGTCGCCGGGATGCGGGCCCTGGACGCCATCGAGCGGTTCGGTGTGCGCCTCGGCCCCGTGATCGCCACACCCACCCGCTGGTCGCTGCTGGTGGCCCCGTACTCCCTCGAAGAGCTGGGCGATCTGCTGTACCGCCAGGACTGGGTACCCAGCTCACTGCGGTTCCACGGCGAGGGCGGCTATCTGGTGCTGCCGCCCTCGCAGCTCGGCGCGGGCGGGGTGCGCTGGGAGCGGGCCCCGCTGCGGCGCGGCGGGCGCCCGTGGCTGCCCGAGATCGCGACGGTGCTGGAGGCGCTGGTCGAGGCGAGCACCAGCGCGCCCGACGGCGGCAGCCGGCTCGCCTACTGACCCGGGGCGACTTCCCGGGGCTCGCCTACTGACCCGGGCCGACTTCCCGGGGCTCGTCTACTGACCCGGGGCGGCTTCCTGCCGCCGGGCCCGCCTGCCGACCCGGGCCCGCCTGCCGACCCGGGCCCCGAGCGCCCGAGGACCTTCAGAACGCCGGAGAGGGGGCGAGCGGCGCCATGGGCGCCCTCCCCCGGCCCCGGACCACCCCGACGCCGCGCGCGGCGCGGAG
This sequence comes from Streptomyces sparsogenes, assembly GCF_001704635.1. Classification (GTDB taxonomy): domain Bacteria; phylum Actinomycetota; class Actinomycetes; order Streptomycetales; family Streptomycetaceae; genus Streptomyces; species Streptomyces sparsogenes. Next base: position 44,417 of record NZ_MAXF01000060.1, on the reverse strand, counting down.
ACGGCCGCGTGCGGCTTCCCGATCGGCCCGCCAACGCGATCGCGATACTGCCCAGGGCTGCGCCTGTGATCGCGGTCGCGTTGCGGTTGCGACGACTCGGCGATCCGCTCCAGCGGGCTGCCCCGGCGGCTGCTCCGGATGTTCCGACGGCTGCCCCGGCCGCGCGTACGGGACGCAACTCCCGGCGGCTCGGCGGCCGTTGCGCGCCCCTGCGCGGCGCCGTGGGGCCGGGGAGGGCCCGGGGCGGGTGCGACCCCGGATCCCGGACATGGAAGCGCCCGGTCGCTGGCGACGGGGGATGCACCAGCGACCGGGCTTTTAAAACCGTAACAAGAGATCGGCGGTTCGCAAATTCGATCGCGGATTTCCGGACGCGTAATTGCAGGGCGTAGCGCTGAGTTGTGAGCAGCGTCACGCGTACGGTTCCCCGTGCTTGCGCCCGGTATGACCGTCAGCTCAGCGTCACCTGACGGTTGGTGAGTCCGCCGCGCGCCCGCCGCTGCTCGGCGGTCAGCGGGGCGTCGGAGGCCAGCGCCTCGGCCAGCCGCTCCGCGAACGCCTCGGCGGGCTTCTCCGTCTCCTCCGCGCCCATCGTGCCGGGCAGGTCCCACACCGGCACGGTGAGCCCGTGGGCCCGGAAGGAGCCGACCAGCCGGGTGTCTTCGCCGAGGGAGGAGGCGCCCGCGGCGTGCAGCCGGGCGAGGGCGTCGAGCAGCTTCTCCTCGGGGTGGGACATCACCCAGCGCAGGTGGTTCTTCTCCGGGGTGCGGCACCAGTAGGCGGCCTCGACGCTGGTGAGCCGGGCGGTCGGAATGGCGGCGGCGTTCGCCCGTTCGAGGGATGCGGCGACCTCACCCGTGGCGCTCGCGGCGTCCTCGAGCCAGAACTCGAAACCCTCGTGCAGGGTCGGCGAAAAACCGCCCTTCGGATCGAGCAGATCCTGCAGCCGCGGACCCTCTCCGGAGACCCGTTCGGCGGCGACCGGCGTCCCCGGCTCGGCGGTCAGGGCGCGCCGCAGGGTGTCGGCCAGGTCGCGGCTGATGTCGCCGGAGGGGGTGTCGTTCTGCAGGCCGAGCAGCACGGCGCCGTTGTCGCGGCGCAGCGCCGGCCAGGCCATGGGCAGCACGGTGGCGAGGGTGACGGACGGGACGTCCTCGGGCAGGCCCTCGGCGAGCTTCAGCTCGACGGTCGCGGCGGGCACGAGCTCACGCAGGGCGACCCAGTCGCACTCGCCGGGCAGCCCCTCGAAGGGGCGCTGCACCAGTTCGGTGACCGCGTGCGCGGCCTGACGGCCGTGGCAGGCCTTGTAGCGGCGGCCCGAGCCGCACGGGCAGGGCTCCCGCGCCCCCACCACGGGGATCTCCGCGCTCGTGACCCGCGGTCCGGCCTTCGTCGTCTGGGGGCGGCGCTTCTTGCCCATGGCGTGGCAGTCTCCCGATCGTGCGGCGCGTGGCTTCCTCGTACGGCCGCGATGCTTCTCGTACGGCCGCGGTCGCTCCGCACGGCCCGTACGACTGGTACGGGCGGGAGCCTAGCCCTTTGGCCGAACTCAGTCGGCGAACCCGGGCGGCGACGCCGGGAGTGTGCCCTAGGCGAGCTCGTCCAGATCGGCGAAGCCCAGGCCGGCGTCGAGGTCGGGGCCGAGCCCGGGGAGGAGGGCGATGCGGTCGCCGAACTCGTCCTGGGCGGGGAGCGAGGCCCATACCGTCACTTCCCCGCTGCCGTCCCGCACCCCCCAGTCCTCGGCGAGCGACGTGATGATGTTGAGCCCGCGGCCGCCGCGCGCGGTGATGGAGGGATTGGCCGGAATCGGTCTTGTCGGGCCTCCGCCGTCGGTCACCTCGACGATCAGCCGTCCGTACTCGTCGATGCGCCACGCCGCCCGTACGGCCACGTCGCCATGGTCGGAGCGCAGTGGACGACCGTGCCGCCAGGCATTGCTGAGCAGTTCCGAAAGGATCAGTACCGCATCGTCTATGACCGAATCCGATACCCCAGTCCTGCCCAAATCGCCACGCATCCGGTGCCGTGCCGCACCTACGCCCGCAGGACCATGGGGTACGGCCATGGTCGAAGACGTCGGCACCTGCCGTGCCACCACCAACGCCACCCCCGAGACCTCCTTAGCCCCACGCCACGGGATGGATGCCCCGCCGGGCTTGAGCAGAAACAGGCCATGTGGCATCTGGTGACGCACTCGTCACGATCGAATACGTACCGAACGCGCCGGTGTACGCCTTGTAATGCCCATTATGAGCGTCCGAGTTGCGACAGTACCTGTTTGGGGCGGTTCGTAATCACGGCGTCCACTCCCAGGTGGGCGCACAGTTCGACGTCGGCCGGGTCGTCCACGGTCCATACGTGCACTCGGTGCCCCGCACGGTGCAGACGCGCCACATAATCGGGATGGTTCCGTACGATCCGGATGCTCGGCCCCGCGATGCGCACCCCGCGCGGGAGCGCGCCGTCCCGGTGGCGCGGCAGCAGGAACTGCATCAGATAGACGGTGGGGACCGCGGGCGCCGCGGCGCGCACCCGGTACAGGGAGCGCGCCGAGAAGCTCATCACGCGCACGGGCGAGGGCTCGCCGGGTGGCGGGGAGTCGAGACCGTAGCGGCGGAGCAGGCCGAGCAGCCGCTCTTCGACCTGGCCGGCCCACCGGGTCGGGTGCTTGGTCTCGATGGCCAGCTCGACCCGGCGGCCGGCGTCGGCGACGAGCTCCAGGAGGCGTTCCAGGGTGAGGACCGCGGTGTTGTCGCGGCTGTCCCGGTCCGGCGCCTCCTTGTCGTTCGCCTGTCCCTTCCAGGAGCCGAAGTCGAGGGCGGCGAGATCGGCCAGCTCGAGCGCGGAGACGGCGCCCCGGCCGTTGGAGGTGCGGTTGACGCGGCGGTCGTGGACGCAGACCAGGTGGCCGTCCGCGGTCATCCGGATGTCGCATTCGAGCGCGTCGGCGCCGTCCTCGATGGCTCGGCGGTACGCGGCCAGGGTGTGCTCGGGGGCGTCCTCGGAGGCGCCGCGGTGGGCCACGACGGAGGGGGTGGGCGGACCGGGGCGGAAGTCCCGGTCCGGGCGCGCATAGGTCACCGCGTTATGGTGCCACCGCCCGGCGCGGCGCGTCGCGGGAGGTCCGGCCCGCCACCGCGCGGATTGGCGGCGGTCCGCTTTGTCCGGGATAAAGGGTGGTAGCCCACAGGGTCGCCGCTCCTTACAGCGGTCTGACGCCTGGTGGGAAAAGCTTACGTCGGACATGCGTGAACGTAGGCCGTCGAAGAAACTGTCGTGCACATGAGGAGAGAGCTGTGAGCACCGAGAACGAGGGCGCTGCCGTTCCGCCTGAGGCCGGGTCGCGTCCGGCCCCTCCGGCGCCGCACCCCGACCCCGCCCCCGCGGTGCCCCCGGCGCCCGACTTCAAGCCGGCGGTGGGCACGGCCCCGGCCGCCCCGCAGGCTCCCATAGGCCCGCCGGGGGAGCCGGCCGCGGGGTCCGGCCTCCCGGAGCCCGCCGCGCCCACCCCCGCCCAGGCCGGCCCGCCGCCCGCGACGCCCCCGGCCCCCGGAGCGGACCCCGCCCGGTCGGGCGCGTGGTGGTCCGAAGCCGACGGCCGGCCGCACGACGCCTCCCAGGCCGCCTCGCACGCCGACGCCCACGAGGGCACGCCGGGCGCCGCTGGCGGGCCGTGGGGGACCGGAGTCCCCCTCCCGCCGTCCGACCCACCGGCGCGCAAGCGCACCGGTGGCCTCGTCGCCGCCCTCCTGGCCGCCGTCCTCGTCGCCGGCGGCATCGGCGGCGGCATCGGCTACTGGGCCGCCGACCGCGAGGCCGGCGGCGACTCGACCACCATCTCCGCCCTGGGCAACCCGAAGTCGGAGAGCCGCGCCCCCGGCTCCGTGTCCGACATCGCGGGCAAGGCCCTGCCGAGCGTGGTCACCATCGAGGCCGAGGGCAGCAACGGCGAGGGCGGCACCGGCACCGGCTTCGTCTACGACAAGCAGGGCCACATCCTCACCAACAACCACGTCGTCGCCTCCGCCGCCGACAACGGCAAGCTCACCGCCACCTTCTCCAACGGCAAGCGGTACACCGCCGAGGTCGTCGGCCGCGCCCAGGGCTACGACGTCGCCGTCATCAAGCTGAAGAACGCCTCCGACGCCAAGCTCACCCCCCTCCCGCTCGGCGACTCGGACAAGGTCTCCGTCGGCGACGCCACCGTCGCCATCGGCGCCCCCTTCGGCCTCTCCGGCACCGTCACCACCGGCATCGTCAGCGCCAAGAACCGCCCGGTCGCCTCCAGCGACGGCGGCGGTGGCAACGCCTCCTACATGAGCGCCCTGCAGACCGACGCCTCCATCAACCCCGGCAACTCCGGCGGCCCCCTGCTGAACGCCGACGGCGGCGTCATCGGCATCAACTCCGCCATCCAGTCCGCCGGCAACGGTGGCGGCCTCGGCGGCGAAACCCAGCAGTCCGGCAGCATCGGCCTCGGCTTCGCCATCCCCATCAACCAGGCCAAGAACGTCGCCCAGCAGCTGATCAAGACCGGCGAGCCCGTCTACCCCGTCATCGAGGCCACGGTCAACATGAAGGACACCGGCAACGGCGCCACCATCGCCGCCAACGGCGCCGGCGGCACCCCGGCAGTCGTCCCCGGCGGCCCCGCCGACAAGGCAGGCCTCAAGTCCGGCGACGTCATCGTCAAGCTGAACGACACCGTCATCGACAGCGGCCCCACCCTGATCAGCGAGATCTGGACCCACAAGCCGGGCGACAAGGTCACCATCACCTACAAGCGTGACGGCAAGCAGTCCACCACCCAGGTCACCCTGGGACAGCGCAAGGGTGACAGTTGACGCGCTAGGCTGATCCCCGCGTCACCCACCCCCAGCGGGCCCGACGCGAGGAGGCTTGCCCGAGCGGCCTAAGGGAACGGTCTTGAAAACCGTCGTGGCAGCGATGTCACCGAGGGTTCAAATCCCTCAGCCTCCGCCGAGGTGAGAGAACGAGCAGGTCAGAAGGGGCACCCCCGCTCAGGAGGCGCCCCTTCTACGTCTGCGGTGTCTCACTCCGGCCGCGTGAATCCGCACCTTCGACCAGCGGGTGTAGACCAGGGGCGGTTCAGCGCGGCGTCGCCCGGGCCGGTGCGACGCTCGTGGCCCGCTTTGCTACGCGTCCAGTCGCGTCAGTTCTTGCGGCGGCGCCCTTGCCCGTAGGGGCCGTGGCGATCGTGTGCTCGCCACTCCTCCTCGTGGATGTCGCGGTCTTCGCCGGACGTCTTGCCGTTGGGAGTGGGGATGGCCTCGCCTTTGTTGATTTTGTCCAACAGGGAGGCGAGGGGGTCGGGGTGCTCGTCGCCGAAACGCTCGCGGGCGCGCTCGGGGAGCGGGCCTGGGGAGGGCGGTATGAGGGCGATCTGCTTCACCTTGGGGCGCTTCGGTGCAGACGAGGCTATCTCTGCCTCGGCGCTGTGCTGATCAGGTCGTGACGTACCACTCATCAGCAGGCCCCCGTCTCGCTGAAGTGCTCTCACCCGTGGAGAGATCATTCCCTGGAAGGGCCTGCGGCAAACGGAATGATCCAGGGCGAAGTAGGCGCAGTTGAGGCGATCTCGCCGCATCCCCGGTTGCTCGTACGTGCGCTGGTGAGCGGCTTCCGCGTACTTAACGCGTCGGCCAGAGGAGGGCTTGGGCGACGATCACGCGGTCGCCGTTGAAGGTGACGGCGGGGCCTTCGTGGAGTTGGTAGCCCAGGGCGAGGACCTCGCTGACGCGGCGGCAGAAGGTCTCGTCGTCGGGGCCGGTCAGGACTCGGTAGGCCGGCAGGCCGTCCGGGGGTGTGCTCATGGGGCAAGAGTCTCAGCCGGCTCTTCGAGCGACCAAGCCGGTTACGAGGTACGGATCTGGCCGAAAACGAATGGTGTCTGTCGTCGTCGCAGGTCACGGCCGTGCGAACGGGCGGGATCCGTCGGCTCATCATGAGATTGAGCCGAAAGTGGGCTTTTAGCTGAAGCTAAAAAGGGGATCCTGGGAGTGTGGATGTGAGAAGCGAAGTGTGGATGTGAAGAGCGACGCCATGATGTCGATGCAGCGCGGTCTGGAGTGATGAGTCTTGCCGTGGAAGAGCAAAGGTGTGAAGGCCGAGGCGGCCGACGCCGCCGGTGCCCGGTTGGCTCGGCAGGCCACCGTGGAGGTGGCTGGAGTGTTGGGCAAGCGGGACATGAGCCGAACCGATCTCGCCAGGCTGATGGACGTGAGTCCGGGCAGAGTCAGTCAGATCCTGTCCGGGGACGAGAACCTGACGCTGCGTAGTCTGGCAGCAGTGGCGGAAGCGCTTGATCTCGATGTCAGGATCAGCTTTGTCGAGCCCAAAACCGGCCGCCAGGACGAGGTCGCACTGCGACCGGGTAGTTCCGACGCGTTCGTCTATACCCATTGACGTGGGCGATGGGCGGGCTCGTCACGGATGGGGCGTGGGGGCCTCGGTTAGCGGTTCGACGGCCATGGCCGCTTGTCGGATCCTCATGAGGTCCCTGTCGCCGCTGCGCTTGCCGTGCCTGTAGCCGAACTCGAGCATCTGCACGCAGGCTTCCTTGGCCTTGGCCAGGGCCTGCCGGCAGTCCTCGGCCTCCTCCCTCGTCCGGCTGTGCAGTTCCTTGGGGAAGTCCTGCAGCTCTCGCTGCCGGCGGCGCGCCTCGACGTCGGCCTCGACCTTCGCGGCCTCGTCCAGTAGGGCCTCCACGTCTTCGTACAGGCCGTCGATGGTCGTCTTGTCCTTCGTCTGTACGGCGCAACCGCGCAGATGCGCGCGGGCGTCGAAGGCGAACATCCGCAGTTGTGCGATGTCCTCGAAGTCCCTGACCAGTCGGTGACAGTGGCAGTACATGTCGTGGATGAGCCGCCGCTCCAGGTGGCCGAGCAGCACGGCGATCCCGAGGGTGATCATGGCGACGAAGGGAGGGGTGGACTGTTGGTTCTGCTGCTGGCGGACCCTCGGGGCCAGCGCGCCTCCGGCGGCGGCCGCGGCCACGGCGGGCGGCACGTCCGCGGCGTGCGGCAGCAGGAGGGTGATGGTGATCATGGCCGCGGCGCAGGTGCACGCCATGATCGTGCCGCACAGGGCTGTCGATCGGGCGGTCCCCAGGAGCCGGCCCTTGTCGGCGAATCGGTGGACCAGCGAGATTCCGGTGACCAGTGCGCACAGGCCCATGGGTAAGACGAAGTTCCGGAACCACCCCTGTGTGTAGAGCTCGTGCACTGCTCCCCCCTGGTTCTGCGCCGCCGTCCCGGATGCCGAGCGTCCGGTCGCGGGGGAGTGCGGAAAACCGGATTCACTGTCCGCCTGGGTGCGGAAGCGCCGACCAGTGGCCGTGCCATCCCCTCACGGAGCGCCTCGTTCGCGTCATCACGATAGTCTCATCCGAACGCGTAGCGCACAGGTCACTTTCTGTACAACTTTGGATCGTCGTCGGCCTTATCCCTATCGGTTCCCGCTTGAGGCGGCCGTTTCTCCGGTCGTGGGGGCGAGGCGCGCCGCGGCGAGCTGAAGGCCGACGCCGCGTTCAATCGCTCGGTGCGCGCTCGCCCTCACCTCGCGCCTCGCCGCCGCGCGACCTTGACAGCACTGATTTATCTGACGGATAGTCAGAAAGCTTTGCGCCCGGACGTGCGACGTTGTCGAGCGAAGGGGAGACCGCTGCCCATGCACCTCGCTCCCACCCCCCGCCAGCGGCGGCTGCGCGAGGAACTCCGCGACTACTTCCGCGAGCTGATTCCCCCGGAGACGCGCGCCGCGCTGCCGGGCGATCCGGCCTTGCAGCGGCTGCTGCTGCGGCGTATCGGCGCCGATGGACTGCTGGGGCTCGGCTGGCCGGTCGAGTACGGAGGCCAGGGACGGGGCCCCGACGAGCAGTTCGTCTTCTTCGACGAGGCGTACCGGGCCGGCGCTCCGGTCTCGATGGTCACGCTCAACACCGTCGGGCCGACCTTGATGAAATACGGCACGGAGGAGCAGAAGCGGTTCTTCCTGCCGGGCATCCTCGCCGGCGAGGTCGTCTTCGCCATCGGCTACTCGGAGCCGGAGGCCGGCACGGACCTCGCCTCGCTGCGGACCAGAGCGGTGCGGAACGGCGGCGAGTGGCTGATCGACGGCGCCAAGACCTTCACCAGCAACGCGCACAACGCCGACTGGATCTGGCTGGCCTGCCGCACCGACCCGCGGGCGCGCAAGCACGAGGGCATCTCCATCATCCTGGTGCCGACCGACGCCCCCGGCTTCTCCTGGACGCCGATCGAGACGGTGGCCGGGCTGACCACCACCGCGACGTACTACGACGCGGTGCGCGTCCCGGCCGACCACCTCGTCGGACAGGAGAACGGCGGCTGGGGGCTGATCACCAACCAGCTCAACCACGAGCGGGTCGCGCTCGCCGCCATCGGCATGCAGGCCGAGGACTTCTACCGGGCCGCGCTCGCCCACGCCCGCACGCCGGATCCGCACACCGGCGCGCGCCCCGCCGACCGGCCCTGGGTGCGGGCCCGGCTGGCGGAGGCGCACGCCCGGCTGGCGGCCACCCGGCTGCTCAACTGGCGGCTGGTGGGGGACGTGGGGGCGGGGACGCTGAGCCCGGGCGACGCGAGCGGCGTCAAGTTCGCGGGAACCGAAAGCGCCGTCGAGGTGTACAGGATGTGTCAGGAGATTGTGGGGGAAGCGGGGCTGATCCGGGCGGGATCGCCGGGCGCGTTCGGCGACGGCGAGCTCGAGCGGATGAACCGGGCCGCGCAGATCAACACCTTCGGGGGCGGTGCGAGTGAAGTGCAGCGGGAAATCGTCGCCACGATGCGGCTCGGCATGCGGCGGGGGCGGCGATGAGCGGTGAGCGGACGGCCGGCGGCGGGCCGGCCGTCGGCGAGGGCGCTGTCAGTGAAGGTGTCGTCGGCGAAGGTGGCGTCGGGGGCGTCGCCGTGGACGACTTCTACGGGCGGCTGAAGGCGTTCGAGGGGCGGACGGCCGCGGTCGGTGGCGAAGGCAAGGACCCGGTCAACGAGCCGATGATCAGGCATTGGTGCGAGGCGATGGGCGACGCCAACCCCGCCTATCCGGCCATCGCGCCGCCGACGATGCTGCAGGTGTGGACGATGGGCGGGCTGTCCGGCCATCCGGCCGGCTCGGCGCGGTCCGAGGCGTATGACGAGCTGCTGGCCCTGCTCGACGGCGCGGGCTGCACCTCGGTCGTCGCCACCGACTGCGAGCAGGAGTATGTGCGCCCTCTGCGGCCGGGCGATCGGGTCACCTTCGACGCGGTGATCGAGTCGGTGTCGCCGCGCAAGACCACCAAGCTCGGCGAGGGCCACTTCGTCACCACGCGGATGGACGTCCGGGCGGGCGGGGACCTGGTCGGCAGACACCGCTTCCGCATCCTCAAGTACGCCCCGGCGCGGCGGGCCACGACGGCGAAGGGGGCGAAGCGGCCGCGCCCCGTGATCAACCGTGACAACGCCGGCTTCTGGGCGGGGGTCGCCGAGCACAGGCTGCTCATCCAGCGCTGCACCGGCTGCGGCGCGCTCCGCTTTCCGTGGCTCCCGGGGTGTGGGGCATGCGGCTGCCAGGAGTGGGAGACGGTCGAGGCCTCCGGCGCCGGCACGGTGTTCAGCTATGTCGTCATGCACCACCCGCCCTTCCCGGCCTTCGACCCTCCGTACGCCGTAGGTCTGATCGAGCTCGCGGAAGGGGTGCGGATGATCAGCAACATCACGGGGGTGCGCTACGACGAGGTCCGCATCGGCATGCCCGTGGAGCTGGAGTTCCTGCGGGTCGACGCCGATCTTGAGCTTCCCGTCTTCCGAGGGGTGGTGGCCTGATGGACTTCACACCCACCGTCGAGCAGCGAGCCGCGCGCGAGCTGGCGGCGGAGATCTTCGGCGATCTGTCCACCCATGAGCGGCTGTCCGCCCTCGGCACCGCGATGGACGCCGAGCTATGGAAGGCGCTGTGCGCGGCGGGGCTGCCGGCCGCCGTGGAGGAGATCGGCCTGGTCGGGCTCGTCCTGCTGCTGGAGGAGCAGGGAAGGACCACCGCCCAGGTGCCGCTCGCGGCGACCTGTGCGTACGGAGTGCTGCCGGTGGCCGTCCACGGCACGGCTGAGCAGCGCGATCGGCTGCTCCCCGCCCTGCGGGACGGCACCGCGGTCGCCACGGGCGCGTTCGGCTCGCGGGTGGCCACCGCTCGCCGGACGGCGGACGGGTGGCGGTTGAGCGGCATCTTCCCGGCCGTGCCCTGGCTCCGGGTGGCGACCCATGTCCTGGTGCCGGCCCAGGTCGCGGGGGCAGGCCCTGAACAGGTCGCGGGGGCAGGCCCTGAGCAGGCCGCAGAGGCGAGTACTGTGCAGGTCGCCGGGGCGGGCTCCGGGGCGGGGGCGGGCCGCGGGGCCCCGGCCGGGCCCCGGGCGGAGCCGCGCTGCTTCCTGGCCGAGGTCCGCGCCGCCGGGATCGAGGCCGTCGAGACCACCGCGCCATGGGCGGCGGGCCGGCTGACCCTCGATGCCGCGCCCGCCGAGCCGCTGGGCGGCGAGCGCACCCACGCCGATGTGCTCGGCCGGGCCCGCACCGCGTTCGCCGGGCTGCAGGTCGGAGTCTGCGAGGGTTCCCTCGACCGGGTGGTCCACCACACCTCCGTCCGCGAGCAGTTCGGCCGCCCCCTGTCCACTCACCAGGGCGTGCTGATGCGTGCGGCGGATGCCCATATGGACACCGAGGCCATCCGGGTCACGGCGTACGAGGCGGCCTGGCGCTACGACCAGGGCCTGCCCGCCGCCATCCACGCGCTCACCACCGCCTGGTGGGCCTGCGAGGCCGGCAAACGGGTGGTGCACTCGGGCCAGCATCTCCACGGCGGCATCGGCGCCGATGTGGAGCACCCGGTGCACCGGCACTTCCTCTGGGGCCGACAGCTGGATGCGTATCTCGGACCGGCGCCGGGGCTCCTGGCCGAGCTGGGCGATGAACTGACCACCGATGAACTGACCGCCGGTGAATTCACCGGAGACGAATTCACCGGAGACGGACCGACCGCCGATGAGCTTCCGGGCGCCGCGCTGACGGCCGATGAGCCCGGGGAGCCCGGTGAGCTGTCGGGTGACGCGCCGCTGGGCGGTGCTCTGGCGGCCGGTGAGCTGCCGGAGGTGGCCGGATGACGGCCCGGGTCGGCGAGGAGCTGCCGACGCTGCGAATTCTCATCACCCGGACCCTCATCGTCTCCGGCGCGATCGCCTCCCGCGACTACCAGGACGTGCATCACGACGCCGAGGCGGCCAAGGCGAAGGGCTCCCCGGACATCTTCATGAACATCCTGACCACCAACGGTCTGGTCGGCCGGTACATCACGGATCACTTCGGCCCGCGCGCCCGGCTCCGGAAGGTCGCTATCCGGCTCGGCGCCCCCAACTACCCCGGTGACGAGATGGTGCTGACCGGACAGGTCACGGCGGTCGCGGCCGATGGCGTCGCGGAGATCTCGGTGACGGGCCGCAACGCCCTCGGCAAGCATGTGACCGGCAAGGTCACCGTGTGCTTGCCACCCGACCGCCCACAGCACGTCCCGCGTCCTGGGTCCGACGGGGAGGCCCGATGAGTGTCCGCAGAGCCGACACGCTCGGCGGCCGGGCGGCGATCGTGGGGATCGGCGCCACCGAGTTCTCGAAGGACTCCGGCCGCAGCGAGCTGAAGCTGGCGGCTGAGGCCGTCCGCGCCGCCCTGGACGACGCCGGGCTCACCCCCGCCGATGTCGACGGGCTGGTCACCTTCACCATGGACACCAGCCCCGAGATCACCGTGGCCCAGGCATGCGGCATCGGCGAGCTCTCGTTCTTCTCCCGCGTCCACTACGGCGGGGGAGCCGCCTGCGCCACCGTCCAGCAGGCCGCGCTCGCCGTGGCCACGGGCGTCGCCGACGTCGTGGTCTGCTACCGGGCGTTCAACGAGCGCTCCGGCCGCCGTTTCGGCTCCGGGGTGCAGCACCGCGAGCCCTCGGCCGAAGGCACCGCGCTCGGCTGGGCGCTGCCCTTCGGCCTGCTGACCCCGGCCTCGTGGGTCGCCATGGCCGCGCGGCGCTATCTGCACACGTACGGCCTGTCGCCGGACGTCTTCGGCCATGTGGCCGTCACGGACCGCCGCCACGCCGCCACCAACCCCGCCGCGTACTTCTACGGCAAGCCGATCACCCTCGCCGACCACGCCGCCTCCCGCTGGATCGTCGAGCCACTGCGGCTGCTGGACTGCTGCCAGGAGACGGACGGCGGCCAGGCGCTCGTGGTCACCGGTGTCGAGCGGGCGCGCGATCTGCCGCATCCGCCCGCGGTGGTCACCGCGGCGGCGCAGGGCGCGGGGCGCGGGCAGGAGCAGATGACGAGCTTCTACCGCGACGACCTGACCGGGCTTCCCGAGATGGGAGTGGTCGCGCGGCAGCTGTGGCGCGGCAGCGGGCTGATCCCCGCCGACATCGATGTGGGCATCCTCTACGACCACTTCACCCCGTTCGTGCTGATGCAGCTGGAGGAGTTCGGCTTCTGTGGGCCGGGTGAGGCGCCCGGCTTCGTCGCCGACGGCGCGCTACCGCTCAATACCCATGGCGGTCAGCTCGGTGAGGCCTATCTGCACGGGATGAACGGGATAGCCGAAGCGGTCCGCCAGATACGCGGCACCTCGGTCAACCAGGTCCCGCAGGCGTCCCGCGCCCTGGTCACGGCGGGAACCGGGGTACCGACATCCGGGCTGCTCATCGGGGCAGACGGCTGAACCGCGCGCGTGTCTGCGGGGCCGGTCCCCCCACCGGCACTTTGACTCGTCATATGGACCGAAGAAAGAAGATCAGATGGAAGATCGTCGGATGTGCGGTCGGCCTGTCCGCGACGCCGGCCACGCTGATCGTCGGCGCCCCTTCCGCCGCCTCCTCCCCCGAGGCGGCCCTCCCCGACCCTCGGCCGCTGGGCGCCAAGGTCTTCCGTGGCTGGGCCCTGGACACCTGCCACGCCCCCTCGCTCGAGACCCTGCGTGCCTGGAGCGGATCCCGGTACGGCGCGGTCGGCGTCTACTACGGGGGCCGCGGCCGGGCCTGCCCGAGCCAGCCGAACCTCGGCGTTTCCTGGATGCGGGGGACCCGTGCCATCGGCTGGCGGGTGCTGCCCATCTATGTCGGCTCGCAGTCCCCCTGCGTCCGCAACAAGAACAAGAAGCACGTCCCCATCGGCGACAAGCCCTGGTCGCAGGGGCGCAAGGAGGGCAAGGACGCGGTCAACCGGGCCAAGGCGCTGGCCCTCAAGAAGCGCAGCGCGCTCTACCTCGACATGGAGGCCTACGAGCAGTGGCGCACCAAGTGCGCCAAGACCACGCTCTCCTTCATCCGCGGCTGGAACCGGGAAGTGCGCTCGCACGGCTATTTCCCGGGCTTCTACAGCAGCGCCGAGTCGGGGGTGCTGCATCTGGAGCAGGCCCGCGAGGCCGGGAAGCACGACCTCCCCTCCGTGATGTGGTTCGCACGCTGGAGCGGGAAGGCATCGCTGTCCGGGGAGCCGGTCCTGCCCAAGAGTGCCTGGCATCCGCACCGCCGTATCCACCAGTACGTCGGCAATGTCACCGAGACGCACGGCGGCCGGACCCTGCAGATCGACCGCAACAAGGTCGACGCCCCCGTGGCGATCATCGACTGACCCCGGCCGTCGGCCGAGCCCCCGGTCGTACCCCCCTCGCCGTACCACCCCTGGGGCACAACCCTGAGGTACTCTCCGCCACCCCTCCCCCCGCAGGAGGTGATGCCGGCCCCGCTCCTACAACCTGAGGTTGAGGCGCCTTCGGCACTTACGGCCGATCCATCGACCGCTGCCCGCTCCTAGCGTGGGAGGCATGACCACGAGTGTGTGCACCGGCGCGTCCACCGCCGCGTTTCCGTCCTTCGCGTCGTACGTGCGGGCGCGGGGGCCGGTGCTGCTGCGCACCGCCCGCGCGCTGAGCGCGAACGCCTGGGACGCGGAGGATCTGTTGCAGACCGCGCTGGCCAAGACGTACGTGGCGTGGGAGCGGATAGAGGACCACAACGCGCTGGACGGGTACGTCCGCCGGGCGTTGGTGAACACGCGGACCTCGCAGTGGCGCAAGCGCAAGGTCGACGAGTTCGTGTGCGAGGAGCTGCCCGAGCCGGATCCGGTCCCCGCCCCGGACCCCGCGGAGCAGCAGGTGTTGCGGGACGCGATGTGGCGGGCGGTGCTGCGGCTGCCCGACCGGCAGCGGGCCATGGTCGTCCTCAGGTATTACGAGGACCTCAGCGAGGCCCAGACGGCCGAGGTGCTGGGCGTGTCGGTGGGCACGGTCAAGAGCGCCGTCTCGCGCGCCCTCGGCAAGCTGCGCGAGGACCCGGCCCTCACCCGGGCGGCCTGACCGGACCTAGTGACATACCGTCCGGTCGGCTGCAGAATCGGCGGACACCTCGCCCGCGCGTAACCGGAACCCTGGAGGCCCCGGTGCTCAGCACGATGCAGGACGTACCGCTGACCGTGACCCGCATCCTCGTCCACGGGGCGCTGACGCACAGCAAGGCGCAAGTCATCACCTGGACCGGTGACGGCGAGCCGGAGCGCCGTACCTTCTACGACGTGGCGCTGCGGTCGATCCAGCTGGCGAACGCGCTGCGCGACGAGCTCGGCGTCGAAGAGGACCAGGTCGTGGGCTCGCTCATGTGGAACAACTGCGAGCACCTGGAGGCGTATCTGGCGGTGCCCTCGATGGGGGCCGTGCTGCACACCCTCAATCTCCGGCTGCCCGCCGACCAGTTGACCTGGATCATCAATCACGCCGCCGACCGCGTGATCCTCGTCAACGGCTCGCTGCTGCCGCTGCTCGCCCCGCTCCTGCCCCGGCTCGGTTCCGTGGAGCACGTGGTCGTCGCCGGGCCGGGGGACCGCTCCGTTCTGGACGGGTGCCGGGCGAACGTCCACGACTACGAGGAGCTGATCGAGGGCCGTCCCGCGCGTTACCCCTGGCCCGTCACGGATGAGCGCCGGGCCGCGGCCCTGTGCTACACGTCCGGGACGACCGGTGACCCGAAGGGCGTGGCTTACAGCCACCGTTCGATCTATCTGCACTCGATGCAGGTCAACAGCGCCGAGGCGTTCGGCATGTCCGCGAAGGACACCCTGCTGCCGGTGGTGCCGATGTTCCACGCCAATGCGTGGGGCACCCCGCACGCCGCCTTCATGGCGGGCGCCTCCATGCTGATGCCCGACCGCTTTCTGCACCCGGCCCCGCTCGCCGACATGATCGAGGCGGTCCGCCCCACCCTCAGCGCCGCCGTCCCCACCATCTGGCAGGGGCTGCTGTCCGAGCTCGACGCCAAGCCGCGGGACGTGTCCTCGCTGCGCGAGGTCTACATCGGAGGGGCGGCCTGCCCGCCGTCGTTGATGAGGGCGTTCGAGGAGCGGCACGGCATCCGGGTGGTGCACGCCTGGGGCATGACGGAACTCTCGCCGCTCGGGTCCGTGGCCCATCCGCCCGCCGGTCTCACGGCGGAGGAGGAGTGGCCGTACCGCGAGTCCCAGGGCCGCTTCCCGGCCTCGGTGGAGTACCGGCTGACCGCGCCCGACGGCGAGCTCGTGCCCTGGGACGGCACGTCGGTGGGCGAGCTGGAGGTGCGCGGTCCGTGGATCGCGGCCGCGTACTACGGCGGGGCGGAGGGCGAGCCATTCCGCCCGGAGGACAAGTTCACCGCCGACGGCTGGCTGAAGACCGGCGATGTCGGCGCCATCACGGCGGACGGCTTTCTGACGCTGACGGACCGGGCGAAGGACGTCATCAAGTCGGGCGGCGAATGGATCTCGTCGGTCGAGCTGGAGAACCATCTGATGGCCCACCCGCATGTCGCCGAGGCGGCGGTGGTCGCGGTGCCGGACGAGAAGTGGGGGGAGCGCCCGCTGGCGACGGTGGTGCTGAAGGACAGCGTCGAGGTCGATTACGAGGAGCTCCGGGCGTTCCTCGCGGAGCGGATCGCGCACTGGCAGCTGCCGGAGCGCTGGGCGCTGATTGAGGAGGTGCCGAAGACGAGCGTGGGGAAGTTCGACAAGAAGGTCATCCGCAGGTGGTACGCGGACGGTGAGCTGGAGGTGACGAAGCTCGGCTAGGCGGCCGAGGGGCGCGGACGACCAAGTCCACGCCCCCGAAAAGCTCCGATGCTCCCGATGTCGGGCGCGAAGCAGAAGCCGAGGCCGGGGCCCAGCACGAGTCCGGGGCCGAGACCGGGGACCGGGTCCGGGACCGGGTCCGGGGTCCGGGTCCGGGGCCGGGGACCGAATCCTGGGCGGTCGGTCAACGCGTACGGGTGGCCCGGCCGGGACGGCGTCGGGCGGCGCCCAGCCAGCCGAGGGCCAGCCAGCAGACGGCGACGGCGCATACCCCGCCCCAGCCCCACCGCTCGAACGCGGGCCCCGCGAGCGCCGAAGCGGTGGCTCCGCCGATGAACGCCGAGACGATGTAGGCCGTGTTGGCCGTGGCCGGCGAGGCGGTCGAGGTCAGGGCCCGGGTCTGGTTGGCCACCTGCCCCGCCGTCAGCCCCGCGTGCAGCAGCACCGCCGCCGCGCACAGCGCCCAGATCCAGGAGCCGCCGAGCCAGAACAGCGGTACGGAGGCGGCGGCGAGCACATACGCGGCGCCGACCACCCGGGTCACCCCGAACCGGTCCACCAGGCCGCCGGACAGCGGCGCCACGGCGCTTGCGGTCAGCCCGAACAGGCCGAACAGGCCGGCCGTGCCCGTCGACATGCCGTATCCGGGCCCGGTGAGCAGCAGGGCCAGCGCCGTCCACAGGGCGCTCCACGCCCCGTACAACCCGGCCTGCCGCAGGCACGCGCTCCGCAGTTCAGAGGAGGTGGCGAGCATCCGCGGCACCCGCGCGACGCCCTTGAGGATCGCCGACGGGTGGGTCTTGGCGCGCGGACGGGTCTCGGCCGGCAGCAGCGCGGCGGTCGCCAGGCCGATGAGCGCGGTCAGGCCCGCCGCGCCGAGGAAGACGGCGCGCCAGCCGTACGCCTGCCCGGCGAGCCCGCCCAGCACCCGGGCCGCGACCACGCCGGCGAACAGCCCGGCGACGACGACGCCGAGGTGGCGGCCGCGCCGCGCGGCCGGGGCGCGTTCGGCGACGAGCGGCACCAGCAGCTGCGGTACGACCGTGGCGGCGGAGGCCGCGAAGACGGCGGCTCCGAGCGCGGGCAGCCCCGGCGCCAGTCCCGCGACGACCAGGGCCACGCCCGCCGCGGCGGACAGCGCGCCGACGAGGCGGCGGCGGTTGGCGGTGTCGCCGAGGGGCGCGAAGAGCAGCAGTCCGGCCGCGTAGCCGAGCTGGGCGACGGAGGCGATCCACCCGGCGGCCGACGGGGCGACGCCGAGGTCGCGGGCGATCAGATTGAGGAGCGGCGCGGCGAGGTAGATGTTGGCGGCGGTCACGGCGGTGCAGAGGGCGATGACCGCGAGGAACACTCCGCTGGGCGGGCCGTCGCGCCGGGCGCGGGGGCGGGGCCCGGCGCCGGTGGCACGGCTGGTGCCGGACGGCACGGCCGGATCCCTACCCGTACCCATATCCGTATCCGTATCCGTGCCTCTACGTACGTCCGTGCCCGTACCCGTACCCGTAGGCGTGGCCATGCCCGAGCCCGTGCCCGTACGCGTCTCTGCCACCGTCATCGCTGATGCCTCCCCGCGGCGCATGCCTGCTGCTTTTCTCGTAACCAACTGGTTGGTTATTGAGTCTGCGGGCTCGGGGGGATGTTGTCAACCAGACAGTTGGTTACCCTGGGTCCATGGCACAAGCAAGGGACGCGGAGGCGACGAAGGCCCGGATCTTCGCGGCGGCCACCGCGGAATTCGCCGCCCACGGCATCGCCGGGGCCCGCATCGACCGCATCGCCCGCGAGGCCAAGGCCAACAAGCAGCTCATCTATGCCTACTTCGGCGACAAGGCCGAACTGTTCAGGCAGGTCATACAGCACGCCATGCTGGACCTCGCGGCCGCGGTCCCGCCCGACCCCGAGGACCCGGCCGGCTATCTGGACCGCCTGATGGCCTACCACGCCGCCCACCCCGAGCTGCTGCGGCTGATGCTCTGGGAGGGGCTCGAGTACGGAAGCGGCGGTTCCGAGGTCCAGCGGGAGGAGGAGCGGCGCGCGTCCTACGCGGCGAAGGCCGCCGCGTTCGCCGCCGCGCAGGAGCGGGGCGCCATCGACGGGTACCTCCCGCCGCAGCACCTGGTGTTCGTCATCAGCGCGCTGGCGGGCTGGCCCTTCGCCGTGTCGCAGTTCCGCAGGCTGCTCGTCGGCGACACGGAGGAGGACGCCGCGCGGCTCAGCGAGTCACTCCACGCCGCCGTCCGCCGCCTCACCGGCACGGAGGGCTCACCGTCCAAGGGCTCGCAAGCCGAGGGCCCCGAACACGAGGGCCCCGAACACGAGGGCCCCGAAGACGAGGGCTCCGAACACGAGGGCCCCGAACCCGACGGTCCCCACTCCCAGGGTTCATAGCCCGAGGGCCGGCGGTCGGCGGGCCTCAGTTGTTGCCGATCTTGGCCAGCAGGTCCACGATCCGCCCCTGCACCTCCGCGCTCGTCGAGCGCTCCGCGAGGAACAGCACGGTCTCGCCCGAACTCAGCCGCGACAGATTGGCCGGGTCGATGTCCGCGGAGGTGTAGACGACCAGCGGGGTGCGGTTGAGCAGCCCGTTCCCCCGCAGCCAGTCCACGATCCCGGCCCGGCGGCGGCGCACCTGCATCAGGTCCATCACCACCAGATTCGGCCGCATCTGCGCCGCGAGCGTCACCGCGTCCGCGTCCGTAGCCGCCCTGGCGACCTGCATGCCGCGCCGCTCCAGCGTCGCCGTCAGCGCCTCGGAGATCGGCTGGTGCTCCTCGATCAGCAGCACCCGCGGCGGGTGCTGCTCGCTGTCGCGCGGGGCGAGCGCCTTGAACAGGACGGCCGGATCGGCGCCGTACGCCGCCTCCCGCGACGCCTGGCCGAGCCCCGCCGTCACCAGCACCGGCACCTCGGCGGCGACCGCGGCGGTACGCAGCGACTGCAGCGCCGTCCGGGTGATCGGCCCGGTCAGCGGGTCGACGAACAGCGCGGCCGGGTACGCCGCGATCTGCGCGTCCACCTCCTCCCGCGAATGCACGATCACCGGGCGGTAGCCGCGGTCGCTGAGCGCCTGCTGGGTGGACATGTCAGGCGCCGGCCATACGAGCAGGCGGCGCGGGTTGTCCAGGGGCTCGGGCGGCAGCTCGTCGTCGGGCGGCGGGGTGCGGTCGTCGACGACCTCGACCGCGCCGTTCGGCCCGTCCAGCGGCTCCGGCCCCTCGGCGCCCTCGTCGGGCGCGCCGATCGCGAAGGCGCGGCCCGCGCTCTGCGGCGCGGCGGGACGGTGCGGATGCGGCCCCGGCCCCACCGGCTGGGGGCGCGGCTGGGGCCCGCGGGCACCGCCGTGGGGCTGGGCCCCGGGGTGGGCCGGGCCTCCGGGGCGCGGCTGGGCACCGGGGGGTGGTTGGGCACCGGGGTGGGGCTGGGCACCGGGGTGGGGCGGCTGCGCGCGGCCGGCCGGCTCGATCTCGGCCGAGGCGGCAGGATCGCCCGGGTCGGGCCGGGCCGCCAGCTTGCGCCGCCTGCCCGAACCCCCGGGCGTGGCCGTGCCGCCCGACGGCGTCTGGAGCTGCGCCTGCGAATGGTGCGGGTGATGCTCCGAGACCTGCTGAGCGAACGGCACGCCCTGCCCAAGGGTCCGCACGCTGATCGAGCGCCCCTGCGAGGCGTCGGCGCCCGGGGCGGGCTCGGCCGCGGCCAACTGCTGCGGCCGGCGCTGGGGCAGAGGCTGAGGCTGGGGGCCGCGTGGCGCGGGACCGCCCGGTGTGGGACCGCCTGGCGCGGGACCGCCCGGCCAGGCGCCCGGCTGCGGCGCGCCTTCCTGCATGGCGGGCAACTGGCCCTGCCCCGGCTGTCCGCCCTGCCCCGGCCGGCCTCCGTGCTCCGACATCCCGCCGTGGCCCGGCTGCTCGCCCGGTCCAGGCTGATTCCCAGACCCCGACTGGTCCTCGGTCAGCGGTCGCCGGGCCCGTCGCCGCCCGGTGGGCTGCGGGGCGGGCTGGGGCACGCCGGGGCCGGGCACCGGCCGCGGGCCGCCGCCGGTCTCGTACGGGCCGTCTTCCGGGCCGCCCTCCGGGCCGTACGGGCCCGCGTCCGCGTCGTACGGGGCGCCCTCGGGCTGGTTCCAGTTGTTCTGCTGTTGTTCGGGGGTGCGTGCGGCGGGCAGTGCGGGCATGGCCGGTCCGCCCTGGGCACCTTGGGCGTCCGGGGGCGTCTGGGGGCCCGGGGCGGCGGGCCAGCCGCCGGGCCGCTGCCCGGCGTTGGGCGGTACGGGGCCGCCCCGTACGGCGAGGCCGCCGCCCTGGGCGTCCTGGGCGGCTCCGCCGCGCGCGTCCCGCGCCCCGTGCTGCGCGGGGACGAGGCCCACGGGGCCCAGCTCCGGCGGCAGCGCGGACTGCGGCGCCCGGTCGGCCGCCGCGGGCGGCAGCGCGAAGGGGGACCGGCCACCGGCCGGGTCGCCGGCGGGCTGAGACTGCGCCTGGGGTTGCCCCTGGCGCTGCGGTTGCGGCTGTGGCTGCTGCGCCTGGTCGGCTCCGGCCCGCCCGGGTGCCTCGGCGAGCGCGCGCCGGGCCCTCCGCCGCCCGGCGGGCTGGGCGCCGGGCTGGGCCGGGGGGAGCGGGTCCGGGCCGTCCTCGGGCTGGTTCCAGTTGTTCTGCTGTTGTTCGGGGGTGCGTGCGGCGGGCAGTGCGGGCATGGCCGGTCCGCCCTGGGCACCTTGGGCGTCCGGGGGCGCCTCGGGGCCCGCGGCGGCGGGCCAGCCGCCGGTCTGCGGAGCGGCGTCGGCCGCGGCGGGCGGCAGCGCGAAGGCCGACCGCCCCGGGCCGCCCTCGGCCGGGGCACCGCGGCGGGCGCGCCGCCCCGCCGGGGGCGACGGCTGCCCGGCCACGCCCTGCGGCGGCACCGGACCCATCGCGGCGGCCTGCGGGCCGGTCCGCGGACCGGCCTGCGGCGCACCGGCCCGGGCATGGCGATGAGCCCCCGAACCCTGGCCGTCGGTCTCGGGGTTCGCGCTCGCGGCCGCCGGCTGCCCTTCGGCGGGGTGGCGGCGGGCGCGTCGGCGCCCGGTCGGCCGTGGCTCCTCGGCCTCGGCCTGCTGCGCCGCGGCGGTGTCGTCGCCGTCCGGCGCGGGCGCCAGGGGCGCGGGCCCGGCGTGCGCGGCGCGGTGACCGGCGCCCTGGGTGCCGGGCGTGCGCGGGGCGGCTCCGGGCACGGCGGCGCCGCCGTGCGTGCCCCCGCCGTTGCCACCGCTACCGCCGACACCGGCGCCGTTCGTACCGGCCCCGTTCGTACCGGCCCCGTTCGTAGCGGGCCCGTTGGCACCGGCGCCGCTCGTGCCGGCGCCGTTCGTGCCTGTGCTGTTCATACCGGCGCCATGGGTCCCGACGCCCTCGGCCCCGGCACCGTTGGTTCCGGCACCGTTGGTTCCGGTTCCGTTGGTCCCGACACCCTC
The DNA here is from genome assembly GCF_001704635.1 of Streptomyces sparsogenes. Taxonomy (GTDB): domain Bacteria; phylum Actinomycetota; class Actinomycetes; order Streptomycetales; family Streptomycetaceae; genus Streptomyces; species Streptomyces sparsogenes. The sequence continues at coordinate 22,818 of NZ_MAXF01000060.1, read as the reverse complement.
GGCCCCGGCTCCGTTGGTCCCCGCGCCGTTGGTTCCGTTCGGGCCGCGCCGGGCGCGCCGCCCCGTCGGCGTCTGGCCCGTGCCCGTGCCGTCCGTTCCGCCCTGGGCGGCCCCGGGGCCCGAGGCCGTGTGGCCGGTGTCGGCTGCCGGGCCGGAGGCGCCCCGGCCGGCGGTCCCCGCCGCGGCCCCCGTCCCGGACGTGCCCGCGGATGCCGCCGTGGCGTCCTCGGGCCCGCCCGCCTGGTCGGCGGCGGCCGCGGAGATCGGCACCTCCAGGACGTACGCGTGCCCGCCCATGCCCGGCATCTCATGCGTCTGCAGCACGCCACCGTGCCGCCGTACGATCCCCCGGACGATCGGCTCGTGCACCGGGTCGCCGCCCGCGTACGGACCCCGTACCTCGATCCGTACGACGTCGCCGCGCTGCGCCGCCGCCACCACGATCGTCGAGTCGCCCGTCGCGCCGCCGGGGCCCCCGGCCGCCTTTCCGGTGGAGTCGACTCCGGCCACGTCCGCGATCAGGTGCGCCAGCGCCTGTGCCAGGCGCTCCGCGTCCACCTCGGCCTCGATCGGCGGCGCGTGCACGGCGAACTGCGCCCGCCCCGGGCCGATCAGCTCGACCGCGCCCTCGACGCCGGCCGTGACGACCTCGTCCATCGAGACCGGGTGCCGCGTGAAGTCCTCGCTGCCCGAGTCGAGCCGCTGGTAGCTCAGGACGTTGTCCACCAGCGTGGTCATCCGGGTGTAGCCGGCGGCGAGGTGGTGGAGGATCTGGTTCGCCTCGGGCCACAGCTGCCCGGCCGGGTCGTCGGCGAGCACGCCGAGTTCGCCGCGCAGCTCCAGCAGCGGGCCGCGCAGCGACTGGTCGAGTACGGCGAGCAGCTGGGCGTTGCGGGCGGCGACCGCCTCGTACCGCTCGGCGTGTTCCTGGCGCTCCTGGGCGAGCCGCGCCGTGAGCTCGTCCCGCTCCTGATTGAGCCGCGCGGTGAGTTTCTCGACCTCCTCCGCGTGCCGCGCGGTGAGCTTCTCCAGCTCCTCCGCGTGCTTGGCCGTGACCTTCTCCAGCTCCTCGGCGTGTTGCGCCACGAGGGCTTCCTCGGGCCGCCGGTCGGTGAAGGTCATCACCGCGCCGACGAGCTGATCACCGTCCCGCACGGGCGCGGTCGTCAGGTCGACCGGTACCGGGCTGCCGTCCTTCGCCCACAGCACCTGGCCGCGCACCCGGTATTTGCGGCCGGAGCGCAGGGTCTCGGTGAGCGGGGCCTCCTCGTACGGGAGAGGGGAACCATCCGCGCGCGAGTGGTGTACAAGAGGATGAAGCTCCTGACCGCCCAAGTCGCTGGCCCGGTAGCCGAGGATCTGCGCGGCGGACGGGTTGACGAGGACCACCTTGCCCTCGGTGTCCACGCCGACCACGCCCTCCGCCGCCGCGCGCAGGATCATCTCGGTCTGGCGCTGCTGTCGGGCGAGTTCGGCCTCCGTGTCGAGCGTCCCGGTCAGGTCGCGCACGACGAGCATCAGCAGTTCGTCGCCGGTGTAGCTGTACTGGTCGGCGTACGGGGTCCGGCCGTCCTCCAGATTCGCGCTGGTGACCTCGACGGGGAACTGCACGCCGTCGGTGCGCCGCGCGACCATGCGCGTCGGCTTGGTGCGGCCCACCTCGTCCTGGTCGCCCGGGCGGCGCATCGAGCCCGGAATGCGATTGGAGTCGAAGGTGGGGAGGAGATCGAGAAGCCCGCGGCCCACGAGCGCCGTTCCCGGCACCTCGAAGGTCTCGAGCGCGATGTGGTTGGCGTTGACGACCGTGCCGTTGCAGTTGACCAGCAGCAGGGCGTCCGGGAGGGCGTCGAGTATGGCTGCGAGGCGAGCAGCGCCTCGGGATGGCCTGCTGCTCACGACGACGCTTCCTCCCTGATGTACCGCACCTTGCCCGACACTCGCGGTCATTGTGCCGCCGCGTCCGTTGAGTGTCCTCCAGGGAGTCTACGGGCAGCGGGCGCGGGCGCGGCGGTAGATGAGAGGGAGGTCGCAGCACGACGTACGCGTCTCGACGCACGCCTGGACAAACCCCCTGGGCGCGCTCACCGGTCGGTTCCGTCCCAGGCCCGGCCAATACTCCAGGTCAGCTCCCAGGAAGGCGCAAAACCTCGGAAAATCTGTCCCACCGGGCGATCTCGCACCCGTTCACCCGAGAGAACCGCGCGTCCACCGGCCGCCCCGCCCAACGCCCCCGCAGATGCCCCGTGGCCGGCCCCCCGTACTGCCCCGTGCACATCGCCCCGGGCGGCACGGGCGCGAACGGGTCCCTCCCCCACACCATCGCGTCATCCAGCTGATCGCACGCCTCCCCCGCGGCCGGATGCGTCCCGCCCGTGGGATGACACGTCAGCGTGTACGTGACGGAGTCCGCGACCACGCCGCTCCGCGACACGGTGACGACCAAACGGTCGCCGCCCTCCCCGTCGTACGGCCTGGGCAGCGGCACGGGCGCTGCCCAGGCGGGGACGCTCAGCGCGGCCACAGAGGCGGCCGCCGAGACGGCGGCGACGGCGAGGCGGTGCAACACAGGCATGGGGGCGCTCCAGGTGTGATCACATCGGGGCGCACTGCCCCTGCCCCTCTAACGCGCCGCCGTCGTGCGCGTTGCGCCGCCATAAGGGCTTTGCGATGCGACCCGCCAGCCGAGTACCGTAGGCGGCGATTGGTGACATCCCCCTGGGCTGTGACATCATCTGCACACACCGCATCGCGCTCGCGCGAATATGCTCGGTGTGCATGGAGGCTTCGCCTAGTCTGGTCTATGGCGCCGCACTGCTAATGCGGTTTGGGGTAACCCCCCATCCCGGGTTCAAATCCCGGAGCCTCCGCACTGACCGGAGCCCCGGCCCCACGGCCGGGGCTCCGCTGCGTTTGCCCCTCCAGGCGCCCCACCGCCCCACCCGTTTGGCCGCCCCCTGCGTGCCACTCTGGTCACGCGCGGTAACTATCGCCAGCCCGGCCTCAGCCCCCTTGTGCCTGCCTCGCTCCGCCGCCCCGCCGCTCCCATCGATCTTCCGGGCGACCGCCAAAAGGGCGTTTTCCCAGTTCAGAGGGGGTGTGGGAAACGGATTTCGTCTGACGCCGCAGGTCATGTAATGTTGTCCCCGCAACGCCGACCGGCAAGAAGAACCGCCGGGAAGCCAAGCGCTCGTAGCTTAACGGATAGAGCACTTGACTACGGATCAAGAGGTTGCAGGTTCGAATCCTGCCGAGCGCGCCCCAGCTCAGAGGCCCCTTCCAGTGATGGAAGGGGCCTCTGGCGTTACCGGTTGACGGCGGTCGTTGACGGCAACCGCCATGCGCCTCGATCAGACGGCGACCAGGGCGCCGCTCGGGCCGTCATCGTCGTCCGGACCGTTGCCGTCACGCAGGGCATCACCGACGCGGTCGAAGGCCGAGCGCTGCGAGTCGAGCCGGACGAAGGTGTAGATGTCCATGGTCACGCGGATCGAGCTGTGTCCGAGCACTTCCATGATCATCCGGGCGTCGGCCCCCTTCTCGTGCAGCAGTGACGCACAGGTGTGCCGTAGGTCGTGGAAGCGGACGCGCCGCACTCCGGCTTTGTCGCACAGGAGGGTGAAGGCGCGGTTCAGGTTGCGCGGCTCGATGGGCGTCCCGTGCTTCGTGGTGAAGACGAGATCATTGCCGCCGCCCTTCCACCTCTCGCCAGCCGCCAGCCTGTCTCCCCGCTGCTGGGCCCGACGAGCCCGGAGCGCCGTCACGCATTCAGCGGGCAGTGCTATCCGCCGGGCCGAGCGCTGAGTCTTCGGGGCGGCGATCAGCAGTTCCCCACCCACGCGCTGGATCGTCTGGCGGATGGTGACCGAGCCGTCCGCAAGGTCCACGTCCTTCCACCGAAGGCCCAGGACTTCACCACGCCGCAGGCCGATCCGAACGGCCAGCTCGTAGGCCGCCCAGAGTCGGTCACCACGCGCGGCGGCGAGGAGCTGCCGCCCTTCCTTCACCGTCAGCGGTTCTATCTCGCGCTTGGTGCCCATGCTCAGCTCTACGTTCTTGGCCACGTTGCGCGGCAGCTCGTCCTCACGAACAGCGTGTTCCAGCGCGGCCCGCAGCAGCACCAGGAGGAAGCGCACGGTGCGGTCAGAGGGGTACGACTCGCAGCACTCGCCGAGCGCGCAGCAGCGACGTTTCTTCTCCGGACGGGCCTTGTCCTTCCCCTGTGCGCAGCACTGGCAGGTACGAGCGGTGGCGGTCAGGAAGGCCCGGATGTCGCGCGCGGTGAGTCGTGCCAGCTTGTTCTTCCCGAGGCCCGGGGCGAGGTAGTTCCGCACGAGGGATTCATAGGCGGCGTACGTGGCCGGACGGACCTTGAGGCGCGCGACGTTGGCCAACCAGTCGGTCAGGAACTCCCCCAGGCTCATCTTGCTTGTGGAGATGGGAAGCCCACTCTGGGATTCAGCCTTCAGCTTGGTCAGCTTGTCGTGCGCCTCATCCCACGTCTTCCCGTAGACGCTGCGCCGCTTGTGAGTGCCGTCTGCGGTGAGAACGTACGCGATTCCCTCCCAACGCCCGTCCTTGCGCTGGTAGATGCTTCCGGCGCCGTTCGCGTTCTTCTTGCCCATCAGGCGGCCTCTCGTTCGGTCTGTCGGGTGATGTAGTCGTGCAGGGCGGTTTCGGCGATGCGGCGGCAGCGGCCGATGGTCAGAGAGGCCAGTTCGCGCGAGCGGATGAGGTTGTAGACCGTCCAGCGGCTGACCTGGAGTCGAGCGGCGACCTGGTCCACGTTGAGCAGGGCCGTCACAGCCAGGGGGCTCCTTCCGTCTTGAGGCGTTCGGCTTGGGCGAGGTCGTGGCGTACCTGGGCGGCGATGAGTTCTTCGCCGGGGCTGTAGCCGGAGGCGAGGTATTGCCAGTGGGAGAGGACGAGGGTGGTTTCCTCGCTCGTCTCAGCGGCCCCCGCGGGGCGTGCTTGCTGGGCGCGCCAGGCGCGGCGTATGTCGCGGAGTGCGCCGAGGGTGGTGGAGTAGCGGCGGGATTTGCTGGAGAAGTGGCCCCGGAAGCCGAGCATGTGGGCCCATTTCCAGAGCTTGAGTTCGGCGAATTCGGGGAGGTGGCCGAGGTCCCAGGCGGTGCGGATCATCTGGCGGACGTGACTGTGAACAGGCAGGTCCCTGATCGGCTCAGACTGGCCGGTGCCCTCACACGACTCGCACAGGTCGCGGAAGCCGTCGGGGCCGGTCTGGTAGCCGCGTCCGGCGCAGTGGGGGCAGCGCAGGGAGCGGTCCACGGTGCCGGAGTCCTCGGCGCTCTTGGTGGCGTATTTGGCGACGTAGGCAGCGACCTTCTGGTCGGTCAGCTCTCCGTCGCCGAGTGCGGCGATCTCCCGGATGTCGAGCTGTTCACCCCAGCGCAGCTCGCGCTCCCCGATCGCCTTAGAGCCGATGGTGAGCACGGCCCGGCCGGCCGCCGTCTTGATCGCGTGGGTGAGTGCGTCGGTGGTGGCCCAGTCCGGCGGGGGCTGATTGCTGCCGTCCGGGCCGTCGAGCCGGATGACGGCGTGGAAGTGGACCAGTCCGCGCCGCTGATACTCGGCCACCTTGGCGAAGGAGACCCGCAGCGAGGCGTTCAGCGCCTTCTGGGTCATGCCGAGGTGTGCGGCCAGCTCGCGGCGCAGGTAGGTGGTGAACCGGGCCCAGAGCGCTCCGGCGTGCGCGTTCCACAGCACCGCACCCGCGTAGTCGTACGTGGTCGGGTTCAGCGGCGTGCCGAGGGCGGGGTCGTCGGCGGGGTGGTGGGTGCCGCAGCGGCAGGGCAGGTTCTTGCCCGTGTCGGTGGTTCGGCGGTTGTGGACCGGGCCGAAGGAGGGGGCGGTGAGGGTGACGAAGAGCCGGGGGTGCGTGCGGACGGTGTCGGGGACGGTCTTGCCGCCGGAGAGTCCGGCTTTGATCAGGTGGTAGGTGTCGGCGGCGTAGAGGCGGGAGCAGGCGGGGCAGCGGGAGGAGCGGCGGTTGCCGCACGCGGTCAGGAGGCGGCCGGTCGGTTCGTCAGCGGTGCTGTACGACCGCAGGACCGTGTTTGTGGCGGTGTCGAGGGTCTGTGTGGTGCCGACGAGCTGAACGGGGCGGGTGCAGCCCCGGACGTGGCTGATCTGCTCGCGGACGCGGTCGAAGTCGGGCAGGTGGGCGAGTTCGATGAGGTCCCGCAGGGCCAGGCTCGCCACGTGGCGCAGGTCCAGGGGGCGTTTCACGGCGGTGCTGTCCTTTCTGGGAGAGGGGCCCCGAGCAGCAGGCCAGGGCGTGCGGGTGCTGCTCGGGGCATGGCGAATCGAGCCCGGTCGGGCAGGGGCAAGGTGGGGTTGCCGGAACGGCCGGCACGGGGTCAGAGCTGGGCGTGCGCGGCAGTGGCCAGGGGGAGGGCGACGCCCAAGCGCGCCCGGAGCTGGGCCGGAGTGATGGGGGCGCCGTGCTCGGCCTGGTAGGTGTCGGCGATCGTGCGGGCCGCGTTCAGCAGCGGCAGAGGCACGGTGACCGCCGGGGGCGTCACGGCTTCCGGAGCCGGAGCCGGAGCCGAGGCAGGGGCCGGGGCGGGGGCAGGCTCAGTAATCGGCGCGGGGGCCGTCTCGGCCGGGGCCGGGTCCGGGGTGGCAGTTGCCGGGGCCGGGCCGGTGTGGGTGACGGCGTGGAAGTGGCGCAGGAGTTGCGGGCCGACGGCTCCCCAGCCCAGGAGGAGGAGCGGGGCGACAGCGTCCACGGCGGCGCGGCCATAGTGCTCGGCGACGAGGGGTTCGGCGACGTTGAGAGCCAGGGTCAGCAGCCCGGACAGGTGCATCAGCCGTGTGGCGCCCTTGATCTGCTCAGCGGGGATACCGCGCAGGGACAGGTAGCGCAGGGCCACCAGGAGGCCGACGACGGACAGGTCAACCATGGGAGCGATCAGCGGGGCGATCGGCCGGGGGACGCCGAGCCGCAGCGCCAGGGCCCAGACGTTGCCGAAGGAGAAGACGAACGCAAGGGCGGCGATGATGGCCATGACGACGGTCACGGTGCGCTGAGTGATCCGGTCCTCAGACACAGGGTGTTCACCTCCTTTCGGGTGTCGGGCTGGACCCAGAAGCGAGGGTCAGACCGTCTCCAGTGCGTCAGTCTCAGCGAGGCCGGACAACTGCGCGTCGAGGAGTTCGGCCGGGTCGCGGGTCAGGTGGGCGGTGTCGGCGGCGATGCGGGCCGCATCTTCGTCGGCGACGTAGGGGGTGCGGATGCGGGTGAACCCGGGTCGGCCCTGGTGGGCCATGGAGGCCACGCCGACATAGGCCGGGTCCTGGAGCGCGGTCGGGTTGGCGTCCGGCCAGTTCCGGATGTCCTCACCCAGTGCGACCACGGCCGCCTCAGCCGTCTTCTGCGCGAAGGACAGGCCCACCGGGCACACGTCCCGGATGAACGTGGGAATGGCATCCCCGGTCGCCTTCTGCGTTGCGATGATCACCAGGATGCCGACGCTCCGGCCCTTCTTCACCAGGTCCTCGACCAGCCGGGCGTTGTCAGCGGCCAGCGCGGCCAGCTTCTTCGTCTGCGCGTCCGACCCCTTGTAGTCACGGAAGTAGGTGTGCGCCTCATCCACGATCAACACCGTCAGCGGCCAGGCAGCGGAGGGGCCGAGGTGCCACATGTTCTTGACACCCAGCACGGCGCGGATGGACGCCGAGCGGTCCCGCCGCAGCTTCACCAGCCGCTTGAACAACGCGTTCGCTTCTTCCAGGTCATCGCCGACGAACGCGAACATGCGTTGCGCCAGGTCCGCGTAGTCGCCCTCATGGGAGGAGGTCACCTTGCCGTCCGCTACGGCGTACTGGATCGCCTCCGACGGCGCGGTGTCGCAGATGAACTTGTTGATCAGCGATGTCTTGCCGAACCCGGGCAGCCCGGCCACCGTGACCCCGGGCACATCCGACAGGCTCACGTCGATCGGCTGCGCGTACTCGTCCAACCCGAGTCGCCACAGCGCCAGTTCCTCAGGAACCTCCCCGGTGGGTATGTGTTCGGTCGGGACGATCAGCGGGTCCACGCGGACGCCACGGATCAGCAGATGCCCCGGCTTGTCGGGCAGGACCGAGACCCGCGTACACCGCCACGCGTCCGCCAGGTAGGGGGCCGCGCGCTGGAACTCAGCCAGGCTGACTTTCGGCAGGCACACTGCGCGCACCACGACGCCGTACCGGTCGGCCGCGACCTTGATCTTCGGGATGAGGACCCGAGGCTTGGGCACCTTGCCATCCGGCGCCACGATCACCGCAGCCGGGGGCGTCTTGTCGGTCACCGACAGCCCGGCCATCGGAGCCAGCCGCCGCCACCCCCGCCGCACCCGGATTGCCTGCCGGATGCTGGCCCGCGTCATCTTGTCGGCACGCACATAGCGCACCACCCACCACAGGGCCCATACGGCGCTCAGGGCCAGGGCCGCCCCGGCCACAGCCGGGGCAGTCCCCACGATTTCACCCACCGTCACGGTCAGTCCTTGTTCATGTAGAGGAATCGGTACAGGGAGATCCGCAGTTCCAGCAGGTCACGGCCCGATGTGAGCTTGGGGTAGCCGTGGGACTCGATCACCTTGGCCACGTCGAACAGCAGGCCGTTGGTGAACCGCGAGTCGTCATCCCCGCTCTCCGGCTCGACCGGATAGACCGGCCCGGGGGCGGCGGCCGTCACTGGACCAGCTCCAGGGCCGCCGCCCGGTAGGCGATCCCGTCGGACAACTGCCCGTTGAAGACGCGCGCCCACGGAGTGGCGAACAGCTCCACCACCCGCACCGGAACACCCGGCTGAAGACCATCCGGCAGACCACTCGCCGGAACGGTCAGCTTCATCTGCTCCGCCCGGCCCTCCTCCATCAGGAACACGGTCAGCGTGTGCAGGGTCTCCCCGGTGTCCCGATCGGTGGCCAGCTCACCGGTCTCCGGGTTCTTCACCTTGGGAATCGGCGCCGTGCCAGCAATGAACATCGTCGAGGGCAGCAGCCCCACGCGGATACGGGTCATAGCCATGCCTTGCTTCCTTTCGATCAACAGCCGCCCGGTGCGACCGAGACCAACAGTGCACCATGTGCGCTAGCGCGTCAAGCGCATAGCGCACCAGCGGCATGGGAGAGCTAGCGCACTTCGGGCATAGTGAGAGACAGCGGGCGTTCTAGTGCGATGAGTGGGCTTAGCGGGCTACCCTCATGCTATGAGCCTGCCGAGGGATACCCACACTCCGCCTTACCGGCTGGTCGCCGAGGAACTGCGCCAGCAAATCCGGTCCGGTCGTATCAAGCCGGGCGAACGGGTCCCGTCGTCGCGCGATCTTGAAGCCAAGTACGACATCGCGAACATGACCGCGCGGTCCGCACTGCGCGTGCTGCGTGACGATGGACTGATCTATTCCACACCAGGACGGGGCAACTTCGTTGTTGACCCCCTGCCCCCGGAGCCAGACAAGACTCAGGGGGCAGTTGAGCCGGAGGGCCAACGGCAGATGCCCAGCGCCGAGTATCTGGAGCTGTCTGGCCGCCTGGACGCCCTCACCGCGAAGGTTGACGACCTCATGGGGTTTCTTCAGCAGCTCGCCAGCTTCACCGAACGTCAGAAGAAGAGCTAGCGGCCAGATCCTCGACGATCTGGCGGGCGAGTTCTTCCAACTGAGCAACCTTCTTGTCGAGTTCAGCGAGGCGTTCGCGAATCTCCGCCGACTCGTGCTCGTGCATTCCCACCCCGTTCGTGTTGTTAGCTGTTGCTCCTTGAGGCACGCGCCTGCGGCGATGGCCTAGGCAGGCCCAGAGCGCGAGCTGTTCAAAGTTTCTTTACTGGATCAAGGCGGCCCGCTTGCGCGGACCGCGCGCGCTGGCGGCCCGTGGCCGCCGCCCGCTCCTGTCTCCGCCCCGCTCAGCGGCGCCCCCGGCCCACTCAGCGCGCCACCCCACATCAGCGACCCACCAGACACAGTCACCACCTGGAACAGCTGTCCCCGCGGTGCTCCCGCCGACCGCAGCGGACACTCCGAAGCAGCAGCACGACCAGGACCACGCGGCCGAACTGCCAGCCGTCGAGGGGCGGCAACGCTGAGCGGCTTACATGGCCAGCCGTCCGCCGACTGCGGCCATCCCTGTTGTGCGCGTAGAGAGGCCAGCGGGAAGAGGGGGCGCCCGGCCGGGGGCATGTTGGCCGTCGGCCCCGGTCCGATGTGGCCGGCCGCCGTACTGCCGCCGTCACAGATGCGGGCGCGTGAGCAGACCGCACTGCCCGGACGTGGCGGGCGGGGAGCAGCTGCTGCCGCGCAGTGGCTCAGGCCGCCGTGGTCGCTCCGCGTCGGCGCGGGCATCGTCGTGGCTCGGCAGCGTGTCGTAAACACGGTCGTTACCGCCGCCGCCGAGCCCACCGCGCCGCGTCCCCCTCGCACTCGTAAACCCCCTTCTCCACCTGAACTCATCAGGGACAGGGCAGAGTCGAGCGAGAGCACGACGACCGCCCCGGTACCATCGGCACCGGGGTCCTGATCACGGACTCTCCGCCGGACCACCTCGTGACCTGCCAGGGTTTGGGGGGTGGTCCGGTTTGTATATGCGGTTATTGTGCGCGGTCCGGCTCCCCACCTCGGATCGGGTGTGGCGAGTGCAAGGAGCCGGACCGCAGACGGCGGACGGTGCAGGTCCGCCGCCATCCCCCGGGCGCAGTGGGTGACGTCAGTGAGGCGGGGGAGCCCACAAGGTGTGTGCTTGCCTCACGGACACTGAACCAAGGGGATTCAGAGGGCGGGAGCCGTCATCCCTTCCCACAGACAGCAGCTCCCGCCCGGTCTCTAGGTCATCGGCCGCGCCTCTGAGGTCACCCCGGCGTTGCTGATGAGGAACTGACACGTGTATCCGAGGGTGCGGACGTGCCAGTCGGCCGACTGCAAACCGGAGCCGAGCCCTTGACGCACTTGGTGCGGGATCAGGTCGAACCTGCTTCGCTTCTGGTACCAGGCCACGGTCCCCCGGTTCAGACGGTTGATCTGTTTCTCGGCAAGCGGCATCAGCGCCTCAATGTGTCCCACCAAGGACTCATGCAACTCGCAGAGTTCCTCGTATGGAGGCAGCGCCGTCCGCTTGACCACAGCACGGGCGATCGTCGCCTCAATCGCCTTGAGGTCCACCTCGGCTTGCTGTTCACCCGTACGCTTCACCGCCTCGCCCATGGCCTCTACCCCGCACGCTCGCTCGCTGTTTGGTCTTAGACATGGTGGGGTCACAGCACGTCCCATTGAAGGCCGCTCAGAGGACGAAGAGAGGACGTATTGAGGACTTCATAGGGGGCCGTGGGGAGCTGGGGTCCTCAAAGCGGCCTTGCAAAGCTACGGTGAGCTGAGTTGCCCAACTCCGTCGAAAGCTGAGAGGAAGGTCCAGTGCCCAGGCCAGTAGGGAACACGCGGTTGAAAGCCGCGCGGCAGGCAGCGGGATACGCGTCTCAGGAAGCGTTCGCCGAGGCGATCCGTAACACCGCTCCCCAGCTCGGCATACGGTCGTTGCAGATCAGCGTGCGCCAGGTCCGCCGCTGGGAGTCGGCGAATCCCCCATGGCCGCAGCCTGACGTTCAGCGCGTACTGACGCATCTGCTGGGCCAACCTGTCGAAGAACTGGGCTTCATCCCGCCATGGGGTAGGCCGACTTCGGCCCAGGAGCGCGTCAGTCAGCGGCCCGTCGCAGCATCCGGCGCGCCCGTGATCGGGGCCGCCCCCGGTCCACTGCCGATCGCGAGCAATGCCACCCAACCGGCCACCGCGGGGACGGATTTCGCAGCGATCACCGCCGCTCACCGTCGCCTGTACTGGTCTGTGCAGCCCTCTCAACTCCACGCCAGCGTCATGGAACACGCACGGCTTGGGACCGCGCTCATGGGAGAGACGGCCGGCCGGTGCCGCACCACCCTCGCCGCCGCCCTCGCCGAGTCCTACCTACTCGCCGGACGCATCGACTTCTTCGACCTCCAGAAGCCCCAGGCCGCAGGGAACGCGTTCGTGCGCGGCCTCCAGGCCGCCGGGGAAGCCGATGACGCCCTACTCGGAGCGGCGATCCTGGCTCATACCGCGTTCATCCCCGGGTGGGCGGGCCAGAGGGAAGACGCCGAAGAGCGGATGTCAGCCGCGCGCGCCTACGCCCGCAGGGGCAACGCCCCCGCTCTCATGCTCGCCTGGCTCGACGCCGTCGAGGCCGAATGCATGACGCGGTGCGACGACACCCGCACCGCGCTGCGCCTGATATCCCACGCCGAAAACGTGCTGGCCGAAGGCGACGCCGACCAGCCATGCCCGGTGTGGATGGACTGGTTCACCCCTGTCCGGCTCGCCGCCTTCAAGGGCAACACTCAGTTGATCGCCGGACACACAGCCCAGGCCCGGCAAACGCTGCTCGGTGTGCTCGACAACCTGCCCGCCGACGACGGCAAACAGCGGACCGTCATCCTCGGCGACCTGGCGGCCGTCGAGGCCGCAGCGGGTAAGCCGGAAGAAGCCTGCCGATGGGCCAATGAAGCACTCGATCAACTGAGCGTCACGTGGTACGCCGCAGGCATGGACCGGATCCGCGACGTGCGGAAGCGACTCCATGCCTGGCGTAACGAATGGTGGGTGCGCGATCTGGATGACCGCATGTACGGCTGGGGAACGACCGTCAGCGCTCTTCAGCGTTGACCTTGGAGACCAACCCCGGCAACTCGTCGAGGCTGCGAATGCGGAAGGTCGGCATCGCGACGGAGTCCGGCTCATCCCACTGGATAGTGGCCCACGGCCCCCGCCGGATCAGTGCCGTCTTCATGCCGACCTTGGCCGCCGGGCGGATGTCGTTGTCCATCCGGTCGCCCACGTAAAGGATCTCCTCGGCCTGGCAGGGGGCCGCGTCCGCCACATGGGAGAAGAACGCCGGATCAGGCTTGGACACGCCCCAGTCATCGGACGTGGCGATGAAGTCGGCCCGAAGGTCGAGGGAACGCAGAATGCCCCCGGCCCGTACGGTCTGGTTGCCCGCGACGCCCACCCATAGACCGGCATCCCGCAGCGCGGTCAGCGCCGGACGGACATCGGGGTATAGATCGCTGTTGTCGAAGTGCTCCGGCTGGCCGGCCTGGGCCCGCTTCTCCCGCTCCTCGGACAGATCAAACCCGGGGCGGAAGACCTGGAACGTCTCGCGGTAGTCCCGACCCTGAGCGATCACCGCGCCGAACATCGCCGCGAACGTGTGCCGGGGCACCCCCAGCCAATCCGCCCACGTGCCGTACTCGCGCGTCTCGTCCACCAGGCACTCACCGACATCGAACACCACAGCTCGGATCATGATGAGCAGCGTAGGACAATCAGGTCCCGCATTGCGGACGCCGCCCAGAGGTTCGCTCCGAGCCGCCCCCTGAGCAGACAAACGAAGGAGGCACCACCCCGGGCTCTGTGAGTGGTGCCTCCGGTTCTGTTGCCCACAAAGATCGTGGATCAGCCGATGCAGCCTGCTACCGCCGGGGAGCTGCCGGTGCAGTTGTTGGGGTTGTTGGCCACTACGGGACTGCTGTTCAAGGTTGTGGTGGAGGCGCTGTTGAAGATGCCACCCGCCGTCGAGCCCGCCTTGTTCGCAACCACCGCGGTGCCGTTGAGGGTGGCGGTGGATCCGGTCAGAGTCGCCAGGCCGCCGCCGGACGTGCCCGCCTCGTTCACTTCGACCACGCTGCTGTTGAGAGTGGTGCTCGCGTTGTCGCGGGTCAGCAGGCCGCCGCCGAAGGTGGTCGCCTTGTTGGACAGGAAGAGGGTGCTACCGATGGTTGCCTGACCACTGCCGCTGAAGTTGGCGAGACCGGCCCCGCGGTTCGCGGAGTTACCGGTGAAGACGTCACCTGAGAGTGTCAGCGACCGGTCATTGGCCAGTCCGCCCCCATCACCACCCGCCGTGTTGCCGGTGAAGTAGCTGCTCCTGACCGTCAGCGTGCCGTCGTTGGCCAGTCCACCGCCGTTGATGTTCGCCGTGTTGTTGGTGAGGAAACTGGACTGGATCGTGCCGGTGGTACCGGTGTCGAAGCCGAGGCCACCGGAGAAGTTTCCTGTGTTTCCCGTGACCGTCGAGGCGGTGAGTGTGAGGGATCCGCCGCCGCTGACTCCGATTCCGCCACCGAATCCGGATGCCGTGTTCTTGCTGATGGTGCTGGCCGTGATGGAGGTGGTGCCGTTGCTGAAGATGCCGCCCCCGTTATTGGCGGTGTTTCCGGTGACGGTGCTGCCGCTCTGGATGGTCAGCTTGCGCCCGGAGTCGACGAGAATGCCTCCGCCGTCCGCGCTCGAGTCGAGGTCGCCATTGCGCACGGTGAGCGTATTGAGCGTGAGATTGCCCGCCGGGCCACCCACCTCGAAGATACGGAACAGAGGCGACCCAGTGGCACGTTCGATGGTTGCGCCGTTGCCGAAGATGGTGACAGCGGCTGTGATCACAGGTAGCCCGTTGCTGTCGTTGTCGACCGAGTTGAGGCTGTAGGTACAGCCCGGGAACAGACTGATAGTGCCTCCACCGCTGTTGGCGGCGTTGATAGCGGTCTTCAGGTCCGTGACCGTGCAGCCGATGACTGCGGCGGACGCCGGGCTGGGCAGGGCGGCCAACCCAATAGCCAGCCCGATGGCGGAGAGTATTCCGCCTGCTCTGAGTGAGAATCTCACGGGGGGACTCCTTGCTTCGTGGGGAGCCTGGTTGGCTTCCCTCAGCCCGAGCCGAAACCGTTCCAACCCGTTGAGTGAGCTGAAGGGCGACACACGCAAAGCCACAGGGTTCGGATCTCGGCGAGGCGCGAGACCACGTGGGAAGGTGGTTGTCTCGCTTAGCACGATTGAACCCATGGACCTCAAGTCCACAAAGGCGCAAACACATCCACCTTGAGGCAGAAGTGGCTAATGCGACAATCTTATGAAGATCCGTCAGTGATGCTTCCCGCTCCGGCGCACGCCGCTTGAAGCGGCCCCGTCGAGGCTCCGAAGACGAGCTGGAACCCGCCCGTGCAGTGCCGAGGGGTTGGGGCTGTGAGCTGAGGTCCGCGCTTTCGTCCAGCGGCTTCGGTGACGGCAACGCTGACGGCAACGACGGCGCATGGCACCTGCCCCCGGCCCTCTCTGAACACCAGGCCGGGCCGCCATTGAGATCCGCACCAGCCCCCTGCCCGAAGCTACGGATCAAGAGGTTGCAGGTTCGAATCCTGCCGAGCGCGCCCCAGCCCAGAGGCCCCTTCCGATCATCGGAAGGGGCCTCTGGCGTATGCGTTGACATCAACGGTGACAGCAGCCGTGGCCTGGTGGTGATCAATAGCCGGGTTGGGGTCAGGTTGGGGCTATGAGCCGCACGCTCGCCATCCCTCCCCGTCGCGTATGGCCGACGGGCCCGGGTGGCCGGGTCAGGCGTCGTGCGGAACGACGACGATTTGGTACGCGTCCTCGTAGACGATCCTTCCTGGATCCGACGAGCGCATCATGCGGCACCCGATCCCATGAGCGGCGAGGATCTCCAAGTAGCCGTCCACTCGCTTGATCAGGTCCCGCGAGGTGGATTTGAACCAGGCAGCCGCCCCGGGGTGAAGCGCGCGGTCGTAGACCGTCGGGTCGACGGAGGAGGGGTCGGGATAGGCCGCGTTGTACCAGTCATTGTTGGTCCGCCTGAAGCGCTCCTGCTCAGCGGTGAGCTTCCCGTCCCGTGCCAGGCCGTTGACCAGTCCGAATACGCCGGTGAAGTATCCGCGTTCGTTCGGGGTCGTGCTCTGGAATCGTATGTATGGCGCTTCGTCCGCAAGGCCTCTTGTTCCGCCGATCTCCACGGCGAAGATGCTAGGAGCCCGGCTGACCGTGTGTCCGGGGGACGGGGATCTCTCAAGGGCACCCCAGCTCAGAGGACCGATCATCCGCCAGTCGTCGCCCGGGAGGGTCGTTCCGGGGTGCCTCGTGGGGTGGGCGACGTACGCTCGGGTTATGGATGCCCTCCTGCCGTTAATGATTGTTTTTGGCGTGCTTGCGGCGGTCCTTGGTTGCTTTGTGTGGCTGGCGTTGCGGATTCGTCGGCGGGGACTTGCGGGGGGAGCCATGAGCGCTGCCCTGGCTTCTTACGAGGAGGCGTTCCATGTGACCGCGCATGAGGCTCACTACGAGATCCGGGCGCAAGCGGAGCGCAAGGCACCGATGTTGTCGCCGGATGGCGACTGGCGGCGGAGTCGTGTCGAGACCGGTCGGGCGGGAGTGGAGGGCGGGCGGTCGGATCGGTCGCATCGGTCGGTTCGGCGGGCGAGGCGGGGGCTTGCTCGCTGGGTGGGCCGGCTGAGGGGTGGGCGTACAACCACGTCCGCGTGAATCTGGCCGCGTCGGCGCTCACCGCCCTCTGCCGCCGCGTGCTGCCGGAGGTTCTGCGGGAGCGGGTCATGACCCGGATCGAGGGGCGTCGTCCTGGTCCTGGCACGGCTACGCCAACTCCGTCGCGGACATCGACGGTTCCCGGGTGCCGGTGGTTTCTGGTGGGGCAGGCATCTGTGCCTGCGTGGCGGCCAGTGGTGCCCCGGGGTCTGTGGGGCCGTCAACGTCCTCGAGTGCGCTGGGTCGCGGAGGGCTCGAACGTCACATCGGTGGCGTGCGGGACGATTTCGACCTCGTCGCCCAGCGCCCATTCGGCGACGCGGGAGACCATCGCGGCGGGCACTATGTCGCTGATGCCGGGCGCCGCGGGGATGTCGTAGGTCGCGTGGGCGTCGTGCGGCATGACCACGCGGTAGCCCTGGGCCAGCGCCGTACGCGCCGTCGCGCTGACGCACATCTCCGACATCACTCCGCATATGGCCAGGGCCTGGACTCCCGTCTCGTTGAGAAGCCGCGCGAGGGGGGTGTCCTGGAAACCGTCGTCCTCCGTCTTGCGGATCACGACGTCCCCGAGGTCGTCGTGGACAGGCAGGTGCAGCTCCCAGCCCGGTGTCCCCGGCTCGTCGGGCGCGCCCTCCGGGCCGTCGTTCTGGAGCTGGACGACGAGCGCGCCGGCCGTACGGGCCCTGGCCATCAGGTCCTTGACGCACACCACCATCTGCGGGGCCGCGGGCACCGCGTCCGGGCCGGAGGCGAAGGCCGATTGGACGTCTACGACGATCAGGGCCTGGACGGGGGACACATGGGCAGCCATGGGGCGATTATGCCGTCCTCGGGACGCGCGGGGTGGGTGGTTTGTGTGGGGAGGCTGGTTTGTGTGGGGAGGCTGGTTCCGTTTCCGTGGAAACAGCCTCCCCCCCGGTGGGAGAGCAGGGGTCAGTCCTGCCCGGCCTTCCAGAACACCGGCTCCTTGTCGAAGTCGCCCGTGTACGAGGTGACCGACGGGGTCTCGCCGGCGGGCAGCAGGAAGACCTTGCACAGGGTGGCGTTGTCGCCCGCGCCGAAGTCGTCCGGGTCCTCGCCGGGGCACTTGGCGACGTCGCCGTTCAGGGTGATGAGTGCCTTCGCGTCCTCGCCGCGGCTGTCACGGAGATTGACCGGGGTGGTGAGGAAGGGGTAGTGGATCGAGTTCTTGCCGATGTTCTGGAAGCTCATCGTCACGTAGTACGGCTGGAGTTTCCGCTCCTCGGCGTTGAGGGCCACCTTGTCCAGGTCCGACTGCGCGCCCTTCACCACGCTCTTGGCCGCGATCCTCAGGGTGCCCGTCTTGTCCGAGCGCTTGTAGGTGATCGGGGTGGACTCGCCGAGGGCGAGGGTCTTGCCCGCGTCGGAGTCCAGCGCCTTGCTGGGGGTGGCGGAGGGCTTGGGCTCCTTGGTGGGCGTCTTCTCGCCGCCGTCCTGGGCGAGGTTGTCGTTGCAGCCGGTGACGAGCAGGGCGAAGCCGGCGGCACACAGGACGGTGACGGCGGTGCGGTGGCGCGTGGATCGGATACGCATGAGTCGGTCCCCGTTGGCGTGAGTTCGTGGTGCGGCGGGCTGGATGCGCAGGCCCGTCGATGTGGTGTGCACACATCATGGCCGTGACAAAGCCCCAGGCCAGAAGCGATGATCCACTCGAAGCGAGGCTGAGACCGGGCCGTTGCAAAGTAACCGGGGCGGGATGGATTTCCCTGGGCGCTCGGAATGACGTACAGTTACCAGCACCGACGCGGGGTGGAGCAGCTCGGTAGCTCGCTGGGCTCATAACCCAGAGGTCGCAGGTTCAAATCCTGTCCCCGCTACTCATACGAGGGCCCGGCACATCAGTGCCGGGCCCTTGGCCGTTTCAGCCCGGGAGCTTCCAGGCCACGGGGCGCTCGGTGTGATCGCCCGTGGCGTAGGTGACGGTGGCCGGGGCGGTGCCCCGGGGCAGCAGGAAGATTTTGCACAGGGTGACGGTCCGACCCGCTCCGAAGTCGTCCGGGTCCTTGCCGGGGCACCGCTTCACTCCCTCGTCCGCCGTGATCAGCACCTCCTGCGGCACGCCGACGCGGTCCTCCAGGCCGGTGGGGGTGTTGAGGAAGGGGTAGTGGATGGCGGCGTCACCGACGTTCGTGAAGGTCATCGTGACGTAGTACGGCCGCAGCCGCCGGTCCGCGGCCCGCAGGGCGTTCTTGGGCAGGTCGGCCTGGGAGCCCCGCACCACGCTCTTCGCCACGATCTTCAGGGTGCCCCGGACGTTGTCCGAGCCGCGCTTGTAGGTGATCGCCGCGGCCTTGCCGAGGGCCAGGGCCCCGTCTCCTTTGCTGTCGCCGTCGAGCGCTCGGCCTCTCGAGGCCGCCGGTCCCGGTCCGCGCCCCGGCTGCGCGGCGGCGGTGTCCTCCTCGCAGCCGGTGGCCAGCAGGGCGAGGCCCGCCGCGCAGAGGAGGGCGGCGGCGGGGGTGCGGGGGGAGCGGTTGAGCACGTTGGGGGGTCCCGTCGGTGGTGAACGTGGCGTTGTCGCGTCTGGTGAGCTCGTACGTGCTGATCTTGTGCGTGCTGATCTCGTACGCGGTGATCGTGTACGCGGTGATCGTGTACGGGGTGATCTCGCGCGTGGTGAGTCCGTGCGCGGTGAGCTCTACGTGGCGATCTTGCACTGCAGATCATCATGGTCGCGACAAAACCCTGACCGGCGCCGATACCAACCCGCAGCAAGCTTGAGACGGGGCCGTGACGCGTCGCCCCGGCGTCCGCGAGTCGCAGGTCAGCGCGATTGTCAGTGGGGGGTGCCATGCTGCTTGCACAGTGGCCGGGCTGACCCGGCGGCGTTCGGGGCGGGCCCGACGGGGGTGGGCCCGCCCCGAACGTGAGTCGTGAGCCGCGCGTGGTGAGGCGCGAGCCCGGGGCTCAGCCGTTCTGGCCGAGCGGCAGGGCCTCGGCCAGCGTGCGCCACTCCGCCAGCGGGATGTCGCTCATGGGGTTGGCGGTGACGACCTGCACCGCCAGGTGGTCCGCGCCCGCCGCCAGGAACTCGTCGACGCGGCGGCGGATCGCCTCCGCGTCGCCGAGGGCGAAGACGGAGGAGACGAGGCGGTCGCTGCCGCCGTCGCGGAAGTCGTCCTCGCCGAATCCCAACCGGAGGAGGTTGTTGGTGTAGTTGGGCAGCGCGAGGTAGAAGGCGAGGTAGTCACGGGCGAGGGTGCGAGCGCGGTCCAGGTCCGGTTCGAGGACGACCTTGAGCTCCGGGGCGAGGAGGGGGTCGGGGCCCAGGATCTCGCGGGCCTTGGCGGTGAACTCGGCCGTGACGAGGTAGGGGTGGGCACCCGCGGCGCGGTCGCGGGACAGCTTCAGCATCTTCGGGCCGAGGGCGGCCAGCACCCGGCGGGAGGCGGGGACGGGGGTCGGTGCGGCGTCGAGGGCGTCGAGGTACTCGCGCATCGCCGTGTACGGGCGGGAGTAGTCCTTGACCACGCGGCTGTGGCTCACCCCGAGGCCGAGCAGGAAGCGGTCGCCATGCGCCGGGTCGAGGGCGGCGTGGCGCTCGGCCACCTGGGCCGCCGTGTGGTCCCAGATGCTGAGGATGCCGGTCGCCACGGTGATCCGGGAGGTCGCCTCCAGGAGGAAGGCGGCCTGGTCCGGTGAGGGGCTGCCGCCGAGCCACAGCGCTGGGAAGCCGAGCTCTTCCAGCTCGGCCGCGGCGTCCCTGATCGCGCCGTGCCGCGCGGGGTCCGTCGCGCGGAGGGCTCCGGTCCAGATGCCCGTCCGGCCCAGTGTCGCGGCGAGTGCCCTGCCGGAGGTCGTGCCGGGTGTGTCGCTCTGTGTGTTGTGAGAGGCCATACGGCCATTCAACCGGAGGCCCCATCCGGTTGTTTCCCGCCGCGCGGTCGTACGCCGATTCGGCACCGGATTCTCACCTGAGAGGGCCTGAGAGGACCTGAGAGGGCCCAAGAGGGGCCGGCGGGGGCCGAGCGGAGCGCACAGCATTCTCAGGTTTTTCACAGACAGCCGAAAGGGGGCTCTCAGACGGCCGGCAGAGGGTGACAACCATGAAGGCGACCTCGCCCCATGGGCGTTCCGAACTGCTGCGGCCCGACGGCAGCCCCGTACGGGTGCTGGTGGTGGACGATGAGTCGGCGCTCGCCGACCTGCTCTCGATGGCGCTGCGCTACGAGGGCTGGGAGGTGCGGACGGCCGGCGACGGCGCGGAGGCTCTGCGGATCACCCGCGAGCTGCGCCCGGACGCCGTCGTCCTGGACATCATGCTGCCCGACATGGACGGGCTCACGCTGCTGGGGCGGGTCCGCGGTGAACTCCCCGAGGTGCCGGTGCTCTTCCTGACCGCGAAGGACGCGGTCGAGGACCGGATCGCCGGGCTGACCGCGGGCGGCGACGACTATGTCACCAAGCCCTTCAGCCTGGAGGAGGTCGTGGCCCGGCTGCGCGGCCTGCTGCGCAGGTCCGGGGCCGCGGCGGCGCGCAGCGAGTCGCTGCTGACCGTGGGCGATCTGGTCCTGGACGAGGACAGCCATGAGGTCTCGCGGGCCGGCCGGGAGATCCATCTGACCGCGACCGAGTTCGAGCTGCTGCGCTACCTGATGCGCAATCCGCGCCGCGTGCTCAGCAAGGCCCAGATCCTCGACCGGGTGTGGAGCTACGACTTCGGCGGCCAGGCCAACGTCGTGGAGCTGTACATCTCCTACCTTCGCCGGAAGATCGACGCGGGGCGCAGCCCGATGATCCACACCCGGCGTGGCGCGGGGTATCTGATCAAGCCGGGCGAGTAGGCGAGCCGGGCCATGGCGTTCTCCCCTGCCGACGGTGCGCCCGCCGGCCGCCGGTGCGCCCGCCGGTGCGTCTGCCGCTGCGCCCGCCGGGCCCCGGCCGTCCCGGCCGTCCTCCCCGTCCGGCAGGCGGTCCGCGCGACGCCACCGCAGGCCGTGGTCGCTGCGCACCCGGCTGGTCTTCTCCGCGGTCGGGCTGATCGCCGTCGTCTGCGCCGTGATCGGCACGGTCACCACCATCGCCCTCCACACCTATCTGTACGACCAGGTGGACAAGCAGCTCTCCGGCGTCGCCATGCGGGTCGCGGGCCCGCCCTTCGGCATCGGCAAGACCCCGCTGCCCGACAGCGGCGGGGGCCGCTGGACCGAGGACATCCGCGACACCGTCGCCGGGCCCGGCCAGCCGATGGGGACCCTCGCCGCCGAGGTCGGGGACGGGGGCGAACTCGGCGACAGCGCGATCAGCTCGCAGCACGAGTCCACCACGGGGGAGCCCCGGATCTCCGGCAGCTCTCTCACCTCCGCGCAGCGGAAGGCGCTGAGCCAGGTCCCCCGGGACGGGGCGGAGCACACCGTCGACATCCCCGACAAGGGCGAATACCGCGTCACGTACGTCATCGGCGGCCACGGCGACTTCCTGGTCGGCATCCCGACCGCCGAGGCGCAGAACACCATCGACACCCTCATCCTCGCCGAGGTCTCCGTCACCGCGGCCGGGCTGGTCGCCGCCGGGATCGCCGGCGCCGCCATGGTCGGCATCTCGCTGCGCCCGCTGCGCCGGGTGGCGGCCACCGCCACCCGGGTCTCCGAACTCCCGCTGCACAGCGGCGAGGTGGCCCTGAGCGAGCGGGTTCCTTCCTCCGAGGCCGACCCGCGCACCGAGGTCGGCCAGGTCGGCGCGGCCCTGAACCGCATGCTCGGGCATGTGGAGTCGGCGCTCGCGGCCCGCCAGGAGAGCGAGACGCGGGTACGCCAGTTCGTCGCCGACGCCAGCCATGAGCTGCGTACCCCGCTGGCCTCGATCCGCGGCTACGCCGAGCTGACCAGACGCGGCCGCGAGGAGATCGGACCCGACACCCGCCACGCCCTCGGCCGCGTCGAGTCCGAGGCGGCGCGGATGACCGGCCTGGTCGAGGACCTGCTGCTGCTGGCGCGGCTCGACGCGGGCCGCCCCGTCGAGCGCGCGGAACTCGACCTGTCGCCCCTGGTGGTCGACGCGGTCAGCGACGCCCGGGCGGCCGGACCCGACCACAAGTGGCGCCTGGAGCTGCCCGACGACCCCGCGGTCGTGTACGGCGACGACGCCCGGCTGCGTCAGGTCCTGGTCAACCTGCTGGCCAACGCCCGTACGCACACTCCGCCCGGGACGACGGTCACCGCGCGCGTGTATCCGTCCCCGTATCCCGCGTCCCGCGTCTCCCTGGAGGTCGAGGACGACGGGCCGGGCATCCCGCCCGACCTGCTGCCGCATGTCTTCGAACGCTTCGCGCGCGGCGACGCCTCGCGCTCGCGCGCCGCCGGGAGCACGGGGCTCGGCCTCGCCATCGTGCATGCCGTGGTCACGGCGCACGGCGGCCAGGTGACGGTGGACAGCGTCCCCGGCCGCACCGTCTTCGGCGTCCACCTGCCCGTGCACCGGTCTTCCGTTCTCTTCCGCGC
>NZ_MAXF01000006.1 GCF_001704635.1 Streptomyces sparsogenes | reverse complement strand
CCGGGCCCGGCCCTGGCGCAGGCCTTCACCGCGGGGCTGTCCGTGGACTGGAAGGCCTGGTACGGCGTGGACACCGCCCCCGACGCCCTGACCGGGGCCGCCGCCCCGGCCCCGCCCGGACCTGCCCACCTACGCGTTCCAACACCAGCACTACTGGCTGAAGCCCGGCAGGTGGGGGAGTTCCCCGGAGAAGGGTTCGGAGGACGACGAACGCTTCTGGAGCGCTGTCGAAGCGGGGGATCTCGCCGGGCTCGGGGCCTCGCTGAACGTGGCGGAGGACACCGCGCGGCAGGCGCTGGCCCCGGCGTTGCCGGTGTTGGCACAGTGGCGTCAGCGCACCCGGGACCGGGCCCGGATCGACGGGTGGCGCTACCGGACCGCCTGGTCCGCCGTCACCGGCCTGGACGCGGCTCCCCGGCTGAGCGGCACATGGTTGCTGATGGTGCCCGAGAAGCTCGACGGCGACCCGGCGGTCGGGACGGTCGCCCGGGCGCTCGAGGGCCGGGGGGCGCGGTGCACGACCCTCGCCCTGGCGCCGGGCGACCAGGCGCGCGATCCGCTGGCGGAGCGTCTGCGGCAGCTGGAGGAATGGCCCGACGTCGCCGGTGTGATCAGCGCGTTGGGCCTTGACGAGGCCGCGCACCCGGACCATCCGCACCTGTCGGTGGGGCTGGCCGGGACCATCGCCCTCGTTCAGGCACTGGACGGGACGGACTTCGGCGGGCGCCTGTGGTGTGTGACGCGCGGCGGGGTGTCGGTCGGCGAGGACGGCCCGGTGAGCCCGGTGCAGGCCCAGGTGTGGGGTCTGGGGCGCGTGGCGGCCCTGGAGTACCCGAAGCGATGGGGCGGCCTGGTCGATCTTCCGGCCGCGGTGGCGGAGGAGACGGCGAACCGGCTGGCCGCGGTGGTGGCCGAGGGCACCGAGGACCAGGTGGCCTTGCGCGGAGACGGTGCGCTGGGGCGCCGGCTGCGCGCGGCACCGGGAGGCGCGCCTGGCGAGGAGTGGCGGACCGAGGGGTCGGTCCTGGTCACCGGCGGGACCGGCGGCGTGGGCGGCCGGGTCGCACGGTGGGCGGTCGAGCGGGGCGCGCGCCATGTGATGGTGGCCGGCCGGCGCGGCCCCGCCGCGCCCGGGGCCGAGGAGCTGACGGCGGAGCTCGAGGCGCTCGGCGCCTCGGTGGACGTGGTGGCCTGCGATGTCGCGGACCGGGACCAGGTGGCCGGGCTGCTGGCGCGGGTGCCGGAAGAGCAACCGCTGCGTGGGATCTTCCACGCCGCCGGGGTCGGCGACTACACGCCGGTGAACGACCTGGACCCCGACCGGGTGGCGCAGGTGACGGCGGCGAAGGCGGGGGGCGCGCGGTGGCTCGACGAGCTGACGCGCGACCTGGACCTGTCGGCGTTCGTGCTCTTCTCCTCCGGCGCGGCCAGCTGGGGCAGTGGGCAGCAGGGCGCGTACGCGGCGGCCAACGCGTATCTGGACGCGCTCGCCGAACGCCGGCGCGCCGAGGGCCTGCCGGGACTCTCGGTGGCCTGGGGGCCGTGGGGCGAGGCGGGCATGGCCGCCGACGAGGCGGTGGCGTCCTTCTTCCGCGACCGGGGTCTGACCGCCATGCCGCCGGAGCTGGCGCTGCGGGTGCTGGGCGACGCCCTGGGCCGTGGCGAGACGACGCTGACGGTGGCCGACTTCGACTGGGCGCGGTTCGCCGCGACGTTCGCCGGGCAGCGCGCCAGTCGGCTGCTCGCCGAGATCCCCCAGGCCGTCGAACTCCTCGAGAAGGAGACACCGTCCGAGGACAGCCCGCTGCGCAGGCAGCTGTCCGCCGCCGCCCCGGAACAGCGGCACCAGATACTCTCGCAGCACATCCGGGCCCTGGCGGCCGGCGTGCTGGGCCACTCCGGCCCGGACGCCGTGTCCGCGACGAAGCCCTTCTTCGAGATGGGCTTCGACTCGCTGACCGCCGTCGAGCTGCGCAACAAGCTCAGCTCGAGCGCCGGAATGCCGCTGCCCACCACGCTGATCTTCGACTATCCCACGGCGGACGACCTGGCCCGCCATGTCCTCGGGGAGATCTCCGGCACGCGGACGACCGTCGCCGGCGCCACCCTCGTCCCCGCCGCGGGACCGGCCGGGGAATCGGACGAGCCGATCGCGATCGTCGGGATGGCGTGCCGGTTCCCGGGCGGGGTGACCAGCCCGGAACAGCTCTGGGACCTCGTGACCGAGGGCCGGGACGCGATGTCGGCGTTTCCGACCGACCGCGGCTGGCGCCTGGACACGCTGTACGACCCGGACCCGGACCGCCCGGGCACCAGCTATGTGCGCGAGGGCGGATTCGTCTACGACGCGGGGGAGTTCGACGCGGACTTCTTCGGTATCTCGCCGCGTGAGGCGGTGGGGATGGATCCCCAGCAGCGGCTGCTGCTGGAGACCGCCTGGGAGACGTTCGAACACGCCGGAATCGACCACGGCTCCCTGCGCGGCAGCGACACCGGTGTCTACGTCGGCGCGACCATCTTCGACTACCTGTCGATCATCGGGATCTCCAGCCTCGACATGGAGGGGTACACCGGCACCGGCAACCTCGGCTGCGTGGTGTCGGGGCGGGTGTCGTATGTGCTGGGGCTGGAGGGTCCGGCGGTGACGGTGGACACGGGGTGTTCGTCGTCGCTGGTGGCGCTCCACTCGGCGGTGCGGGGACTGCGTGGCGGTGAGTGCTCGCTGGCGTTGGCGGGTGGCGTGACGGTGATGTCCACGCCGGGTGCCTTCGTGGAGTTCTCGCGGCAGCGCGGGCTGGCGGCGGACGGTCGTTGCAAGGCGTTCGCGGCGGCGGCGGACGGGACGGGGTGGGGTGAGGGTGTCGGTCTGCTGTTGCTGGAGCGGTTGTCGGACGCGCGGCGCAATGGTCACAGGGTGTGGGCGGTGGTGCGGGGTTCGGCGATCAATCAGGACGGTGCGAGCAATGGGTTGACGGCGCCGAATGGTCCGTCGCAGCAGCGGGTGATCCGGCAGGCGTTGGCGAACGCGCGGTTGTCGCCGGCGGATGTGGATGTGGTGGAGGCACACGGCACGGGTACGACGCTGGGTGATCCGATCGAGGCGCAGGCGGTGCTGGCCACCTACGGCCAGGGGCGGCCGGCGGAGCGGCCCCTGTGGCTGGGATCGGTGAAGTCCAACATCGGCCACACCCAGGCCGCCGCGGGCGCCGCCGGCGTCATCAAGATGGTGATGGCCATGCGCCACGGGGAGATGCCGGCCAGCCTGTTCATCGACGCGCCGACGCCGCACGTGGACTGGGACAGCGGGGCGGTGGAACTGCTCACGGAGCCCACCACCTGGCCGGAGGTGGACCGCCCGTGGCGGGCGGGCGTCTCGGCGTTCGGCATCTCCGGCACCAACGCGCATGTGATTCTGGAAGAGGCTCCGGAGGACCCGCAGGTCACCGCTCCGGCGGACTCGGGCCCGGCGCCGGTGGGCGGGGTGGTGCCGTGGGTGGTGTCGGGGCGGTCGGCCGCGGGGTTGCGTGCCCAGGCCGGGCGGTTGGCGGAGTTCGCCCAGGAGACCGTGGGCGAGGTGGCGGAGATCGGCTGGTCGCTGGTGGCCGGCCGTGGGGTGCACGACCACCGCGCGGTGGTGGTCGGCCAGGACCGTACGGAGCTGCTGACCGGCCTGACGGCCCTCGCCGAAGGACTGCCCTCGGGCGTCGCGGTGACCGGGGAGCCCGTGGCCGGCGGGGCCGGCCCGGTCCTGGTCTTCCCCGGGCAGGGGGGCCAGTGGCGTGGCATGGGTGTGGAGTTGCTGGATGTGTCTTCGGTGTTCGCGGGGCGGATCGCGGAGTGTGAGGCGGCGTTGGCGCCGTTTGTGGACTGGTCGTTGACGGCGGTGTTGCGGGGCGGGGACGGGATGGATCTGGCGCGGGTCGATGTGGTGCAGCCCGCGTTGTGGGCGGTGATGGTCTCGCTGGCGGAGGTGTGGCGGTCGTTCGGTGTGGAGCCCGCCGCGGTGGTGGGACATTCGCAGGGGGAGATCGCGGCGGCGGTGGTCGCCGGGGCGCTCACGTTGCAGGACGGTGCTCGGGTGGTGGCGTTGCGCTCGCAGGCCTTGCGGGTGCTGTCGGGGCGGGGGGCGATGGCGTCCCTCGCGGTGGGACAGGAGGAGGCCGAGAAGGCGATCGGTGGCCGTGCGGGGGTGGTCGTGGCGGCGGTCAACGGGCCCGGATCCACCGTGATTTCCGGGCCGCCGCAGGCCGTGGCCGAGGTGGTCGCGGCGGTGGAGTCGGGCGGGGGCCGGGCTCGGCTGGTCGATGTGGACTATGCCTCGCACAACCCCCAGGTCGATGACATCGCCGATGAGCTGGTGGAGTTGTTGGGGCAGGTCACGCCGGTGGAGACGGGTGTGGCGTTCTATTCGGCGGTGACCGGTGGCCGGGTGGAGTCGACGGCTTTGGACGCGGCGTACTGGGTGGAGAACCTGCGTCGTCAGGTGCGGTTCGCGTCGGCGGTGGAGGCGGTGCTGGGCGACGGGTATCGGGTGCTGGTGGAGTCGAGTCCGCATCCGGTGCTGAGCGTGGGTATCCAGGAGACCGCCCAGGCGCTGGAGGTGCCGGTGGCCACCGTGCCCACTCTGCAGCGGGACCAGGGTGGTCCGGCGCAGCTGGCCCGGGCCCTGGCGCAGGCCTTCACCGCGGGGCTGTCCGTGGACTGGAAGGCCTGGTACGGCGTGGACACCGCCCCCGACGCCCTGACCGGGGCCGCCACCCCGGCCCCGCCCGTGCTCGCCCTGCCCACCTACGCGTTCCAACGCCGGCACTACTGGATCGACCCCTCCACCATCGGCGGCCAGGGCGACCCCCACAGCCTCGGCCTCGCTTCCGCCGACCACCCGCTGCTCGGCGCCGCCGTCCGGGTCGCCGAGAGCGAGGAGGTGGTGCTGACGGGCCGGATCTCGACCGCCGGACACTCCTGGCTGGCCGACCACGCGGTGGCCGGCTCGGTGTTCCTGCCCGGCACGGCGTTCGTCGACCTCGCCGTGCGGGCGGGGGACGAGGTGGGCTGCGACCGCGTCGAGGAACTGGTCCTGGAAACCCCCCTCGTCCTCCCCGAGGAAGGGGCGCTCCAGCTCCAGCTCGTCGTCTCCGCGCCACGCCAGGACGGCGGCCGCGGTTTCACCGTCCACGCGCGCGCCGACGGCCCCGACGACACCGACCGGCCGTGGACCCGGCATGCGAGCGGCACCCTCACCACGGGTGCCCGGCCGGACGACTTCGACTTCACCCAGTGGCCACCGGCCGACGCCGAGCCGCTGTCCCTGGACGGTCTCTACGCCGGCCTCGCCGAGGCGGGCTACGGCTACGGGCCGGCGTTCCGCGGCCTGAAGGCCGCCTGGCGCCGCGGGGACGAGGTGTTCGCCGAGGCCGCGCTCGCCGGGGAACTGCACGGGGAGGCCGGACGGTTCGGCCTGCACCCCGCCCTGCTGGACACCGCGCTGCAAGCCGCCGGCATCGGACAGGGCGGCCCGCCCGACGGGCGGATGCTGCTCCCGTTCACCTGGAACGGCGTGTCGCTGTACGCCACCGGCGCCTCGGCGCTGCGTGTCCGTATGGTCCCCAACGAGACGGCCGACGGGGTGTCGCTGAGTGTCGCGGACCCCTCGGGCCGTCAGGTCGCCTCCGCCGACGCGGTGGTCTTCCGCCCGGTCTCCCTGGAGCAGCTGAGCCGGGGCGGTTCCGAGCCCGACTCGCTCTACCGTGTCGAGTGGATCTCCGTCGAGCCCGGGCCGGAGGCGCTCGCCGACCGCGCCTGGGAGGTGGTGGGCGCCGACGGCCTCGGCATCACGGACGCGCTGGAACACGCCGGACACGCCGTGCGCGCCACCACGGACCTCGAGGAGTCGGCGCGGTACGTCGACGACGGCGCCCCCGCGCCCGACCTGATGGTGCTGCCCTGCGCACCCCTCGCCGGCAGAGCGACCGCCCTCGACCCCGGCCTCGCCCCCGCGGTCCACGACGAGACCGCGCGGCTTCTCGGGGTCGTGCAACGCTGGCTCGCGGACGAGCGTTTCGCCGCCTCCCGGCTGGTGGTGGTCACCCGCGGCGCCCAGTCGACCAGCGGCGACGAAGGGGTCACCGACCTGGTGCACTCCGCCCTCTGGGGTCTGGTGCGCTCCGCACAGCTGGAGAACATCGACCGGTTCGTCCTGGTCGACCTGGACGGCACCGACCCGGACGCGGCGGCGCTGCTGCCCGGCGCCCTCTCCGCCGCCCTCGAGGCGGGCGAGCCGCAGGTGGCGGTGCGCCAGGGCGGAGTCGTCTGCCCGCGGCTGGCCCGTACCGGCCAGAACACCGCCCTCACCCCGCCGGACCTGCCCGCCTGGCGTCTGGGCACCGTACTGATCACCGGCGGCACCGGCACGATCGGCGGCGTGGTCGCCCGCCATCTGGTCACCACGCGGGGCGCCCGGCACCTGCTGCTGACGAGCCGCCGGGGCGCCGAAGCGCCCGGCGCCGCCGCGCTGCGCGACGAACTGACCGCCCTGGGCGCCGAGGTCACGGTCGCCGCCTGCGACGCCGCCGACCGCGACGCCCTGGCGGCGCTGCTGGCGGACATCCCGGCGGCCCATCCGCTGACCGGCGTCATCCACGCCGCCGGCGTGATCGACGACGGCACCATCCCCTCCCTCACCGGCGAGCGGCTGCGCGCGGTGCTGCGGCCCAAGGTGGACGCGGCGGTCAACCTGCACCAGCTGACCCGGGAGAAGGACCTCGCGGCCTTCGTGCTGTTCTCGTCGACCGGCGGCGTGACCGGCGTCGGCGGCCAGGCCAACTACACGGCCTCCAACGCCTTCCTGGACGCGCTCGCCCAGGACCGCCGCGCCGCCGGGCTCCCCGGCCAGTCGCTCTCCTGGGGGTACTGGGAGCAGACCAGCGGCATCACCGGCACCCTGGACGAGCGCGACATCGCGCGCATGGAGCGCTCCGGTATCCGGGCGATGTCGTCCGAGCAGGGCCTGGCCCTGTTCGACGCGGCCGAGCGCCGGCCCGAAAGCCTGCTGGTGCCCGCCCGCCTCGACCCGGAAGCGCTGCGGGACCTCGCCGACGCCCATGTCCTGCCCCGCATCCTCAGCGGCCTGGTGAGGCAGCCACCCGCCCGGCGCGCCGCCGCGGCGGGGCAGGCCGCCACCGGGGACGGCCTGACGATGGCGGAGCGCCTGGCGGGCCTCTCGGCGGCCGAGCAGAGCCGCACCCTGCTGGAGCTGGTGCGGCGCAATGTGGCGGCCGTGCTCGGGCTCGGCGACGTCCTCGCGGTCGATCCGTCACGGCCCTTCAAGGAGATCGGCTTCGATTCACTGACCGCGGTGGAACTGCGCAACCGGCTCAGCCGGGCCACCGACACCACGCTGCCCTCCACCCTCGTCTTCGACATCCCCACCCCCGCGCTGCTCGCCGAGCACCTGCGGGAGCGACTGGTCTCCGAGGGACTGAGCGGGTCGGAGGCCCTGATCCAGGAACTCGACCGGCTGGAGGACCACGTCGACCTGCTCCTCGACGACGGGGAACGGGACGCCGTGACGGCCCGCCTCGAAGCGCTGCTGGCGCGGTGCCGCCAGAAACCCACGGCTGCGGAGGGCAACGGCGTCGCGGAGCGGCTCCAGGACGCCTCGGCCGACGAAGTACTCCAGTTCATCGACTCCCACCTGGGAAGGGCCTGAAAGAGGACGCCATGGCGAACCAGGAACAGCTGGTCGACTACCTCAAACGGGTGGCGACCGACCTGCATGACACTCAGCAGCGCCTCCGCGAGGTGGAGGCCCGGGACCGCGAGCCGATCGCGATCGTCGGCATGGCCTGCCGGTTCCCCGGTGGCGCGGACACGCCGGAGGCCCTGTGGGAGCTGGTGTCCGAGGGCCGCGACGTGATCTCCCCCATGCCCGACGACCGGGGCTGGGACCCCGGCATGTTCAACGACTCGGGCGAGACCGGCACCAGTTATGTGCGCGAGGGCGGATTCGTCCACGACATCGCCGACTTCGACGCCGACTTCTTCGACATCAACCCGCGCGAGGCGCTGGCCATGGACCCCCAGCAGCGCCTGCTGCTGGAGACCTCCTGGGAGGCCATCGAGCGCGCCCGCATCGACCTGACCTCGCTGCGCGGCAGCAAGACCGGCGTCTTCGTCGGCGGCAGCACCGTCTACTACGCGGGCAACGCCGCGGGCGTGCCGCAGGACGTCGCCGGGTACCTGGCCACCGGGCTGGCCGCCAGCTCGATGTCCGGCCGCATCTCCTACACCTTCGGGTTCGAGGGCCCCTCCTTCACGGTGGACACCGCCTGCTCCTCGTCCGGGGTGGCCCTGCACCTGGCGGTGCAGGCCCTGCGCAAGGGAGAGTGCTCCCTCGCGCTGGCCGGCGGGGTGTGTGTGATGGCGACCCCCGGCACCTACCTGGAGTTCAGCAAGCTGAACGGGCTCGCGGCCGACGGCCGGTGCAAGGCGTTCGCCGCGGCGGCCGACGGCTTCGGGCCCGCCGAGGGCGTGGGCGTCCTGCTGGTGGAACGGCTCGCGGACGCCGAGCGCCTCGGGCACCCCGTGCTCGCCGTGATCCGCGGCTCCGCGATCAACCAGGACGGCGCCTCCAACGGCCTCACCGCGCCCCATGGCCCCGCCCAGGAACGCGTCATCCGCGCGGCGCTGGCCGACGCCCAGCTGTCCCCCCGGGACATCGACGTGGTGGAGGCGCACGGCACCGGCACCTCGCTGGGCGACCCCATCGAGGCACAGGCGCTGATCGCCGCCTACGGCAGGCGGCGCGCCGACGGCGGCCCGCTGTGGCTGGGCTCGGTCAAGTCCAACATCGGGCACACCCAGGCCGCCGCCGGCATGGCTGATCAAGATGG
>NZ_MAXF01000059.1 GCF_001704635.1 Streptomyces sparsogenes | reverse complement strand
TCCGTTCACCGGTCTTCCGCGCACCGGTCTTCCACCGGTCTTCCGTTCACCGGTCTTCCGGGCCCTGGTCTTCCGCGCACCAGGCGCCCGTACGCCAAGCCGCTGTTCATCAGCCCGTCACCCACTCACAGGCACCCCACAGGCTGACCACACAGCCATGACAGCGCCGCTGGCGAATGTCGTCCCCATGCGAACTCACACACCTCTCGAGGCACCGCCCGAGACACCCGGGGCACCCGGGACGCCCCCGCAGACCCTGCCCGCCCGTGCGCATGTGACGGTCGGCCGGAGCCAGCCGGTGCTCGACGTCGTGGTCCCCGTGTACAACGAGGAGGCCGACCTCGAGCGGTGCGTGCGGCGGCTGCACGACCACCTGACCCGCACCTTCCCGTACCCCTTCCGCATCACCATCGCGGACAACGCGAGCACGGACCGCACCCCGGAGATCTCCGCCCGACTCGACGACGGCATCGACGAGGTCACGGCGGTCCGGCTGGAGCAGAAGGGCCGGGGCCGCGCGCTGCGCACCGTCTGGTCGATGTCGCGGGCGCCGGTGCTGGCCTACATGGACGTGGATCTGTCCACCGACCTCAACGCGCTGCTGCCGCTGGTGGCCCCGCTCATCTCAGGCCACTCGGACCTGGCGATCGGGTCCCGGCTCGCGCGCAGCTCGCGCGTGGTGCGCGGCCCCAAGCGGGAGTTCATCTCCCGCGCGTACAACCTGATCCTGCGCGGCAGCCTGGCCGCCCGCTTCTCGGACGCCCAGTGCGGCTTCAAGGCGATCCGCAAGGACGTCGCCGAGCGGCTGCTGCCGCTGGTCGAGGACACCGGGTGGTTCTTCGACACCGAGATGCTGGTGCTGGCCGAGCGGGCGGGGCTGCGCATCCACGAGGTGCCGGTGGACTGGGTCGACGACCCCGACTCCACGGTCCACATCGTGAGGACGGCCACCGAGGACCTCAAGGGCGTCTGGCGGGTGGGGCGTGCGCTGGCCACCGGCGCGCTGCCGCTCGATCGGCTGCGCCGCCCCTTCGGCGACGACCCGCGCGACCGGGGGCTGAGCGGGGTCCCGGGCGGGCTGGCCCGGCAGTTGGTCGGCTTCTGCGTGGTGGGCGCGCTCAGCACGCTCGTCTATCTGCTGCTGTACTCCCTCTTCCGGCTGGGCACGGGCCCGCAGGTGGCCAACGCGCTGGCCCTGCTGCTGTCGGCGCTCGGCAACACCGCGGCCAACCGGAGGCTCACCTTCGGGGTACGGGGCCGGGACCGGGCGGTGCGCCACCAGGCCCAGGGGCTGGTGGTGTTCGCCATCGGCCTCGCCCTGACCAGCGGTTCCCTGGCCGCCCTGGACGCCGCCGCCTCCGGCACCCCGGCGCACAGCACCGAACTCGCCGTCCTGATCGCCGCCAACCTCGCCGCGACCGTGCTGCGCTTCCTGCTCTTCCGGGCCTGGGTCTTCCCCTCGGACAGCGCGGACGGTGCGGGCAGCGCGGACGGTGCGGGAAGTGCGGACGGTGCGGGCAGCGCGGGCATCGGCGCTCCCACCGTCCCTGACCTGACCGACGACAATCCGAGGACAACCCGATGACGACGTACGACCAGGGCTTCCGCGCGGCGGGGCCGCCCCCGCCCCCTCCGGCCTCGCTCCCCGAGCTACCGGAGGCCCCGGCGGGCTCGCGCCTGGCCGGGGCGTGGCGCGGCCGGCCGGAGGACCCGCGCTGGGCGCGGCCCGCGCTGTGGGGGCTGCTGGCCGTCACCACCGTGCTCTACCTGTGGAGTCTGGGCGCGTCCGGCTACGCGAACCAGTTCTACTCGGCCGCGGTGCAGGCGGGCGGCGAGAGCTGGAAGGCGTTCTTCTTCGGCTCCTCCGACGCCGGGAACTCCATCACCGTCGACAAGCCCCCGGCCGCCCTGTGGCCGATGGCCCTGTCGGTGCGGCTGTTCGGCCTGAGCTCCTGGGCGATCCTGGTCCCCGAGGCGCTGATGGGCGTGGCGACGGTCGGGCTGCTGTACGCGGCGGTGCGGCGCCGGTTCAGCGCGGCCGCCGGTCTCATCGCGGCGGCGACGCTGGCGGTGACCCCGGTCGCGGCGCTGATGTTCCGGTTCAACAACCCCGACGCGCTGCTGTGTCTGCTGATGGTCGCGGCGGTCTACTGCGTGCTGCGCGCGCTGGAGGACGCCCGCGCCAAGTGGCTGGTGCTCGCCGGAGTCTGCTTCGGCTTCGCCTTCCTGACCAAGACGCTGCAGGCGTGGCTGATCCTGCCGCCGCTGGCGGTGGTGTACGCGGTGTGCGCGCCGGCGAAACCGGGCAGGCGGATCGGCCAACTGCTGCTCGCCGGGCTCGCGATGGTCGTCTCCGGCGGCTGGTGGGTGGCGATCGTCGAGCTGTGGCCGAAGTCGTCGCGCCCGTACATCGGCGGCTCGCAGAACAACAGCTTCCTCGAGCTGACCTTCGGCTACAACGGCCTGGGCCGGATCAACGGCAACGAGACCGGCAGCGTCGGCGGCGGCGGTGGCGGCAACGGCGGCGGCCGGTGGGGCGAGACCGGCATCGACCGGCTCTTCGGCTCCGACATGGGCGGTCAGATCGCCTGGCTGCTGCCCGCGGCCTTCATCCTGCTGCTCGCCGGGCTCTGGCTGACCTGGCGGGCGAAGCGCACGGACCCCCGGCGCGCGGCGTTCCTGGTGTGGGGCGGCGCGATGCTGATGACCTTCGCCACCTTCAGTTTCATGTCCGGGATCTTCCACCAGTACTACAACATCGCGCTCGCGCCCTACATCGCGGCGATCGTGGGCATGGGCGCGGCGATGCTGTGGGAGCGGCGGACCACCGCCGCGGCCTCGATGGTGCTCGCCGCCACGGTCGCGGTGACGGCCGTCTGGTCGTACGTGCTGCTGAACCGCTCGCCCGACTGGCACCCCTGGCTGCGCTGGGCCGTGCTGATCGGCGGGCTCGCGGCGGCGGCCGGGCTGTTGGCCGGGGCGCGGCTGGGCGGGCGGACGGCGCTGGGCGTGGCGGGCCTCGGCCTCGCGGCGTCGCTGGCCGGGCCCCTCGCGTACACGCTGAACACGGTCGACACCCCGCACCGCGGCTCGATCGTCACCGCCGGTCCAGCGGTGTCGGGCGGCATGGGCGGTCCCGGCGGCGGGCCGGGCGGCTTCCGGGCCGGCTTCCGGGACGGTGCCAACGGCGGCCCGCCGGGCCTCGGCAACGGCAACGGGCAGGGCCAGAACGGTCAGAACGGCCAGGGTCAGAACGGCGGTCCTGCCGGTCAGCAGGGCATGCCCCCCGGCGGCGGTCAGCAGGGCGGCCAGAACGGCGGCTTTCCCGGCGGCGGCTTCCCGGGCGGCGGCCAGTCCCCGCAGAACGGCGGCGGCCAGGGCCAGAACGGCCAGGGCAACCGGCTGGGCATGCTGCCGGGCGGTATGGGCGAGGGCGGCCGGCGGGGCGGCGGCATGGGTGGTCTGCTCGACGGCCCGGACGTCAGCTCCAAGGTCAAGGCCGCGCTGGAGAAGAACGCCGGGGACTACACCTGGGTGGCGGCGGCGATCGGCTCGCAGAACGCCGCGGGCTACCAACTCGACACCGAGGAACCGGTGATGGCCATCGGCGGCTTCAACGGCAGTGACCCGTCCCCGACCCTCGCGCAGTTCAAGGAGTACGTGAAGCAGGGCAGGATCCACTACTTCATCAGCTCGGGCGGCATGGGCGGCATGGGCGGCGGCCCGGGCGGCGGGAACGGCACCTCCTCCCGGATCAGCTCGTGGATCCAGGCCAACTTCAAGAAGGTCACGGTCGACGGCACCACCCTCTACGACCTGACCCAGAAGGCCTCGAACAAGTCCTGATCCGGCGAAGCGCGCGGCTCAACCAGTCGGCGAGCGGGCCGGTGAGCGGGGAAACCCCCGGTCACCGGCCCTTTCGCCGTCCCGGCTCAATATTTCATGTACGACGTACAGGAGTCGCTGTACGGTGTATGAGAGTTCTCGTATCCCATACGCCGTACAAGACACGCAAGGAGTGCCCATGACGGCGCAACTCGCCGACCCCACGTCCGACACCCCGCCCGGGCGCCAGTCCGGCGGGCACCCCCAGCGCTGGCTGATTCTCGGCGTCATCTGCCTCGCCCAGCTCACCGTGCTGCTCGACAACACCATCCTCAACGTCGCGATCCCCTCCCTCACAGAGGAGATGGCCGCCTCCACGGCCGACGTCCAGTGGATGATCAACGCCTATTCGCTCGTCCAGTCCGGACTGCTGCTCACCGCGGGCAACGCCGCCGACCGCTACGGCCGGAAGAAGATGCTCGTCGCGGGGCTCGCCCTGTTCGGGATCGGCTCGCTGCTCGCCTCGCTGGCGCAGGGGCCGGGCCAGCTGATCGCCGCACGCGCGGGCATGGGGATCGGCGGGGCGCTGCTGATGACCACCACCCTGGCCGTGGTCGTCCAGATCTTCGACGAGGGCGAGCGTCCCAAGGCCATCGGCGTATGGGGCGCCGTCAGCTCGCTCGGTTTCGCCGCGGGCCCGCTGATCGGCGGCTCGCTCCTCGAACACTTCTGGTGGGGCTCGATCTTCCTGATCAACCTCCCGGTGGCGCTGCTCGGTCTCGCCGCCGTCGTCTGGCTGGTGCCGGAGTCGAAGAACCCGACCGGCGACCGGCCCGACCTGCTCGGCGCGCTGCTGTCCACGATCGGCATGACCGGCGTCGTCTTCGCGATCATCTCGGGGCCCGAGCACGGCTGGACGTCCCAGCGGGTGCTGCTGTCGGCCTTCGTGGGCGTGGTGGTGCTGACCGGCTTCGCGCTGTGGGAGCGCCGGATCCCCCACCCGATGCTGGACATGCACTTCTTCCGCGACCGCCGCTTCGTGGGGGCCGTCGGGGGCGGCATCCTCGTCGCCTTCGGCATGGGCGGCTCGCTCTTCCTGCTCACCCAGCACCTGCAGTTCGTGCTCGGATACGACGCGCTGGGGGCGGGCCTGCGGACCGCCCCGCTCGCGCTGGTGATCGTCGCGCTGAACCTCACGGGCGTCGGCGCCCGGCTGCTGCAAAAGCTCGGCACCCCGGTCACCATCTTCTGCGGGATGGGCCTGCTGGCGCTGGGGCTGGCCCTCATCGCGACGCTCGGCGCCGACGGATACGGCGGGATGCTCCTCGGACTGGTCGGGATGGGGGCGGGCATCGCGGTCTCCATGCCCGCGATGGCCACGGCCATCATGTCGGCGATCCCGCCGGAGAAGGCCGGGGTGGGTGCGGGCGTCAACGGCACGCTCACCGAGTTCGGCAACGGCCTGGGCGTGGCCGTCCTCGGCGCGGTCCTGGGCTCCCGGTTCGGCGCGCTGCTGCCCGCGGCCGCCGCCGGGGCCGGCTCGTTCCCGACCGCCTACGCCGCCGCGCGCACCGATGAGGAGCGGGCCACCGTCGCGGACGCCTTCGCCTCCGGTGTGCAGACCAGCCAACTGGTCGGAGCGGCGGCCGTGCTCGCGGGCGGCGTGCTGACGGCGGTGCTGCTGCGCCGTGCCGAACGATCTTCACAGGAGATCTCAGCGGCATAGCATCGGGTAGTAAGACGTCATCGGCCGCGCGTCCCCAGCCGCGCGGCCCTGGCGCAGGGACGAAGGGGAGCGCGCCATGGCAACAGGCAGCCGTGTCAGCCGTCCGCGGACCAGCATCTGGCTCTCCGAGCGCAAGGCCTCCAAGCGCAAGGGCGAGCAGCAGCCGGCCGGGCTCGACCACGTCAAGATCGTCGCGGCCACGGTCCGGCTGCTGGACGCCGAGGGGCTGGCCGGGTTCTCGATGCGCCGGCTGGCGGCCGAGCTGGGGGTCACCGCGATGTCGGTCTACTGGTACGTCGAGACCAAGGACCAGCTCCTCGAACTCGCCCTCGACGCGGCGATGGGCGAGATGTCGCTCCCCGCCGGAAGCCTGGGCCCCGTCGAGGGCTATGAGCACCTGGGGCACCTGGAGCCCGAGGAGCGGGACTGGCGCGATCAGCTGCGCCAGATCGCTTCCGAATACCGCAGGCTGCTGGTCGCCCACCCCTGGCTGTCCCCGCTGACGGGCGAGTACATGAACATCGGGCCGAACGCCATGGCCTTCTCCACCGCCGTGCAGCGCGTGCTCCACAACAGCGGCCTGCCCACCTCCGAGGTGCCGGGCGCGCTGGCCCTCGTCTTCCAGTTCGTCTACGGCTTCAGCACCATCGAGGGCCGCTTCGCCGCCCGGTGCCGGGCGGCGGGCGTCAGTCAGGACGAGTTCTTCGCCGAGATGATGGGCACCATCGAGGGCCGCCCGGAGTTCGACGAGTCGCGGGCGCTCATGGAGGCCCGGGGCGGCAGCACCGTCCAGGAGATGCGCGAGCGGGACTT
Organism: Streptomyces sparsogenes; assembly: GCF_001704635.1. GTDB lineage: Bacteria > Actinomycetota > Actinomycetes > Streptomycetales > Streptomycetaceae > Streptomyces > Streptomyces sparsogenes. The sequence goes on along the minus strand of NZ_MAXF01000059.1, from coordinate 17,321 downwards.
CACCTTCGCCCTGGACTGTGCGATCGCCGGTATCGAGGCCCTCCGCGACGGATGAACGGCTGGGGGGTGCCGCCGGGCTCAGGCGCCCGGCAGCTCCTTGCCCTGCACGGCCTGGCCCCCCTGAATCGCTTGTATGTCCAGCTCCACCCGCAGCGTCGTGCCGATGGCGGCGATGCCCGCCGCGACCACCTGGTTGTAGTTCATCGCGAAGTCCTCCCGCCGCAGTTGCGCCGTGGCGCGGAAGGCGGCCCGCACCCCGCCCCAGGGGTCGGGGCCCGTGCCCAGATACGTCAGGTCCAGGTCGACCTCGCGGACCACGCCGTGGAGGGTCAGCTCGCCATGGACCGTCCAGCGGTCCGCGCCGGCCGGGGCCAGCCCGGTGCTCCGGTACGTCAGGACCGGGAAGCGCTCCACGTCCAGGAAGTCGGCCGACCTCAGATGGTCGTCCCGCATCCCGTTCCCCGTGTCGATGCTCGCGGCCTGGATGACCGCCTCCACCCCGGACTTCTCGATGTCCTCCGCTATCTCGATGCGCCCGCTGAACTCCGTGAACCGGCCGTGCACGCTGGAGATGCCCAGGTGCTGGGCGACGGCCGCCACCGTCGAGTGCGCCGGGTCGAGCGTCCACGCGCCGGGCGGCGGCAGCTCCACCCCGCCCTGCCGGGCCAGCACCACCGTGCCGACGTCCGCGCGCCCCGAGGCCGTGACGATCGCGGTCGAGGCGGCGGGGGCGTAGCCCACGGCGGTCGCGATGACCGTGTACGGCCCGGGCGCCAGCGGCTCGCCCGTGCGCACCGCGCCGTCCTCGTCGGCCTGGGCGCGCAGCACCTGAGCGCCCGTCATGTCGGTGACGGTCACCACGGCGTGCTGCACCGCCCAGCCGTCACGCGTGCGGATCAGGGCGCGCAGGCCCCCGCTCGCGCTCCCGCCCGTTCCTGCTCCAGTGGTCGTCATGCCGCCTCTCGCTCTCGCTCCCGCTCCCGTTTCCGTCGAGGCTGTCTCTTCAGTCGGGGCTGTGGTGTCGCGCACTGTGCGCGTGGTCTGTCCGTGTGAGGAATGGTCGTTCGTGTGAGGGATGGTCGTGTGAGGGATGGTCGTGTGATGTCCGTGTGAGGGTCGTACGCCGGACCCGGGCGGCGGCGTCAGGCCGTCCCCTGCCTGGCAGGCTCTCCACCTGCTATACACCGCCGCCGGGATCCGGGTTCCGGGCCCGGCGCTTTCGCGCCGTCCCGGCCGTGACCGGGGCGCGTCTCCGCTCCGCGCGCCCCGGCCCCGGGGGTTCTTCGGTGCCGCCGGCCCCGTCAGTCGACGGGGTGGGAGAGTTCGACGTCGTGTCCGTCGATGCCCTGCCCCCGCACCGTCAGCGAGCCGGCGACCGGCGGGTAGCCGCTCGCGATGACCGTGTAGTCGCCCGCGTCCAGGTCGGTGAAGGCGTACGCCCCGTCCTCGCCGGTGGTCGCGGTGGCGATTACGTTCCCGGCCGCGTCGACCAGGGTGACCCGCGCGTCCGGCAGCGGCCGCCGGTCGGCCCCGGCCCGCACCACGCCCTGTACCCGGGCGCCGGCCTGCAGCGCGATCTCGACCCGGGTCAGGCCCTGGGCGCCGACCTCGACGGGCAGCGCGGTGGGCCGGAAGCCGGCGGCGTTCACCGCGACCGTGAAGGTCCCGGCGACCAGCTCGTCGAAGCTGAAGTCGCCCTGCTCACCGGTCTTGCCGGTGGCCAGCACCTCGCCGCGGACATCGGTGACCACGACCATCGCCGCCTCGACCGGCTGACCGTCGGCGGCGCCGCGCACGGTGCCCGCCAGGCCGCTGGTCGCCGCCAGCACCACGTCGAAGGCGAGCGGCTCCTCGCCGACCACGACGGTGGACGCCTGCGGCTGGTGGCCGTCGGCGGCCGCGATCAGGACGTAGGTGCCGGAGCCGGGGGCGTCCAGCGCGTACGAGCCGTCCACATGGGCCACCGAGCGGCCCAGCTGCCGTCCGTTCAGCGAGATCAGCGTGACCGCGGCGCGCGGCACGGCGGTGTGGTCCGCGTTCCGTACGAAGCCGTGCACGCCCTGCCGGGGGCGGTGGTCGGCGCCGTCGCCTCCGGCGGAGGCGTACGCGGCCAGCCGCTGCGGGGCGGCCGCGCCCGCCAGGGCGTACTCCGATGTGGCGTCGGACAGATCGGCGGACGGCGCGCCCACCAGCGCGGGCTCGAGCTGCTCCACGGCGCTCGCGCCGCCCGCGGCGCTCATGGCGGGGGCCTGCTCGGCCGGGGCCTCGGCGGCCTCCTCCGAGGAGGCGGCGCTCTGGTTGCCGGACCGGGTCTTCAGCGGGACCTCCTTGATGAACAGCGTGACGACGAAGGCCAGCAGCGCGGCCCCCGAGGCGTACAGGAAGACATCCCCGATGCCGTGCCCGTAGGCGCTCTCCATGATCGTGCGGAACGGCTCCGGGAGCTTGTCCACGTCGGGGATCCCGCCGCCGCCGGTGCCCCCGTGGCCCAGGGCCTTGCCCTTGGGGCCCAGCTCGGCGAGGCCGTCCTTGACGTAGTGGGTGACGCGGTTGGCGAGCACCGCGCCCAGCGCCGAGACGCCGACCGCACCGCCCAGGGAGCGGAAGAAGGTCACGACCGCGCTGGCCGCGCCCAGGTCCTGCGGGGCCACCTGGTTCTGGGTGGCCAGCACCAGGTTCTGCATCATCATGCCGATGCCGAGGCCCATGAGGGCCATGAAGATCGCCAGGTGCCAGTAGGGCGTGTCGTACCGCATGGTGCCGAGCAGCCCCAGCCCCGCGGTCACCAGCACACCACCGCTGACCAGCCAGGCCTTCCAGCGGCCGGTCTTGGTGATGACCTGGCCGGAGACGGTCGAGGAGACGAACAGGCCGCCGATCATCGGGATGGTCATGACGCCGGACATCGTCGGCGACTTGTCCCGCGCGAGCTGGAAGTACTGGCTGAAGAAGACGGTCCCGGCGAACATCGCGACACCGACGAACAGCGAGGCGATCGACGCGAGGGTGATGGTCTTGTTGCGGAACAGCCGCAGCGGGATGATCGGCTCGCTCGCCTTGTTCTCGATCAGGAGGAAGACCAGGCCGAGCAGGATCGAGCCGCCGACCATGGCGCCGGTCTGCCAGGAGAGCCAGTCGTACTTGTCACCCGCGAAGGTGACCCAGATCAGCAGCAGCGAGACCGCGGCGCTGATGAAGAAGGCACCGGACCAGTCGACCTTGACCTCCCGCTTGACGACCGGGAGCTTCAGGGTCTTCTGGAGCACGATCAGCGCGATGACCGCGAACGGCACGCCGACGTAGAAGCACCAGCGCCAGCCGAGCCAGGAGGTGTCGGTGATCACGCCGCCCAGCAGCGGGCCGCCGACGGTCGCCACCGCGAAGGTCGCGCCGAGGTAGCCGCTGTAGCGGCCGCGCTCACGCGGGGAGATCATCGCGGCCATGACGATCTGCGCCAGGGCCGACAGACCGCCGACGCCGATGCCCTGCACCACACGGCAGGCGATCAGCATGCCGGAGTTCTGCGAGAGCCCGGCGACCACGGAGCCGGCCACATAGATGATCAGCGATATCTGGACCAGGAGCTTCTTGCTGAACAGGTCGGAGAGCTTGCCCCACAGCGGGGTGGCGGCGGTCATCGACAGCAGGGCGGCGGTGACCACCCAGGTGTACGCGGACTGACCGCCGTGGAGGTCCGCGATGATCTCCGGGAGGGCGTTCGAGACGATCGTCGAGGAGAGGATCGCGACGAACATGCCGAGCAGCAGCCCGGACAGCGCCTCCATGATCTGCCGGTGGGTCATCGGTGCCGCCGGGTCGGCGCCGTGGCCGTGGTGACCGCGGTGGCCGCCGCCGTGCTTGGCGTGGGCGGGGTGCCCCGCGGGTCCCCGCACACCGCCGTCCGGTGTGGTCGTTGCCATGGAGTTCCTTAACGTTGCGTGGGTGTACGGGTGGTGCTCTCGTCCCGGAGCTGGGGAACCCGGGACCTGGTGTCGCCGAAGCTCGTCCGCAGCCGGGCGAGTAGTTCGTTGAGGCGGCCGACGTCGTCATCGGACCAGTCGCTCAGACAGGCGGCGAGCGCCTGCGTATAGCGCTCGGACACCTCGCTGAGCAGCTTCTCGCCGCTGGCGTTGAGGCTCAGCAGCCGGGACCGCCGGTCCTGCGGATCCGGGTTCCGGTCGATCCAGCCGCGCTCGGCGGCGTGCGCGACATGCCGGCTGGTGACCGACATGTCGATGTCCAGCAGCTCGGCCAGTTTGCTCATGCGCATCTCGCCATAGCGGTGGAGCAGCATCAGGACGATGGCCGAGCCGGCCGCGCAGTCATGGGGGAGGACACGCGACAGTCCTCGCTTGACGGTGCCGATGGCGCTCAGTTGCCGTGCCAGCTCCTCGTACTGACTCCGTGCGGCCATGGCACCTCCAGAACTATCGGTTGCTTAGGGCAACCATAAGTGAATTTAGTTGCTACAGGCAAATGAAATGGGGCTTCGCTGAGTAAATTGCCCGCAAAGGCCGGCTCAGGGGCCGGTCAAGCGGCCCGTCCGGGCCGGTGGGCGGGGCCCGTGGGACGGTGGGGGCCTGGGGTGTGCGGGACACCGCTCATTCGCTAGGGTCGGGGGCCATGGCGAACAACCCCCAAGGCTCCCAGGGCAACTACGACCCGGCCGGCTCCACTCAGATGTTCCGGGCCTTCGTCGACGAAGGCGGGCCGCAGCAGCAGCGGGCGGCCGCTCCCTCCGCTTCCGGCGGCCCCCGGGTCGGCGTGATCATCGGCGTGATCGTCGCGATCGCCGTGGTGGCCGGGGTCGCCTGGCTGGCCCTGGCCTAGGCCTAAGCTTCACTCATCGCTATCACTTCGTCCCTGTGACGGAGGCGTCCTGGGTCTCGATGTGCATTCCCAGCGGTACCCGCCAGGCGTCCACGCACACCTCCCAGGTCTTCTCCTTCTTGCCGCCCGCCTTGATCGGCACCGGCAGGTCGTACGCCGACTCGACCGTCGCCCAGTCGATGCCGAGGGAGTCGATGATGTGGGTCGCGAAGGTGATCTTCCCCGTGGTCACGGGGGCGCCGCCGATGTTGCGGAACTCGATGGTCACCTTCTCGCACCAGCGGTCGTCGGCCGCCGTGCGCACCAGGTCTCCGAGGGTGAGCTCGGCGGGGCCGGTCGGGGTGGAGGGCGTGCCGGGCGGGGACTGAGGGGGCGCCGAGCCTCCTGAGTCCCCGGAGCCGCCCGTGCCTCCCGGGCCCCCGGAGCCTCCGGGGCTTCCCGTGTCTCCCGTGCCGCCGGAGCCGCCCCCGCCGGGGGTGGTGCCGCTCCCGGCGCCGGTCCCGTCGCCGCCGTCGGTGCCGCCGCGCCCTGACGGCGCCTGCGGCGACTGCCCCGGCGACCGCCCACGCGTCGATGCCGAGGCGGGCCCGTCCGGCCCGTACGAGGCGTCCGGCGCGCCCGACCCCGTGGCGGTCCCCGCCCCGGACGGCCGCCGCTTCCCGTCCCCGGTGCCCTTCCCCGCGCCGTCGCGGTCGCCGTCGCCGTCGAGCGGCACCATCTCCACGCCGCCCTTCGACGGCGCGGACGTGGCGCGCGCCCCGTCCGGCCCGGCCGCTTCGGCCGCGAGATATCCGTCGTCGCCGCCGGCGCAGCCGCTGAGCAGCGCGCCCAGGCACAGCGCGGCCGCCGAGGAGGCGATCACCTTGCCCCGGCGGCCCGTTGTCCGGCTCCACGCGTATCGCATCGGGCGTCGCATCGGGCCAGTGTCGCTGACGCCCCGTCAGGTGTACAGGGTCGCGCACCGGCCCGATGACGCCGTGTCAGTCGGCGATGAGCCCTTCCCGCAGCTGTGCCAGAGTCCGCGTCAGCAGCCGTGAGACATGCATCTGTGAGATGCCGACCTCTTCGCCGATTTGCGACTGCGTCATATTGGCGAAGAAGCGAAGCATGATGATCTGGCGCTCGCGCGGCGGCAGTTTGGCCAGCAGCGGCTTGAGCGACTCGCGGTACTCCACGCCCTCCAGGGCGCTGTCCTCATAGCCGAGCCGGTCCGCCAGCGAGCCCTCGCCGCCGTCGTCCTCGGGGGAGGGGGAGTCGAGGGAGGAGGCGGTGTAGGCGTTGCCCACCGCCAGTCCGTCGACCACGTCCTCCTCGGAGACGCCGAGGGCGCCTGCCAGCTCGGTGACCGTGGGGGAGCGGTCGAGCTTCTGGGACAGCTCGTCGCTGGTCTTGGTGAGGGCCAGGCGCAGCTCCTGCAACCGCCGCGGCACCCGTACCGACCAGCTGGTGTCGCGGAAGAAGCGCTTGATCTCGCCCACGACGGTCGGCATGGCGAAGGTCGGGAACTCCACGCCCCGCTCGCAGTCGAACCGGTCGATCGCCTTGATCAGGCCGATCGTCCCCACCTGGACGATGTCCTCCATCGGTTCGTTACGGCTGCGGAAGCGGGCCGCCGCGTAGCGCACGAGGGGGAGGTTCAGCTCGATGAGGGTGTCACGTACGTAGGTGCGCTCCGCGCTGTCCCGCTCGAGGGCGGCGAGCCGCAGGAACAGGGAGCGGGAGAGGGTGCGGGTGTCGATGGCGTCGCAGTCGTCGAGCACGTGCGGTGCGTCGTTGGTGAGCACCTTCGAGCTGCCCAGTTCTACGGACATGCCACCCCCTTTGGGTCGCGGACGGATCCCAGCTGCGCTCGTCGCGTCGAACGCAGCCTCCCCCTGAATACCGGAGGTAGGGCCGCGGCAAACGCGGTTCCTGCAGAATGTCACATGTCGGCAACACGCTGTAGCGCCATGTCGACATTACCGCCCGGAAGGAGTGGGGGAGGGGTCCCTCGTCCCGGTTAGGACTCGATCCGGTTTGCGGATCTGAGCCTGGCAAAGCTGCGGGACAGCAGCCGGGAGACATGCATCTGGGAGACGCCCAGCTCGGCACTGATCTGAGATTGGGTCAGATTGCTGTAGTAACGAAGCAAAAGGATGCGCTGTTCCCGCTCCGGCAGTTGGACGAGCAGATGCCGCACCAGATCGCGGTGCTCGACTCCGGCGAGCGCCGGATCCTCGTAGCCGAGCCGGTCCACGAGGCCCGGCAGCCCGTCGCCCTCCTGGGCGGCCTCCAGCGAGGTGGCGTGGTACGAGCGCCCCGCCTCGATGCAGGCCAGCACCTCGTCCTCGCCGAGCCCGAGCCGTTCGGCGATCTCGGCCGTCGTGGGGGACCGGCCGTGCAGCACCGTCAGGTCCTCGGTCGCGCCGTTGACCTGCACCCACAGCTCGTGCAGCCGGCGCGGCACATGGACGGTGCGGACGTTGTCGCGGAAGTAGCGCTTGATCTCGCCGACCACGGTCGGCATGGCGAAGGTCGGGAACTGCACCCCGCGCTCCGGGTCGAACCGGTCGATCGCGTTGATCAGCCCGATCGTGCCGACCTGGACCACGTCCTCCATCGGCTCGTTACGGCTGCGGAAGCGGGCCGCGGCGTAGCGCACGAGCGGCAGGTTGGCCTCGATCAGCGCGTCCCGGACGCGCGTGTGTTCGGGCGTGCCGGGGGTCAGGCCGGAGAGCTCGGCGAAGAGCACCTGGGTGAGCGCCCTGGCGTCCGCTCCGCGGCTTCTGCCGCTGTCGCTGCCGCCGTCGCCCTGGGGCGGGGTTCTGGGCGCGGTTCGGGCCGACACGGTCACGCCACCCCTTCACGATGTACTCACCCGGCAAAGCGGTCATAGCATCACAAGACATGTGCACTGTGTGCAAGCACCGCATTACTACGTGTTGGTGGCGCCATTGCCACGTGTTCGAGGGGTGGCGTGGGGGTGGGGGCGTGCGCCGGAGCGTGCGCGGACAGGGAACGAGCCCGGGCGGGGCGGGCCGGGATCCGAGGGGGTCTGTGGGCCGGATGGCCGGTGCGGCCGGTTCGCTCGGTCGAGTGCTCGCGCGGCGGCGGATGGGGGGTCGGCCGAGGCCGGCCCGCGTCGGCGCCTACGTCAGTTGATCAGCTCGGTCATGAACTCGCCGACGCTCTTGGCGGCGTCCGATATCCCCTCGAAGCCCACCTGCACCAGGTCGGCCGCGCGCGCGGGGCTGTTGATGATGGTGTACAGCACGAAGACGATCAGCATGTAGAGCGCGACTTTCCTCGCCTGTGCCATCTCGTGCTGCCTCCCCTGCGGTCCCCTGTGCAGTCGCGTGAGTCTATCCACACGTTTGGCGCAGTGGTCTCATCAGTCCTACGAATCAACTCGTGTCTCCACCGGTCCTCCCCTCTTGTGTGGGCGCCTTGCGCGGGGGTCTCGCGCGGGCGCCCCGGAGGGGACGCCATGGCACGGTAGAGCAAGGTGGGCATACAGGCTCATATGGGTGGATTCTGGATGAGGAGGGAACGATCGGGCGGGCACCGCGCCGCTCGGAGGGGCTGGAAGGGGGCTCAGATGCGTGTCGGTGTGCTGACCGGCGGGGGCGACTGCCCGGGCCTCAACGCGGCGATCCGGGCGATCGTGCGCAAGGGCGTACAGGAGTGCGGGTTCGAGTTCGTCGGCGTGCGGGACGGCTGGCGGGGCGCGCTGGAGGGCGCGATCGTGCCGCTGGACATCCCCGCCGTACGCGGCATCCTCCCGCGCGGCGGGACCATCCTGGGCTCCTCCCGGACCAATCCGCTCAAGAGCGAGGACGGGGTGGCCCGGGTGCGGGAGACGCTGGCGGCGTACGAGGTGGACGCGCTCATCGCGATCGGCGGCGAGGACACGCTCGGCGTCGCCGCCGCGCTGGCGGACGAGGGCATCGGCGTGGTCGGGGTGCCCAAGACCATCGACAACGACGTCACGGGCACCGACTACACCTTTGGCTTCGACACCGCGGTAAACATCGCGACCGAGGCCATCGACCGCCTCCACACCACCGCCGAGTCGCACACCCGGACGCTGGTCGTCGAGGTCATGGGCCGCCACGCGGGCTGGATCGCCCTCCACTCGGGCATCGCGGGCGGCGCCAACGTCATCCTCATCCCCGAGCAGCCCTTCGACCTGGACCAGGTGTGCGAGTGGGTACGGGACCGCTTCAAGATCCGGTACGCCCCGATCGTCGTGGTGGCCGAGGGCGCGGTCCCCAAGGCGGGGCAGATGGTGGTGAAGGACTCCTCGCTGGACGAGTTCGGCCATGTGCGGCTGTCCGGCATCGGCGAGTGGCTGGCGCGGGAGATCGCCGACCGCACCGGCAAGGAGGCCCGCACCACGGTGCTCGGCCACATCCAGCGCGGCGGCACGCCGAGCGCCTTCGACCGCTGGCTGGCGACGCGCTTCGGGCTGCGCGCGGTCGACGCGGTCTACGAGCGGGACTTCGGCACGATGGTGGCGCTGCGCGGCGCGGACGTGGTGCGGGTGCCGCTGTCCGAGGTGACAGGCGGGACCAAGGGCGTCGACCCGGCCCTCTACGCGGAGTTCGGCGTCTTCTTCGGCTGAGGGTGCGGCACCACCGCGACCGGGCAGCGGGCGTGGTGCAGTACGGCGTGGGCGACCGGCCCCAGATGCCGCTCGGCGACCCGCTCGGCCGTACGGCGGCCCACGACCAGCAGCAGCGCCCCCGCCGAGGATCTGACCAGCGCCTGCGCCGGGTTGAGCAGAACGACATCGGGCAGGACGTCGACCTGCGGATATCTCGTACGCCAGGGGCGCAGCGCGTCGGACACCGCCTGGCCCTCCTGGTCCTCCCACATGGCGCGGTCCTCCTCGAGGACGCCGATCATCCAGGCGGAGGGGGCGGCCGCGGGCAGGGCCCACGCGTGCACCACCCGCAGCCGGGCCTCGCGCGCCAGCGCGGCGCGGAAGGCGAAGTCGGCGGTCTCCGCGACGCGGCCGTGGGCGTCGAGGGCGGCCACGACCTCCCCGGCCTCCACCCCGGTCTCGTCCGCGACCCCGACCTCGCCTGTTTCCTCGACCCCTCCGGCTTCCTCCGCGCCCGGGGCTTCCTCCGCGGCCCCCTCCGGTCCCGCGGCCTCCCCGGCGCGCCGGCCGGGGACCGTCACCACGGGGCAGTCGGCGGCGGTCGCCACCCGCAGCGCCACGGAGCCGACCGCCAGCCCGTCGAAGCCGCCCCAGCCGCGAGTCCCCACGACCATGAGCCCGGCGCTCCGCGCCGCCGTGAGCAGGGCCTCGTCCGCGGGCGCGGAGACGTGCTCGCCGGTCACCTCCAGGCCCGGATGGCGGCCGGCGAGGTCCGTCGCGGTCTGCCGGATCATCTGCTCGCCCACGTTCTCCCAGGCGTCCGCGCCCGGAACCGGGGAGATCCGGGGCGGAAGGGGCGGGGAGGCGTGCAACAGCAGCAGCGGAACCGCCCGGTCCAGCGCTTCCCGCGCGGCCCAGTCCGCCGCCGCCAGACTGCGCTCGGAACCGTCGACTCCGGCCACCACAGGGCCGCTCATCGTGGACTCCTTCCGTCGCCTCTCCGGCGCTTCTCCCCGGCCTCGCCGCTACGCCGGGCCGCGGACGGGCCGCCGTGCGAGACGCCCGATACCGCCCCATTCAGTCTAGGGACGGGGCGGATATCCGCATGGAGGGGCGCGACGGAGGCGCGCGCCGCACCGGCCGGTTCGCGTTCCGTGCGCCCGGTTTCTCTTGCTGGTTGACGCCCGACTCCCTACCCTCCATCTGACGGAGCGTCAGATCAGGGTGCGGTGTTCCGGTCCCACTGCCGGACGCCGGGGAAGAGGACGGCATGACTGGCGAGACGAACGGCGCGACCGAGCTGCCCATGGTCATCAGCGTGGACGACCACGTGATCGAGCCCGCTCACCTCTTCGAGACCTGGCTGCCCGCCAAGTACCGAGACCGCGGCCCGAAGCCCCTGACCGCCGGCATCGGCGAGCTGGCCTATGTCGGCGGCAAGTACCGGATCACCACCGACCCGGACGGCCCGCCCACCGACTGGTGGGAGTACGAGGGGCTTCTCTTCCCGTACAAGCGGATCATCGCGGCCGTCGGCTTCTCACGCGACGAGATGACCCTCGAAGGCATCACCCGCGACCAGATGCGGCGCGGCTGCTGGGACCCCCGGGCCCGGCTCGCGGACATGGAGATGAACCACGTCGAGGCCTCGCTGTGCTTCCCGACCTTCCCGCGCTTCTGCGGCCAGACCTTCGCCGAGGCCGCCGACAAGGAGGTCGGCCTGGCCTGCGTCCGGGCGTACAACGACTGGATGGTGGAGGAGTGGTGCGGGGACAGCGGCGGCCGGTTGATCCCGCTGTGCCTGATCCCGCTGTGGGACGTGGAGCTGGCGGTCCAGGAGATCCGGCGGAACGCGGCGCGGGGCGTGCGCGCCGTGACGTTCAGCGAGATCCCGACGTATCTGGGGCTGCCGAGCATCCACAGCGGCTACTGGGACCCGTTCTTCGCCGAGTGCGAGGCGACGGGCACGGTGGTGTGCATGCACATCGGGTCCTCCTCCCAGATGCCCGCCGCCTCCCCGGACGCCCCGCCGGCCGTCCAGGCGGCCCTGAGCTTCAACAACGCCATGGCGTCGATGATGGACTTCCTGTTCAGCGGCGTCCTGGTGCGGTTCCCACGGCTGAAGCTCGCCTACGCCGAGGGCCAGATGGGCTGGATCCCGTACGCCCTGGAGCGCGCGGACGACGTCTGGGAGGAGCACCGGGCCTGGGGCGGGGTGCGCGACCTGGTCCCGGAGCCGCCCTCCTCGTACTACTACCGGCAGATCTTCTGCTGCTTCTTCCGCGACAAACACGGCGTCGCCTCGCTGGACACCGTCGGCGTGGACAACGCCACCTTCGAGACCGACTACCCGCACGTCGACTCGACCTGGCCGCACACCAAGCGGGTCGCGGCCGAGCACATGGCCGGGCTGCCGCCGGAGACCGTCTACAAGCTCCTGCGGGGCAACGCGATCCGGATGCTCGAACTGGACTTCGACAAGGGCCGCGCGGGCTGACCCGCCGGGACCGGAGCGTTCACCGCCGCTTCTCCCTCCGGCCCCAGGCGCGGTGGCCCAGCAGGCCGAGCACGGCGGGCAGCATCAGGGCCCGTACCACCAGCACGTCGAGGGCGATGGCCAGGACGAGACCGATCCCGATCATCTTCAGGAAGGTGACGGACGAGAACGCGAACCCGCCGACCACCACCGCGAGCAGCAGCCCGGCGCTGGTGATGGTCCCGGCGGTGCGCTGCAGGGCGGTGGCCGTGGCCTCGGCCGGGTCACCGGTGGCCAGGTAGCGCTCGCGGACCCGGGAGAGCAGGAAGACCTGGTAGTCCATGGCCAGTCCGAAGGCGATGGCGACGATGAGGACGGGGAAGTTCGCGTCCACGGCGCCGATCGCCTCGAAGCCGAGCGCCCCGGCTCCCACCCCGTACTGGAAGATCAGGGTGATCACCCCGAAGGCGGCGAGCAGCGACAGGGCGCTCATGGCCACCGTGATGAGGGGGACGGCCAGGGAGCGGAACGCCAGGAACAGCACCACGGCCGAGACGACGGCCACGAACAGCCCCATCCACAGGGCCCGCTCGCCGATCATGTCGACGATGTCGACCCGGGAGGCGGGCATGCCGGTGAACCGCGCCTCGGCCCCCGGCGGCGGGGCCTGGGCGCGCAGCTCCTCCACCATGGCGCGCGCCTCACGGGACATCGGGTCGGGGGTGTAGCGCAGGGTGATCCGGGCCAGGTCGCCGCGGGTGGCGGTGACGGCGGCGTCCTCGACGCCCTCGACGGCGCCGAGCCGCTCGGCGTAGCCGGCCAGCCGCGCCGAGCCGTCCGTGGCGCCGCCCCGCAGGTCGACGACGGCCGTGACGACCTTGGTGGGGTCGTGGTCGAAGCGGTCGTGCAACTGCCGGGTGACCTGGCGCGCGTCGGCGTCGGCGGGCAGCACCCAGTCCGCGGGGCGCGCCCAGTTGACGCCGAGCGCCGGTCCGGCGAGCCCCAGCAGGGAGATGGTGAGGACGGCGGTGGTGAGCAGCGGGCGGCGCATCACCGCGCGGGCCAGCCGGTACCAGCGCCCCCGCGCCTCGCCGCCCGGCTCGTGCGCCCCCGCCGTACGCGCCGGGCGGCGCGGCCGGCGCGGGAAGGGCAGCCGTCCGGCGTCGAGGCGGTGGCCGGCGAAGCGCAGCAGGGCGGGCAGCAGCGTCAGCGAACCGATGACGGCGAAGATCACGACTGCGACCGCCGCGTACCCCATCGAGCTGAGGAAGCGGGAAGGGAAGAGGGTGAGGCCGGTGAAGGAGATGGCCACGGCCAGGCCGGAGAAGGCCACGGTGCGCCCGGCGGTGGCGGTGGTGCGCTCGACCGCCCGGTCCACATCGGCTCCGGCGGCCAGCTCCTCGCGGAACCGGCCGACCATGAAGAGCGCGTAGTCGATCGCGAGCCCCAGGCCCAGGATGGTGATCACGTTGATCACTGAGCTGGACAGGTCCGTGAACAGGGACACGGTGCGCAGCACCACCAGCGAGCCGAGCGCCACCAGGACACCCACGGCCAGCGGGAGCGAGGCCGCGACGACGCTTCCGAAGACGATCAGCAGCAGCACCATCAGGGTCGGCAGGGACAGCGCCTCGGCGCGTCCGATGTCGGCCCCGGTGCGGGCGTTGACCTGCTCGGTCATGGCCGCGGTGCCGCCGAACCGCACGGTGACGCCGGAGCCGGCGGGCACCGCGAACCGGTCCTTGATCTCACCGAGCGCCGCGACCTGGTCCTGGTCGCCGTCGGCGGCGAACTGGACGGTGGCGTAGGTGGCGTGGTGGTCGCGGGAGACGAACTCCCGGGCCCGGCCCGCGTCGTCCTTCCGCACAGTCCAGTACGTCTCCAGGCGCGCGATGCCCTCGCGCGGTATGCGGTCCAGGGCCTTGCGGACCGGGCCGGCGAAGGCCGGGTCGTCCACGGTGTGCCGCTCGCTGCTGTAGAGCACCACCAGATCGGCCGACTGGCGGCCCAGCGGCCCGGCGAGCACCCGGTCGGCTCGCACCGACTCGCTGTGCGGGTCGTCGAACCCGGCGCCGCCGGTCAGCGTCCCGAAGGTGCCCGTCCCCCAGACCCCGCCCCATGCGGCCAGCAGTACCGCCGCGACCACGACCCACCAGCGACGCCGTGCGGTGAGCCGCCCCAACGAGGACAGCATGGACCCACCCCTTGAATAGATAGTGGATAGTTTCACTTCCGATAGCGGGACTATCTATCATGGGGACGGGAGAACGCAAGTGGAGTCCTAGGAGCCCGGAGGGTCATCGATGCGCGTCGGGGAGCTCAGCAGCCTCAGCGGCGTACCCACGCCGACGATCAAGTACTACATGCGGGAGGGACTGCTGCCGCCCGGCGAGCGCACCAGCCGCAACCAGGCCCACTACGACGACCGCCACCTGCGCAGACTGCGGCTGATCCGGGCCCTGCTGGACGTCGGCGGCCTGTCCGTCGCCGTGGCCCGCGACGTCATCGCCGCGCTCGACAGCCCCGACACCGGCACCCACAAACTCCTCGGCGCCGCCCAGCAGACCGTCATCCGCACCGCCGCCTACTGCGACGACGAGGCCCGCGAGGACGCGACGGCCGAGGTCCTCGACCTCGTCCACCGCCAGGGCTGGAAGGTCTCCGCGGACAGCCCCGCCGTCGCCGCGGCCGCCGAGGTCGTGGGCGCCCTGCGCCAACTGGGCCTGCACGACTTCGTCGACCGGCTCGACGACTACGCCCACGCCGCCGACGCCATCGCCGCGACCGACCTGGACCTCGTCCGCCGCCGCCCCGATGTCGACGGCATGGCCGAGGCCGTGGTCCTCGGCAACATCCTCGGCGACGCGCTCCTCGCCGGGCTCCGCCGCCTGGCCCAGGTCCACCGCTCGGCCGAACTCTTCAGCAGCGGGCCCGAGTGACCCCCGCCCCTGCTCCATCCGGCTGATTCCCGCCCCGCCCGGCCACCCGGCCGACAGGCCCGAGGTGCGGGCGGCGGCGGTCATGGCGAGGCTGGTCGTATGGAGGACAAGACCGAGGACCGGCCCCGCGTGGTGGTGGACGAACCGCTCGACGGGCGCCGCCGCGTGATGATCGACGGCGAGGACGTCGGCGTCGTCGTCACCGCCGAAGAACTGCGCGGCGTCCTGCGCCGCGCCGGCGTGCTGGGGGAGGACGACGCCTCCCTGGACAACCCCCGCCTGATCGAGTGGCACGGCGGCGGCCCGGACGACTGGCCGGCGGCGTAACTCCCCACTCCCCCGACCCGCGGCCCGGCGAAGCGGGAGCACACGTGGGGCGGGAACACGCGTGGGGCCCGGCTCTCTTGAGCCGGGCCCCACGGTTTCGGAGCGGTAGCGGTGGGATTTGAACCCACGGAGGAGTTGCCCCCTCACACGCTTTCGAGGCGTGCTCCTTAGGCCGCTCGGACACGCTACCGAGAGAGAGCTTAGCGGACGGGTGGCCGTGCTCCGAAATCGGTTACGAGCGGGGGGCGCGGAAGAAGGTGGTGAGGAGGGCGGCGCACTGGTCGGCGAGGACGCCGGGGACGACCTCGGGGCGGTGGTTGAGGCGGCGGTCGCGGACCACGTCCCACAGGGAGCCGACGGCGCCGGCCTTGTCGTCGACGGCGCCGTAGACCACCCGGTCCAGACGGGACAGCACGATCGCGCCGGCGCACATGGTGCACGGCTCGAGGGTGACCACGAGCGTGCAGCCGGTCAGCCGCCAGCCGCCGAGGCGGCGGGCGGCTTCGCGGAGCGCGAGGATCTCGGCGTGGGCGGTGGGGTCGCCGTGGGCCTCGCGCTCGTTGCGGCCGTGGCCGAGGGGGGAGCCGTCGGGGCCCAGCACGACGGCGCCGACCGGCACGTCGCCCGTCTCCGGCGCCCGCGCCGCCTCCTCCAGCGCAAGGCGCATCGGGGCGCGCCACGGGTCGCGGAGGGGGTCGGGGGCGGGACCGGAGACGAGGCCGGACAGCGGATCGGTCATGGCACCAGTGTGGGCGACGGCGCGGACTAGGGGGTGTCTCCCCGGTCTCTGTGGATCAGCCCGCGGCGTCTGGTGCGTGCGATCGCAAGGCGGAGGGTCGCCCTCGTAGTGGGCCTACTTGGGCGGGCCCGACAACGCAGCGAGCGTGCGTGCCAGGCGTCGCGGGCCCGCAGAGACCGGGGAGACACCCCCTGGGCCGACGGCGGTCAGCGCACCGCTTCCAGCCCCTCCATGCTGCAGCCCAGCATGTCGGCGATGGATTCCAGCGCGTCCCCGTCCAGGGCCTTCAGCTCCTTCTCGTCCATGCCGAGGTCGGCGAGGATGTCGGCGTCGCCGAGCGGGCCCGCGGGGACCGGCGCGTCCGGGTCGGCGTCCTCGTCGTCGCTCGCGTCGGGCTCACCGTCCTCGGTGCCGTCCAGGTCGACGAGGCTGTCCAGGTCCTCGTCGGGGCCCCGGCCGAGCAGCTCGTCGGTGAGCATCTGGCCGTACGAGGTGCGGGCGGCCGCGGCGGCGTCCGATACGTAGATGTGCGGATCCTCCTCGCCGTCCACGCGGACGATGCCGAACCACGCGTCCTCGTGCTCGACGAAGGCCAGCACCGTGTCGTCGTCCGAGGCCTCACGGGCCAGTTCGATCAGATCTGTCAGGGTCTCCACGTCATCGAGCTCTGTGTCGCTCGCTTCCCACCCTTCTGCGGTGCGCGCGAGCAATGCGGCGAAGTACACCGTGACTCTCCCACTGGTCATAGGCGTGCCGGGGCGGGCGGGACAGTGCCCCGCCCCAATCGGAATCGTGGCAGAAACCATCGCTTCGCGAGAGGTCTTCCGCGCTGCGTCGTGCACCAGTCCAAAGAGATGTAACTCACGCGGACCGAAACGGACGGTTTCGAAACCCGCCCCAACACCTCACCAGCGGAACGTCCGCATGCGCAGCACCTGCCGCATCCGGGCCGCCCGCGCCGCCCGTGGACGCACCCGATCGCGCAGCTCACGCGCCTCGGTCAGGTCGCGCAGGAACTGGGCGCGACGGCGGCGGCGGTCCCTGTCGATGTCCTCCACGGTCTCCTCCGCGGGCTCGTGAACGGGTGTCCTTTCGGCCGTCTCGCCGGGGAGCCGGTTTCGGTCAGCCATGGGCCACACCCCTCGGGACGAGGTCTCGCCCGGGGCGGCGGCCCGGGCCTGCTCGGCCGTTTCTGGAACGTTTCCCCCAATCGGGGGTTTGATGCCCGCGTGACGGCATACCGCTGACACGGCCCGGAAGGGCGGCCGGGCGGCGTGGGCGTCCCGGGGCTCGGTTACTGTCGATGCCATGCGGATCCATGTCGTCGACCACCCGCTGGTGGCGCACAAACTCACCACGCTGCGCGACCGGCGCACCGACTCCCCCACCTTCCGGCGCCTCGCCGACGAGCTGGTTGCTCGCGTA
>NZ_MAXF01000058.1 GCF_001704635.1 Streptomyces sparsogenes | reverse complement strand
TGCGGATCCATGTCGTCGACCACCCGCTGGTGGCGCACAAACTCACCACGCTGCGCGACCGGCGCACCGACTCCCCCACCTTCCGGCGCCTCGCCGACGAGCTGGTCACCCTGCTCGCGTACGAGGCGACCCGGGACGTGCGCACCGAGCAGGTCGACATCGACACCCCGGTGACGGCGACGACCGGGGTGCGGCTGTCCCACCCGCGCCCCATGGTGGTGCCGATCCTGCGGGCGGGCCTGGGGATGCTGGACGGCATGGTGCGGCTGCTGCCGACCGCCGAGGTCGGCTTCCTGGGCATGATCCGCGACGAGGAGACACTGCAGGCGTCGACGTACGCGACGCGGATGCCCGAGGACCTCTCCGGCCGTCAGGTGTACGTCCTGGACCCGATGCTGGCGACGGGCGGGACGCTCGTCGCGGCGATCCAGGAGCTGATATCGCGGGGCGCGGACGACGTCACCGCGCTGTGTCTGCTGGCCGCGCCCGAGGGCGTGGAGACCATGGAGCGCGAGCTCGCGGGCGCGCCCGTCACGGTGGTCACCGCGTCGGTCGACGAGCGGCTCAACGAGAACGGGTACATCGTCCCCGGGCTCGGCGACGCCGGGGACCGGATGTACGGGACGGCCGGCTGAGCGGGACGGCCGAGGCCGGTACGAGCGGGCTCCGACCGCCCCGAGCGGACGCGCGGGGCGGTGCGGTCGGCAAGCTCAGCGGGGCCCCGGCCGGCGGGGCCCGGGTCAGCAGGGCCCGGTCAGTGGGGCCCGGCCAGTGGGGCCCGGGTCAGCAGGTCGGGGCCGAGGACGACGGCTTCGGCGCGGACAGGGCGGCCAGCGCCTTGGTGGCGTCCTTCTTCTTGGTCAGGTCCTTGAAGCCGCTCCCCAGGATCAGGTCGATGTCCTTGCCCGAGCGCCCGTCGTTCTCGGTCCGGGCGCCGGCGAGCTGGGTGCCGAGCACGTCGAAGGGGCCGTTGGTGGCCGCCGGCGCGCCGAGCAGTATCCCGGGGCCCTTGACCTTCTTGTCGTACGCGGCGGGCGCGTTGCCCACCTTCCCGATCTTGAAGCCGCGCTTCTTCAGCTCGTCGGCGGTGTCCTTGGCCAGCCCCGTGCGCGGAGTGGCGTTGTAGACGTTGACGGTGATCTCGCCGGGCTTCGGCAGCGCCTTGGGAGCCGTACCCGAGGCCTTGTCGTGACCCTTGTCGTGACCCTTGTCGTGGCCCTTGGCGGTGTCCTTGCCGAGCTCGCGCTTGCAGTCCGCCGTGCCCCGCGCCGCGCGCACCGTCTTGTCGTCGTCGCCGCCCGAGAAGACGTCGATGAGCTGGAGCGTTCCCCAGCCGACCAGGCCGAGGGCGCAGACGGCGCCCATCGCGGCGAACACGAGCCGGCGGCGGCCGCTCGGCCGGCGCATGCGCGGGTAGCGGTCGCCCGTGATGCGGTACTTTCCGCCCATGCCGGGAGGGGTGAGCATGCTCATAGGCGCAGCGTAGTGCGGCTCGGTGGCGATGCCTACTAAATGATCAATGGTTGCCGCACAGCCCAACCCGAAAGGGCCAACGAGCCCTCCCGGCGGCGCCCGCGCGGCCGGTCAGCCGAGTTCCAGGACACGCGCGTGCAGCACCTGGCGCTGCTGGAGCGCGGCGCGCACGGCGCGGTGCAGCCCGTCCTCGAGGTAGAGGTCGCCCTGCCACTTCACGACGTGGGCGAAGAGGTCCCCGTAGAACGTCGAGTCCTCCGCGAGCAGCGTTTCGAGGTCGAGCTGCTGCTTCGTGGTGACCAGCTGGTCAAGGCGTACCGGGCGTGGGGCGACATCCGCCCACTGGCGGGTGCTTTCCCGGCCGTGGTCGGGGTACGGTCGACCGTTTCCGATGCGCTTGAAGATCACACGGAAAGCCTACCGGGCAAGCGGCACCCGGCGCAGCCAAGGCGCCGGAGTACCGGCGGCTGTCGCCCGCCGTGGCGGGCGCGGTGGGGCCGGCTCGAGGGGCGTAAGCGAAAAATCTGGCGAATCGGGCAAAAAATGTGTGAGTGGGTCTAGTCACCCAAAGGGGGCGGGGGTAATGTGAAAAACAGCCTGCGGGGCGAGCGAGGGAGCTCGACCGGAGACACGTCCAAGCAGAGAGAACAACGGTTCTCCGGGACAGAGGACTTCGGTTCTCTGAAAGGGAGAACAAGAGTTCTTTTGAACGGACGCGTCCTAGATGGCCGGGCTGAGAGGCCGGAAGGTCGGGGAGACCGGAAGGCGACCTCCAGCACCTGATCCGGACAATGCCGGCGAAGGGAGCCCACCTCGCAGGTTTTGTCCTGCCCGGGCCTCGTCCTGTCCGGGTCCTGTCCGGGTTTTGTCCTGCCCGGGCCTTTACCGGTCAGCGGACCGGGCGCCGGCCGCCCTGTCGCAGCCGAGTGCCGAGGAAGACCAGGTCGGCGAGGAAGACCACCACGCCGATGACGAACAGGTAGAACAGCCCCCCGACGACCAAGCCGGTGATGCCCAGCCCGATGGCCACCAGGAGCAGCAGCAGGAACAGCGTCATCGCACCCTTCCCTCCCGCTCAGGGGCGGGCCAGCCGCCGCTCGCCCCCGGTGCCCGGCTGGTAGCTCAGGTCGTAGTGGGTGAAGACCGCCTCTTCCTGCTTGGCGGGCAGCACGTCGTCGGTCCCGATGGACGGGGCCTCCCGCACCAGGTCCCGGGGATAGGTGACCTTCAGATAGTGCGGGGACACGGTCGCGCCGCCGAGGGGGACGAACACCAGCCGCCGCCGGGTCGGCATGCCGACCGTGACGGTCGCGAAGGCGGGTTTGTCGGTGGCGGTGTCCACATAGATCGACTCGAGCGTGCCGATCTTGCGGCCCTCGCGGTCCACCACGTCACGGTCGCGCCATTTCCGGATGTCTTCGGCCTCGAACACCGTGCCCTCCAAACATCGCCTGCTCTCATCCTCCAACGGCCCCGGACGGGCGGCCACTCCACACACCCGCGAGAGACAACCGCGTAAGACACCCGCGCCGCCCCGCGAGACGGCGCCCTCAAGGCTCCCGCCCCGCGCGCACCCCGTCGAAGCCGATGGGCAGGTGGCGCGGGCCGCGCAGCACCGCGTTCCGGCGGTACGGGGGCGGGTCCTCCAGCAGCCGGGGGTTCTCCAGCCGGCGGGCCAGCTCGGCCAGCGCAAGCTGCGCCTCCAGCCGGGCCAGCGGGGCGCCGAAGCAGATGTGGATGCCGCTGCCGAAGCCCAGGTGCTGGTTGTCCCTGCGGTCCGGGTCGAACCGGTCGGGGTCGGGGAAGCGCCGGGGGTCGCGGTTGCCGGAGGCGAGGATCAGCCAGACGGACGCGCCCTTGGGGATGGTGACGCCCGCGATGTCGATGTCGGTCAGCGGGGTCCGCTGGGGGAGAAGCTGGACCGGGGGCTCGTAGCGCAGCACCTCCTCCACCAGGGGCACGGCCAGGCGGGGGTCGTCGTGCAGCCGCTTGAGGACGTCCGGGTGGCGCAGCAGGGTCAGCATCCCGTTCGTGATCAGGTTGACCGTCGTCTCGTGCCCGGCGATCAGCAGCAGCGCGGCGGTGCTGACCAGTTCGGAGTGGGCCATCCGCCCGTCCGGCCCGTCCCCGTGGACCAGCGAGGAGAGCATGTCCTCGCCCGGGGCGCGGCGGCGCTCCTCGATCAGCTCGGACATATACATGGCCAGTTCGGTGCGGGCCCGCCGGACGGCGCCGCGCCGCTCGGCGGCGTCCGCGTCCGGGTCGGGGTCGGCGCTGGAGACGATGGTGTCGGCCCACGCGTGGAAGAGCGGCTCGTCCGCGCGGGGCACGCCCAGCAGCCGGCAGATCACGGTCACCGGGAAGGGGTACGCGAAGTCGTCGACGAGGTCGATTTGGTCCCGGCCCTCGAAGCCGTCGACGAGCCCGGTGACGATCCGGGCGAGCTCCCCGCGCATGTCGTGGATCCGCCGTGGGGTGTGCGGCGGCCCGAAGGGGTACATCGCCATCCGGCGGAGCCGGTCGTGCTCGGGCGGGTCGAGCCGCAGGAAGCTCGGCGGCAGGCTCGGGTCGTCCTCCTCCTCGGCGACGACCAGGCCGGCGGCCTCGGGGTCGAGGTTGCGGGGGTCCGAGCTGAGCCGGGGGTCGTGCAGCAGGCCGTGGATCTCCCAGTACGTGGAGACCAGGTACGGGCCGATGTCGTCCCGCAGCACGGGCGTCTTCCGCAGCTCGGCGTAGAGGGGGTAGGGGTCGGCGCGGTGGGCGTAGTCGGTGATCTTCCGCAGGAACGTGCCGTGCGTCATGGACGGAGTCCTTCCGGGTGAACGGGGCGCCCCTCACCCCCGGGCGGGGGTGAAGACGATCCGCCGGTCGGTCGGCGAGTAGCCGCTGAGGGTGACGGTCGGCCCGTGGGTGGGCAGGGAGGGGTCGGGGAAGTCGGCGGGGACGGGGCGCAGCCCGTCGGGGCGCCGGTCCACGGTGCGGCAGACCGGCGGGAAGGGCGCGGCCGTCTCGATCTGCCGCCGGTAGAAGTCCAGCCAGTTGGTCTGGTCGAAGGTGACGGCGGCGATGACGCGGCCCTGGTAGCCGTACACGCCGGTGAAGCTCCGCTCGGCGAGCGACCCCTGGGCGATGAGCAGTTCCTCGCCCATCGTGGGCACCCCGACGGACTTGATGTTCACCCCGAACTGCGCGGACCAGAAGGCGGGGATCCACAGGTGGGGGCGGCGGTCCGGCCCGGGGCTGACCATGTTGTGCGCCGCGACCTCGGCCTGCGCGACGGCGTTGCCCCAGTGTTCGAGGGAGAGGAACTGGTAACCGAAGAGCGGGTGCGGGGTGCGGGCGACGTCCCCGGCCACGAAGACGTCGTCGGTCACCAGGCCCCGTACGTCGAACGCCCGGCACCCCGCGTCGCACGCGACCCCCCGGGGCCCGGCGCCGAGACCCGACCCGGCCAGCCACTCGGTGTTGCGGACGGCGCCCAGCGCGACCACCGCCAGATCCACCTCCAGGGCGGTGCCGTCGGACAGGTGGGCGCGCCGCAGCCGCCCGGCCGCGTCGCCCTCCAGCCCGGTGACCATGACCGAGCAGCGCAGATCGACGCCGTGCGCCCGCTGAAGCTCGGCCGCCACCTGGCCGATCACCCCGCCCAGGGCGCCCACCAGGGGGGCCGGGCCGCGCTCGACGACGGTGACGGGCAGCCCCAGCTCACGGCAGGCCGACGCGATCTCGGAGCCCATGAAGCCGCCGCCGATGACCAGCACCCGCCGGGGCCCCGCCGCCAGCCGCCGCCGCAGCCGCGCCGCGTCGCGGCCGGTGCGCAGCGTGAAGACGCCGTCGAGATCCGCCTCGGCGGGGTGCGGCCAGGGGCGGGCGCGCACCCCGGTGGCGATCAGCAGCCGGTCGTACGGCACCTCCTCGCCGCCGGCCAGGCGCACCCGCCGGGCCGCGAGGTCCAGCCCGGTGGCGGCGGTCCCCAGCCGCCAGCGGGCCCCGATCGCCCGGCGCCGGGGCAGGGTGGTGCGGTCCGCGTCCACCGTGCCCAGCAGGACCTGCTTGGACAGCGGCGGCCGGTCGTACGGCGGCTCGGGCTCGTCGCCGATGAGGGTGAGCGAGCCGGTGAAGCCCTGCTCGCGCAGCGTCTCCGCGGCTCGCAGCCCGGCCAGCGAGGCGCCGACGATCACGATCCGTCCGTCCCGCCGCAGCCGCTCCAGGCTTCCGTCGCCCTCGCCCCCGCCGCCGCGCTCAGCCGACACCGGGGCCCGCCGCGTGGAGGCCGTCCGCCGGGCCGCCCGCCCCGTCACCCGCGACGTCGTCCGGCAGGTTCTCCGGCAGGTCGTCCAGCAGAATCGCCCCGACCGGGCAGGCGGCCACCGCGCGCGCCACCTGCTCGCGCCGCGAGTCGTCGGCGTAAGGGGTGTAGCGCAGCGCCTCGTGCCCGTGCAGCGTGAACACGTCGGGCGCCAGGAAGGCGCACTGCGCATACCCCTGGCATCGGTTGAGATCGACGACAAGCCTCATCGGGCCCCGTCCTTCCACACCAGTCCTTCCCCACCAGCCCAGCGGCCTTTCCAGCATGGGTGAGGCGGCCCGCCGCCGCGCGCACTGCGGGCCGAAGGGGTGGTGTGGTCACAGCGCGCGGTCGACGAGGAAGGGCAGCAGAGCCAGGAGTTCGGCGGCCGCGGCCGGGGCCAGCGGGACGGAGGCGAGCTGGGCGCGGGCGGCGTCCAGGTGGTGGTGGGCCTCGGCGAGGGTGGCGGCGCGGCCGCCCGCCTCCTCGACGAGTTCGGCGGCGCGGTGGACGGCCGCGTCGTGGGGGCCGGCGTCCGGCGCGTCGGCGTGCAGGTTGTCGGTGAGGAGGGCGGCGAGTTCGCGGGCGGCCGAGCCGTCGGCGGCCAGGGCCGCCAGTACCGGCAGCGTCTTCTTCCTCCGGCGCAGATCGCCGTGGACGGGCTTGCCCGTGACCCGCGGATCGCCCCATATGCCGAGCAGATCGTCGACGGCCTGGAAGGCCACCCCGACGTGGCGCCCGGCCCGGTCCAACGCGGTGACGACCGGCTCCGGAGCGCCCGCGAGCTGGGCGCCGAGGGCCGCGGCGCAGCCCAGCAGCGCCCCGGTCTTGCCCTCGGCCATCGCACGGTATTCGGCGGTGCGGACCGCGTCGGGGCCGGTCCAGGGGCGGGACTCGAACAGCAGATCCTCCGCCTGACCGCGCACCAGGTCGCCCAGCGCCCCCGACAGCTGCCGGATCGCCGCGCCGCCGTGCGGGCCGTGCGACTCGGCGAGCGTCTGCACCGCGAGGGCGAACAGCGCGTCCCCGGCCAGAACGGCGGGGCCGGTGCCGTACGCCTTCCATACGGAAGCGCGCCGGCGCCGGGTCTCATCGCCGTCCATGATGTCGTCGTGCAGGAGTGAGAAGGCGTGGACCAGCTCGACGGCGACCGCCCCGGCGACCGCGGTCGCCCCGGGCTCGCCCGCCGCCTCCGCGCCGAGCACGGCCAGGGCCTGGCGTACGCCCTTGCCGCCGCCGGGCCGTCCGGCGGCGGGGGTGCCGCCCACCTCGCACCAGCCGAAGGAGAAGGCGGCCATCTCGCCCGGGTACGGGTGGAGCCGTTCCACGGCCGTGGTCAGCGCGGGGAGTACGAGGCTCCGGCAGCGGGCGAGGGTCCGCGCCGCGGAAGCGGAGGCGGGTGGGGCGGTGGTCGGGCGCGGGAGCGGGGGCGCGGGCGCGGTCATCGGGCGGCCACCGCCTCGTGGGCCTTTCGCGCGCCGGGTACGGCGGGTGAGCGATACGCACCGGTTCGCGATATGCCCAGCTCCTCGTACGCCGCGTCGACCATCTCACGGGCGTGCCGCAGCCCGATGCGGTCCAGCTCTCCCCGCAGGTCGTCCAGTTCCGCGGCGGTGAGCTCCGGGTCCTGCCCCAGCCGGGCGAGCGTCTTGGCCAGACCCAGACGGGACAGTGCGGTGCCGCGCGGCTCGCTCATGGCGCGGAATTCGGCCAGCGCCGTCTCGTAGTACTCCCGGGCGGGCACGTAACGTCCGGCGCGGAAGAGGACGTTGCCGCGCATCTTGAGGTTGTAGGCGAGCGCGCTGGTCAGCTTCATCCTGCGGCAGGCGAGCTCCGCCTCGGACAGTAGCGCCAGGGCCCGGTCCACGTCCTTGTCCCGCAGGGACACGATGTCGGCCATACCGCGCAGCGCCCAGGCCCGGCCGCGCTGGTCGTCGGCCTGCGCCGCGATGGCGGCGGCCTCCTCGAACATCGCGAAGGCGGTGTCGTACGAGCCGGTGTTCCGGTGGATCTGGGCGATGCCCTCCAGCGCCCAGACGGTGTGCCGGGCCTCGCCGCGCTTGCGGGCCTCGGCGAGCAGTTGCTCGTGCAGGGTGTGTACGGCCTCGTAGTCGCCCTGGATGCGGCCGGTCTCCGCGAGCCCGGCCAGCGAGTAGCCCCGGGCCACCACGTCGTCGCCGCGCTTGCCCAGCTCGGCGGCGAGGGCGAGCAGCCGACGGGCCAGGGCGAGCGAGCCCCGCTGCCGGGCGAGGGTGCCGCCGCTCCACACCGCCCATGCCATCGCGCCGACGTCACCGGCCGAGCGGGCGGCGCGGTAGCTCGCCTTCCAGGCGCGGTCGGCCTCTTCGACATGGCCCAGACGGCGGTGCGCCTCCGCCACGGCGAGCCCCGAGCGCGCGACCTCCCGCTGGGAGCCAGCCTGTTCGGCGGCGCGCAGCCGGTCGGTGCCCTCGGCGAGAACGTCGGTCAGGGAGGAGTTCACCGACAGGGAACTGAGTGAGCCTTGGTACTCGGGCGCTAATGCCTTGGCGAACATGGACGAGCCTCTCTGACGTGCCGGTAGTTCTGGGTGGCCCTGAACGGCTCGGACTATACATGGCGTGTATAAACACAGTGTATAGAGGTGGTCGTGGGGGGATCCGTAGCTGCTGGTGACCGCCTACCGCCGCACAGGGAACGCCGCACAGAGGACTCAGTGCCGCCCGGAGACCGTGTCGGCAAGCCGCGCGAAGGCCGAGGTGCGTTCGTGGCGGGTGGTCGCCTCGCTGAGGTCGGCGATGCGGTAGAGGCCGTACATCGCGTAGGAGCCCAGCCAGCGCAGTGGCTCCGGCTCCCAGCGGGGGGAGCGGCGGCCGGTCCAGGGCAGTCTGGTGTAGCGGGTGTCCTGGCCGGCGACGAGGTCGGCGAGCGTGCGGCCGGCCAGGTAGGCGGCGGTCACGCCCTGTCCGACGTAGCCCCCGGCGTGGCCGAGGCCCGTCGCCGGGTCCCACACGACCGAGGGCGACCAGTCGCGCGGTACGCCGAGCGAGCCGCACCACGCGTGCGCGAGGCGGAAGCGCAGGTCGGGCCAGAGGCCGCGCAGGACGCCCGAGAGCTGTCCGATGGTCCAGCGGTCCAGCCGGCCGTCCTGGTCGAGCCGGGAGCCGAAGCGGTAGGGCAGGCCGCGGCCGCCGAGGGCGATCCGGCCGTCGGCGGTGCGCTGGGCGTAGAAGTAGGTGTGCTGGGCGCCGGAGAGGGCCTCGCAGCCGGCCCAGCCGATGGCCTTCCAGTCCGCCTCCGACAGCGGTTCGGTGATGACCATCGAGCTGTTCATGGGCAGCGTGTCCCGGCGGCGGCCGGGCAGCCGCGCGGTGTAGCCCTCGGTGGCGCGCAGGATGTGGCGGGCGGTCACGGTGCCGTGGGGGGTGCGCACCCGGCCGGGGCGGAGGTCGAGCGCCGGGGTGCGCTCGGCGATCCGGACCCCGGCGGCCTCCACGACCGAGGCCAGCCCGGTGACGAGCTTCCCGGGGTGCAGCCGCACGTTGTGCGGGCTGTAGAGGGCGCCGAGCACTCCGTCGATGCTGATCCGGCCGGCCGTCTCGGCGGCGGACAGCAGCCGTACGTCCTCCTCGGTCATGCCCCACGCGCGCTCGGCGTCCACCGCCGCCCGGAGCCGGGCCAGCTCGGAGGGGGTGCGGCCGATCGTCAGATAGCCGCCGTGCACGGCGTCCACGTCGATGTCGTGGTCGGCCATGATCCCGAGGATCTCGTCGAAGGAGTCGACGGCCGCGCGCCGCAGGTCCACCACGCCCTGCCGGCCGCGGGGGCCTCCGGCGAGGTGGCGGGGCAGGCCGATCATCTTGCCGGAGAGCCAGCCGCCGTTGCGGCCGGAGGCGCCGTAGCCGACGTGGCGCGCCTCGACCACGAGGATCGAGGCGTCGGGCAGCGCCTGGCGCAGCCAGTAGGCGGTCCACAGCCCGGTGTATCCGGCGCCGACGACGCACACGTCGACCGTGGTGTCCCCGTCCAGCGGGGGCCGCTCGGGGCGGGCGGCGCCGGCGGGGTCCCGGGTCGGGCCGGCGGTGTCCCGCATCCAGAAGGAGACCTGGCCGTTGATCACTTCACTTGTCCTTACGCGAGTACCGAGGGATTACAGGTCCGGGACCACCGCGGCGGCGGCCGGGTCCCAGGTGGCGTAACCGGAGTCGCCGACGCGCAGCCCGGAGGCGGTGCCGGGGCCCTCCCGGACCAGCCCGGTGTGCCCGCCGGGCAGTTCGACGGTGAGCTTGCGGGAGTGGCCCAGGTACGTCTCGTCGCGCACGGTGACCGGCACCCCGGCCCGGCCCGGGGCCGGGCCCCCGGCCGTGAGCCGCAGCTGTTCGGGGCGGATCACCACCACGGCGTCGCCGCGCACCCCGTGGCTGCCGGAGAGCGGGATGCCGTGGGCGCCCGCGTGCAGCCGCCTGGGGTCGTCGGGGTGGACGACGCCGCGCAGCAGGGTGGACTCGCCGAGGAACTGGGCGACGAACAGCGACCGGGGCCGCTCGTACAGCTCCTCCGCGGTGCCGACCTGCACGATCCGCCCGTCGTCGTAGACGGCGATCCGGTCCGAGAGGGAGAGCGCCTCCTCCTGGTCGTGGGTGACGTACAGGAAGGTGGTGCCCACCTTGCGGTGGATCTCCCGGATCTCCTCCTGAAGGGCCTCGCGGAGCTTCTTGTCCAGCGCGCCCAGCGGCTCGTCCATCAGCAGCACCGGTGGCCGGTAGACGATGGCGCGGGCGAAGGCGACGCGCTGCTGCTGGCCGCCGGAGAGCTGGGCGGGGCGGCGCCGCTCGAACCCCTCCAGCTGTACGGTGCGCACCGCCGCGCGCACCAGCTCGCGGCGGCGGGCCTTGGGCATCTTCCGCTGCCGCAGCGGGAATTCGATGTTGTCCCACACGCTCAGGTGGGGGAACAGCGCGTAGCCCTGGAAGACCATGCCCATCTCGCGCCGGTGCGGGGGCGTGGCGGCCAGCGGCCTGCCGTCGACCAGGATCTCGCCGGAGGTCGGCGGGACGAAACCGGCGATCATGTTGAGCGTGGTGGTCTTGCCCGAGCCGCTGGGGCCCAGGAAGGTCATGAACTCGCCCGGCTCGATGGTCAGATCGACACCGCGCACGGCCTGACTGGTCCCGTACGCCTTGGTCAGGCCGCGCAGTTCGATGGCGGCCCCGCTGCGCTTGAGGTCGGCGGCGTCGAGGCCGCCGGCCTCGCGGGGAGCGGTTGCGGGGTGGGCGGCTTCGAGGGGGGCGGACCCGCCGCGCCCGAGGTCAGCTGACACGTCGCCTCCGGGACTGTGCGAGCAGCGCGACCGCGATCAGCGCGCTGGTGAAGCAGATGATGAGGGTGGCCGCGGCGGCGATGGTGGGATCGACGTCGCGCTGGATGCTGCTGTACATCCGCACCGGCAGGGTCTCCAGATAGGGGCTGGAGATGAACAGGGACACCACGACCTCGTCGAAGGAGGTCACGAAGGCGAACATGAACCCGGACAGCAGACCGGGCGCGATCACCGGCAGGGTGACGCGGAAGAACGCGCGCGCCCGGCTCGCCCCGCAGATCGCGGCCGCGCGCTCCAGCGTGGTGTCGAACCGCGACAGCACCGAGGACACCGGGATGATCACGAACGGCAGGGCCAGCACGGTGTGCGCGACCAGGAACCCGGTGAAGGTCCCCACCAGCCGCAGCTCCAGGAACAGGGCGTAGACGCCCACGCCGAAGACGACCGTGGGCACCAGCATCGGGGCGATCAGCAGCGCGCCCGCCACGCCGCGGCCGCGGAACCGGCCCCGGGTCAGGGCGTAGCTCGCGGCCGTGCCCGCCACCGTGGCCAGGACGCCGACGAGCGCCGCGATCTGGAGCGAGTTCAGCAGGTCGGCCACCCAGCGGCGGTCGTCGAAGAACGCCTCGTACCACCGCAGGGACCAGCGCTCGGGCGGGAAGGCCAGCGAGCGCTGCCCGGTGAAGCTGAGCGGGATGACCACCAGCGTCGGGGCGACCAGCCACAGCGCGACCAGCGCGCCGAAGATCTTCAGGGGGATGCGCCGGCTCACAGCTCCAGACCTCCCGTGACCCCGGCCGCCTTGCCGGTCACCCGCTTGGACACCCAGGTCGTCACCGCCAGCAGCACACCCGCCGTCAGCAGCAGCGCCACCGCGAGCGCCCCGCCGCGGCCCCAGTTCAGCAACTCGCTGATCTGCGTGTAGAGCGCGTTGGGCAGCAGCTCCTGGCGGGGCGAGCCGAGCACGGCCGGGGTGACGTAGAAGCCGAGCGAGAGGATGAACACCATCAGGGACCCGGCGAACACCCCGGGCAGCGACAGCGGCACGAAGACGCGCCAGAACGCCTTCCAGGGCGGCGCGCCGCAGATCATCCCCGCCTGCACCACCCGCCGGTCGATCGAGCGCATCGCGTTGAACAGCGGCAGCACCATGAACGGCATGAGGAGCTGGCAGATGCCGATCAGCACGCCCGTGGTGGTGCCGAGCAGATGCGTCTCGCCCAGGCCCAGCGCCCCCAGCACGGTGTTGAGCACCCCGTGGTCCTGAAGGATGATCACCCAGGCGAACACGCGCACCATCAGGCTGGTCCAGAACGGCATCAGCACGGCCAGCATGAGCAGCCCGCGCAGCGCCGGCCCCGACACCGTCATCAGATACGCGTACGGATAGCCGAGCACGAGCGTGATCAGCGTGGCCAGGGCCGCGACGACCAGGGTGCGGCCCAGCACCTGGAGCGAGGTGGCGTCGTGCAGCAGCCAGGAGAAGTTCTGCGGCCCGAACTCGGGCTGGGTGACGCTGCGCACCACGATCGTGCCGACCGGGTAGACGAATCCGGCCAGCACCAGCAGCACCGTCGGCACCAGCAGCAGCGGGCGCCGGGAGCGGGGCGCCCGGCCGCCGCCGGCGTCGCCGGAGCGGGGGCCCGGCCCGGCCGGCCGGTCGGCGGCCGGGCCGGGCGCGGGCCGGGGGGAGATCGCCGTCATCGGTTCAGCCAGTCCGTCCATGCCTTGGACAGCTTGTCGCGGTTCTTGCCCCAGTAGGCGAAGTCCGGGGTGATGGACTGGTTGAGCACCGTCTCCTGCACCGGGTCGAGCTTCTTGGCCTGCGGGGACAGCTTGGGCTTGGAGTTGGTGTTGACCGGCGCGTAGCTGGTGTACTCCGCCTGCTTGGTCTGCTGCTGGGCGCCGAGCGCGTAGTTGATCAGGCCCATCGCGGCCTTGGTGTTCTTCGACCCCTTCGGCACGGCGAACACGTCGTACAGGGTGAAGCTGTTGTTCCACACCGGGCGGAAGTTCGCGCCGTTCGCGTTGGCCTCGTAGACGCGGCCACTCCAGGCCATCACCATGTCCGCCTGGCCGGACTGCGCGATCTGGGTCTGCTGGGCGCCGGTCTTCCAGTACGTGAGGTCGGACTTGACGGCGTCCCACTTGCGCAGCGCCCGCTTGGTGTCCAGCGGGTACAGCTTGCTCGGGCCCACGCCGTCGGCCAGCAGCGCCGCCTCGAAGATGCCGGGGGTGGGGGTGGGACGGCCGTCCACGGCCCGCTTGCCCGGGAACTTCTCGGTGTCGAAGAAGTCCGCCCAGCCGGTGGGCGGGTTGTCGCCGTACTTGTCGGCGTTGTAGTAGAGCCCGTAGCCGTAGATCAGGGAGGGGACCATACAGGGGGACTCGGGCGTCTGGTCCGGCAGCTGGCTGGTGTTGATGATCTTGTAGTCGAGCTTCTCGTAGAGCGTGCCGCAGTTGGCCGCGGCGTCCCACGGGGTCGTGTCGACCACGTCCCACAGCACGTTCTTGGAGGTCACCTGGGCCTTGATCTTGGCCGGGTCGGTCGGGCCGTCGGTGAGCACATCGGCGCCGGACTCCTTGGCGAACGGCTTGACGAACGCGCCCTCCTGACCGTCCTGCATCCCGCCGCCGTACGACACGAAGGTCATCCGGACGTCGTCGAGCGCGTCCTTTTTCACCGTGCCCGCCGGCTGGCCGACGAGATCGGCCGCGTCGGCGTCCTCGCCGGGCCCCCCTTGCGCGCAGCCGGCCGTGAGCAGCACACCCACGGTCGCGAGGGCGACCCCGGCCGGCGCGGGCCGCCGGGTCCGGGCCCCGCGGAACGCTCCGGTGACTGCTCCAGGGAATGGGGATCGGGGGGACATCGCTACTCCTTGTCGCCGGGCTGTACGGGGCCCAGCACCCAATGGACGACGGACAGGGCATCGGTCTCGTTGACGATGCGGTGCGGCTGCCTGGAGTCGAAGTCCAGGCTGTCTCCCTCGCCGAGTACGAAGCGCTCGGTGTCGAGCAGGACGGTCACCTGGTTGGTCAGCACCACGACGATCTCGTGCCACCCGGGGTGGCTGTACTGCTCGTCCCCGGTCGAGCCCCCCGGCGCGAACTCGGCCTCGTACACCCCGAACCCGCTCAGCGGTTCCCGGGTGAGCGAGGTCTTGCGGCCGCCGCCGACCCAGTCGAGCACCGGCCGGTCCTGCGAGCGCAGGGGCGTGGGGCCGATGGCCGAGGTGTCGAACAGCTCGGCCATGGTGATGCCGAGCGCGGAGGCGATGCGCGCCAGCGTCGATATGGACGCGCTGCTGCGCCCCCGCTCGAGCTGGCTGAGGAAGCTCCCGCTGACGTCACTGCGCTCCGCGAGGGCGCGCAGGGACATACGGCGCAGGCGCCGGAACGCGTGCACCCGCCTGCCGACGTCCGACTCGGCACGTTCGGCGGGCGGTTCGGGGCCGGACTTCGGTTCGACGGACACTTGAGCTCCGGGCGGGGTGGGAAGCGGAAGTGATCGACGGGGAGAGGAATGGCAAGCACGATGACACGGGCCCACGGGCGTGACAAGGAATGCTTAACGAAAAGCGGGATGTGTGAAGTGACTTACCCGTAAATGGAGTTGGGGTGATGAAGGGGTGGTGAAGAGGTGGCGGGGCGAGCGGGCGGAAACGCACGGCCCGCCCCGCCGGGCCGGCCGTCGCGCAGGGTGTGTCCGGCGTGAGGGAGCGGCGGCGGGCGGCCGACGTGGGGGCTCGCCGTGACGGTGTCGAGGTGACGGTGGCGAGGTGAGGTGTCCGAGATGGCGGCGGCCGGGGCGGCGCCCGGGGTGGCGGCGGATGGCGCGAGGGTCCGCCGGGGGCGGGGGCGGGGCTGGGGTCAGATCACGCCGTGTGCGGCCATGGCCTCCGCCACCCGCAGATACCCGGCGACGTTCGCGCCCAGGGCGTAGTCGTCGGGCGAGCCGTACTCCTCGGCGGTGGCCCGGCACAGCGCGTGGACATCGGACATGACCTCGGCCAGCCGCGCCTCGGTCTGCTCGAACGTCCACTGCTCGCGCGCGGCGTTCTGCCGCATCTCCAGCGCGGAGGTGGCCACTCCGCCGGCGTTGGCGGCCTTGCCGGGGCCGAAGAGCACCCCGGCCTCCCGGAACACCTCGACCGCCGCCGGGGTGCAGGGCATGTTCGCGCCCTCGGCCACGGCCAGCACGCCGTTCTTCACCAGCGCGACGGCGTCCTGCTCGCCCAGCTCGTTCTGGGTGGCGCAGGGGAGGGCGATGTCGCAGTCCACCTCGAACACCGAGCCCCGGTCGGAGAACACCGCGCCCGCCCTGGCCCGGGCGTAGTCGAGGATCCGCGCCCGGCGGACCTCCTTGACCTCCTTGAGCAGGTCGAGGTCGATCCCGGCCGGGTCGACCACGTACCCGGAGGAGTCGGAGCAGGCGACCACGCGGCCGCCGAGGGCGTGGACCTTCTCGATGGCGTAGACGGCCACATTGCCGGACCCGGAGACGATCACATCGCAGCCGTCGAACCCGCGCCCACGGGTGCGCAGCATCTCCTGGGCGAAGTGGACGGTGCCGTACCCCGTGGCCTCGGTGCGCGCGTGCGAGCCGCCCCAGGCGACGCCCTTGCCGGTCAGGACGCCGGCCTCGAAGCGGTTGGTCAGCCGCTTGTACTGGCCGAACAGATAGCCGATCTCGCGCGCGCCCACCCCGATGTCCCCGGCCGGCACGTCGGTGTGCTCGCCGATGTGCCGGTGGAGTTCGGTCATGAAGGACTGGCAGAAGCGCATGACCTCCGCGTCGGAGCGCCCCTTGGGGTCGAAGTCCGCGCCGCCCTTGCCGCCGCCGATGGCGAGCCCGGTCAGGGCGTTCTTGAAGATCTGCTCGAAGCCGAGGAACTTCACGATGCCCAGGTTGACGCTGGGGTGGAAGCGCAGCCCGCCCTTGTACGGCCCGAGGGCGCTGTTGAACTCCACCCGGAAGCCCCGGCTCACATGGATGTCCCCCTGGTCGTCGACCCAGGGCACCCGGAAGATGATCTGTCGCTCCGGCTCGCACAGCCGCTCCACGATCCGGGCGTCGAGATGGTCCGGGTGCGCGCGGAGCACGGGCGCGAGGGTGTGCAGCACCTCGCCCGCCGCCTGGTGGAACTCCGCTTCCCCAGGGTTGCGGCGCACGATCTGCGCGTACACGGACTCGATACGAGCGGTGACGTCCATGGCCGCCCAGTGTGGCAGCGGACACCCCCGGGGCCGGTCCGCCGCGCCGGGGAGGCGGCCCAGTCGGACCGCGACAGCCGCCTGGTCGGATTGGGACACATGCCCGCCCGCGACACAGGCCCGCCCGCGACAAAGGCCCGCCTGCGACAAAGGCCCGCCCGCGACCGGAAGCCGGTCGCGGGCGGGCCCGGGCGAACGCCGTCGGCGCTTACTTCTTGAAGCCGTAGTCCAGCAGCTTCTTCGCGTCCACCGTGCGGTTGTCCACCGACGAGGAGGCGAGGACCGTGCCGATGATCGTCTTGCTGTTCCGGGTGGCGGCGAAGACCAGGCAGTACTTGGCCTCCGGGCCCGAGCCGGTCTTCACACCGATGGCGCCCGAGTAGGTGCCCAGCAGCGGGTTGGTGTTCTTCCACTCCATGTAGCGGTAGCCACCGTTCTTCGTGGTGACCTTCTGCTTGGTCGACTTGGTCTTCACGACCGTACGGAACGTGGAGTACTTCATCGCGCTGCTGGCGAGCTTGGTCAGGTCGCGCGGCGTGGAGTAGTTGGCGCCGTGCCCTATGCCGTCGAACGAGTCGAAGTGCGTGTTCTTCAGGCCGAGGTTCTTGGCGGTCGTGTTCATCTTGCCGATGAACGACTTCACGCGCGCGGCCCGGGTGGACCCGGTGCCGAACTTGTCGGCCAGCGCGTACGCGGCGTCGCAGCCGGACGGCAGCATCAGCCCGTACAGCAGCTGGCGGACGGTGACCTTGTCGCCGACGATCAGACGCGCCGAGGAGGCCCAGTTGTTGTCGACGATGTAGTCGCTGTACGCCTTCTGGACCGTGACCTTCGCGTCCAGGTTCAGATTCGGCTGGGCGAGTACCACCCGAGCCGTCATGATCTTCGTGGTGGAACCGGTGGAGAGACGGGTGTCCGCTGCCTTGGTGTAGAGGGACTTCCCCGTGCCGTTGTTCATCACGAAGCCGCCCTTGGCGGTGATCGTGGGGGTCGCGACCGTGGCGGCCTGCGCGGGGGCCAGCGCCCCGGCGCTCAGAACGGCGCCCGCGGCGATGACGGCCACAGCGGATGCGCGACGAATGCCCTTGATGCCGGTTTTCAAGACTTATGCTCCAAATGCCCCTGGGGGGCGGCGATGTTGAGAGTGCCGCTTACTCAAGAGACGCATGAGACGGGCCAATGGATGTGCCCCCGTGACAGTAGCTCATCCCCCCAACGCGACTCACCGCCAGTGCCCGGCGCCCCAACGGGGGATGTGGGAGCCGGTGGCACGGGGTGTAGCCCGCTACACCCCAGGAACGGGAGCGTGCTCTCTGCCCCGCGCCGCCGCCCGTTCCTAGCCTCGTGAGCGGATGGGGAAGCCATTCGATCAATGGGAGAGGGCGTACGTATGCGCAGCCAGCGGGGCGGTGCCGGCACGGTGGGCGCGGAGCGGGCGGGGCCGGTGGCCGACGCGCTCACGCTGGAGGGGGTGAGCCGGGAGTACCGGCGGGGCGTGGCCGCGCTGCACCCCGTCGACCTCGCGGTGCCCCGCGGCCGGTTCCTCGCCGTGATGGGGCCGTCCGGGTCCGGGAAGTCGACCCTGCTGCAGTGCGCCGCCGGGCTCGACCGGCCGACGGCGGGGACGGTGCGGGTCGGGGGCACGGCACTGGCCTCGCTCAAGGAGAGCGCGCTGACGCGGCTGCGGCGGGAGCGGATCGGCTTCGTGTTCCAGGCGCACAACCTCGTGCCGTCGCTGAGCGTCGCGGAGAACGTCGCCCTGCCCCTGCTGCTCGGGGGCGCGCCGCCCGACGGGCGGGCCGCGCGGGCGCTTGCGGCGGTGGGGCTCGGAGCGCGGGGAGAGGACCGGCCGGCGGAGCTGTCCGGTGGGCAGCGGCAGCGCGTGGCCATCGCCCGCGCGCTGGTCACCGAGCCCGACATCGTCTTCGCGGACGAGCCGACCGGAGCACTCGACCCGGCCACCGCGCAGGGCGTGCTGGCGCTGCTGCGGCGGGCCGTCGACCGCGACGGCCACACGGTGGTGATGGTCACCCATGACCCGGTCGCGGCGGCCTGGGCGGACGAGGCCCTCTTCCTGGTGCGGGGGCGGGTCGTCGGGCGGCTGGACCGGCCCGGAGCGGACGATGTGCGCCGCGTGATGGAGCGCCTGGGGCGGGACACCGGGGAGAACGCGGCGGAGAGCACTGCGGGCGGCGAGGGCGGAGAGGGGTGGCGGGCATGAGCGCCCAGGTGCCCGGACGGGGATCGGTGCGCGTGACCGCGCTGCTGGCCTCCCGTGCCGCCCGTACGCACCGCAAGGCGTGGGCCGCCGTGTTCGCCGCGCTCGCCCTCACCTCCCTGCTGCTCGGCTCGTTCGTGCTCGCCCTCACCTCGACGGCGCTCGGGCACCCCCGCGTGGAGCGGTACGCGGCGGCCGACCTGGTCGTCGCGGGCGACCAGGAGACCCGCTTCACCGCCAAGCCGTGGGGCGGCGACCCCGAGACGGCGCGGGCCGGGCTCACCGAGCGGGTGCGGGTGGAGCGCGGCGCCCTGGACGTGGTGCGGAAGGTGCCCGGCGTCCGGGCGGCCGTCCCCGACGACGTGTTCCAGGTCGGTCGCGCGGGGCAGGCCCTCACCGGGCGGCCCTGGGACGCGGCCCGGCTCGCCCCGTACGCCCTGCGGGACGGGCGCGCCCCGAAGCGCGCGGGCGAGGTGGTCATGGGCGGCGGGGCCCGCTCCGGCGAGCGGGTCACCCTGCGGGTGGCGGGCGTCGACGCGGCGTACACCGTCGTCGGCGTGGCCGACGGCCCGCGCGCCGCCGTCTACTTCGAGG
Source organism: Streptomyces sparsogenes (assembly GCF_001704635.1). Classification (GTDB taxonomy): domain Bacteria; phylum Actinomycetota; class Actinomycetes; order Streptomycetales; family Streptomycetaceae; genus Streptomyces; species Streptomyces sparsogenes. The sequence goes on along the minus strand of NZ_MAXF01000058.1, from coordinate 6,477 downwards.
CCGCCCGGGCCCGCCGGCTGGCCGGACACCCGGGCAGCCTGGACGCCATCGGGGTGATCGCCGCCTCCGGCGTCGGCACCGATGAGCTGTACGGCCGGGTGCGGCACGCGCTGGACGCGGCGGGCGTCCACAGCGTGGGGAAGCGCGCCGACGGCGACTCGGCGAAGGCCCGGGTGCTGACCGGGGACGGGCGCGGCGGCCCCGAGTTCCTGGGCGTCGCACCCGCCCGTGCGGGCGTGCTGGAGCTGCTCGCGTCCGTGGCCGGGACCGTCGTCCTCGTCTCGCTGCTCGTCGTCTCCTCCACGGTCGTGCAGGCGCTGCGGCAACGCGCCCCCGAGATCGGGCTGTTGCGCGCGGTCGGCGCCACACCGCGGCAGCTGCGCGGCGCGATCGGCCGGGAGGTGGGGCGGGTCGCGGCCCGCGCCGCGCTGGTCGGCGCGGTGGCGGCGCTCCCCGCGTACGCCGGGCTGCGCGCGCTGCTCGCCGCGTGCGGCGCGCTGCCCCCCGGTCTCGTCCTGCCCTTCCCGCCCTGGCTGTGGCCCGCCCCGCTGGTCACCGCGGGGCTCACGGTCCTGATCGCCCGCGCGGCGGCGTGGCTCGCCTGCGCCCGGGCCGCGAAGCTCCGCCCCGCGGAGGCGCTGCGCGAGGCGCCCCCCGGCACCGCGCGCCGCGTCACCGGACTGGTGCTGCTGGCCCTCGGGGCCGGGTCGGCGGGGGCGGCCGTCCTCCAGTCCGGCCAGACCGCGGCCATGGCGGCCGGGGCGGCCGCGATGACCATGGTCGTCGGGTGCGCCGTGCTCGGGCCGTGGATCGCCATGGGCGCGATGCGGGTGCTCGGCGCGCCGATGCGGCGCTTCGGCGGGCCCGGCGGCCGCCTCGCCGCCGCCAACTGCGCGGCCGCCGCGCCCCGCCTGGGCGCGGCTCTCACCCCGATCATCCTGGTCACCGCCTTCGCCGCGGTCCAGCTGTCGGGCGGCGCGACGCTCACCCACGCCGGCGGGGCCCAGGCCCGCGACGCCATGCGGGCCGACCTCGCGGTGCGCGCGGACGGCGGGCTGCCGGACGGCGCCGTGGAGCGGATCCGGCGCGTGCCCGGGGTGCGGGCGGCCACGGACGTCGTACGCGGCACGGTGGTGCTGGCCCGCCGGGAGGCCGGCGAGCCACGCGTCGACCGGCTCCCGGTCCTCGGCCTGACCCCCCAGGGCCTCCCGCGCACCCTCGACCCGGGGGTGCGGGACGGCAGCCTCAGCGGGCTGCGGCCCGGCACCGTCGCGGTCGGCGCCGACCGGGCGCGCTCGCTCGGCGCCCGGCCCGGCTCCACGGTGACGCTGCGCTTCGGGGACGGGGCGGAGGCGAAGCTGCGGGTCGTGGCGACGTACGAACGCGCCCTCGCCCTCGGCGACTTCCTCCTGTCCCGTGACGAGCTGCTGCGGCACACCTCGACCCCCGGGGCGGGCCGGATCCTGGTCGCCGCCGGGCCCGGCGCCGACCGCGCCGCGGTCGCCGAGGCGCTGGCGGCGGCGGTCCCCGGGGCCCGGGTGACACCGGACCCCGCGCCCCTCCACGTCGAGCCGGAGGACCAGGCGCTCGTCGAGGTGGTCACGGTGGCCGCGGTCTCCGCGATCGGGGCCTTCACCGTGATCGCCGTCCTCAGCACCCTCTCGCTCATCACCATCGGCCGCCGCCCCGAGCTGCGGCTGCTCCGCCTCGCCGGGGCCGGGCGGCGCCAACTGCGGCGGATGCTGCGCCTCGAGGCGGGGGCCACGGCGGTGACCGGGCTGGCCGTGGGCGCCGCCGTGGCCTCGGTGCCGCTGCTCGCGTTCAGCGTGGCGATGGCCCGTACGGTGCCGTATCTGCCGCCGGTCCAGGGCCTGGTGATCGTCGCCGTGGTCGCGGTGACCACGGCCGCGGGGACGCTGCCCCCGGCCCGGGCCGCGCTGCGGGGCCGGTACCCGGGATCGGGCCCGGCCGGCGGGTGACATCCGCGGTGAGCGGGTGACACCCGCGGTGAGTACGGGACACCGACACGCCGACGCCACGGCGTGTCGGTGTCCCGTACTCACCGCCGAGCCGCCGCGTCGTCGGCGGTGCCGCCTCACCCCTTGTTCAGATACGCCAGCACCGCCAGCACCCGGCGGTGCCCGCTGTCGCTCGGCGGCAGGCCCAGCTTCGCGAAGACATTGCCGATGTGCTTGCTGACCGCGCGGTCCGACACCACCAGCGTCTGCGCGATGGTGGTGTTGTCGCGGCCCTCCGCCATCAGGTGCAGCACCTCGCGCTCGCGCGGCGTGAGGGAGTCCAGCGGATCGTCGCGGCGGCGGGTCATGAGCTCCGTCACCACCTCCGGGTCCAGCGCCGTGCCGCCCGCCGCGACCCGCTCCAGGGCGTCCAGGAACTCGTCCACCCGGCCCACCCGGTCCTTCAGCAGATAGCCGACCCCGCTCGCCCCGCCGCCCAGCAGCTCCGCGGCGTACGTCTCCTCCACGTACTGCGACAGCACCAGCACCGGAAGGTCGGGGATCTCCCGGCGGGCCGCGAGCGCCGCGCGCAGGCCCTCGTCGCGGAAGCCCGGCGGCATGCGCACATCGAGGACGGCCACGTCCGGGCGGTGTTCGAGGAGCGCGGGCAGCACCTCGGGGCCGCTGCCGGCGACCGCCGCCACCTCGTGGCCGGCGGAGGTCAGCAGCAGGACCAGCCCCTCCCTCAGCAACGCGTTGTCCTCGGCGATCACCACGCGCACGGCAACTCCACTTCGATCACGGTCGGCCCCCCGGCAGGGCTGGTCACCTCCATGATCCCGTCCAGCGCCGCGACCCGGCGACGCATGCCCAGCAGCCCACTGCCGCCCGTCCCCCCGCCGCCCGTCCCGGAGGCCGTGGGGGTGGAGGCCGTGGGGGCGGGGGTCTCGGCGCCGCCCCGCCCCTCGTCGCGCACCACGACCCGCAGCCGCCCCGCCGTACGGGCCAGCTCCACCCAGGCGCGCTCGGAGCCGCTGTGCTTGGCGGCGTTGGTCAGCGCCTCCGCGACCACGAAGTACGCGGCCGCCTCCACCGCCGCGGGCGCGCGCGGCACGTCCTCGCCCTCGAGCCCGTCCGCGTCCACGGCCACATCGAGCCCGCTGCTCGCCGCGAGCGCGCGCACCGCGCCGAGCAGGCCGCGGTCGGTGAGGATCGGCGGATGGATGCCGCGGACGACGTGGCGCAGCTCGGTCAGCGCCTCCTCGGCCTGGTTCTGCGCGTCGTCGAGGAGCCTGCGCGCCGCGTCGGGGTCCTTGTCGAACGCCCGCCTGGCCAGCCCCACCCGCATCGACAGGGCCACCAGCCGGGCCTGGGCCCCGTCGTGCAGATCCCGCTCGATGCGCCGCAGCTCGGCACCGTGCGCGGCCACCGCGCCCGCCCGGGTGACGGTCAGCTCCTCGACCCGCTCGGCGAGGGCGGCGCTGCGCTGCGCCTCGGGGGACGGCGTCAGCAGCGCGCCCGTCCAGGCGGCGTCGAGGTCGGCGAGGCGCGAGACCAGCGGCAGCACCACCGCCGGGCGCCTCAGCAGCCCGCACCACACCCCGTCCACGAACCAGCCGAAGGACCACACGATCAGCGAGGCGTAGGCCAGCAGCAGGCCGTAGCCGAAGTGCGCGAAGAGCCAGCGCAGATCCCGGTACGTGCCCGGGTCCCGGGTCGCCGTGCGCACCCGCTCGAACAGCTCGCCGGTGAGCGGCGCGTACGCCTCCGGGACCGGCCGTCCCGTCCAGGCCGCCGCCTGCCGCCGCTTGAACCCGGCCATCCTGCGCAGCAGCAGCACCGTCTCGGGCAGCACGCCCGCGCCGACCACGAGGACCGTCGCGAAGGCCGTGAACAGCAGCAGTCCGATGAAGAGATACGAGACCAGGGCCAGCGCGGCCCCCCGCATCAGCTGGGCCGTGGCCCGCCCCGCCTGCTCCACTGTCTCCCGCATGGCCTCAGGCTAGGTGACCTGCCGCGGGGGCGCGGGCGGGCACTCACCCCGGCCGATGGTGTAGCGCACTCCACCATGACTTCGGGAGGGCGCTCCCTCGAACGCCGCGCGCCCGGGCGGCATCGTTGATCGCACAGGCAGTCGCCACCTCTCCCGAAGGATCCTGGAAGGAACCCCCATGAAGTCCCTGCTCTGGGCCGTCCTGACGATCGGCCTCGTCGTCAACGCCTCCACCAGCTTCGTCTTCGACGGCATCCAGCAGCTCCTGATCAGCGTCGCCACGGGCGTCGTGGTGCTCGCGTCGGCCGCGGGCCTGTACGTGCTGCGCGACAAGCACTCCGGGTGATTCGCGGACGCCTTCCGGTCGGTTTCCGGCAGAGCCGATCAAACCCCTCCTGCGCCCGGGCCTGCGGGCGGATGATGGAGGGAGCGCCACGCGGCGAAGGGGGGCGGGCTCGTGCACGCGAAGGACATCGCGGCGTTACGCGACCGAGCCGCACAGGCCGCGGCCGAGGCCCGGACACTGGCCGAGCCCAGCCCACTCGCCGAGGGGCCGCCTACGGACTCCGCCCCGCCGCCTGCGCCACCCGATCCCGCTCCTGTCGACCAGGCGCTGTCGCGGCTCGAAGCGATCGAGGCCGAGCTGGCCACCGTCGCATCGGACGGTGATCCACTGCTGTGCACCGTACGGGCCCGGCTCGGCGGTCTGTACGCCGACCGTTACCGGCGGAACCCCACGGACGCCGACCGGGCCCGGGGGCTGGGGCTGCTGCGCGCGGCCCGCGCCGCCGGGGCGCTCGACCGCCGGGACACGCTCTTCGCCACCCTCAACCAGATCCAGCTGCTGCTGACGCCCGCCATGGTGATCGGGTGGAACGGCACGCTGCCCCAGCTCATGGAGAGCTTCGAGGTGGGCCGCCGGATATCGGAGGGCGACCCGGAGCTCACCGGCGACCTCGCGGAGCTGGGCGGGCTGCTGACCGAACTGTCGTCGTCGGTGCCCGGGATGGCGGGCGTTCCTCTGACGTGGATGGCGGAAACCCTCCGACGGGCTCCCGAGATCGCGCGCTCGGGAGACCGCGGGGAACTCGTGGACCTGGCGGAGCGGATGGCGAAGTACCTGCCGGGGCCCGGCTCCGAAGTGCTGTCGGCTCTGGCGGGGATGGCCGTCGAATTCACCGAGGGCGGCCCCGGGGACGGCACCAGTGGCGGTGCCGGGGCCGACACGGGGGCCGACACCGGGGACGGCACCGGGGACAGCGCCGGGGCCGACACCGGGGACAGCGCCGGGGGCGGCGATGCGGCCGGGCGGTCGGAGGAGCTCTCGGACGAGGAGGTCGCCAAGATCTCCGCCCAGATAGCTCTCCTGCTGGAGCTCGAAGTCCCCGGCACCGTCCGCCCGGAGGACCTCGAGACCCTGGTCGAGGCGGTGAGCCGGGGCCCGGCGGGCGAGGAGGCGGAGACCGCCCTCCGGGCCGCCATGAGCCGCATGGCCCACGGCGTACGCACCGGCGACGCCGACCGGCTGGCCGAGGCGGCGGAGCTGATCAACGGCGCGGTGGGTGACGGGGGGTCCGGGCGGGTGGGCTGGATGGCCGGGCTGATCTCGCCCGGCCTGCTGGCCGCGGCCAACACACTGGGCGGCAACCTGAAGGACCGCGACCAGGCGCGCGCCCGGCTCGACGCCCTCTTCGGCCCCGCCTCCTCGGTGTTCGACTCGGCGCACGCCACCGGGCGCGCCGCCGCAGGGCTGCGGATCTGCAACCAGTGCATGCACCTCCATCTGCGCATCACCGAGGCCGCGGACGAGCGGGACACCGAAAAGCTGGAGGACCTGCTCGACGAGCTGCTCGACCTGCTGGAGGAGACCGGCGAACACAGCGAGTGGCAGTTCCTGGTGCTCTTCCTGCTCGGGGTGGCCCAGCTGAGCCTGGCCGCCCTGGACGGTGGGGCCACGGCCCTGCGCACCGCCGTCGCCTATCTCGAAGAAGCGGCCGGACACCCCAGGATCCCCACCTTCGCGCGGCCTCTGATGGACGCCTGCTGGGCGCCCGTCCTGGCCGTCTCCTCCCTGGTCGAACGCGACCCCGCCCGCGTCTCCGACGCCGTGGCCCGGGCCCGCCGGGCCCTCGACGGCCCCGCCTCGACCCCCGACCAGCACGTCCGCATCCGGCAGGCCATCGTGTACGCCCTGCTGGCCATCCACAGGATCAACGGCGAGCGTTCCGCCCTGGAGGAGGCGGTCGGCGAGCTGGAGCGGGCCCGGCGCGACCTCACCGAGCGGTCCAGCCCCGAGGTCAGGCAGAAGGTGCTGTGGGAGCTGGCCGAGGCGTACCGGCTGCGCGACGACCGGGAGCACGACGACCGGGGCGCGGCGGTGGGCGCCGCGCGGGAGTCGCTGCGGGTGCTGGCCGAGGACGTGCTGTTGCAACTCGGCGCCGAGCACGGCCTCGAGGTGGCCAGGGCGGGGGCGAGCAGGGGCCTGCTCGCCGCCCAGTGGGCCGCCGCGGACGGGCGGCGAGGCGG
>NZ_MAXF01000057.1 GCF_001704635.1 Streptomyces sparsogenes | reverse complement strand
CTGCGCGACGACCGGGAGCACGACGACCGGGGCGCGGCGGTGGGCGCCGCGCAGGAGTCGCTGCGGGTGCTGGCCGAGGACGTGCTGTTGCAACTCGGCGCCGAACACGGCCTCGAGGTGGCCAGGGCGGGGGCGAGCAGGGGCCTGCTCGCCGCCCAGTGGGCCGCCGCGGACGGGCGGGTCGGCGAGGCGGTGGAGTCGCTGGAGGCGGGGCGGGGGCTGGTGCTGCGCGCGGCGGCCGCCGCGGCGGGGGTCGCGGAGCAGCTGGCCGCCCGGGGCGAGACGGAGCTGGCCGAGCAGTGGCGCAGCGCCGTACGGGACCTCCCGGTCCAGACCGCGCCGACGGCCGACGCGACGGGCCTCGGCGGTGACGGCGCGACCGGTGGCTCGGGCAGTGGTGGTTCGTGGTGGTTC
>NZ_MAXF01000056.1 GCF_001704635.1 Streptomyces sparsogenes | reverse complement strand
GGTTCGGGCAGTGGTGGTTCGGGCAGGGGTGGCTTGGGCAGCGGTGGTTCCGGCAGTGGTGGTTCCGGCAGTGGTGGCTTGGGCAGCGGTGACATCGGCCTCGGCGCGGGCACCCCGGAGGAGATCCGCACCGTGCTCTCCCAGGTCATGACGGCCCAGCCCACCCCCGGTCTCGCCATCCCCAGCACCCTCCGCCGCCGCGCGCTGGACGCGCTGCGGCGCCCCGACGGCGGCGGCTCGGCGGCGCTGCGCGGACTGCTCGCCGCGCCCGGAGTCCCGGCCCTGCGGGAGGGCCTGCGGACCGTCGGCGCCGACGCCCTGGTGTACCTGGTGCCCGGCCAGACCAACGCCGACGGCGCGGCCGTCCTGGTGCCGCGTGGCGATGAGCCCTCCACGCTGGAGCTGCCAGGACTGGGCGCGCTGGGCCGGGAGCCGCTGGAGCGCTATCTGGACGCGGGCGCGCGGCGTTCGGCCGTGCCCGAGGGCGACGTGGACGCGTATGACGATGCCCATCGGCAGTGGGAAGCCGCGTTGGAGGCGTTGTGCGACTGGGCTGGTCCGGCCGTGGTCGGGCCGGTGCTGGGCGCGTTGGGGGTCCGTCCGGATGGTGCGCCTGTCCGGCTGGTGCTGGTGCCGTGCGGCAATCTCGGTGCGGTGCCCTGGCATGCCGCCCGGTTGCCGGCGACGGAGCCCGGGGGGCGGCGCCCGTACACGTACGTGTGCGAGGTGGCGGTGGTGTCGTACGCGGCGTCGGGTGGGGAGTTTCTGCGGGCTGCGCGGCGTGGGCGGATGGCGGTGGGGGAGCGGGTGGTGCTGGTGGCGGATCCGAGTGGTGACTTGCTGTGGGCGCGGGATGAGGTGGCGGCCTTGCGTGAGGCGTACTACCCCGGGGCGCGGGTCTACGGCTGGCATGAGGATGCGCCCGAAGGTGCTCTGGGCACCCCTGAGGATGTGCTGACGCACCTCCCTGATGGCCCGGCCGCGCCCGCCGCCTCGTTGCTGCACTTGGTGGTGCACGGTCTGGCGGGGCTGCGGCCCACCGACTCGGCGCTCCACCTCGCCGAAGGCGACGACGGGACTGGCCGGTTGACGGTCACGCGCATTCTCGACGTACCGGCCGGGCCGGTCGGGGAGGGGATCGCGGGGCCGTTGATCGTGCTCAGCGCCTGTGAGACGGACCTCAGCAGCCGGGACCACGACGAGGCGCTGACCCCGACGACGGCACTGCTGGCGCGCGGGGCCACGGATGTGGTCGGCTCGCGGTGGAAGGTGTCGGACAGCGCGTCCGCCGCGTTGATGGTGGTCTTCCACCACCACCTGACCGTGTCCGGGCTGGCCCCGCCGGACGCGTTGCGGGCCGCGCAGCTGTGGATGCTGGATCCCGGCCGGTGTTCCGTGCCGGGGCTGAGCGGTGATCTGCTGGCTGAGACCGAGGGCAATGTGGTCGGCCTGGCCCGTGTGGTGTCGTGGGCCGGATTCATCCACCAGGGCAACCCCGCGCCCTGCGGGTTCACGCTGAGGGAGGACAACGGGGAGATACGTGCCCGAGCAGAACGGGCAGCGGAGAGGGCCCTGCCCTGGATCCCACTGATCCGCTTGACCCCTCCGGGCGCCGACGCTTCCCGGCGGGACTCCACTCGCCCAGGTGCAGCGCGCGATCCGGTGATCGTCGACCGTGTGACGGCCGAACTCGACGCAGCCGAAGACGCCCTGGCCGGAAGCGCGCCGGACGCCGATCCGCTGCTCTGCACCGTACGGGCCAGGCTCGGCTGCCTCTACGCCTACCGCTACAAGCGGGACTCCACGGACAGTGATCGAGCCCGTGGGCTGGACTTGCTGCGCGCGGCCCGTGCCGTCGGGGGCCTCGACCCTCGGGACGAGTGGACCGCCACCGCCTACCACGCCGCGCTGCTTCAGATGCCCGCCATGGGGGAGTGGGACGGCACGCTGTCCCGCTTCGTGGAGGTCTTCGAATCGGGCAGCCGGATCTGGGCGAGCGACTCCGAGCTCGCTCCGGAGGTGACGGAGCTGTGCGAGCTGCTGACGGAGTGGGCGCCGACACTGCCCGCGAGGGTGGGCGAGCCCCTGCTGTGGACGGCCCGGACACTTCAGCGGCTTCCCGCGTTGCGATCCGGGGGTTGGGCGCAGATGACCGAGCTGGCGGCCCAGTTGGCGGAGCGGTCTCCTGACCCCAGGGCCGATCTGATGCTGGCCGTAACCGACACGATCGACGATTTCATCAGGTCTGCGGGCGGCGGTGAGGACGGTGAGGCCGGGTCGGCGACCGAGCCCACCGATGAAGTTGACGTCATGACGCCTGCGGACCTGGCCGTGCTGCTGGAGAACAAGTTCCCCGGGAGCATCCGTGTGGAGGACCTGGGCGCCCTGGTCGAAGCGGTGGGCCAGGGATCGGAAGGCGGAGCGGCGGAGACCGCGATGCGAGCCGCGCTGGCCCGCTTGGTGCACGGCATGCGCACCGGTGACCCGGACCTGCTGGCCGACGCGGCGGATTCGATGAGCGGGGCCGCGGCCGGCGCGGAGCGGGTGAACTGGCTGGCCGGGCTCCTCTCACCCGGGTTGCTGGGCCTGTCCTCCATCATGGGCGGCAATCTCACGGACCGCGACCAGGCGCTGGCCCACGTCGACGGGCTTTTCGACTCCGGTCCCACGACCTTCGACTCGGCCCACGCCATGGGGTACGGCGCGAGCTTCCGCATCTTGTACCAGTGCATGCGCGTCCTGTCGCGCATCACCGAGGCCGTGGACGAGCGGGACACCGAGAAGCTGGAGGACCTGCTCGACGAGCTGCTCGACCTGCTGGAGGAGACCGGCGATAGCGGCGAGTGGCAATACCTGGTCCTCATGCTGCTCAGCCAGGTCCATTTGGCGCTGGCCATGCTGGACGGCGGGGTCACCGCTCTGCGTACCGGCGTGGCCTATGTCGAGGAGGCGGCGGGGCATCCCAGCCTGCCCGACTCCATGCGGCCCTTTTTGGACTCGCTACGGGCAGCCGGGCTGGGTCTCTGCTCCTGGATCGAGCCGGATCCCGAACGTGTCCTGGAGGCCGTGGCACATGCCCGGCGGGCCTTGGACAGCCCTGTTGCGATGCCCCACCAGAAGGTGGTCGCACGGCAGGCCATAGCGCTCGCGCTGCGGGCCGTCCACGCGTCCACCGGTGACCGCTCCGTCCTGGAGGAGGCGGTCGGCGAGCTGGAGCAGGCCCGGCAGTGTCTCACCGAGCGCCCCAACCCGGACCTCACGCAGAAGGTGCTGTGGGAGCTGGCCGAGGCGTACCGGCTGCGCGACGACCGGGAGCACGACGACCGGGGCGCGGCGGTGGGCGCCGCGCGGGAGTCGCTGCGGGTGCTGGCCGAGGACGTGCTGTTGCAACTCGGCGCCGAGCACGGCCTCGAGGTGGCCAGGGCGGGGGCCAGCCGCGGGCTGTACGCCGCGCGCTGGGCCGCCGAACTCGGGTCGGTCGGCGAGGCGGTGGAGTCGCTGGAGGCGGGGCGGGGGCTGGTGCTGCGCGCGGCGGCCGCGGCCGCCGGGGTGCCCGAGCAGTTGGCCGCCCGGGGCGAGACGGAGTTGGCCGAGCAGTGGCGGACTGCCGTGGGAGGCCTCCCGCCGCACGCCGCCTCCGGCTTCACCATCCCCGGCTTCACCACGCCCAGCTTCACCACCCCCGGCTTCACCATCCCCAGCACGTTGCGCCGTCGCGCGCTGGACGTGCTGCGGCGGCCGGACGACGGCTCGGAGGGGTTGCGCGGGCTGCTCGACGCCCCCCGGCTCGCGGAGCTGCGGGAAGGACTGCGGGCCACTGGCACGGACGCGTTGGTGTACCTGCTGCCCGGCCAGGGTGTCGCCGGGGGAGCGGCCGTCCTGGTGCCGTGTACGGGCGAGCCGGCGGCGATGGGCGTGCCGGGGCTCGGCCCGCTGGGCCGGGAGCCGTTGGACAGCTACTTCGAGGCGGGCGCGCGGCGTTCGGCCGTGCCCGAGGGCGATGTGGACGCGTACGACGAGGCTCACCGGCAGTGGGAAGCCGCGCTGGAGGCGTTGTGCGACTGGGCGGGTCCGGCTGTGCTCGGGCCGGTGCTGAAGGGCCTGAGGTCGCGTGCCGCGGACTGGCCGGACGAACGGGACCGCCCTGCGCGGCTGGTCCTCGTGCCGTGCGGCAATCTCGGTGCGGTGCCCTGGCATGCCGCTCGACTGCCTGTGCCGCAGGCGGATGTGGGTCGGCCGTACACGTATGTGTGCGAGGTGGCGGTGGTGTCGTACGCGGCGTCGGGTGGGGAGTTTCTGCGGGCTGCGCGGCGTGGGCGGATGGCGGTGGGGGAGCGGGTGGTGCTGGTGGCGGATCCGAGTGGTGACTTGATGTGGGCGCGGGATGAGGTGGCGGCCTTGCGTGAGGCGTACTACCCGGGGGCGCGGGTTTACGGCTGGCATGAGGACGCGCCGGAAGGTGCTCTGGGCACGCCTGAGGATGTGCTGACCCACCTGCCGGACGGTCCTGTTGGGCCCGCGGCCTCGTTGCTGCACTTGGTGGTGCACGGCCTGGCGGGGCTGCGGCCCACTGACTCGGCGCTCCACCTCGCCGAAGGCGCCGACGGGACCGGCCGGTTGACCGTCACGCGCATTCTCGACGTACCGGCCGGGCCGGTCGGGGAGGGGATCGCGGGGCCGTTGATCGTGCTCAGCGCTTGTGAGACGGACCTCAGCAGTCGGGATCACGACGAGGCGCTGACGCCGACGACGGCGTTGCTGGCGCGCGGGGCCACGGATGTGGTGGGTTCGCGGTGGAAGGTGTCGGACAGTGCGTCCGCCGCGTTGATGGTGGTCTTCCACCACCATCTGACGGTGTCCGGGCTGGCCCCGCCGGACGCGCTGCGGGCCGCGCAGCTGTGGATGCTCGACCCGGAGCGCGAACCCGTGCCCGGGCTGACGGATGAGTTGCTGGCGGAGACCGAGGGCAATGTGCGGGGGTTGGCCCGGGTCGTGTCCTGGGGCGGATTCATCCACCAGGGCAACCCGGCTGCCCAGGCCACTGTGGCGGGAGGACGGCCATGACCACGAACGATCTGCTGGGACTGCTGCGCCGGCATCTGCCGGAGATCCGCGCGTCGCTCACCGCCGCGCAGTACGCCCGCTTCCAGGACAGCGTGCGACGGCTCGGGGAGGTGGGGGACGACACGAGGGCCGTACGCCTCGCGGTGCTCGAGGTGCGGCGGTGCCTGCTGGCCCTGCCGCGCGAGAACGAACTGCGCAGGCGGATGGACCAGTTCCGGTCCGGGGGCGCGGCGCCGTCGGCGGTCCTGCCGGACGCCGGGGAACTCGACGAAGTGATAAGGCTGCTGGAGTCGGTGGACTGGCCGGTGCTCGACCCGGCGAGCGCCGAGATCGCCCGGGGAGTCAGGCAGCGGCTGCTGACCGCGCCCGCGCGCGGCCCGGAGCGGCTGACGGGCGCCGCCGCGCAGGATCCGGACCGGGCCGGGCTCATCCGTCTGACGGATCCGGAACTGGGGGACCGCTACCCGGACTTCCAGTTCGATCCGGATACCGGGGAGCCACGTCCGGTGGTGCAGCGGATCAACAGACTGCTGCTGTCCGACCAGGACCCCTGGGGGGCGGCCGACTGGTGGCTCGCCGGCAACGCCTGGCTGCGCGACACACCCGCCGCCCTGGTCGGCCAGGTGCCGGACGCGCTGCTGACCGAGGCCGCCGCCGCGCTGATCGGAGACGGCGCATGGTAGAGCAGGCCCCGTGCGAGGACGCGCGCATGAGTCCGAACCTGTCGGTCCTGGACGCGGGCACCGAGCTGTGGCGGTGTCATGAGACGGCGTTCCCCTGCACCGCGTTCAACCCGGTCGCCGCGCACCCCCACTTCGGCGGCAGCCGCTTCGACGGCACGGCCGACGACCCGTATCCGTATCTGTACGCGGCCCTGGAGCCGACCACCGCGCTGGCCGAGGTGCTGCTGCGGGACATGGAGTTCACCTGGCCGGCCGGGACGCGTCAGGTGCCGTGGGCGAAGGCGGCGATCCGCTCGCTGTCCAAGCTGCGGCTCACCGAGGACCTGCTCCTCGTGGATCTGGTCACGGAGGAGGACCTGGCCGCGGTGTTCCAGGACGCGTGGCTGCTGGAGACCGACGGGCCGGGCTATGCGCAGACCCGCGCCTGGGCCCGGGAGATACGGCGGCAGGTGCCGCGCGCCCAAGGGCTGCGGTGGCAGTCGCGGCGCCACCGGCCGCACCACGCCGTGGTGCTGTTCGGCGACCGCTGCGGGGCGGAGCCGCTGAAGGCGGTGCCGGGGCAAGCGCACAACCTCGGCACGTTCGAGGGGGCGGGCGAGGCCAACCGGCTGTTGGTTCCGCTGCGGGCGGTCATCGTGCCGCCGGGCATGCGGATGTGAGGCGCGCGGGGCGGCACGGGGGTTGCCGCCCCGCGGCCCGGCCGGACCGGCCCAGGGTCCGGCCCCGGCTCGGCTTCGGCTCGGCTTCGACTCCGGCTTCGGCTCAGCCGATGCCAATGTCGGGGCTGGCGGCGGTGCCGGTCGCGGGGCCGGTGGCGGTGCCCGGCCCGTACAGCCGTACGGCGATGCTGACCCGCAGGCCGAGCCGGAGCTGGTCGCCGTCGCGCAACGGGGTGCGGATGCCGGGCGCGAGCCGGGCGTTGTTGAGGAACGTGCCGTTGTGGCTGCCCGCGGGGGGCTCCTCGACCCACGCGGTCCCGTCCGGCTCCACCGTGATCGAGGCGTGGCGCCGGGAGATCTTCGGCCGGTCGGCGAACAAGGCGGCGGTGCGCGGTGCCCAGTCCGGGTGGCGGCCCAGGGTGAGCGGCGGGCCGGGGCCGTGTCTCAGCTCCAGACAGGGATCGCCGCAGATCAGCAGCACATGGGTGCGCGTGCTGTCGCAGGACGGACAGCGGGCGTCGCGGGGAGTCATCGCCGCGCCGCAGCTCCAGCAGGGCTCGGACACCGAGGACCCGGCCCGGCCGGTCCCCGGCGGCGGCTCGGGGCCGGGCCGGACGGGTGGCTCAGGCCCTACCGTCGGCTCAGGGTCTACCGTCGGGCCAGGGTCTACCGTCGGCCCCGGCTCCTCGAGCGACTGCCACCGCGGCCCCGGCGGCGGCCCGGACTCCGGCTCGCGCCCGGGCTCCCGTTCCGCCGGTGCTTCCTCCGGAAGGGGTCCTTCCTCCGGCCCTTCCTCCTCGTCGTCGTCCTCGCGCCACCAGCCCGCCGGCGCGGCCCCGCCGCTCACCGTACGACCCGCAGGTCCAGGGCCACCGTCCCGTCCCCGGCCGGCCGTACGCCGGTGACGGTGACCGCCGTGCCCGCCAGCGCCTCCTGGTCGAACAGCGCCCGGGCCAGCGGGTTGATCAGATGCGTCTCCAGCAGCATGCCGATCCCCCGGCCGCCGTTGTGGACATCGGACGTGCAGTAGTCGGACAGCGCCCGGTGGGCCTCCTCGGAGAGCCGCAGGTGCACCCCCTGCTCCTCCCGCAGCACCCGCTGGATGTTGCCCACCTGGGAGTCGAAGATCTCGGCGGCCACCTTGGCGTCGATGTAGTCGAAGACCACCACGTTGCCGCCGAGCCGGTTCATCAGCTCCGGGCGGCCGATCTCCTCGACGAAGTGCTCCTTGACATTGCTCAGGATGATCTCTTCCAGCTCGTGGTACGGCATGCCGGGCTCGGCCACCCGCCCGGTGCGCCCGCCCTCGCCGGTGCGCTTCCTGACGCCGAGGTTGGAGGTGAAGATCAGCACGCACTCGCTGAAGTACGTGGTGACCCCCTGCCCGTCGGTGAGCCGGCCGTCCTCCAGCACCTGGAGGAACTTGTCCAGCACGCCCTTGTCCGCCTTGTCGATCTCGTCGAACAGCACCACCCGGAAGGGGTCGTTGCGCACCGCCGTCGTCAGCTCGCCCCCGGCCTCGTAGCCGACGTACCCCGGGGGCGCGCCGAGCAGCCGGTCCACCGAGTGCGGGGCGGAGAACTCGCTCATGTCGAAGCGCAGACAGGCGTCCTCGGTGCCGAACAGCACATGGGCCACCGACTTGGCCAGCTCGGTCTTGCCGGTGCCGGTCGGACCGGCGAAGAAGAGCACACCGCGCGGCCGGCTGCCGGGATGGGAGGCCTGGGCGCCGGACAGGCCGAGGGCCGCGCGCTTGAGGATGTCCAGCGTCTTGCCGACCGCCTTCTCCTGGCCCTTCACGCGGGAGCGGATGTACGCCTCGCCGTTCCTGATCTGCTTGCGGACGTAGTCCGCCTGCCAGGGGTTGTCCTTGACACCGAGCTGGTAGATCCGCACGGCGTCCCGCATCTCGGCGAACGACAGCCCGCGGTCGAGCGCCATGTGGGCGCTCTCCCGCATGGCGCGCAGGGTCAGCCCGGCGGTGGCCCTGGTGAAGGTGTCGATGTCGTGTTCGTCCGGCGTCCGCCCTTCACCGGGCCGGTCCTCGCCGAGCGGTCCTTCACCGGACAGGCCGTCACCGGGCAGGTCTTTGCCAAGCCGGTCTTTGCCGAGCCGGTCCTTGTCGAGCCGTACCCGCCCGCCCCCGCGCTCCTCCTTGGCGATGTGCTCCTTCGCGAGCAGCTGCGCCATGCGTCGCCTGCTGCCCAGGTCGGGCAGCGGGATGCCGATGGTGCGGACCCGCTCGCTGCCGGCCACCAGCCAGGTGGGCAGGTCGCGTTCGCCTTCGGCGAGCCAGATCACGGGGTTGAACAGCGCCCGCCCGGTCCGCCGGTACGGAATCGGCTTGGCGTCCTCGGCCAGCTTGAGGCAGTTGAGGAAGAAGTCCCGTTCCGGGTCGCTGAGCCGGGTGACATCGGTGGGGATCCGGGCGGCGTAGTCGATGAGGACGACCACGCGATACGGGTCCAGGCGCTGTGTCGTGCCGGGGCGCGGCCGGCCGTCGGGCGGGTTGGGCCGCCGCTGCCCGTGCTCCTTCCAGCCGGTGACGATCGAGCGCAGCGTCCGTTCCGCGTCGGCCAGTTGCACGGCGGTGTCGGCGCGCCGGGCGCGGTCCGGCGCGGGGGAGTGGCGGCCGTGCAGCAGCTCGCGCACCTGGTTCTCGGCGGGGCCGGTGACGACGGTGAAGCCGTCCGCGATGTCGAAGCGGATCAGGGCCTCGTAGCCCTCCTGCCAGAGGGCGTTCCACAGCACCTCGGTGAGGGTGTGGTGGGCGTCGTACTGCCGGTCCGGGCCGTCCTCGTCGGGGGCCCTGTCGTGGCGTACGAGGTGGAGGTCGCGGATGCTGCCGTGCAGCACGTACTGGGAGTGGACGCTGAGGGTGCCGACCAGTTCCTCGACGAAGGCCGGGAGCCTGCGGTCCCCGCGGCCCGCCGGGGGTACCGGCGTCGTTCCTGCCTCGGTCATCGATGCTGCTCCTGGTCGCGGTCGCGGTGGCGGGCCTTGCGCGCGGGGCGGTGGTCGTGGGCGGGCCGGGCCGCCGTGCGCGGGGCCGGGCGGGCGGGCGGCTCGTCGAAGGTGAACGGCAGGGCGAGGCCGGCCCGTTCGGCCAGCCGCCGCAGCTCCCGCAGGTGGTCGGGGGCCTCGACGCACCGCCGCCAGTCGAGTTCGCGGTCGGCGTCGGTCTCCTCGGCCGGGTCGCGGTCGCGGTGCATGGTGGCGACCCGGGCGGTGCCATGGGCGTCCACGGTGATGCGGAGCCAGTGGTCGTCGCCCCACCCCGGCGGGGTCCACTCGATCACCTGGTCCGTCGCGGAGGCGGAGGAGCGGGCCGCCCGGGTGGCCGTCCCGGGATCCGAGTGCCGGACGGCCGCGCGGATCACCTCCGCGGCGTAGGCCCGCTGGTAGGCGTCGACGCGCTCGCCGACCCGGGCCTCGACCCGGTCCCGCTCGGGGGCCTCCGGCGGCCGGCCGTCGTCCAGACAGCGCCGCAGGATCGCGATCTCCGCGGTGGCGTCGGGCAGCGGGACGGGGGCGCCGGGCGGGACGTCGCGGAGGAAGGCCAGCCGCTGGGCCGCCCACTCCTCGGTCTCCTGCCGCCGCTCGGCCTCGCGCGTCAGCCGCTCGGCGAAGCGGGCGGCCTCGCGCAGGTGCCGTTTGGCGGCGGCGGGCCGCCGGGTGGCGACCTCCGCGGCGACGGTGACCTTCTCCTCGACCAGCCGGTAGTCCGCCACCGACACGTTCCGCGGCAGCATGGCCAGCAGGTCGGCGCCCTGCCGCAGCACCTCGTCCTCGGTGGGCGCGGCCGCCCCCGCGGCCGAGGCGGCGGCCCGCGGCGGCGGGGATGCCGAGGCCCGCGCCTCGGCCTCGGTGGCGGCCGCCTCGTACTCCTCCAGCGCGCGGCGGCGCCGGGCGCGCAGCTTGATGTTCCAGACGGAGGCCTCCGGGTACGTCCCGGGCGCCGAGCTGCCGACCGCCGCCATCGTGGCCCGCGCGTACGCGGCCTCGGCGCCGCGCAGCCGGCGGTCGGTGTCGGCCAGCCGCCGCCACGCCTCCTCCAGGTCCAGGCCGACGAGGGTCAGCGGCGGCGGCAGGTCGGGCGGGTCCGGCGGCCCGTCGGGCCCGGCGGCCGCGGCCGCCCGCCGGATCCGCGCGCCCAGCGCCTCGATGCGGGCGTTGGCCCGGACGGCGGCGAAGGCCACGTCCCGCCAGCAGGCCGCCGCCTGGCTCGCCTCCAACTGCCGCTGCCGCAGCTCGGCCTGGGCCTCGGCGGCCCGGATGGCGGCGGCCGCGAGCACCTGCGCCCCGGCCATGGCGGCGCGGCCGACGAGCACGGCCCCGCTCAGCGAGCCGAGGCCGATCAGGGCGGGCACCACCATGTCGTGGAGCTGGTCCATGGCCGCGTCCAGCGCGTGGCCGGTGGCGTTGTGGACGGCCTCCCCGAGGTGCCGGCCGACGTTTCCGGGGATGTGCCCGGGGATGTGCCCGCCGATGTTGTCGCTGATGGTGTCGCGGGCGTGGTCCGAGACGCCGGTGCCCCGCACGCCGTCCTGAACGCCGCTGGGCACCGTGGTCTGGAAGGGGTCGGCGACGGCCGGGGGCTGCGGGAAGGACACGTCCGGCAGCACGGCGTCGAGGGTGAAGTCGGCCTGTCCTGAACTCATGTGGCGCTTCCTGATCGCGAAGGGGCGGCCACCGTCGTTGTCGGCGGTGTCGTCGTCGGCCGTGTTCTCGTGGTTCTCGGGTGGCGGTCGCGGCGCGCCTGGTCGTCCCGGGCGCGCAGCTCCGCCACATGGCGACGCCAGCCGCGCAGCCGGTGCCAGGTCCAGAAGGCGAGGGCGGCCACGGTGGCCATCGGCCACACCCAGGCGGCGTAGCGGAGGGTGAGCCACAGCAGGCCGATCGGCAGCAGGATGAGCAGGCCCCGGACGGGGAAACGCGCGCCGGGGCGCCGTATGAAGCGGGCGACGGGCAGCGTGCGGTCGGTCAGCAGCCCGGCGAGCGACCGGTCAGGGTGGTAGCCGGGGCTTCCGATGCGGTACGCCGTCCACAGCTCCATGGCCACGACCGCGGCGGCCCCCGGGACGGACAGCATCCAGGCCGTCAGCACTGTCTGCTGGGCCGGGCGCCCGCCGACGTCGCTCAGCCCGATGAGGAAGATCCACGGGAAGACGGCCGCGAACGCCCCGCCCAGGGCCCAGCCGAGCGTGGGCAGTCGGTCCTGTCTGCTCACCCACCGGGCGGCGACGTCCAGGTCGCGGGCCCGGCGCAGGAGCGCGCGCTCGCCGTCGAGCCGGCTTTGCGCCTGAGTGGCCTCCTCGTCGGCGAGCCCGGCCAGCCACACGGCCAGCTGCAGCCGGACCAGGTCGTCGGGGTCGCGCACCAGCCGCTCGTACCAGGCCACCGGCTGCGGCAGCCGGGCCAGGGCGGCGGTGGCGCGCTCCCCGAGCCGCTGCCGGTAGACCTCGGGGGCCGCGGCGAGCGACAGCAGGGCGGTGAGCCGGGAGCGGTCGAGCCGGGTGGCGGCGCGGACCTCGGCGCGCATGCCGCGCAGCCGGGGCGACTCCTGGATCACCTCGTCGACGAGGCCCCGCCAGCGGGAGCGGGCCGTCAGCCACCGCTGCTGCACCCCGGCCAGCCCCTCGCCGCCGGGCCGCGACTCCAGCAGCGGCAGGATCGCGTGGTCCCGCAGGTCCTCGACCACGGAGAGGGCCAACTCGTCGCCGTGCCCGGCCCCCTCCAGCAGTTCGCCCAGCCCCGCGCGGTCGAGCGGCACGCCGCGGTAGGAGGCGTCGAGGGTGGGGCCGAGCCAGGAGATCAGCCGCACCAGGGTGGTGGGCTCGGGTTCCCGGAGCGGGGTCGCGTACGCGTGCGACTCCAGCAGGTCGAGCAGCGCCGCCAGCTCGTCGGGGTCGCGGCCCGGCCGGCCCTCGAACTGGCGCAGCCAGCGGGTGAATTCGGTCCGGTCGCGGCGGCGGCCGAGGAGGCGCCGGGTCTGCCGCCAGTTCTCGCTGAAGGCCCTGGCCAGCTGTCTCGGCTTGGTGAACTCCTCGCCGAGGAAGGCGAACGGCTCGATGTCCGGGTCCTCGGCCGGGTCCGAGGCGCCGGGGGCGGCGCCCGCCTCCCACGGGGCGATCGGCGGCGAGCCGCCCACCAGCCACTGCGCCACCTCGTCGGTGCCCCAGCGGCGTTCGGGGTCCCGGGTGAGCAGCCCCATGCAGAGCAGCCGCAGCCGGTGGTCGGTGACCAGCGACAGGTCCGGGGCGCGGGAGCTGATCTCCTCCCGGACGAAGTCGTTGTCGGTGAACGGGACGGGGTGCCGGCCGCCGGCCATCTCGGCGACGATCATCCCGAGCGACCACCAGTCGGCGGGCGGGTGGATGAGCTGGTTGCGCAGCGAGGCCTGCGGGGACATGTAGAGGGCGGTGCCGACCCAGCGCTCGTCGCGGGTGTAGCGCTCGTCGGGCTCGTAGGCGGAGACGGCGAAGTCGACGAGCACGAGGTCCGGGGCGGCCGGGTCCAGGCTGCCGAGCACGATGTTGGCCGGGCTGAGGTCCCGGTGCACGATGCTCAGCTCGTGCAGGGTGGTGAGGGCCTCGTGGAGCTGCCGTACGACGTGGAGGATGAACGCGGGGTCGACGGGGCCGGGATTGTCCTTCAGGTAGCGCGCGAGGTCGGTCTCGCCGTAGGACGGGGCCAGGTCGTACGGGTGGCCGTCCGCCCCGGTGTCGTCGGCCTCGGTGAGGTGGGTGAGGTGGCGGCGCGGCCGCTCGCCCAGCAGCTCCCACACCCGGGGGTCGGGGGCGTGGCCGCGGTGGTACCACTTGATGATGTGGGTGCCGTGGTCGTCCTCGACGCGGTAGACCGCCGCCTGGTACGGGCGCTCGGGGCGGCGCAGCACGGCCCGCAGCCGGAACCGGTCGCGCAGCGAGAGCGGCAGCAGCGAGGTGTCCCCGCGCAGGTCGCGTCCCCCGTGCGCGACCTGCGCGGGCGTTTCCGCGACCCCTGTGGGGAACTCGGCCTCGGTGGGCGCCGCGGCGGTGGCCGCCGCGGCGGCGGGTGGCGGGGGCGGTGGGGGTGGCTCCTCGTGTTCGGTGGGCGGCGGTCCGGCGGCGTACGCCTGGTTCTCCTCGGGCCTGCCGTGCTCTGCGCCGGGCCCGTGTGGTGCGTCGGGCTCGTATTCCTCGTATTCCGTGGCGGGCGGTTCTTGCGGCTGGGTCACATCAGTCACCTCGTGCGTCATGGCGGGAGTCGCGGAGATCGACGGGCCGTGGATCAAGAAAACTGGCCCGGGTAATCGGAAATGCGTTCCCGTACGGCCCGGAATTCCCGGCTGTGGCGAGGCACGGCAAAAGCGGGCGGGCGGGCGCGGGCGCGATTTCCTCTTACGTCGCCCATCGCTAGCCTGGTGACCATGAGTCAGGAGCCATTGCCGTCAACTCCGCCCACATACGATCAACTCCTGGACGAACTGAAAACCATCCGCAGGCCCGGGCTGGCCGGCCTGCGCGGAACCGATCGGCCGGCGCTGCGCGCGGTGGCCGTGGCGGGCGGCTTCTGCGACGGCCCCGACGACGCCCCGGCGGGCATCGAGGCCCTGCTCAAGGAGGCCGTGCGGCGGCTCGGCGAGAAGGACCTGCTCGGCCGGGCCGCGGCCCACACCTTCGGACTGCTCCCCGACCGCCGGGGCGCCCCCGCCGCCGACCGCCGAAAGATGGCCGCCGGCGTGTACGGGGTCACCCCCGAGCGGTTCCGCAGACATCAGGAACCGCAGGTGATCCAGCAGCTCGCCGAGGCCGTCCTGACCGTCCTGCGGGAACCGCCCTCCGCGCCCGCCCGGCAGACGGGCCGGGGCGGTCCGCCACCCTCGGGTGGCGCAGTCGGCGCGGTCGGCGCGGTCGGCGCAGTCGGCGCAGGTGGCGCAGGTGGCGCAGGCGGGGCAGGCGGCCAGGACACGCAGGGCGGCGCGGGCGGGCGAGGCCGTCAAGGCGGCGCGGGGGGCGCGGGGGGCGTCGGCGGCCAGGGCGGACAGGAGCCCCCGCTGCGGGTCGACAGCGTTCCGGTGGACGCGCGTAGCACCGTCACCCTGCACGTCTCGCCCATAGAACTGCTCCGCGACATCGAGGTCTTGGTCTCCTCGGAGAACGTCTACCTGGAGATGTCCAAGACCTTCCGGCCGACCGTCTCCGGCGCGCTGCGCCTCGCCGCCGCCGTGCGCGACCCCGCCGGGGAGATCGTCGACGACGTGCTCACGCGCGAACTCGCCGCGTGGCTGCGCGCCCACGGGCGCCCGGGCCTGCCGGTCCGGCCGGGCACGGTGGTGCCCACGTCGTCCGGGGCGCTCGCCGCGCGCGGCGTCCGGCGGATCTACCACGCCGCGGTGGCCACACCGCAGGACGACACGTACGAGGTGCGCCCGGAGAGCATCGCCCGCGCGGTCAGCGCGTGCTTCGCCCTCGCCCGCGCGGAGCGCGACCGGTACCGCCCCGAGCTGTCGTCCATCTGCTTCCCCCTGCTCGGCGCGGGCCGGGGCGGGCTGGCCCCGGCGGTCAGCGCGACCTGGCTGCGCTGGGCGATCCGCGACGAACTCGCCCGGGACGCCCGCTGGCGAGTGCACCTGGTGGTCCGCACCCGCGACATAGCCGAGGCCGTAGGCGCACTGTGACCCGCGCGCCCCCTGCGACGGCGACTCCTGCGCCCCCTGCGACGGCCGGGACCCCTGCGACGGCGACCCCTGCGGCAGCCGGGACCCCTGCGGCGGCCATGCCGACGGCGGCCCTTGCGGCAAAGGCGCGCGCTGGGGCGACCGGCATCCCTGCACCCACCGCGCCGACTCCGCCCGCTGAACCGACCGCGCCCGGTGCGGCGACCGCGCCCCCTGCGACGGCCGGGACCCCTGCGAAGGCGGGGACGACCCCTGCGGCAGCCGGGACCACCGCGCCGGCCACGCCGACGGCGGCCCTTGCGGCAAAGGCGCGCGCTGGGGCGACCGGCGTCCCTGCACGCACCGCGCCGACTCCGCCCGCTGAACCGACCGCGCCCGGTGCGGCGACCGCGCCCCCTGCGCCGGCCCGGAGCCCGCCGGCGGCCCGGGCGCCTGCCACGGCCGCGCCCCCTGCGACGGACCGGGCCCCTGCGGCAGCCGGGACCACCGCGCCGGCCGCGGACCACGCGCCCGCTCCCCCCGCCCCGCTATCCGCCCCGGCCCGCGCCCGCAGCCCAGCCCGCGCCCGCGCAGACACCCGCGCCCGCAGCCCAGCCCGCGCCCGCGCAGACACCCGCGCCCCGGCAGACACCCGCACCCGCGCCCGCGGCCACCCTCACGGGCGCCAGCTCGGGTCCGTGAGGCGCACCCCCGCTCGCCGCAGGCGGCGCTCCAGCGCCGACAGTTCGCCGCGCAACGGCACTCCGTAGAGCCGCACATCGTCCTCTCCCTCGACCACTTGCAGACGGGGTCCACTCGCCGTCCGGGTCAGATGCGCCTCGTAGCGCGCCCGCCCCAGTGCCGTACGCGGCCGCATGCGCTGGTTGGCCGAGCCGCGCCACACCAGACGCGTGGGCTCGGCCGCCCGGAAGCGGCCGGTCACCAGGACATCGGCGTGGTGGACCGCGGCGGAGCGCGCCGCGTCGCGCTCCACTTCGTCCTCCTCGTAGCCCGTGTACAGGAGGAAGTCGATGTCGCGCCCGGCCGCCGGGCCGCCCGGCGCCCGCGCCTGCGCGCGGGCGCGGTCCGCCCCGGCCAGCAGGGCCGCCAGGCCGGTCGGCTGGTCGAGCGGCTCGCCGCCGCTGACCGTCAGCCCGTCGGCCCCCCGCGCCAGCGCAGCGCGCCACAGTCCGAGCAGGGACGAGACCGTGCGGGGGGCGCCACCCCCCGGGTCCCAGGTGTGCCGCGACATGCACCCGGCGCAGGCCAGCCCGCACCCCTGCAGCCAGATGCCCAGCCGCCGGCCGGGCCCGAGGGTCTCCACCGGGAAGTGCGTCCCGCTGATCCGGAGCACCGGATCCCGGCGCAGGGAGGCGTTTTCCATCGGCCCGTCTCCTTTCCCTCGCGGCCGGGTACCGAATTCCGTGATCAATGAGAGGGGACCCGGAAATCATGCCCAGTATGACGCGCGGCCAGACGCGGTCGCGGGCGAACTCCGGTTGAGTTCCGGGCGTTTTCGGGGGTGGGCCGTGCGGGGAGCATTCCCGGGTATGACGTTACCGCTACGGTCTGAACAGGTATTCGGCTCGGCCACCGCGCCCCCGCGCGGAGCAAAGCGGAATGCTGCTTTCCGTAAAAGGGGAGGTCCGGAGTCGAATTCCATGCCGAGGAAATCGGGGGACGGAAATCCATGATCACATCCGACAGTGTCAACGGCGTGGCGCGCCGGGGTGGGCTCGGCCCCACCGCGCGCCTCAGGGCCCGCCATCGGGGCAGGCGTGACGCCGCCCGGGGCGTGCCCCGCATCACCTTCACGGTGGCCGCCGCACCGCCCGGGGGCGGGCCGGACGGCACGCCGCCGTCCATCGAGCCGCCTGCCCCGGAGCTGCTCATCACCCCGTACGTCATGGAGGTGCGCACCTCGGCCCGCCGGGCCACCGAGCAGCTGCGCTCCTCGCTGATCGGCCGGGAGCAGGCCCTCATCAGCAGGCTGCGCGCCGAATCGGTGCGCGTGGTCACCCAGTACGACGTCCGCGAGGACCCCAGGCCCGCCGCCCTGGCGCGGTACGGCCTCTGGGTGGGCCAGTGGCGCACCAGCGTGGACCGCTGCCGGTCGCACGCGCAGGCCGTCGTCGACCAGGCCAACCAGCGGCTCGCCTGCTACTGGGACGGGGTGCGCGCGGCCCACCCCCACTTCGGCCGCCTCGCCCGGCGCCCGCCCGGCGACTGGCTGCCCGGCCGGGTGGAGCTGGACCCGTCCTGGCACCGGCCCGACATATGGCTGCTGGCCGACGACGAACACGCCCGGACGGCCACGTCCCGGGCGCTCCAGATACTCGAGCGGCAGAACACCTACCGCGCCGACGGGAGGAGTGCGCGATGACCGCCGACAACCCCGCCCTCCAGGGCCCCGACCCTCAAGGCCCCGCCGCCCGGCCGCGCCCGGCCCCCCGTCGCGAAACCGCCCGTCGCCCGGCCCCACGCCGTGCGACCGCCCCGCGCCCGGCTCCCCACCGCGTCACCGTCCGCCGCGCGCTGCCCGCCGCGCTGGTGCTCGCCCTGGCCGCGGCCGGCACGGCCTGCGACGCGATGTCCAACGAACCGGAGCGCTACTCCCAGGCGTGCGGCATCGTGGTCGACGGGTCGGGCTCGGCCGTCGACGCGAAGACCGGCTTCGACGCGGAGGCGAAGCTTACGGCGAGGCTGGACACGTTCCTGAAGGACCGTAAGTGCCGCAAGACGTCCTTCGCCCCGATCACCAAGGTCTCCATGGCCTCCAAGTGCCAGGTCAGCCCCCTCGACCTGGACCCGGACGGCTCGAAGACCTCCGACCGCGACCACACCCGCAAGGCCCTGCGCACGGTCGCCCTCTCCAGCGCGATCAAGCTGCTGAAGTGCGCCAAGAAGCAGGAGCCCGGCTCCGATGTGCTCGGCGGCCTGTCGCGGATCGCGCTGACCAAGCCGTCCGGCGGCGACGCCTCGTTCGACGTGCTCGTGGTGAGCGACTTCGACCAGGGCGACCCCGACTTCCGGCTGGGGCGGCAGGACCTGTCCACCGAAGCGAGCCGCGAGAAGACCGCCGACGGCTTCCTGAAGTCCCACGGCACGCCGGAGCTGTCCGGCGCCGACATCTACCCGGTGGGCTACGGCATGAAGTACCACACCGACACCTCCCGGTACGAGCAGTTCAACGCGTTCTGGACGGAGGTCCTGGAGGGGAGGATGAAGGCCCATGTCCACACCGATTACCGGTAGCGACGGCGAGGCCCCGCGGCGGCTGAGGCTGCGCCGCCGCGGGCCCGACGCCGACCGCGGGCACCGCGGGCGCGCCGCGCGGCGCTTCCCCGACGGGGCCCTGCCGCAGCCGGAGCCCGTCGAGCCAGGCGTCATCCGCGGCGGCGACGGCGACTGGCTCACCGACCGGGCCCGCAAGCGCGGCGAGGTGGCCGGCACCCGGCGGGTCTTCGACCCCTGGGTGCTGGGCAGCCCCGACCGGATCCCGTACTTCGCCGAACTGGCCAGCCTGCGCAACCGCGTCAGGCACCGGCTCACCGAGGAGGCGGCGCGGGCCGAGGAGGCCGGTGCCCTGGAGGCCGGCCGCGTACGGGCGGCCGTCACAACCGCCGAGGAGCGGCTGACGCGGGCGGGCCGGCGCCGCGCCGACCTGGAGCAGCAGCAGCGGGTCACCGTCGCGCAGCTGGACCGGCTGGCGCGACGGGCCGACCGGTGGCAGAACTTCCGCGACACCATCCGGGGCGGCTTCGAGCGCCGGTGGCTGCGCGACCGGATGCCCCCGGACTGGACCGACGGCACCCATGGCACCGGCGGCACCGCCGACCCGCCCGGCGCGCAGGGCTCGACCGGCGCGCAAGGCGTGAACGGCGCGACCGCCGCCCGTCGCGGCCCGGCGCAGGCGTACCGCGACGACGAGCCGGAGACCGCGAGGCACCACGCCGGCTGGCAGTCCGTGGCCGACCACGACCTGTCGGCGCCCGACGCCGAGGCCGACCGGGCCCTGTCCACCAGGGCGGCCTGGGAGGGCGCGGCGGCGCGGCCCGGCATATCGCACCGCTTGAAGGTCGGCGTGCTGGTGCTGCTGGTGCTCGTGGAACTGCCCGTCTACTACACCGTGTTCGAGAATTTGCACGGCGTCGGCGCCTTCGCCAATCTGCTCTCCGTCAGCCTCACCCTGGCCGTCGGCGTGGCGATGATCCTCGCCCCGCACACCGGCGGCCGGATCCTGCGGCACTGCTCCGGCACCGGCGCGGTCCGGCTCGCCGCCGTGCCCGCGCTCGCGCTGATCGCCGTCTGGGGGTACGGCGCCTGGGCGCTGGGCGATCTGCGGGCCAAGGTGGCGTTCCAGGACGAGCCTCCGCTGGAGCTGTCGGCCGACGTGCCCCAGGAGGTGCGGGACAGGCTCAGCCACCAGCCGAGCCTCCTCGAGTCGCTCAACCTGGACCCGCACAGCGTGTCGTTGATGTTCGTCGCGCTGCTGCTGCTCTCGGGCGGCATCGCCTTCCTGCTGGGCCTGGGTGAGGAGCATCCGTACCTCGCGGCGTACCGGACCACCACCGAGCGGCTGCGCGAGCTGGAGCGGGAGATCGAGGAGGACGTGGCGGGCGCCGAGCGCGCCAGGCAGGCCCAGGCCACCCTGGAAACCCGCGCCGCCGCCCGCCGCGCGGCCCTCGAGGCCCGCCTCTACGCCGTCGACGAGCTGTACGAGGCAGCCGCCCACAAGTACCTGGACGGCCTGATGGCGCAGTCCGCGGACCCCGCGGTGACCGAGGCCGCCATGCGGCTGTCCCAGAAGTGGCCGCTGCTGCCGCACTGACGGCGTCCGGCAGACCGTGAGCACACACAGGACCGACGACGGGGGTGGCGATGGAGCCGGCGGGCGAGGAGCAGTACATCCTGATCACGCAGTGCCTGCAGAACGACTTCTTCCTCAATCTGGACTGCCAGTTGTCGCTGCCGGAGAGCGCCGTCTCCAAGCTGCTGCTGGACTGCGAGGGCGGGGAGGCCCTCCGCACGGACGGCCACCGCAGGGTGCTGCCCGAGGCGGAGCTGCGCCGCTCACCGCTCTCCCGCTTCCTCGACGCCACCGTCGGCTCCCGCACCCGCGGGCACGGGGACGGCGTCCTCCACCTGATCAACGTCCGCGACTGGCACGTCCCCGGGGAGGCGTACGACCTCGAACGCCGGCAGTACGGCGCGCACTGCGAGGCCGACACCTGGGGGGCGGCGTACCTCGACGGCCTCACCGACCTGCTGGCCCCGGCCCCGCCGCCCCCCGGGGGCGGCGGGGTCGACTGGGGCGGCCGGCTGCGCGTCCACCACGTGCGGTCCAACACCCTCTACGACTTCCAGGACACCCCCGGCCCCCGCCCCGGCGACCGCGTGCCGTCCGGGCTCACCACGCTGCTGGACGCCCTCCTGGCCGACGGCAGGCACGAGACGACCCATGTGGTCGTGATCGGCGTCCTCACCGACATCAAGATCCAACTCATGCTGACCGGCATCCGCTCCCGCTACGACGTCCGGCAACTCGTCGTCTCCGACGCCCTCACCGCCAGCCGCACCCTCGAACGCCACCTGACGGCCCTGGACTTCTGCCAGCGGGTGCTGCGCGTCGAGGTGATGACCGGCCTCGCGGAGCTGACCCGCTTCCTCGGCTCCCGCCCGGACGACGACCGGCCGCTGTCCCGGGGCGGGGACGCGGAGTTCGCCGGCTACTCCTCGTACATCCAGGACAAGCAGGGCATCCTCTCCTACGAGGACGCCCGGCTGCGCGACTACCGCATCCAGTCCTCCGAACGGCTCAGACAGGCCCAGCGCACCGTCGGCTTCGCCGCCAAGTTCCTGCTGGCCCTCGGCACCTGCCTGCTGCTGACCGCCCTCCTGCTCTCCCTCCTCGACGTCCTCGCCCCCGGCCGCGTCGGCTGGCAGAGCCCCGCCGTCCTCGGCGCCCTCGGCGCGGGCCAGATCGTCACCCTCTTCTTCACCCGCCCGGTCAGATCCGTGCAGGACGCCCTGGCCGAGGAGACCATCTACCGGATGGTCCTGGAGAGCCGCAGCCTGAAGGTCGCCCTCGCCCGCTACCACGTCACCACCGCCAACGCCCTGCGCCGCCACGACGACATCGGCCGCCAGTCCGAGGCGCTGGAGCGCCAGCTCGAGGTCCTGGAAAAGATCGACACCGCCGACTTCGAACGCCTCAAGGGCCTCGGCGTAACCCCCCGCGCCGACCCGGCGGGCCCGCCCCGGGTGCGCCGGAGGAACCGACCACAGCCCCTGGGCTGACGCGACCTCGAACCGTCGGCTGAAGTCGCGGCAGCCGTAGCTTACGGGGCGAAACGGACAATGACGTTCGCCCAGCCGTCCGGGCTTGTGTAGTGCCAGGTACCGGTTTCGTCGGCTGAGAGCATGGCCTCGGAGTACAGGGCTCCCACGAGGAGTTTCCAGGGCTCGCCTCTCTTGGCGGTTTCATCGCGCGCCGGGTCACGTAGCGACTTGTCGGCTGCTTTCAAGACGGCGGTGCGGATGTCGAAATACCGTGTGCGGTCGGCTCTTCCTGTGGTGACGCCGGATGCGCTCATGAACGTCCATTCGGCGTGCCAGGGGCCGTCTGTCATGGGGGATCACTCCGGCGAAGTGCTCTGTGTCGTGACTTTGTGGTGAGTATGGGACAACGACACGCCGTGGCGTCGGCGTTGTCCCATACTCACCGCAAACGGCGGTCAGCGCGGGTGGCCGACCCGGCAGCGGCCATGCCTCGCTGGCGCTGGGCGTGAAGCCGGGCGATGGCCCGTAGCTGCCGCTGCTCGTACTGCGTAGCGGGGCGCACCGAGGCACAGTGCGACCGCCATGCGAGGCCGGTGGGGCGGGTGAGGCAGACCATCGGCCCGTCGAAGTCGGCAATAGTCCCAGGTATCTCGTAGCGCCGGTCGTAGACCACCATGCCGACCGCGAGACGGGGCAGGATACGGGTCCAGTCCGCCCCGTTCACCGCTTCCGCCTGGCGCGGCATCGCGTGTCCGCCGCCCGAGGGCTGGGCGTCTCGAAGCTGGCGGCTGGTGCGTGGTTCACTTCGGCCTCCGCCCCAGGTGCTGGGCGATCTGTTCGCTCAGGGCTACCGATCGCTGCCGCAGTTCCTCAAGGGTCGGGCGGCCCTCGTCGCCCTGCTGCCCGTGCTGCTGCCTCCCCTCTCCTTGGTGCGGCGGGGGCGTCGTCGGGTTGCTCATCTACGCCACCACCCTCACGCCGTGGATGACGCGCGGGTCGATGTCGATTCCGTGCACGGCCAGCCACAACGTCCGCCGACGCCGCAACCGGCGCTCCGCGCGCTGCTCCCGCTGCTGTTCGTGGGCCACGACGCACGACCGGACCATGTCGGCCCCTTGAGCGTCCGGCGGCTGGCGCCGCATGGCGGGGCGGCCGACGGCCGAATGGGTCGCGCGGTGACGGCCGGACGGCGGTAACACCAGTCGTAGCAGCGCTTCGAAGATCCACGCGATGGCATGGATCATGCTCATCGACTTCCGGCTCCCGGGGACAGCCGGCTCGTGGCGTGTGAAGAACTGCGGATGTGTCAGGGGCACGGTGAGACACCACCTCTGGGCTCGCTGTAAGCTTGAGGTTGAGCTAATTGCTATTCGCGAAAAGCGGCAAGGAGCCGAGTGTCGGCCAAGAGGTCGCTTACCGTGTAAAGCGGCAAGGTTGGCGAAGGTCGATCAAGACACCAGGAGGGGTTCGTTGGCCGGCGAAGGGTGGATCAGTACGTCGATGCCTTACCTGCGGCCGACCGGGGGAGGCCGCGGCGATACGTGGCGTGAGGAAGCCGCGGCGCACGGGCGGCGGGGTACTCAGCGCGTCGTCCAGGCCGGAGAGGTGTCCGCTCCGGCGGTCGTGGCGAGGCTGTTGGGGGTTGAGGCGGGGGCCTCAGTAGTCGTGCGGCGGAGGATCATGTATCTGGACGAGCAGCCTTGTGAGCTGACCGACTCCTACTATCCGGCCCGCATCGCGGCTGGTACGGGGCTCGCGGACACGGCGAAGATCCGTGGGGGAGCCGTCGCTCTGCTCGCACAACTGGGGTACGTGGGGGAGCGGGTGCGGGAGGATGTGACGGCACGGATGCCCGACCGGCAGGAGCGCGAGCTGCTGCGGACCGGCGAGCTGGAGCCGGTGATGTGCCTTGAGCGGGTCGTCTTCGACGGGGATGATCGGCCGATTCAGGCCGATCTCATCACCATGCCCGCCCACCGCCAGCGACTTCGATACGAACTCAGGATGGGATGACCGTGCCCAAGGCCGATGAGGACGCGATCGACCGGCGGTCGCTGCATGAGCGAATCGCCGCGGATCTGCGGGACGAGATCATGTCGGGCGAGCTTCGGCCGGGCGCCAGGCTTCCCTCGACCGCGCAGCTCAAGGAGCGGTTCAGCGCGTCGAACGCGACCGTGCAGAAGGCACTGCAACTGCTGAAGGACGAAGGTCTCGCGCTCGGCCGCGCCGGGGCTGCCGTCACCGTACGGGAGCACCGGCAGCGCACCATGCGGCCCGCCGCGTACATGGCGCCGGCCGCGCCGGGTGAGCCGTATCGATGGATCAGTGAGGCGGCCACCGGACATCAGGCGCGGGGGAGCAGCCGCCTTCTGGAGGTCGCCGAGGTGAGACCGCCCGCCGATGTGGCGGAGGCGCTGCGGCTTCCGGAGGGAGGGACGGCGCTGCTGCGGGCTCAGGTGTTGTCGCTGGATGACGAGCCGGTGGAATTGGTGAAGTCCTACTATCCGCTGGAACTCGCTCGCGGGACGGTGATGATGGACCGCCGCAAGATCAAGGGCGGTACTCCGGCGTTGCTGGCGGAGCTGGGGTATCCGCCACGGCTCAGCGTGGACAAGGTGTCTGCTCGCGTTCCGACGCAGGAGCAGTACACCGTGCTCGGCCTGCCGGGGAATCTGCCCGTCCTGCGGACGTTGCGGGTCGTGTACAGCGATGGTGAACGGCCCATTGAAGCCACGGTGATGGCCAAGGCCGGGCACCTTTATGAGCTGCAGTACGAGTTCTCGCCGTCCTGAGTGGTGCTGTAGCGTCCGCGGGCGCTACGGCCGCACCTGACGGGTACGCCGACACCGCTCCGAAGCTCCCCCTCGTCAGGGTCGCTGCGGGTGTGGGGGGCATGGAGTCGGCTTGCGTCAGATCTCATACAGGTGGTGTGGAATGGCTCGCTTCCAAACTGCGTCGAAGGCGTTCAGGCACAGCATCACGGTCTCCGCGTCCGCTGTGATCTCGTCCTCCACCACCTCACCGTCACCCGAGAAGTGGTGCACTCTGAGCAACGCTCCATCGAACAACCAGAAGTCGTTCCCGGGCAGAGGGATCTTCGTGGCCTGGCGCCGGGGTAGCCACCGCACCTCCTCACCCGCCGTGACGTTGGCGTGGGTGACGTAGTGCTCCCACCGGATGTACTCCGATACGGGCTCGGAGACGACTCGGGCCCGGCGGATCGCCACACCCCGAGCCACGGTGTCCGCGATCAGCTGATCGTAGGGATGCCACCAAGACTCGCGATCGTCCCAGTTGATGCGCTCACCGCGCCGCCATGCCTCGAACCGTTCTGTAGGAGCGTAGGAGTCCCGCAGCTCCAGATGGGCGGCCGACCGCTGGGTCCGGCCAAGCAGCTCAGCGAAGCCGGGCACGCTCGACGGCATCGCACGCCTCCATGACCATCGTGATCACCGGACCGGAATCGGGTTCGCCACCTGAACCTTCCGCACCGGCCATCATGGCCCCGGGGACCGGGATGGGCGGGAGCTGCTCATACGGCCCAGGAGTCGGCCGGATCATCCAGCCATACCCGCTGTCCCTTTGGCGTGACCGTGAGGCCAAACCGGGTGTGCTCCGGTCTGCCCCGGTTCTCCCACCACAGGTAAGCCGCCTCCACCTCGTCCCACAACCGGCGTGGGCCCGACTGCCAGACGCGCGCCGTGTCACCGTCGCGGAACATCACGCAGGCCCAGGAGCGGTCGGTCAACCCGTAGAACCACACGGGCCGTGCGCCGTCGCGCTTGTCGGCCACGGCCTGGACACAATCCCGAACCCGCAGGCCCAGCGCGAAGGGCAGCGCTGTGTACTGGCCTGTGACGAAATCCGCTTCTGCCAGGTCGGTGGTGGACGTATCGGCAAGGTCGAATCCATCCGCTGGAACGTAATCGCCGTGGTCCCATGCGGGTAGCCGTTGCGCGCGCATCTTCATGAATTCCACGGGCCGGGTGAAGGGCCCCGATGCTGACTCGCCCTTGACCACCAGCCGCGCCACGGCGTCCGCGTTGCTGTAGCGGGTCCCCCACGGTGCCAGGATGAGGCCGCCAGGGCGGGTCTGTCGGATCCACGCCCCGGGAACCTCCCGCAGGCCGACAGTGGCCAAAACGCGGTCGAAGGGCGAGGCGTCCGGGCAGCCCTCGAACCCGTCGCCCACCACCACATCCGGGGACAACCCGGCTGCGCGCAGCCGCTCGCGGGCCCGCCGCGAGACGGAGCCGTCCACCTCCACCGTGGTGACGTTCCGACCGCCGCAGCGGTGTGTCAGCGCACCCGCCGTCTCGCCCGTGCCGGTGCCCACGTCGAGCACCCGCATGCTTGTGTCCACAGCCAGGTCCTGGAGCATCGCGTACACGACGGAGGGCATGGAGCTGGAACTCGTGGACACGTGCCCTGGTTCACTGCCGGTATGCCGGCCATCGTCCCACTGCGTCACGATGGGGATATTGCTGTCGACTGCGGCATACCAAGCATCGGGGTCGTCGGCCCGGTTCACGCTGACGCTGGTAGCCGTGTCCATGTCGAAAGGCCACATCAGGTCAGGCAGGAAGGCGGCCCGATCGACGGCCGCGAAGGTCGGAGCCCAGTCCGAGGACAGTGATCGGCTCTCAAGGAGGACACGCCCCAGCACCTTTCGGCTGGGGCGGTCTACTCGCACCGAGGTGGGCATCATTTGCGGTGCGTACCGTCGCCGGGCGGGGTTTCGCCGTCGGGGGACGGCGGCTCCTGTGGCGGCGACCAGGGCTGGCCGGGATGCCCGTCGCCTCCGTCTCCTCCGCCTCCACCATGTTGTCCGCCATCGGCAGCCGTGACGATCTGCACGTTGATCACGCCGTGCTCCTCCCCTTGATGTGGTCGTTGCTCCGTACCCCGATCGCGAAGCGACGCTGGGCTCGCTCATTCCGACGCCTTCACGCCTTTCGCATGGTGACCACGCTACGAAGAGCGCGACCGCGACTCACAGGGAATTGCGCGTGATTGCACGGGGATCACCCGAGCGAATCCATAGCCGCCCTGATCAGTGCACGAGCCCTTGCCCCGTAGACGGCCATGTCGGCCAGCATGGTGAACGTGTCGGCATAGGCCCGCACCTCGCTGGGCTGCGTCAGCGTGAGATAGCCCGACACGAGCTCGACGTTGACCTGAGCCGTGTCGTAGATCCAGAAGCCCTCTACCGGCATCCGGGGGCGGCCGAGACGAGTAGGCACCACGCCCAAGCTGACGTTGGGCAGTGAGCCGACCGTGAGCAGGCGCTCAAGCTGCTCAAGCTGCGTGTCCGCCTCGCCCAGGCCGTTCCGGAGAACTGACTCC
Source organism: Streptomyces sparsogenes (assembly GCF_001704635.1). Classification (GTDB taxonomy): domain Bacteria; phylum Actinomycetota; class Actinomycetes; order Streptomycetales; family Streptomycetaceae; genus Streptomyces; species Streptomyces sparsogenes. Next base: position 21,618 of record NZ_MAXF01000056.1, on the reverse strand, counting down.
TCGATGAGGAACACGAAGCGGCGGTGCCCCTCGCACAGCACGCGCTGACGTTCCATGCGTACCGCCACAGCGTCGGCCACGTCATCGATCTGGACCCGCCTTCGCTGGACCGCGCGCAACACGTCCTCGGTGTACCCGTACGTCTGGATCAGACCGGGGACCAGCCATGACGAGTACGACCGGAACCAGCGGGTGCGCTCGAAGAGAGGGAGAACGGCTTCCTGCGCACGGCGCAGACCCGCCCGTTCCATCCGGCGCCACTCGATCCACATGCCCTCGACGGCCCGGAGAGAGGCGATCAGATCGTTTGTCCGGTCTTCCCTGCCGCACGCCCGGCACCACGCGCGGATGTCGTCAGGGGACGGTGAGGCCTTGGCGGTGGAGATCCGCGACACCTTGGACGGGTGCCACCCGCACGCCTGAGCCAGTCGCTTGCCGTCCAGCCCGGCGTCCTTGCACATCTCCCGAAGGCGGTCAGCGAGGACCTTCCGGGCCGCTTGAACGCTTGACGATCCTGATATGGGCATGGCACCGACCGGGTCAGACCGGCTTGTACTCCTCGTGCGGCGTGGCCCGCTCCCAGACCGCCTCGAACGCTGAACTCACCAGTTGTGTGACGGCCGGCTCGGTACGCCACTCCCGGTCGACCACCTCACCACTCCCGGAGAAGAAGGTGAACAACACTGAGGACTCGTCGAACATCCACAGATCGGTACCGGGTAGCGCGATGTCGGCTGCGTCGCGCCTCGGCAGCCAGCGCACCAACTCGCCCGCCGCGACATTGGCGAACGTGAAGTGGTGCTCGAACCGGATGTAGTCCGTGACTGGCTCGGACACGATCCGGGCCCTGCGTATCACGACGCCACGCGCTGTCGCCTCGGCTACCAAGTCACGCCAAGGCGCCCACCATTCAGGCAGCCTGGCGGGGTTATCGTGGTACCGATGGCCACCACGCCATCGGGCGAACTCCGGATCATCCGGTGTATAGATGTCGCGCATCTCCAAGTGCACGGCGGAGTGCTGCGCCTTGGCGAGTCCTTCACGTACGGGGTACTTCACCATTGCCGTCCTGCACTCGAGGGATGTACCTCAGCATCACGGCCGGAAGCCGGATGATCGTCTCGTGATCGGGAACCTCCGTGGAGTGGCCCGGGACTGAGCCGATCTCCTGGCACGCCTTCACCTCTTCCTCGGTGGCCTTGTAGGACTGGATCAGTAGATCCCCGGTGTCCTCGTCCAGCCAGATGGTCGGCGAGTCGTCAACGGGCGTGTTCGGGATGATCCCCAGGAAACGTAACTTCATGCCCTCTCCTCTGCGATCCGATTGCTCTCGGTTGCACGACCATCACCCTGCGGGAGCGCGGTGTCAAGGCCGCCTACCTGCGTGGCATTCGCCGGGGGCTGGCGAGGAGGTATTCGCGCGGGCGCGTATGAACGCGAGCCTCACCGGCAAGGCTGAAGGGGCCTGGCGGCATGGTGTGGGCGGTCAGGAGCCGATCCCCTGGGGGTAGCGGAAGAAGTCGGTCGGGTCGTACTTCCGCTTCACGCGGACCAGCCGGGGGTAGTTGACGCCGTAGTAGGCCTCCCGCCAGTCCCTCAGCTTGGGGTCGGGGAAATTCTGGTAGGAGTGCTCGGGAGGCGCCGCGGGGAAGAGGGCGTCGTAGAAGTCGTGGAGCCAGTGCACGTTCGCGGCGGCGACCTCGGGGGAGTCGTAGTCCGCCCAGGAGGTCTCGGCGGCGAGGATGAACAGGTCGTCGCGGTGCACGAACGCGGTCGCCCGCCGCGGTACGCGGTTGATCTCCCCGCCGAGCGCGAACATCGCGAGCCCGGCGCCCTCCGGGTTTCCGCTGCCCGGCCAGTCGAGCAGCCGCTCGGCCGCGGCGGCGACCTGTCGGTCGTCGAGGAGGGTCCGGGAGTTCAGGACCGCCGACTTGGCGGCGAATTTCTCCACCGGGGTGGTGGCGCTCAGCAGGGTGCTCGCCTCGGCCGGGGTGACCTCGCGGACGGCTGAGCAGTTGCGGGCCCGCTCCTCCGGGGTGCCGATGGCGAGCAGGGGGGCGAGGACGGCCCGCAGTTCGTCGAGGGGGCCGTAGTACTGGCCGAGCGCGTTGACGCCCGCGTTGGCGCGGATCTGGTCGCGGGTTCGCCCATGGGTGCCGATGCCGAGGCGGAGGTGGAACCGCTTGTCGTCCTCGGTCTCCTGGGCGATCCGCTGCGCGGTCGCCATCACCGGCAGGACGGAGTCCAGGTTCCAGCTGAGCCGGTAGAACCCCACATCGCCCTGGAACCGCTCGTACTGGAACGTGAACGAGGTGTGCACGCCGAAGTTGTTGCCCGCGCCACCGCGGCAGGCCCAGAACAGATCGGGCTCCGAGTCCTCGGCGGCCTCGACCACGCGGCCGTCGGCGAGCACGACGGTCGTGGCGACCAGCCGGTCGCAGGTCAGGCCGAACATCTTGTCGCTGAAGCCGATACCGCCGCCCAGCACCAGCCCGGCCACCCCGACCGAGGGGCAGCGGCCGGTCGGCACGAAGATGCCCTGGTCCTCGAGCAGCGGGTGCAGGTCGCCGTTGGTGACCCCGGCCCCGACGGTGACGGTGCCCGCGCCGTGGACGACCTTGATCGGCCCGTATGCCCGGGAGCGGGCGGCGCCCCGCCCCGGCACGGTGCTGATCTTCTTCATCCGGCTCATGTTGAGCAGCAGGCCCGTGGTGGTGGAGTAGCCGGCGTAGTTGTGGCCGAGACTGGAGCGGGGCACGGCGGGCAGCCCCACCGCGCGGGCCCAGCAGATCGCCTCGCGTACGTCCCTCGTGGTGGCGCAGGCGACGATGCCGGCGGGGTGGATCCCGGCGTACCGGTGGTTGAACGGGAGTGCCAGCGGAGGGTAGCCGGGGTTCCCGGGCCGGTAGAGGGTGGCGCCGGGGGAGAGCGACGCCGCCAGCCGCTTCCAGTCCCGGGGGCTGACCGGCTCCGCCGTCCCGGTCGCCGCGGCGGCGCCGGGCGACGCCTTCATCGCCACCGCCCCGGCGCCGAGGGCACTCAGGGTGCCTGTCCGCAATACGTCCCGCCTGTTGATCAACGTGGCCTGCCTTCGCGAAACGGTCGGAGACTCGGTTACGACCGGAGAGTCGCCCGGTCGTCCGATCGTTCACCGCCACGGCCGGTCGGGCGTAGACCGCCCACGGGCCCGCCACTCGAAAGCGTGGCTGCCGCACCGCCCGATAGCCGAGTCGGCCGGGTGGCGGGCCGGGCCCGAGGGCGGGCCGGGCAGGCTCTCAGAGGGCGAACTCGCGGATCACGGTGTTCTTGAACACCGCGCTCCCGTCGAGCGTGAACAGGGCGATCCCGGTGTCGGCGGGGTCCGGGAAGACCTCGATGGAGTGGGTGTACCGGCCGTCGTCGACGAACATCTCCACGGAGGTCCGGTCGACGAGGATCCGCAGCCGGACCGTCCGCGCGGCCGGGTCGAAGGGGCTCCTGCTCTCCTGCCGGCGGCCCGAGGAGTCCGGGTTCGCCGTGGGCCCGCGGTTGACGAAGGCGTAGTCGCCGTAGATCCCGACGTCGACGTGGCGTCCCCCGTCGGGCGAGCGGCGCAGCTGAAGCCCCGCGCCGGCCAGCCGGTCCCAGGTGATCTCGGTGGTCAGCTCGTACGCGGTGCCGGTGTAGCCCAGCACCCGGTGGCCGTCGACCCGCAGGTCGCCCAGGCGCACCGTGCGGGAGACATGGGCGTCCAGGGCGCGGACGGGCCGGGAGGCGAGGTAGCGGGTGCCGTCGGGGGCGCGCTTGAGGGTGATCTCGCGGACGACGGAGTCGGTGCCGTTGAAGCCGTCGTGGTCGAGGGTGGGCGTGGTGTTGGCGTAGTCCCAGTTGTTCAGCCAGCCGATCGCGTAGCGCGTGCGCGGGTCGAGGGTGCCGTGCCTGTCGCGCTTGTCGAAGGTGACGGCCGCGTACCAGTCCCAGCCGTGGTCGAGCCACTGCGGGTCGGGCGCGTCGGGGGTGAAGGTGGCGCCGTCGAAGGCGCCGGTCCAGTACGCGTAGGTGTTGGGCAGCCCGGACGCCTTGCCGTTGGCGCTCACGCCCAGCACCCACCTCCGGACCCCGTCCTCGCCCGTGATCCGGAACAGGTCGGGGCACTCCAGGACGCCGATGCCGTCCTTGATGAACCCGCCGGCGTAGGTCCAGGACTTCAGGTCGGGGGAGTGGTAGAAGCCCACCTTGTTGTTCTCGGCGAGCGCCATCACCCAGCGGCCCCGCTGCTCGTCGCGGATCACCTTGGGGTCGCGGAAGTCGCGCACCCCGGGGTTGGGCAGCACCGGGTCGGTGCCGTGCGGGGTGAAGGTGCGGCCGCCGTCGGTGGAGTAGTACAGGTACTGGGCCTGGGTGTCGGCGTTGTCGTCGGGTGACATGGTGACCAGGACGACCACCGCGCCCGCGCCGAAGCCCGCCGTGTTCTCCGTGTCCACCACCGCCGAACCGGACCACACGTCCCCGTTGGGGGTGGTGTCCTTGGGCACGGCGATCCCGCGGTCCGTGAAGGACACCAGGTCGGTGCTGGTGGCCAGGCGCCAGGCGGTGCCCGCGGTGGTGCCGCCCGTCGTGTAGTCCGGGTTGTACAGGTAGTAGTAGTGGTACTCGCCGTCGATCCAGACCGGCCGCTGCGGGTCGTTCTTCCACTGGTCGGGGACCGTGAAGTGGTACTCGGCGCGATAACTCGCCGACGCGGCACTCACTGCCCCGCCCCTCGGCGTGGCCGCCGCCGGTCTCACCACCCCCGGCAGCAACGCGCCGGCCGCGCCCGCCGCCGTGGCGGCGACGAGCGACCTCCTGGACATCCCACTGCTGCCCGACCTGCCCGATATGTGATGCATGGTGCGGCTCCTTCCCCGACGTCGTCGTCAGGACTGCGGCTCGGTGGACCGGAACTGTAGACCTAACTCGTTAAAGGTCAACCCCTGCGGCATCTCTTGACAGCCCGTGCAGGGGTTCTCATCATCGGGAGGTCACCCGCGACTAACACGAGTTAGGCCCCCCGATGACCGACTCGCTCACCTCACGCCGCAGCCTCATGCGCTACGGCGCGTACGGCGCTGCGGCCGCCGCCCTCGGCGGTGTCGCCGCCAACTGGGACCGCCTCACCGGCGCCGACATCCCCGGCCGCGACGACGGCTCCCTCGTCGTCGCCACCCTCGGGCCCGCCTACGGGCCGGCCGCCGTGCGCACGCTCACCGAGGGCTTCCGGAAGCTGCACCCCGACATCAAGCTCCGGATCAACGCCGTCCAGGCCGTCGACTGGTCCGACTTCTTCGCGAAGATCCTCACCCAGATCGCGGCGGGCACCGCCCCCGACCTCGTCTACGTCGCCACCGAGGGCGTCCAGCTGTTCGCGCGGCGCCTCGGGGTCGCGCTGGACCACTGGGTCAAGCGGGACGCCGAAGAGCTGCGCGAGTACTTCGCCGACGTCCATCCCTCGCTGGTCGAGTCGATGATGTACGAGGGGAGCCTCTACCAGCTTCCGGTCGAGTTCAACGCGGCCGACATGTACCTCAACAAGGAGGTGCTGAAGCGGGCGGGCGCGGCCTTCCCGGCGCCCGACTGGACCCGCGACGACTTCACCGCGCTGCTGCGGGACATGAAGAAGTCCAGCGGCTCCCGCTTCACGCCGTACTTCTGGACCAACCGGCTGTGGGGCGGCGTGGTGCCCTGGCTGTTCGCCAACGACACCAATCTGCTCGCCGAGTCCAAGGCGCCGGGCGGAGCCTGGCTGTGGGACTCCTTCTACCCGCCCGCCGCCCGGCGCGGGCGCGGCGGCGGCTACCGGTGGACCACCCCGCGGGCCACCGACGCCCGCGTGGAGGAGGCGTACGACTACCTCGCCTCCCTCATCCAGGAGGGCCTGTGCACCCGCCCCGAGGGCGGCAACGGCCAGAACCTGGTCGGCGTGTTCTCCACCGGCCGGGTCGGCGTCACCCCCGCGGGCGGCTTCTGGGCGGGCGGCCTGCACCTGGCGGGCATGAAGGCGCCCGACTACGACGTGCAGTACTTCCCGCGTTGGCGCACCCAGCGCATGCAGTTCGGCGCCGCCGGCTACGCGCTGCTGCGCACCTCGAAGCGGCAGGAGGAGGCCTGGGAGTTCATCAAGTACGCCGCCCGCCGGGACACCCTCAGCCGGCTGTTCACGACCAACCAGACCACCCCGGCCCGCCGCTCGATGCTCGACGCCGCCCGCTACCGGGAGACCGGCCCGCGCCACTGGCAGGTCTTCTACGACACCCTCGACAAGTTCCCCGACACCGGCCCGATCCCCGCGCCCCCGCAGGTCGCCGAGGTCGAGCAGGTGCTGCTCAAGCACACAGGCACCGCCCTGGCCTCCCGGCGCGCGGTGGCCCCCGCGCTGCGCCGGATGCAGGGCGACCTGGAGAAGGCCATGGAGCGTGACGTATGACGACGAACACTCGGCAGGCCCCGGCCCGGCGGCCGCGCCCGGCCGCACCGCCCGCCGCCGCCCCGCGCCCCGCCGCCCGCGACCGCGGGACCCGGCTGCTGGCCACGCTCTTCCTGGCGCCCACCATCGTCGGCATCGTCGTCTTCACGGTCGTCCCGATCATCGGCTCGGTCGTCCTCAGCCTCTTCCACTGGAACGTGATCGACGACCCGAGCTTCGCCGGGGCCGCCAACTACCGCGAGGTGTTCAGCGACTCCACCGTGCTGGTCTCCTTCCGCAACACCCTCGTGTTCATGGTGCTCGCGGTCGCGCTGCAACTGCTCATCGCGCTGGCCCTGGCCCTGGCGGTGAACGGCCGGATGCCCCTGTGGCTGCGCTCGGTGTTCCGGTCGGCGTTCTTCTTCCCGCTGGTGCTGTCCGCCGCGTCGATCTCCGTGGTGATGAAGTACCTCTTCAACCAGGACTTCGGAGTCGTGAACTGGCTCCTCGGCCTGGTCGGGGTCGCCCCGGTGCCCTGGCTGACCTCGGAGAACGGGGCGATGGCCGCGGTGATCCTGGTCTACGTCTGGCAGCAGTTCGGGTTCTCGTTCCTGCTGTTCGTCGGCGGCCTGAACAACATCCCCAAGGAGATCCACGAGGCTGCCTCGCTCGACGGCGCCACCGGCCTGCGCAAGCACCTCAGCGTCACCCTGCCGCTGCTGTCGCCCACCCTGCTCGTCGCGTCCGTGGTCGGCATCATCAACGCGCTCCAGGTCTTCGAGCAGCCGTACGTCCTCACCAACGGCGGGCCCGGCGACTCCACCCGCACCGTCGTGATGGTCATCTACGAGACCGCGTTCGAGCAGCTGCGCTTCGGCCCGGCGTCCGCGGTGGGCGTGCTGCTGTTCGTCCTGATCATGGCGGTCACCGCCCTCCAGTTCCGGCTCAGCCGGCGCTTCGTCCACTACCAGTGAGCCGGGTGAGTCCCATGAGCCAAGCCACCACGAGCCGGGCCACGAGCCGGGCCGCCACCAGCCGAACGACCGACCGGGCCACCACGGGACGGGCGGGGAACCGAGCGGCCCCCAAACCGATCCGTGCGCGGCACTCGCTCGCGCCCTGGGCCCGGATCGCCGGGCTGGCGGTGTGCGCGCTGCTCACCCTGGGCCCGGTCATCTGGACCGTGTCCACCTCGCTGCGCACCCCGGCCGAGTCCTTCGACCTGCCGCCGAAGATCATCCCCACCCATCCGACGACGGAGTCGTACCGCGGGGTCTTCGACCAGATCGATGTGTGGCTGGTCGCCCTCAACTCCACGCTGGTGACCGCCCTGATCGCGGTCGGCCAGATGATCACCGCGGGGCTCGCGGGGTACGCCTTCGCGCGCCTCGAATTCCGCTTCAAGAAGCCGCTGTTCGGCCTGGTGCTCGCCACCATGATGGTGCCGCTCCAGGTCACCATCGTGCCGGTGTTCCTGGTGCTGAAGTCCATGGGCCTGACGGACACGCTGCTCGGCCTGATCATTCCGGCCTTCCCGACCGCCTTCGGCACCTTCCTGATGCGGCAGTACTTCCTGGGCATGCCCAAGGACCTGGGCGAGGCCGCGATGCTCGACGGCTGCGGCCCCTGGCGGATCTTCCGGTCGGTGTACGCCCCGCTGGCCGCGCCCGGCCTCGCGATCGTCGGCGTGCTGGCCTTCAACTACCACTGGAACGAGTTCTTCCGACCGCTCATCCTCGAGACCTCCGGCCAGAACTACACCCTGCCGCTGGGCCTGGTCTCGCTCCAGGGCAACCTCGGCACCGGCTCCATCTCGGTGGTGCTCGCCGGTGTCGTGCTCTCCATGATCCCCGCCGTCGCCGTGTTCGTCGTCGGCCAGCGCCCTCTGCGCGAGGGCATCACCTCCGCAGGAGTCAACCGTTGAGCCCCGCCGCTTCGCCCCCGGACCCGGCCGCTTCGTCTCCGGACCCCGCCGCTTCGCCCCCGGATCCCGCCGCTTCGTCCCCGGACCCGGCCGCCCCGCGCTTCCGGGTCCGCCCGCCCGCCAACTGGATCAACGACCCCAACGGGCCCTTCCGCTGGCGGGGCCGCCACCACCTCTTCTACCAGCACAACCCCGAAGCCCCCCGCCACACGAATGTCCACTGGGGCCACGCCTCCAGCCCCGACCTGGTCCACTGGGAGCACCACCCCATCGCGCTCACCCCCACGCCCGGCGGCCCCGACGAGGCGGGCTGCTGGTCCGGGTGCGTGGTCGACGACGGCGGCGTGCCCACGGCCGTGTACACCGGCGTCGACCGCCACCACACCGGGCTCGGCACGATCTGCCTGGCGCGCGCGGCCGACCCGGACGACGACGCCCTCACCGACTGGAAACCGCTGCCCACCCCCGTGGTGACCGGCCCGCCCCCCGGCCTGGACGTGGTCATGTTCCGCGACCCGTTCGTGTTCCGGTGCGCCGGGCGGCGGTGGGCGCTGGTCGGCGCGGGCCACGCCGACGGGACCCCGTCGGTGCTGCTCTACGACTGCGAGGACCTGACCGACTGGCGGTTCGCCGGAGTGCTCGTGGACGGCGCGGACCCCGTGGCGACTGTGGCGCTCGGCGACAAGGTGACCGGCTGGGAGTGCCCGCAGCTGTACGCGACGGCGGGCGGGGACTGGGTGCTGGTGGTGTCGCTGTGGGACGGCGACCCGCGCGCCACCGCGTATCTGACCGGACGGCTGCGGCCGGGCGACGGGGGCGATCCCCGCTTCGAGCCCCGCACCGGCGGCCGGCTCGACCACGGGCGGGACTTCTACGCCCCCGCCGTGCTCCAGGAGGCCGACCGGACCCTGATGTGGGGCTGGTCCTGGGAGGCCCGCGCACAGCGCGAGATCGAGCGCGCGGGGTGGGCCGGGGTCCTCACCGCGCCGAGGGTCGTGGACGTCCACGCGGACGGCGCGCTGCGCGTCGTACCGGCCCCGGAACTCGACCTGCTGCGCGCGGCCGAGCCGTTCGTCACGGCACCGGACCGGGACACGGTCCCGGGCCAGGACCCGCTCCCCGGCCAGGACCCGCTCCCGGGCCCGCTCCCGGACCGGGTCCCGCTCCCGAAATCGTACGACCTGACCGTCACCGCCCGGGGCCTGACAACCGTGAGTCTGCTGCGGTCCGCGTCGGGCGCGGAGCTGACGGTGCGGCTGGACCCGGACGCGGGCACCGTGACCCTCGACCGCGGCGGCTGGCCGCGGACCGGGGGCTGGGGGCCGTCCGGGGCCGAGGGGGCGGAGCCGATCGTGGTGCGGGCCCCGGGGCGGGGGGTGCGCGTGCTCGTGGACGGATCGCTGGTCGAGCTGTTCGTCGACGACCGGGCCACCGTCACCGAGCGGGTCTACCGGCGCCCGGACGACGTACCCGAACTCGTCGTGACCGGGTCCCCCGCCGCCGTCACCGGGTGGGAGCAGGTCCCACCGACGCACGGCTGACCACCGGGCCGGCGAGCCGCCGCACGGTGGCGGGCGGCGTCCGCCCGGTGTCGATGGCGTCCAGCAGCAGCCGGGCGGCGGCCTCGCCCATCGCCCGGTGCGGCAGCGCCACCGTGGTGAGCGGCGGATCGAGGTACGCGGCCATGTGCTCCTGGTCGTCGTAGCCGACCACGGACAGCTCACCGGGGACGGCGATCCCCAGCCGGGCCGCGGCGTGCAGCACGCCCGCCGCGACCCGGTCGTTGTAGCAGAAGACGCCGGTGGGGCGCCGCTCCGTGGGGACCCCGTCGAACAGCCGCAGCGCGCCCTCGTACCCGCCGGAGATCTCGCCTCCGGTCCGCTGCACCCACTCCTTGGGCACGAGGACCCCCTTGACCCGCAGGGCGTCCCGGAAGCCGCGCAGCCGCTCGACCGACGCGATGTCGTCCTGGCCGCCGACCATGGCCACCCTGGTGTGGCCCTCGTCCAGCAGCAGCCGCGCCGCCGTACGGCCCCCCGCGCGCTCGGCGGGGATGACGGCCGGCAGGGAGTCGTCCTCCGGCAGGCAGTTGGCGAGGACGGAGCGGGTGCGGTGCAGCCCCTCGGGCACCCGGACCCGGCGCAGCGACATGGCCGCGTAGATGATCCCGTCCACCCGCCGGTCCAGGAGTTCGGCGACCGCGGCGTCCTCCTTGGCCCGGTCGCCGCCGGAGTCGATGGTGAGCACGAGATGGCCGCTCTCCCAGGCGGTCTCCATGGCCCCGCGCAGCAGCCGCCCCGCGAACGGCGACGAGGCGATCTCGTCCGTGACCAGACCGATCACCGCGGTGCGGCGACGCCGCAGACCGCGGGCGACGGGGTCGGGGCGGTAGCCGAGCCGGGCGGCGGCCTGGCGGATGCGCTCCTGGGTGGCGGGGGAGAGGTTTCCTTCGGCGCGGTCGTTGAACACGAAGGACACGGCGGTGTGCGACACCCCGGCGAGCCGGGCGACATCCCGCGACGTCGGCCGCCCGGGCCCGTCCGCGCGCCCCTCCTCGCCTCTGCCCATGACCCTCGGCCGCCCTCCGTTCAGGAATCGCCCCAGCCTATCGGCCTGCGAGAACCGCGACGGGCGGCGGCGGCCCGTGACGCACACGGGGGGCGCACGGAGCCTGATCGCACAGAGCCCAAGCCACAGAACCCGACCGCACGGAGCCCGATGCCCGTCCGGCGGTCGGCACCCGTGCGGCCCCTTCGTCCGGTCCGGATCCTCGCGAAGGCGCCGTACGGGTTGCCGCCTTGGGCCCTGCGCCGATCTTCGCGGGCGCGGCTCACCCCAGTCAATCCTGGGGATTTCTCTCAAGACCCAAGCTATAACTGGGGTCGTGACTCTGGACGACCTGCGGGTGTTCGTGGCGGTGTGCCGCGCCGGAAGCCTCAGCGCCGTGGCCCGTGAGCTGGCCTGTACCCAGTCGGCGGTGAGCCAGCACGTGAAGCGGCTGGAGCGGGAGACCGGTGTGAGCCTGCTGGAGCGCCTGCCGCGCGGAGTGGCGCCCACCGCCGCGGGTCACGTTCTGTGCGACGCCGCCGCCGAGGGGATCGCCGGGCTCGACCTCGCGCTGCGGCGCCTGGGGGACCTCGTGCACGGCGAGGGCGGTTCGGTGCGCATCGCGACCGGCGGCACGACCGTACGGCACTTCATGGCCGAGGCGGTCGTCTCCTTCCGCCGGCGCTACCCCAAGGTGAGCCTGGAGTTCCAGACCGAGAGCTCCAGCCGCCGCTGCTTCGATGCCCTGACCGCCGGCCACCTGGACCTGGCCTGGGTCACCCTCGGCGCCCCCGTCCGGGGCGTCGAGCAACGGCCCGTCGTCGACCTGCCCTGGGTGCTGGCCGTACGGGTCGGCGATCCCCTCGCGACCCGGGCGCGGATCGACGTGTCCGACCTCGCGGACGTCCGCCTCGTACGACTGCCGCCGAACTCCATCTCCGGCGGGCGCCTGGACGCGGCCTTCGCCGAACTCGGCATCCGGACCGGCTCCGACACCAGCGTCGCCGACTGGGACACCGCCCTGCTGCTCGCCGAGCTCGGCCTGGGCCACGCCGTCGTCCCCGCCCTCCCAGGCCTGCCCGCCCCCGGCGACGACGGCCCCCTCCGCCTCATCCCCGTACCCGCGCTGCCCCCGCTCCCGGTGGGCTGGGCCGTACGCCGCTGGGCCGCCCTCCCCCCACTCGCCCGGGCCTTCGCCGACACCGTCTCCACCAGCTGCGCGCCGCGCGCCGGAACCGCTCGAGGACCCGGATGATGTTCGGGTTGGCGTCCAGCGCCCGGGCGCTGGACGAGACAGAGCGTGTTGAGCGGCGGCTCGTCCGGGTCGTGGAGGATCGCGAGGGACCAGCGAGCGGGGCAGCACGCTGTAGCCAGTGCCCGTCACCGAGGACGTGGACGGCGTCTACTCGTCGAGGCGTGCGTCGCGCAGCGCGACGGGGGGCAGGCGCCCAGGTGCTGCCGACGCTCGCCCCGTTCGTCGCAAAGGGCGTCCATCTGCGCGTCATGCAGAGGCTGACCGATCCGCTGCTGGAGGACATGCGCACGGGCCGGCACGATCTGGTCATCACGACCAAGCGGCCCCGCGGCCGCGTGCTGGCCTCGGTCCCGCTGGCGGACAAGGAGTACGTCCTGGCCGCGGCCCCACACTTGGGCGCGGCTCGTCGGGGAGCACCCGGCGGCTGACGACCCCTGCGCCGCGCTGCGGGACGTGCCGCTGGCCAGCTACGCGGAGGACGTGCCCATCGCACCCGCCGCTACTGGCGCACCGTCTTCGGCAAGGAGCTGTCCGCCCGGGCCGAGCTCACCATGCCGAACCTGTACGCCGTGGTGCCGGCTGTCGCCGCCCACGGCCCCATGGAGGACCTGGCGGCCGACGCCGGCCGGATCCTCGCGCGGTGGTCGAGAGCAGCCTGCGAGTGTCCGTGGTCTGCCACGGCCCCGCCCCGCTGCTGGCGGCGCTCAGGGGGGACGGCGCACCCACGCGTACGCCAGTTACCGGAACACCGCCTTCACCAGCACCGAGGAGAAGGCCCGTGCCTAGGCCGAGGCGCCTTCAGAGCCTACAGATCGTAGCGCGGGGAGACTTTTCGTGATGATGCGGGCATAGTCGGCCAACATAACCGTCAGCCCGCACCACTGCTCCATGAGTCTGTCGTAATCCTCGATCTCTTCGGCCGTCCACGCCGCTTCCTTGCTCTCCATCTCGTCCATGCGAGATGCGGCGACCACGGCTCCCACTACCGCTTTCGTGGCAGCCCGCAAGCGCGTCCCGATGTCCGAAGGGGCCCGGGTGAACAGCTCCTCCAGATCTTCCGGCCCGGGTAGGGCCGGGATTCGATGCTCGACCCAGAAGTCACCCCACAGGCGACAGCGTCGGGCTTCTGGATCCTCACCCTCCACGGCCTCGACATCACCCGCGTTGTTGACACGAATGCGCAGTCCCGAGCGTGAAGCCAAGTCTTCGGTCATAGCAACAAGGTCCTCGGTATCCCCCTTCGCGGGCCGCGGATACGGGGGCGAGGCGAGGGAGGCGCTCAGCTCCACCAGCTGACGCGTATGCTCGTCGATCTTTGGCAGAGCGGCAAACTCCTCGTCGGCCAGCAGGGTTTCCGGGGCCGCTCCGGCCAAACGGGCATACTGGACAGGGGTACCAAGGGCGGCGCCCCGCCAAGCTACCGTCGCCGCGTCGGCCCACCACGAGACGAATTCGCGGGCCGCGTTCCGCTGTCTCGTCGCGGCGTCGGTGGCCAGCCTGAGACGGACCGAGAGCAGTACGGAATCCGGGTCGGCCATGGAACCCTGACCATTGGCCCTTCGCTGGATCAAGGCCTCGTTGAGATCATTTAGCTCGTCCCTGCGGTGCTCCTCCGCGTTGCTCTCTCGAAGCAGTAAGTCCGATGCGCGGGCCATGGACGACAGAAAACGGTCGATCTCATCGGCGGTCATTTCCGTCGCCGCTTTCGCGAAAACATGTGAATTGGATGACAGAGGCTGGTTGCTCACGGTGCCTTCCTGGGGCGAGCCGGCGGCCAGAGACTTTCGTGGCCCCCGACCGTAGTGCGTCCGGTCGCAGGCCGGAGGCGAACAACCGAACGACTACCCGTACGAGTGAAGCGCCGACCCCACGGTGAGGGCGCCAGCGACGGTCTGCCGGACAGCGACCGCGACCATCTCCTGGCGGAAGCCGTAGTGCGGCGGCCAGGCATGTCCGGAATAGCTGGCCATGCCCCCACGGGTGGCGTTGCAGTCGGCGACGGCGGCCAGCCCTGGCAGGTACAGGGCCGTGTCGCGGAGGTGGGGTTCTTCGGCGAGCAGATAGCGGCCTCGCGGAAGAGGGGCGTTTCGGGGTTGAGGACGGTGCGGACGACCCGGTCGTCGAAGTCGTCCGGCTCCTCGGGGGTGGTGCCACGGGCGAACTCATGCCGATAGGCCGGGGTGTCACCGACGACCGCGTTCACCTTTGTCGCCAGGTGGGGATCGATGATGCCTCAGAACTCGGCGCCCCCGGTGCGTTGATCACGCAGGGGCCGTAGCGCCTCTTGGATGATCGAGGGCGGCTCCGGGTTGGCATTGGCGAGGTAAGGAAACTCGTCGATCACTACGGGGACGGGCCATTCGACACCGAGGGCGAGCAATGTGTCGACCGCCTCGTGGCCTTATAGAAGTACATTTTTGTAAAACCCAGCCCTATATCTAAGGGAGGGCGGTGCCGAGACGGCGGTCGTCCCTGACGAGACCCGGGGTCCGGGTGTTCAATGAAATCAGGGAGAGCGACGCATCACGCCGTTCAACGGAAACGCCGTTCAGAAGAAGGCGATCTCGATGAACACCGCACATGGAGAGGTCCTCGGCGTGGCGGCTGCAGCGGCGGGCCTGGCCGTCGACCGCTTTTCGGAAGTGATCACTTGGTACGCCATCGTGCTCGCGATCCTGTTCGTGACAGTGGTGGTCACGTTCCGGCACCGGCACAGGTGACACGCGCGGGACACGAAGGCCACACCGTGCCTGAATGATCCACTTCGGTCATCGTTGTCCGAACCGAACATTCCGTGTTCCACTGGTTCCTTTGCAGCACATCGGTCACCGGTCACCCGCTCCCGGAGCGGGCGAGTACTCCATGGGGGGGTCCGTGTGTGAGGACCTGGGGTTCGAGAAACTGCTCAGCGACGAGGGCTTCTTCGCGTGTCTGCTGGGGCGGTCGCCGTCGGGCGGCGGCCGGGAGCCGCTGTACGGGCCCGACCTGCCCGTCGTGCTGCTCACCGGCGGTCCGGGCATGGGCAAGGGGCGGCTGCTGCGCGCGGTGCGGGACCGCTTCGCCACCAGGGTGCCGGTGGTCTACCTGGACTGCGGCTCACCGGTGTACGCGGACCGGGCGGAGCCGGAGCCGGGCGCCCGCTCGGCCGCGACCGAGGCCCTGGTCGAGGCCGCCCGACGGCTGTGCGGCTGGCAGGGGACGGGCGGCTCGTTCGCCTTCCCGCGCCTCTTCACCGGCCTCGCGGTGATCGCGACCGGTGTCGCGGACGGCACCCCGGCGGCGGTCGCGACGGAGGTCGAACGGTACGAGGAGCTGCCCCAGAAGCAGCGCCTGCGCGGCCTGGGGGCGGGCGACTTCTGGCGGGGCGTGCTCAGCGGAACCGTACGGAACCTGCTCACGACCCTGTCCGGCCAGGCGATCGACCCGTACTCGGCGGCGCTGCACAACGCGCTGCTGGACGCGCTCTTCGAGCGGCTGGCACCCCGGGGCAGGGAAGAGCTGGAGCGGATCTACGGCGTGTATCCCGGCGCGGCCGGCCAGCCCGGCGACGGGCTGCGCAACCTCGCCGCCGACTTCCAGGCCGGCGGCGAGTCGCGGGAGCTGGCGGAGAGCTTCCTCTTCCGGGCGCTGCGCGAGGACCTGGAGGCGGCGTACGCGTCGGCGGTCGGCTGGCTGCGCCGCGTCGGCCGCCCGGGGCTGCTGCTGGACCGGGCCGAGTCACCGCTGGGGGAGCGGCTGCTGCGCGCCGTGCTCAGCGACCGCCGGGGCGGGCAGCGCGACCGCGTGGTGATCGTGGGCACGGCACGCCGGGCCGACGGCGGCGCCTTCCTGCACGGCGGCCTGCCGCCCCACGAGGTGGTACCCCCCGCGGAGTTCCGGCCCGCCGACGGCGGCCCACCCGCGTGGACCCGGCCCACCGACACGGGAGCGGACCGCGCACCGCTGGCCGACGGCGTGCTCCTGCTGCGCATGCCCCTGCTCACCGGCGACCAGCTCCGCCGGGAGACCGAGCGCAGGCAGCAGCGCGCGGAGCCGGAGGGCGCCGCGAACCGCCGCCGCATCGACGCCGCCGTGGCACGGCTGAGCGGTGGACGGCCGCACACCGTGATCCGGCTGGCCGCCGCTGCCGCCGCCTTCCGGATGCCGGCGGACGCCAACGACCGGGACTTACTGGACGCCCCCTTACGCCTCCCCGGCGACGGCGCCTCGGAGCACCCGGTGGCGGACGTGCTGCTGCGCGAACTGGTGCTGGACCAGCTCCCGGTGCGCCTGCCCACCGAACACCGCGACCAGTGGCTCGATCTGCTCACCCACCTGTCGGTGGCCCACGACGAGGAGTGCGCGGACGTCCTGCTCCGCCACCACCAGTCGGGACGTGTCCACGCCCTGACCGCGCATCAGGTCTCGCAGCTGCTCACCGACACCGGATGGCCCGGCTGCGAGCGGCACTTCATCGGGGACTTCGGGCTGCGCCAGCTCCTGGTCCACCGGCTGTACGGGCTGCGCCCCGGCGGCGCCGCCTGGCACGCCGACCACCACCTGCTGCGGGACCACTACGCGGGACGCGCCGAGGCGGACCCGAGGGGCGCGCCGAGCGGCGGGGCGTTCCGTTCGGTCACGGCGCACCGGATGAACCACCACCTGGTGTCCGGCGGCGCCGACGACGTGGTCAGCCACCTGGCCGCCACACTCCCCGGCCGCCCCCGCGAGTGGTGCGCCGAGCTGCTGGAGATCGCCCAGGCGCCGTATCCGGGCGGAGCGGACGCCCGGCGGGAGCGCGCCCAGGGCCTGGTGGCGGCGGACGGACCGGCGCTGCGCCGCACCGTCGACCAGCTGCTGCACGCGGTGTGGCTGTGCGAGGAGCGGACCAGGCCCACCGGCACGGAGACGGCCCGCACGCTGGCCAGGCTGCTCGGGCTGCTCTCGATCATGGAGTTCGACGGCGCGGTACAGCTCGGCAAGACGGCCACGGAGTGGAGCGCCCTGGCGGAGAACGAGCAGCCGTTGCTGCGCTGCACCTGTACCGGACAGCTCGGGCGGAGGAGGTAGCGGGGATGCCCAGATGGAAGAAGATCCTCTACGCGTTACTGGCCGTGGCGGCGGCCGTCGCGGGCGGCATGTACGCCTGCTCGGTGATCCGGAAGACGGACACCTGCACCCAGGGAATCGAGGCGGTCGAGCGGATCGACGGCGAGTGCGTCGGCGTCGACGGCGCGGGCTACGACTTCGGCACACCCGAGATCCGGGACGTCGCCCGGGCCATCGCCGACGAGAACAAGAGGATCGACGACCAGCCGCACGTCACGGTCGCGATGATGCTGCCGCTCCAGTCCGCCAGGCCGGCCCTGCGGCGCCAGATGCGCAGCGACCTCCAGGGCGCGTACCTGGGCCAGCGGCAGGCCAACGAGGGCGAGGGGGAACCGCCGAAGATCCGGCTGGTGCTGGCCAACCCCGGGCGGGACTACCAACACCAGGACAAGGTCGTGGACACCCTGCTGCGGATGGCCGACTCCTCTGAGCACCGGTTGCGCGCCGTCACCGGCTTCAACCTCACCCTCGACACCACGGAGGAAGCCGTCCGGCGGCTGACCGAACACCGGATCCCGGTGCTCGCCTCCCGGGCCAGCGGGGACGACATCGCCAACGAGGACGGGGCGGACGGAATGGCGAAGCCACGCTTCCCCGGCCTGGCCCGGATCATCCCCTCCAACCACGACGCGGCCCAGGCGCTGGCCGACTTCAGGCGCGAACAGGGCCGGGAGAACCTCAAGACGGTGCTGGTCTACGACAGGCGCCCGGACAGCTACAACCAGTCGCTGGCCAGGGCCTTCAACGGCATCGAGGAGACGGGCCCGCCCGGCCCCGCCGCCATGTCCTTCGAGTCCCCCGCGATCGACGAGCCGGGCTCGACCGGCAACCAGTTCACCCAGACGGCCAACAACATCTGCGACTCTGAGGCCGACACCGTCTACTTCGCCGGCCGCACCCTGCACCTGCGGATCTTCGCCCTCAAGCTCGCCCAGGTGGGCTGCAAGGACCGGCACTACACCATCGTCAGCGGCTCCGACGCCGCCTCGCTGCGCCAGTCCATGACGCGGAAGGACTGGGACCAGCTGCGCGGCGAGGACGGCAAGGCGAAGGTGACGGTGCAGTACGCCGCCCCCGCCCACCCCGACGCCTGGAACACCGAGCTGGCCGCCTGGACCAGGCAGTGGGCCAAAACCCACGACCGCGAACCCACCAAGGCGGAACTCCCCCAGTACCTCACCGAGCCCAAGGCGGCCCTGGACACCCTCAAGAAGCTCATCGAGACCACCCGCCGCGAGGGCATACGGCTCGGCTCCGCCCCCGACCTGGAGGACTCCCGGACCATGCTCGTCCACGACGGCCTCGTCACCATCGGCAAGGCACTCCACCAGGCCCAGAAGGGCGGCGCCGAGGCGGTGCCCGACCGCGAGGAAGTCGGCCGGCAGTGGTCCCTGCTCCAGTCCCGTCACCGCGTGCCGGGCACCAGCGGCCTGATATGCCTGACCAGCGGCGGAAACGCGTACGACAAACCGACCGCGATCGTCGAGCTGGACCCGGGCCGGGAGGGCGACGGCAAGCTCAAGTTCGTCGGCCTCGGCTGGCCCACCGGCCGGCCACAGCCGAAGAACTGCGTGATCCCCAGCAGCTCCCCCTGAGAGGCCTGCACATCACCCGCCGCGCAACCTGACCGGGCGGCCGGCCTCCTCACCGCACATGCCCCGGCCACCCCCCTGACCACGGTGGTTCTCGGTTAGACTCCGCCGACTTGCCTGCCAAGGAGGGAAGCGGTGGCCGGGTACATTCTGTCGCTGGTGTTTCTCGCCATGGGTTCCTTGGGGCTCTCGAGGCGAATGAAGCTGAGCAGGCGCGGAGTTGGGCGAGCAAGCGCCCACTCGACGGGACGGATGGGCCGACCGTGTGCGTCTTCACTCATCCGCATCCCGGAGTCCCACGTGCTTGAGCCGACCCCCGCGCCCATGTGATCAACGCGAACCGGGGCTGGAACCGCCCGACGCAGGGACGCAGGGACGCAGGGACGCCGGGACGGCGAGGCGGCGGGACGCCGGGACGGCGATACGTCGGTGAGGGCCCTGCCGACGCGCGTCGGCAGGGCCCTCACCGGGTCTCTGGCGGCGGTTTTCCGCCTCTCCTCACACCGCCGGGGAGGCGGTCCCCCCGAGCAGCTCCGACGCGGTCTGGAGCGGGGTGGGGACACCCATCGGCACGGCCTCGGGGTGGTTGTGGCAGGTGAAGCCGAGGCGGGTCATGGCCCGGACGACTTCGCCGCTGGTGAAGTCGCGGCGGTCCTGTCGGGTGATGACCTGGCCTACTTGCTTGACGGGGTAACGGCGGCGGCCGATGGTCACGGACTCACCCGTGACGAGCTCGGGCGTGACGCCCTTCATCGACGCCAGCACCCCCCTCTTGGTCAGCTCGAACGGGTACCGGGCGATGACACAGCGCATGATGCCTCACAGAGAAGAAGGAGAACGGCCGGCCATGCTCCCTGACGGCGTCGGGCCAAGAGCCGGGTGAGGTGAACGGTCCGTCGAGGACGTCCCGTAGACGGATCCGGGCCAGGGTGATCAGGCCCGTGCAAGGGGATTGGCTTGGGATCAGAACTGCTCTAGGCAGCCGAGCCGAAGCCGGGCCGCCGCTGTGCCCTGCGGCGCGCCGCTTCACCGACGGGGCGGCCCTGGCCGGCGCGGCCCCGGCGGCCCCGACGTGCCTGGGACGAAGAGGACGCGCCGCGGGGACGTTCCACGGCCGGCGCGGTGATGACGACCGGGACACCGGAAGGGGCCTGGGCACCTGTGATGCGGCTCAGCTCCGCCTCGCCTGAACGCACCTGGGCGACCCGGGGGGTGATGCCTGCGGAAGCCATCAGTCGACTCATACCGCGCCGCTGATCAGGGGTCACCAGGGTGACGACGCTGCCGGACTCGCCGGCGCGGGCCGTACGACCGCCGCGGTGCAGGTAATCCTTGTGGTCACTGGGCGGATCCACATTGACGACCAGGTCGAGGTTGTCGACGTGGATCCCGCGCGCCGCGACGTTGGTCGCCACCAGTACCGTCACATGCCCGCTCTTGAACTGGGCCAGGGTTCGCGTGCGCTGCGGCTGGGACTTGCCACCGTGCAGGGCCGCGGCGCGGACACCGTTGCCCAGCAGGTGCTTGGTCAGCCGGTCCACCGCGTGCTTGGTGTCGAGGAACATGATCACTCGACCGTCTCGTGCCGCGATCTCGGTGGTCGTCCGATGCTTGTCCGCGTCGTGCACATGGAGTACGTGGTGCTCCATCGTGGTGACCGCGCCCGCCGACGGGTCGACGGAGTGGACTACCGGGTCCGTCAGGTAGCGGCGGACCAGCAGGTCGACGTTGCGGTCCAGGGTGGCCGAGAAGAGCATCCGCTGCCCATCGGGACGCACCTGGTCGAGCAGGGCGGTGACCTGGGGCATGAAGCCCATGTCGGTCATCTGGTCGGCCTCGTCGAGGACCGTGATGCCGACATCGTCCAGCCGGCAGTCGCCCCGGTCGATGAGGTCCTTGAGCCGCCCGGGTGTCGCGACGACCACCTCAGCCCCGGCGCGCAGCGCACCGGCCTGCCTGCCGATGGACATCCCGCCGACGACGGTGGCCAGCCGCAGGCTCACGGAGCGGGCGTACGGAGCGAGCGCGTCGGTGACCTGCTGGGCGAGCTCGCGGGTGGGGACGAGGACGAGGGCGAGCGGCTGCCGTGGCTCGGCACGCCGCCCCGCTGTACGGGCCAGTACGGCGAGGCCGAAGGCGAGGGTCTTGCCCGAGCCGGTGCGGCCACGGCCGAGTACGTCACGACCGGCCAGGGAGTTCGGCAGGGTCGCCGCCTGGATCGGGAACGGTACGGTCACGCCTTCGTGGCCGAGCGTGGCCAACAGCCGCGCGGGCATGGCGAGATCGGCGAACGACTCGGCGACGGGCAGCGCGGGTGTGATCGTCTTCGGCGGTGCGAACTCGCCCTGTACGGGCCGTCCGGCCTGTCGGTTTCCGTAGCCCTTGGAACGGCGCGGACCACCGGAGCGGTTGGCGCCGCCTCCTCCCAGGCGGTCGTACGTTCGGGATGTGCGGGCACGCTTCATGCGGAACCTTCCTTGATGGGACACGTATCAAGGAATTCCCGCAGCAGATGAGCGGCGCAGAGAATCTCGAGACGAGTCGAAGTCGATGTGGGGCGAGTCGGACCGACGGGGAATGTGTCACCGGTCGGATATGCGGTGGAGCCTTCCCACCGCGCGCCCTGAAAGCAGCGAGCTGGGGCCCGCACCCCAGAGGTGCGGGCCCCAGTTGCGAAGTACGTCAGCGCCTGTGTCAGGCGGGCACGATGTTCTCGGCCGTCAGGCCCTTCTGGCCCTGCGCGATGTCGAACGACACCTTCTGGCCTTCCAGCAGTTCGCGCCTGGGCGGC
>NZ_MAXF01000055.1 GCF_001704635.1 Streptomyces sparsogenes | reverse complement strand
TTCGAGTAGTGGGCGAAGACGTCGGCGCCGCCGCCGTCCTGCTCGATGAAGCCGAAGCCCTTTTCCGCGTTGAACCACTTCACGGTGCCAGTAGCCATTTCATTTCCCCTTCGGAGACGGTGTCAGGAATTCGCCCTGTGCGAATACCGTGTCGCCGTGATGATTACCCCGTTGGAAATGAACCTTCTGGCAACCACACCTGCAACTGAGATCGACAGTAGCACGGTGGGATCGGCCCTGCGCGGTGGATAATTGCGCTCCGGTAGACGGTCGAGGAATACTCGTCGTGCCCCGTACCTATTTCTCATGTCACGGACACAGATATTGCCCTCCGCGGGTGCGACTCTTCCTGTCGTGTACTTTCGTCCAGAGCCTTGTGACCTCCGTCGACGGGAGATCTGCCGCTGCTGCCGTCGTCAGCGGATGGCGTAGCGGCGAAATGCCCGTATGGCGATGAAGGTCACATCGCCGCGGGACAGGCCGTCCCTTGGCCGAGGCCGGCGGCATGGTGGCGGACGGCAGTGGTGGGTCAGCCGCGCCACTCCACCATGAGGAGCGTCGCGTCATCCGTGGTGTGTCCGCCCCGCGCCCGCTTGAGCGTGTGGGACAGAGCGCGCGTCACCGCCCGGACCCCGCGGCCGGTTCTCTCCAGCTGGTTCACACAGTCGATCAGCTGGTCCTCCCCGAACTCCTCCCCATCGCTCTTGCGCTCCTCGATCAGTCCATCAGTGAAACAGAGGACGCGGTCCCCGGGCTCCAGCGCCAGTTCGCCGATCCGTGGCTCCGGACCCCCCAGGCCGACAGGGAGGGTCGTCGGGGCGTCCAGGCGGTCCGCGACGCGGTGGTCGCGGACGAGGATCGGCGGCGGGTGCCCTGCATTGACCCACTGGACCCGTCCTGTCGTCGCATCCAGCTGCATCACCTGCGCGGTGACGAAGTGTTCGGGACCGAACTGCTCCGCCACCGCGCGGTCCATGAAGTCGTAGATCTCCGACAGCCCGATGTCGGCGCGGCGGGCGTGGCGGTAGGAGCCGATGGCCACGGCGGCCATCGTGGCCGCGTCCAGGCCGTGCCCCATCGCGTCGATCATGACCACGTGGAGGACGTCCCCGTTGAGGGCGTAGTCGAAGCTGTCACCGCCCACGTCATAGGCGGGTTCCAGGATCCCGGCCACGGCGACACGAGGCATGATCATCGCCAGCGGTGGCAGCAGGGACCACTGGATCTCCGCGGCGACGCTCATCGGTTCACCGCGTCGGGCACGGAAGAACAGGTCGGAGTAGCCGTGCTTGGTCACCAGCAGGTCGGCCACCAGGCCGGAGATCCTGTGCAGCAGGCGGCGGTCGTCGTCATCGACGCTGTCCAGCGTCACCGCCATGACCCCCACCTGGTCGCCGCCGTCCAGCAGCGGCAGGTGGACCCGTACGCCGTCGTCCTCAGGCAGCTCGACGGGAACCGCGTCGAGAAAGCAGCGACCGGCGCCGGAGTCGTCGATCACCTCCGGTTCTCCCTCCGCGAGGCCCTCGCCGGGCAGGGGTACGAGTGTCAGCTGGTCGTAGTCCTGCAGCAGCACCTGCGGACGGCGGCCCCCCAATCGCTCCACCACGTCGGCGACCAGCGGCCCGAGCAGATGGGGAGGAAGCTCGTGCGCGCGGTCGAGAATCGCTCCCAGCAGCGCTTCCCCGAAGCTCTCGGAGCGGTCCACGCGCCGCCCGGGCGTCATCCGCTGCCCCGCCATGATCGGCGCGTATCGGCTGCGGCGTGGTGGGACGACGAAGAGATTGCTCGTGCCATCGCTCCACCGGGGACGTCGACGACCGGACCGACCGGCCGGTCATCCGGGCTCGACCGCGTCGGGCCTCTCACCTGAGTACGGGTCCCCCTTCCCATTCCCATGTGTTTTCTCCGTCCCGGCTGTTCTCGGCGAGTGCCAGGGTGCGGGGAGCCGACAGCGGGTTTTCGGGATCGGCGGCGGCCACCTGTCACTCACCACGGCGCTGCCGTGGTCGTGCGCCCGAAAGTTCTCGGTGAGATCAGCGTACTCCCGGCCGGGCGGGCGGCCCGGGGTGCCGAGCCGACGGCTGTACCGGCCCGGACGGCGCAGCCGCGTGTCGCCTGCGCGACGGATGCCTTGCCGGTCGGTGAGCAGACGCTGATGCGGGCGGCGGGCGGCGGGCGGCGGGCGCGGCGGGCGGCGGGCGGCGGGCGGTGTCGCGTTGTTGCCCGGCACGGGACTCGGACCGGGGCGGGGAGCGGCGGCCGGCGCCGGCGGGCCGCGCTTGCGCGGCGCCTTGACCCCGTGGAGAAAGTTGTCACTCAGCGAATACGCTTCAAGATCACCCAGGTCTGGCGTCGGGTTCCCCGGCGATACGCCACAGGGGTGCCGCGAACTGTTCCGGACGACTGCTGATCAACAGGGCGCGCAGCTCGCGGCGTCGGGTGCCGGGGACCCCGAGGGCTTCGGTGATGCGGCGGAAGGTGGTGTGGGTGACTCCGCGGTCGCGGGCGTCGGCCTCGAACCGGTCGAGCCGGGACAGGACGGCCTCGGGGTCCAGCTCGGCCGTCGGCTGGTCGGTGAGCCGTGCGGCCTTGTCGCGCTCGTAGTCGATTTCCGAAGAGCCGCAGATCTCGCGGGTGTGTCGCTCCGCCTCGTCCAGGCTGGTGGTCCCCAGGATCGCGCGGGCCAGCCGGCTGCGGTTCAGGGCCTCGTGGAGATCGACCTCGTGGATGGTCGGGCTCTCGTCGCTGAGCGGCACGGAGAGCCCCGCGTCCCGGATTTCGCAGGTGCCGCGTTCCCCCCGGGCGGTGGCCGCGAGCATGGCGGTCGCCTCGGAGGGGTGCCAGTCCAGGACCGGGCTGATCGCCTCGACGTCCCGGGGGGTGAGGGTGTGGATCAGGGCGCCCAGGTGGGGGCGTAGATCGGCGGCCGGGAGTTCGCCGTCCAGGCCGGGGCCCGCGAGCAGGAGGCGCACGGGGTGGCCGACCTGGCGGCTCGTGGCGAGGGTGAGCGCGTCGGCCAGCGGGCTCTTCAGGGTTGGCTCGTCGCCTCGGGCGAGGATGTCGCCTCCGACGTCCAGGAGATCGACCGAGGAGGGCGCCAGGTGGCTGATCAGCTCTTCGAGCTGGCGGGTGATCCCCTCGGCGCCGTGGCGGGGATCGATGAGGGCGAAGGTGTGGGGCAGCTCCGCGGCGAGGCGCGGAAGCGTGGATCCCGCGGGCGCGATCGGTTCCGCCTCGGCGGGGACGGCCCATACGGCGGGCGTGAGCTGCCGGAGCCCGGTGAAGTTGCCGGGGCCTCGCGGGCCCGGTACCGGGTCCATCAGAAGACGGTCCCACGCGTAGGTGAAGATCACCGCCGGTTCCTGCCCGCCGTACAGGGCGGAATCGACCATCGCGGCGGCGACCGCGTCGCCCCCTCCTCCGGCTGCCACGATCACCCGTGTCACCCGGCCCAGCGTACGGCGCCCCGGCTTCGGTGGCACGGCGGTCCCCTCCGTGGTCGCGGACGCCTGGCCTTCCTGGCCACCCCTTGAGCCGGCCACCCCCCTGAGCCGGCCGCCCCCTGTGACGGACCGACGACGAGGACCTCGCCCGGCCAACCACGACTCCGTCCGTACGAGGATGCGGCCATGCGCCCAGTTCATCGGCCGGCTCTGCGGGTAGCCGCCATCACGGAACCGGTCCGCCCGGAGGATCGAACGGAACCGATCCGCCAGAGGATCGAACGGAACCGATCCGCCCAGGCGTGAGAAGCAGGGGCGGCCCTCTCCCAAGTCTTGATCGCTTCTGAGCCCGCTGATTAGCTGCCCACATGACCGAGCTCGGACCCGTCGCCTGGCCGCCCGCCCCGATCAGGACCCAGAGGCTCCTGCTCCGTGAGCCCGAGGCCCGGGACCGTGCGACGTTCATCCGGCTGCTGGCGTCGCCCGAGGTGCACACCTACCTCGGCGGCCCCCGCCCCCGTGACGAGCTCGAGCGCGAGATGCCCGGGGTGCCCGCGCGGTGGCCCGGGAGTTTCGTCGTCGATCTCGACGGGGCGATGATCGGCCAGATCCTGCTCAGGAGAGCGACGGAGCACCGTCGCCCGGCTGTCGCGGGGAAGGTCGATCTCGGCTACCTGTTCCTGCCGCGAGCGTGGGGACACGGGTACGCCGCCGAGGCGTGCGCGGCGGCACTCGACTGGTTCGACGGCGTCCTCCCCGGCGAGCCGGTGGTGCTCACCACCCAGACCGCCAACGTCCGCTCGATGCGCCTCGCGGCAAAGCTGGGCTTCACCGAGATCGAGCGGTTCCAGGCATGGGACGCCGAGCAGTGGCTCGGCCTGCGGTCCCCCATCCCGCCCTCCGACTGAGCGCGGCCGCACCTGGCCACGATCCCGCGACGGCCGAGCTTGCAGAGGCGCTGTGTCCCTCACGCCCCGCCACGGGTCAGCAGCACCTCAAGCGCCTCGCTGAGATACGCGCGGAACTCCCCGCCCTCCTCCGGGGGCAGCACCGAGGACATCGCATGGCCGAGCTGGGCGTGGCCCAGATAGACGGTGTACGCGAGCAGCCCGCGGCGGCGGGCCTCCGGTTCGGGGAAGCCGAGGTCGGCGAAGAGCTGGGTGAGGTAGGCCAGCCTGCGTTCGGTCACCCGGCGCAGGGCCGCCGCCACTTGGGGGTGGTTCGCGGTGGCGAGCAGCGTGACCTCGAGCGGGTCGGCCGTGGCCGACGTGATGGCATTGGCGAAGAGCAGCTGGATCCGCTTGCTGAGGTCCGGTTCCGTCTCGACGTCGCTGATGGCGCCCTCGGTGTTGATCTGCGCCCAGCGGTCGAGAGCGGCCTCGATGAGCGCGTCGCGGTTGGCGAAGTGCCAGTAGAAGCTGCCCTTGGTGGTGCCGAGCCGGGCCGCGAGGGGTTCCACGGCGACGGCCGCGAGACCGCCCTCGCCGATCGCGGTGAGGGCGGCGTCCGCCCAGTCCTGGGCGGTCAACCGGGCTTTCTTGTCCTGCCGTTGCTGCCGTTGCACCATGACCATACGCTACCGTATGGTAAACCGTACGGTAGCGTATGGAGGGGTGCCCGATGACCGCGGTACGCAATGTCCATGAGCGCGTGATCGAGGCCCCCGCGGCTGCTGTCGGCGCTCTGCTCGACCGGCTCTCCGCCGCGGACGACCCGATCTTCCCGACCCCGGCGTGGCCGCGGATGCGCCTCGACGGCCCGCTCGCAGTGGGCGCGGACGGCGGGCACGGCCGGATCCGCTACCACGTCACGGCGTACGAACCCGGGCGTCGCGTCCGCTTCGACACCCCGCCGGACGGCGGCCTCGACGGCTACCACGAGCTGACGGTCGCACCGCTCGGCGCCGAACGCTGCCGCGTACGCCATGTCCTCGAGTGCGAAGTGCGAGGCCTCCTCCGGCTCCAGTGGGCCTGCGTCATACGGCACATACACGACACGATGGTCGAGGAGATCTTCGACAACATCGAGCGCGCGGCGGCCGGCGGCGTCGCCCGCCCCGTGCGCTGGTCCCCGTGGGTGCGACTGCTCCATCGGCTCGGCTGGGCCCGCCCCCGAGCCATCGCCATACCGGCGGCGGCCCAGCTGGTCCGCACCTCCCTCGACCGCCCCGACTACGAGGACGCGTACCGGATGGAACTCCTCCCCGGCATGCCGCGTGACCCGGCCGCATGGACGCCCATCCTGCGCGACGCCTTCCCGGTCCTCGCCCAAGCGGGCGGCGAGCTGCTCCTCGACGTGAACACGGCAGGTCTGACCGCCCGCGCCTCGATCCTCGTCGATGAGCATGACGTCACCCTGAGCACGGTCGTGAGGGCCGACAGCCTGCGCGCGCGCCTCTACTGGGCCGTGGTCAAGCGCGTACACCCCTTCATGGCCCGCGCCATGCTCCGGCGCACCCACCGCGCTCTGGCCCTCGCGGCACCCAGCGCCGGGGAACGGAATCGGGCCGCCACGGGCAGAGCGTCCGCCACGGGATCACCTGATGCGCCCTGAAGCGGCTGCTCGTGCCAGTAGCGGCCGTCTGTCCATTTCAACGCCTGGACGGCGAGCGGGGCTGGTGACGCCTGGCAGGTGCGCCGGAGAGTGCCGGAGGGGCGACTCGCTGGAGCAGCTCGTCCCTCGTGGGGGCGGGTGATAGCAGTTCATGTACATCTGCTACATTCATGACATGAGTGATCCGGTGGTTGAATCCATGGCCGAGGTGCGCAGCCACCTCGCCGACGTCATCGATCGCGCTCGTCGGGAGGAGACCCCGACGATCATCACTCGGCGCGGCAAGCGGGAAGCCGTCGTGATCGATATCCAGGAGTACCAGCGCCTGCGTGAGATCGCGGAGAGCGTCGAAGAGGCGTGGCTCAACCGACTGGCCGACGAAGCCGAGTCCGAGGGCACGGAGGGGGCGGTCTCACTCGAAGAGATGGCTGCCTTGCTGCGCGCTCATCAGGACTGACCTCATGGGGTATGTCACGCGCTTCACGCCGCACGCTCAGCGGGACATGCTCAAGATCCCGCGCCCGGACGCCCTGCGCATCCTGCACCGCCTCACCGAACTCCAGAAGGCGATGGGCGCGGGGGACACGGCATCGTTCGACATCAAGGCCCTCCAAGGGCACAGTGCCCGCTGGCGCCTCAGGGTCGGCGACTATCGCGTCGTCTACACCGTTGAGGACGGTCAGCTGATGGTGTGGGTCCTGGCCGTCGGCAATCGTCGCGACGTCTACCGCCAAGTCCTGTAGGCCTCCCGCCGTGCAGATTGGCGTCGAGCGTCCGCCGGGAAGTTACGGGGCGTGCACCAGTCTGATTGTCGAGATGCCCCGAATGTCGCCTGTGAGTGCAACCAGAACTGCAACCGAAGCACAACGAAGAGCCGAGCTGCGATTGCGGCTCGGCTCTTCGTTTCGCCTGTTCAGGCAAGTGCGGAGGACGCGAGATTCGAACTCGGGAGGGGTTGCCCCCAACACGCTTTTCAAGTCTGTTGGTGCTTTGTGAAGCCACGTACAGGGCCGTTCACCTGCGTTCATGCCTGTCCGGGCGTTCAGCCGGGCTGGCTGTCGGGTCCCCGATGACCGCCCCTGAATGAGACGGCCTGGCACGAGGTGGGACCGCCTCCACCTGGTGCAACCTTCCGATCTGTAGCTCTACAGAGATCGGTCAGCAACGGTCATACAGGTCGAGCTTCGGGTGCACGAGGTCACTACGAGGTGGGGGTGGTTGCGGTGGTTGCTGTACTCCGCTGCTGTACAGCTGCCCCCATCAGCAGCGTGACAACACCGGTGAGCCCAGGCAGGACAACGGGCAACAGATCCACTGGAGCCTTGATCAAGACGACAACGATGATGACGCTCACCGGCCAGATGTGGTGCCTCTGGCTTGACAAGGGATGTGAATGGACAGTCAGATTCATTGGGATACATACCTCCACGGTGTCACTGGCCCGTCGATACTGCACTGGTCTCCAGCCTCCGCAGTATCGGCGGGCTCGTGTCTTGAGAGTGGAAGTTAGCAACGATCAGTCGGATGACACCTCTTCCAACCAGTTGGACCGATAACTCTCGGATGTAAAAGCAATTGACACCGCTACCCGGCGTGATGAACTTTTTGCTGTTATCTCACAGGTCATGCGTACTGCGCATATCAGGTGCGCAGTACGCGCGGGTTGCTTGCGGTGGGTAAGCACAATGTTCGGCCTGATCTCGACGGTGCGGGAACCTGCTTCCGCGGTCGGCGGAGCGATTTTGGGCTGGAGCTGCTTTGGCGCGAGTGATCACGGCCCAGTAAGCTTCCGGCGCGTCGGGCAGTCTGTGGACCTGCCCGGTAAAGCACGAGGTTGGGGCCGTGATCTTCGAGGCTCGCGCCAAAGTGGCTGCCTAAAATCGCGGAGTCGACCGCCCCAGCCACGACGTACCCCTTCTACGGCAAGCGGCTGATTGCTGTGCGCGCGGCACGGGCGGCGGTCGGGCTGGAGCGGGGCGGAGACAGGAGCGCAGGCTCGGCCGGGGTCCGGGCCGCGCGCGGCGAGCGGAGCGAGCCGCCTTGACCCCGTAGAGAAGGTTGTAACTCACTGTTTGTGCTTGGCGCGTTCGTGCTCGATCTGTCTCATGACGGACCGGGCGCCATCGACGATCCGCTGGAGCTTGTCGAGTACGTCTTCGCGGGCCGTGTGCATGAACTGTTCCGCGGTTGGGGTGCCGTCGGTGGTGCCGGCCGGGGCCCAGAACGTCTTGTGGCTGCGTTCGCGGACGATCTGCTGACAGGTTCGGATGACCCAGTTCATCGCCACGGTGATCTCGTCCCGATGGAGCTGGTCCATCTCCCAGCCGTCGTTGCGGTCGGATGCTGGTGGCGTGGTCATCCGACTTTCCCTTCAGGGGTGCGTGCGTCCGTGAGGCCGAGGTGGTTGGGGGATCGCAAAGCTTGCAGGGGCACTTCGAATTCAGCCCAGCACCGCTTACCCGTGGGTGTCAGCTCCACGTCGTACCGTGTGGCCAGGGCTGCCACGATGATCAGACCTCGACCGCTCTCGTCGACCGCACCAGGCAGGGCCAGCCGCGGGAGTTCGTGGCTGGCGTCGCACACATCGATACGTACGAGACGGCCGCAGAGTTGGACGTCCACCGAGACGTGTTTGGAGCCGACGTGCTTCACAGCGTTGGTGACGAGCTCGCTGGCTGCCAATTCGATCGAGTGGAGCACGTCGCTGTCAGCCTGTAGTCCCCATCGGCATAAGGCCCCGAATACGCGGTGCCGGGTGTCGGCAACGGCATGTGGTTCGCCGGGAAGGACGAAGCTGTGTCGGTGCGTTTCCATGTGCGCCTCCGGAACGAGTGGGGCCGTCCCAGGGAACTGCTCATCGACGTCCAACGGTCCCTGCGGGTGCTCGTGGCGCATGCGTTATGCACAAGCTGCATTACGGCGAATCTCGGCTGACCTACGCTCGGTTGAAGGGGCAGTATCGGCGGTGACAGGGGAGGGGCCGTGGCGGAGGTGGCCGATGCCCAGGACCAGGCGAGACGACTCGGTCGGGTCATCCGTGACGCTCGACTGCGGCAGAAGCGCTCGCAAGCGCAGGTCGCCGCAGCGCTGGGCTACCACCAGGCGAAGGTGAGCCGGCTGGAGAACGGGCGTGGCACGGAAGACATCCGCGTGTTGCGAGATGTGGCCAGGGTGTTGGACATCCCGCTTCACGAACTTGGCCTGGCTGCCTCGCCCGTTCCCCACACCGCAGACCCTAAGAAGGAGGACATGCACCGTCGTACCTTTCTGGCTGCCAGCGTTGCCTCCCTCGCGCTGCCGCCGGCGTCCAGCCCAGCTGCCCATCAGGATCTGGTACAGGCTCTGCTGCCTGCGACCCCTCTTGCGCCCACGGCCGACAAGGTAAGTGCCCGGGAGCTGGGTGAGCGAGTCGCCGCAGCACGTCGGCTGTTCTGTACGTGCGACTACGCCGAGCTGGGACGTGCCCTGCCACCACTGATCGCTGACCTGCGGCGCGCAGCAGCCGACTCATCCCACACCTCGCCCGTCGTCGGCCTGCTGGCCACGGTCTACCAGACCTCGGCGAGCCTGTTGCTCAAGCTCAGCGACGTCGGCCATGCGTGGATGGCGGTCGGACGGGCCATGGCGGAGGCGGAGCGTTGTGGTGACCCCGTCGTCCTGGCGTCCAGCGTTCGAGTACACGCGCATGTCCTCGCCCGGGACAATCACACCTCTCAAGCCGTGACGCTCGTGCGTCACACCGCCGAACAGCTGACCGGTGCCTACGATCGTCGCTCTCCGCACTACCTCTCAGCCCTCGGGCTGATGCTGTTGCGGGGCGTCACAGCCGCGAGCAACGCCGGAGATCGCGCGGCCACGCAGGACTTTCTCAGGGAAGCAGCGGACGTCGCCCGCTACGTGTCTCTCGACCGCCCGGAAGCGTGGGCAAACTTCAGCCCCACCAACGTCGAGCTGCACGCCGTGAGCGCGGCCGTTGCACTCGGCGATGCGGGCATCGCCCTGGAAACCGCCCGACCACTCATGCGCCGGTCGATCCCCGTCCCCGAGCGGCGCGCGGCCCTGTGGATCGAAGCCGGGCGTGCGTACAGTCAGCAGGGCAGGCTCGCCGACGGTTACCGGGCGCTCCGGGTCGCTGAAAGCTGCGCGGCCCAGGACATCCGACGGCCGGCAGTACGTGAGCTGGTGGCCGACATGGCCGCCCGTGATCGCCGCCGGGCCGTGCCCGAGCTGCATCACTTCTGCCGACAACTGGGAGTGCCTGCATGAGCGAGCGGAGTAAGCCGTTCCTCTACGTCGTTGTCTGCGCGGCCGGGATCGCCGGTGACATCAGCAAGCTGATCACTGCGGCCCAGGTGCGGGAGTGGGGCGTGGGAGTGATTGCCACCCCGCAGGGCCTCGGCTTCATCGATGCTCAAGCCGTCGAGGCCCAGACTGGCTACCCGATTCGCTCCGCTTGGCGCTCGCCCGGTGACCCGCGCCCCCTCCCGCCGCCGGACGCCATCGCCGTCGCTCCGGCGACCTTCAACACGATCAACAAGTGGGCTGCCGGCATCTCGGACACTCTGGCCCTGGGCATCCTGTGCGAGGCGTACGGCTTGGGCATCCCGACCGCTGCCCTGCCCTACCTGAACGCCGCCCAGGCGGCCCACCCGGCGTACCGGCAGAGTCTGGAGCGGCTCCGGGGGATGGGCGTGTTGATCGCCGACTACGAGCCGCACCAGCCGAAGGCGGGCGGCGGGCGTGAGAAGTTCCGGTGGGAGCAAGCAGTGGAGCTGCTGATCCACAAGGTGCGGTGAGCGCGGAAACGGGTCCGTAGCTGACCGGCGGCCACACCGCCGCGATCGTCCTGGTGGGAGTTCTCGACAGCCGAGACGGAAGCGAGACACGAGATCACGAAGGGCCCGACCACTGGGTGATCGGGCCCTTCGTACGCCCTGCTGGGCGGGTGCGGAGGATACGAGATTCGAACTCGTGAGGGGTTGCCCCCAACACGCTTTCCACCTGTCCGCGTGGCCGTCCGGGGGAGTTCGTAGAGGTTCGCGTGGCGGGTCAAGCGGGGTGAGCGTCCGGCGATGAACGGCGGCGTTCATCGGTGGTCTGGACAAAGACCAGGACAACGAGTCGCACGCAGGCAAGGCTGAGCTGGCAGATTTACAGCGGGGCTCCGCCCGCACCGTCTCACCAGGGAGTTCCCTCAACAGCGTGGTCAGTGGGGGACATCTGGGGGAAACTGACCGACAGCGCTCAGCCCTTCGTGCTGGAGCACAGCCTCGTACCAGACGTCGTCACCCTGGTACCTCGAGTCACCCTTGTGGAACTGCTCACCCCACCTGCGCGCTTCTTTGTGAATTGGCCTTCGCCCATCGCCTGGGACGAGGCATCTCAGTCCGGGATCGACTCTGCGGAAGGCGTTGAAAATGGTCCCGAGCGGGCTGGTGTTGGGCGACCCGTATCCAAGCATTTCGCGGTGCCGAGGACGGAGGGGGCCGGTGCCACGGACTGCCTCTACGACCGCGCGCCATGCGGCGGGGTCATGAGCGAATGCGTCCATGGTGGGGGTGACACGTAGGTGGTCGCAGTGAACTTCACCGACGATCCGGCCACCGAGGTGGCCGAGTTCAACCGGGTACTCCAACTCGGTTTGTCCGGTGTCGTCGTCATGCCATTCAAAGATCGTCTTGTCCCGGGTGAGGATCTTTCTACCGTTCCGGTAGAAGTCGAGCCCATAGTCGATCCGATCAAGGTACCGCTGCACTCCCACCCAGCCCCAGATGCGGGGGGTCAGCGGGCGTAGATCACCACCTCCGCACACCACGCACACGTCGCTGGCGACGCCGCTGTGCCCGCAATCTAAGCACTCGAGCACGGTTTGCTGCGGGCTGTCAATTCGTTGCACCGCGCTGATGTCCTTGCCGTGACGCGTGACCGAGCGATGCTCTCCCCAAATGCAAGGCATCCGTGGCCTTGCCTTACGGCCGTTCATGATGATCTCTATATGTCCTTCACGAAGCGGGTGACTGTAGAGGTCGCCTAGTCTGAAGCGGAGTTGATGCCAAGCATCGGCGCTCCAGCTCTCACGCAGACCACCGATGGTGATGTGGGTGCCGTGATCACTGGACTTTGCCTTCCGCTCACTCGCCAAGGTCATCCAGTCAGCCTCAGGAGAACGGGTCAGCGCTCGCAGGTCGAGTCTAAGTACTGCCCATCGGCGCATTCCTGCCTGGGCTGTACGGATAGTGATGAGCGTTCCGAGGCGCACGGTGGCGATACTGAAGCTGATACCGAAGGCACGGTTACGACCGCGAGTGCTGGTGGTCCAGCTATCTCTCAGTCTCTGTAGGAGGCTATCCGCATCCAGACCGGGGCCGTCATCGGAGATGCACAGACTGGGGCGTCCTCCAGCACCGGACGGAGGCTCCAAGGCGAGGGACACCCGAATCGGGCCCGACCGGCTCTCACGCCTGCCAGCGGCGGCCTGATCGACTAACGCCGCGACGCAGTTCCAGCGAGACATCTCCAGATCAGCCAGCTGCGATAGGAGCGCGGGAGACGCCACCATGCGGACTGGTATAGGCGGGCTGGCTACATAGCTGCCGTTTGCGCGCTCCCACGCCGCTTCCCACTGCTCTACCTCGTCCTCAGTCTCACCCATTGCACGCATGTAGGCGAGCAGCAGGTCCTTACGGACCCGGCGCGGCGGGGCGCTACCAAGGAGCGAGCTGAGGGTGGACCGTGGCATCAGGCCGGATCCGGCACTCTCGACCTCCCTCAGGGTCGGCGGCTTGGAGTGGCGGGCGCGCAATACCCGCATAGCCCAGACCAAGTCGCCGAAAGTACTGATGTTCTGTGGCTGCGGCTTTGCGGCGAGCTCGCGGCGGACCGGCTGTGCTCGCTGCCATGCGGCAAGGGCTTCCTCCGGGTCGGCCCCGCAGCCGCGCGCGAAGGCTTCAACGATTCCCCAGGATGTGCGATGCCCCTTCGCGGCCCGGTTTAGACTCGAACTGGCGACCCCTGTGATCTCCTCCAGCTGACGGAAGGAGAGACGAGCGAGGCGGCGCGCCTGCTGCAGCAATTGCGCCACCTCCTCCATCTCTGGGACGTGCGCTGGAGTTATCTGTTCGCGACGGCCCATCAGGAGCACTCGATCAGCAACGGCCGTGGCTGGCTTGAGGGATGAACGGAGCCGCCAGACTGGTCAGTGCGGCCAGGTCGTCGCGGAGCATGAGCCACGTCGACCGGAGCCCCGTGTCGGCGGTATGAAGCACGACGACGAGCACGTAGATCACGACGACGAGGGCGCAGGGGACGATACAGGTACCAGCTTCAGTCATCTCGGAACCTCTCGATGGTTTCGGGCACTTCGGACATGCGTGCCGTGTGCGCCTAGGAGTTTGGGGCTCTGCGGGGCGGCACGCAGTCGATGGTGTCGCACCGTTAGGCCCAGAATCCACCGGATGCTGATGTTCCGGATTTTGTTCCAGCGCTGTCCAGCTCAAGCGGGTAGGCCCTAAAGAAGCAGGTCAGGATCTCTCTCGAACCGTAGCGTCGATATGAGCCGCTGGTTGTTCCAGCCTCGTCCGGACTTGCCGTTGCAAGGGCGGGGTCCGGTAGGCCACAGTGGCCGTGGTTCCCGGCACTTCGGACATCACAGGTATCGGGTCCCCGACCGGAACGCATTTGGGGTGCGTCCGGCCACCAGGCGTTGTTGCCAACCCGGGAGACCAGGTCGGCAACAACGCGCATGGTCGTCCCAGCCGGACACAGCCACCCCCCCTCCACCCATGGGCAGACTTACTGCGGGCTCCGTTGACCGCCTACGACCTGCGAAGTTCTGTGTGCCGCCATCTGTTGGGGGAGACCTGGGGAAGGAAGTCGCTCGCCGACCGCCTCACAGTCCGGTTCGGTGGATGTAGGAGATGACGGTCAAGGTCTCCTCCTCGATGGTCCACGGCGAGGTGCAGTGGAGGATTCCGCCGGTCGCGGTCACAGGTTCAACGGTGCGATCCAGTTCGATGGAGTGGACGATCACAAGAGCGTTGTCCGCCGCGTGCCCGCAGACGCGCCCGCCGAATACGTCGCCCGCCGCCGCGCCGAGCAGCGCGCCGCCTGAACCACCTCTGAACCACCTCTCCCGGAGCGCTGCCCCAAGCGGGCGGCGCTCCGGGCTTTCCGGCACCCCAGCTTCAGCGCCTGTTGCTCGAAGCCAACAAGCGCCGGAACAGCGCCCGCTGGATGCTGGCACTGGCGCTCGGACTGAGGCAGGGCGAAACGCTCGGGCTGCGCTGGTCTGACGTCGACCTCGCCAATGAGTACCTGAAGCTGCGGAGGAACCGTCTGCGCCCCAGGCACGAGCGCGGGTGCCCGGAAGCCTCACCGTGCCGCCGGAAGGCGGGGTACTGCCCGGACAAGGTGCAGGTCCGGCGTGAGACCAAGAACACCAAGTCGCGAGCGGGCCGGCGGGCCGTGCCCCTGCCGGGCCCGCTGGTCGCGATGCTTCGTGCACATGCCGAGACGCAAGGGCGCGAGCGCAAGGCGGCCGGGAACCTGTGGGCCGAGTCGGAGTACGTGTTCACCAAGCCGCTGGGTGGCCCACTGAGCCCGAACACGGACTACCACGACTGGAAGCGGCTACTCGAAGACGCGGGAGTGCGGCTCGCCTTCACGACGCCCGGCACACCGCCGCCACCGTGCTCATGCTGCTCGGGGTCCCGGACCGCGTGATTGATCAGATCATGGGTTGGGAGCCGGGTACCTCCGCGCGGATGCGAGCGCGGTACCTGCATGTGCCGGACGCCATGCTCAAGGACGTGGCCCGGAAGATCGCCGATGCCATCTGGGGGCGGGGACGCCCCGAGACACGCTCTGTGGACAAAAACTAGGACAACGAGCGCTGAGGACAACAACGAGGGGCCCCACCGATGATCGATGGGGCCCCTCGTTTTGCCTGGTCAGGCAAGTGCGGAGGATACGAGATTCGAACTCGTGAGGGGTTGCCCCCAACACGCTTTCCAAGCGTGCGCCCTAGGCCTCTAGGCGAATCCTCCGCCGGAAACAATACAAGACCAGGAGCCGTGCACGCGAACTCGTACCCGGGCCGGTCCATCCGCTAGGGTGGGGGCCAGCCCCTCACGTGGCGCTATCTCACCGAACTCCCCCAGGGCCGGAAGGCAGCAAGGGTAAGTGAGCTCTGGCGGGTACGTGGGGGGCCCTTGCGTTGGGGGAGGGGCGCGGGGGTGCGGGGCGGGCTCGGATGTCGGTGGGCCCCGATATCGTCGTAAGCGTGTCGTCCCTCGCGCTGTACCGCCGCTACCGCCCCGAGACCTTCGCCGAGGTCATCGGGCAGGAGCATGTCACAGGCCCGCTGCAGCAGGCGCTGCGCAACAACCGGGTCAATCACGCGTACCTCTTCAGCGGTCCGCGCGGCTGTGGCAAGACGAC
Organism: Streptomyces sparsogenes; assembly: GCF_001704635.1. Lineage (GTDB taxonomy): Bacteria > Actinomycetota > Actinomycetes > Streptomycetales > Streptomycetaceae > Streptomyces > Streptomyces sparsogenes. Next base: position 48,588 of record NZ_MAXF01000055.1, on the reverse strand, counting down.
GAGCGCGCGCATCCTGGCCCGCTGTCTGAACTGCGAGAAGGGGCCGACCCCGGCGCCGTGCGGGGAGTGCCAGTCCTGCCGCGACCTCGCGCGGAACGGTCCGGGTTCGATCGATGTGATCGAGATCGACGCCGCCTCCCACGGTGGTGTGGACGACGCGCGTGAGCTGCGGGAGAAGGCGTTCTTCGGGCCCGCGTCGAGCCGGTACAAGATCTACATCATCGACGAGGCGCACATGGTCACCTCGGCGGGGTTCAACGCCCTGCTGAAGGTGGTCGAGGAGCCTCCGGAGCATCTGAAGTTCATCTTCGCGACCACGGAGCCGGAGAAGGTCATCGGCACCATCCGGTCGCGTACGCACCACTACCCCTTCCGGCTGGTGCCCCCGGGGACGCTGCGCGACTATCTGGCGGAGGTCTGCGAGCGCGAGGCCATCCCGGTGGAGGACGGGGTGCTGCCGCTGGTGGTGCGGGCCGGGGCGGGGTCGGTGCGTGACTCGATGTCGGTCATGGACCAGCTGCTCGCGGGCGCCGGTGAGGACGGTGTGACGTACGCCATGGCGACGTCGCTCCTCGGCTATACGGACGGCTCGCTGCTCGACGCGATCGTGGACGCCTTCGCCGCGAGTGACGGCGCGGCCGCGTTCGAGGTCGTCAACCGCGTGATCGAGGGGGGCAACGACCCGCGGCGCTTTGTCGCCGATCTGCTGGAGCGCCTGCGTGACCTGGTGATTCTCGCCGCTGTGCCGGACGCGGCGGAGAAGGGGCTGATCGACGCCCCCGCCGATGTCATCGAGCGGATGCAGGCCCAGGCGTCCGTCTTCGGCGCCGCCGAGCTGAGCCGCGCCGCCGATCTGGTCAACGAGGGCCTGACCGAGATGCGCGGCGCCACCTCACCGCGGCTGCAGCTCGAGCTGATCTGCGCGCGGGTGCTGCTGCCCGCGGCGTTCGGGGACGAGCGGTCGATGCAGTCGCGGCTGGAAAGGCTGGAGCGGGGGGCTCTGGCGGGCGGCCTCGGTGGCGGTGGCGGGTTCCCCGGTGGCGGGGCCGGGGCCGGCGGTGGTCTGGCCGGCGGTATCGGGGGGCCCGAGGGCCAGGGGCCTGCCATGGGATACGTACCGGGGCCCGAAGCCCACGCCCCGGCCGTCGGTCCGTCCGGCCCGGCGGCCGCGCGGGCGGCCGTGACGGGCCGTGGCGGGGCCGGCCAGGGCGCGGCACCTGCCGAGGCGGCGCCCGGCGCGGGTGTCGGTGCGGCCGGGACGGGTAATTCGGCTGCCGGTGGCGCTGCTGCTGGTGGTGTGCCTGCCGGTGGCCCGGCTGGGGCCGATGCCGGGGGCGGGGGACAGCAGCCCGGGGGCGGTCAGCCCGTGGCGGCCCATGGCGGAGGTCAGCGCCCTGGCGCCTGGCCCACGGCCGCAGGCGGTCCGGCCGCCCCCGGTGGTCCGGCCGGGAGCGGTCCGGCCGGAGCCAGTGGGCGTACGGAGAGTGGCGATACGGGAGGCGGGGCTCCCGCCGCGTCCGCGGCGCGGCCCGGGGCCTGGCCGACCGCCACGGTTCCCGGTTCCGTCCCGGGCGCGGGGCGGCAGCCCGGCAGCTGGCCCTCGGCCGCCGCGCCGGGGCAGGGCGGTGGCGCCTCCGGCGGTCCCGCGGCACCCGCGGGTCCCCCTGCCTCTTCACCGGGCCCTTCCGGCCCTTCCAGCCCCTCCGCGCCCGCCCCCGGTGCCCCCGGCGGCGCGCCCTCCGCGCCGGGCATGGCGCAGGGCGCCATGCAGGTGCGCCAGATGTGGCCGGACATCCTGGAAGCGGTCAAGAACCGCCGCCGCTTCACCTGGATCCTCCTCAGTCAGAACGCGACGGTCACCGGCTTCGACGGCACCACCCTCCAGCTCGGCTTCTCCAACGCCGGCGCGCGCGACAGCTTCGTCAGCGGCGGCAGTGAGGACGTGCTGCGTCAAGCGCTCAGTGACGCGATCGGCGTGCAGTGGCGTATCGAGGCGATCGTCGACCCGACGGGCGGCGCCGGCCAGCAGGGCGGTCCCGGTGGCCCCGGCGGCGGTGGCTTCGGCGGTTCGGCCGGGGGCTCCGGCGGTGCCGGTGGCTTCGGGGGCTCGGGCGGTGTCGGCGGTGGAGGCTTCGGGGGCGGCGGCGCCCCGGCGGCCCCGCCGCGGCAGCCCGCCCCCCGGCCCCAGGCCCAGGCGTCCGCCGCCGCGCCCGCCGGGGCCCCCGGGGCGTCCCCCGCCGGGGCGCCGGCCGGCGCGGCGGGTCCGCCCGCGCGGCCGTCGGCCTACCGGGAGCCGGAGCCGCCGCCCATCGCGCCGGAGGACGACATTCCGGCCGAGGACGACCCCGATCTCGACGAGAGCGTGCTCAGCGGCCACGACCTGATCGTGCGCGAACTCGGCGCGACGGTCATCGAAGAGATCGCCAACGAATAGGGGGCGCGGGCCTGCGGTCGTACGACGGTCGCTCGCCCCGCGCGGTGGCCGAATCGGGTTCCACAGCCCCGCCCGTCCTCCTTCCTACGGCGTAGGGCGGGGTGACCGATGAGCACGTAGGCTCGGGCTATCGGAAAGAAGAACTCTGTCGACAGCGCAGGAGTGAGCTCGTGATCCCCGGTGGTGGCCAGCCCAACATGCAGCAGCTGCTTCAGCAGGCCCAGAAGATGCAGCAGGACCTCGCCGCGGCACAGGAGGAACTGGCCAGGACCCCTGTCGAAGGCTCGGCGGGCGGCGGTCTGGTGAAGGCGACCGTGACCGGCGCCGGTGAACTTCAGGGCCTGGTCATCGATCCGAAGGCGGTGGACCCGGAGGACACCGAGACCCTCGCGGACCTCGTCGTCGCGGCCGTGCGTGACGCGAACAACGCCGCGCAGGAGCTGCAGCAGCAGAAGCTCGGGCCGCTCGCCCAGGGCCTCGGCGGGATGCCCGGTCTGCCGTTCTGAGCGGTTGAACCGGCTCAGCCGGCTGAGTTGCCGAGTTTGGCCGAGTTGCCGAGTTGGCCGAGTCGCTGAGTTGGCTGAGCCGGCTGGACCGCTGAGCCCGGCCCCGGCCCGAGCCCGGCCCCGGCCGGACCCGGCACCCTGACCCGGCGCCCTGACCCGGGCCTTATACCGAAGTCTGTAAGAAGAGAACCCACCGCGCGTCAGCGCGAGATTGGAAGCGGGCGTGTACGAAGGCGTGGTCCAGGACCTCATCGACGAATTGGGCAGGCTGCCCGGCGTCGGTCCCAAGAGCGCGCAGCGCATCGCCTTCCACATCCTGCAGGCCGAGCCCGCCGACGTCCGCCGCCTCGCGCACGCGCTGACCGAGGTGAAGGAGAAGGTGCGGTTCTGCGCCGTGTGCGGAAACGTCGCCGAGGCCGAGCAGTGCCGGGTCTGCCAGGACCCGCGCCGCGACCCGGCCGTCATCTGCGTGGTCGAGGAGCCCAAGGATGTCGTGGCGATCGAGCGGACCCGTGAGTTCCGTGGCCGCTACCACGTGCTCGGCGGTGCGATCAGCCCGATCGAGGGCGTGGGGCCGGACGATCTGCGGATCCGGGAGCTGCTGGCACGGCTCGCGGACGGTACGGTCACGGAGCTGATCCTGGCCACCGATCCGAACCTGGAGGGCGAGGCCACCGCGACGTACCTGGCGCGCATGGTCAAGCCCATGGGTTTGAAGGTGACCCGGCTGGCTAGCGGTCTCCCTGTCGGGGGAGACCTGGAGTACGCCGACGAGGTCACGCTGGGGCGTGCCTTCGAAGGGAGAAGACTTCTCGATGTCTGACGCAACGCTGCACGCCGCCCACCCCGATCCGGACGACTTCGCGGTCCAGATCTCCGACCAGATCGAGAGCTTCATCGTCGCGGTGACGGAGGTGGCGAAGGGCGACGAGCCGGACAGCGCCGTGCCGTTCCTGCTGCTCGAGCTCTCCCAGCTGCTCCTCGCGGGCGGGCGGCTGGGCGCGCACGAGGACTTCGTCCCCGATGAGCGGTATGAGCCGGATGTCGGCCCCGAGCCGGACGTCGACGAGCTGCGCGAGCGCTTCGCCCGGCTGCTCGACCCGGTGGACGTCTACTCCGAGGTCTTCGACCCGTACGTGCCGCGCAGCCAGCCCGTCGCCTGCCGGATCTCCGACGATCTGGCCGACATCATCACCGATCTGCGGCACGGCATGGCCCACTACCGCGACGGCCGGATCAGCGAGGCGCTGTGGTGGTGGCAGTTCTCGTACCTGTCCAACTGGGGCACGACCGCCTCCGCGGCCCTGCGCGCGCTGCAGTCGCTGGTCGCCCATGTGCGGCTGGACAGCCCGCTGGACGAGCTGGACGGCCTGGACACCGACAGCAACGCGGACGGTGACGAGGAGCTCGCCGAGGAGGCGGGGCGGGTCATGGCGGCGGAGATCGCGGCCCCTCTCGGCATCCGGTCCGTGAAGTCGTAAGCAGGCGTCAGGGAGTCGAGTTCAGGGGCCCGCCGGCATCGGGCACGCACCGTGACTCCGAGTGTGACCTGGGTTACGTTTCCGTATGCTTTGCGCGGGAGCGGGCAGGGTTGGTCGCTGAGCGGGTGGAGGGGACGGGAAGCGGAAATGATGCGGAAAGTGCTGATATGCGGCTCCGCGGCGCGACCTGGCCTTACGTCTGATCGCAGCGTGAGTCATATGTCTCGCAATGTGATATAGGCGGGGTATTTTCCAGCCACTCGTTAGACTGAGCCGACCGCATTACTGAGAGCCGTGAGGAGCGCACGTGGGCCTTGTCGTGCAGAAGTACGGAGGCTCCTCCGTTGCCGATGCCGAGGGCATCAAGCGGGTCGCCAAGCGAATCGTCGAAGCCAAGAAGAACGGCCACCAGGTGGTCGTCGTGGTTTCCGCGATGGGCGACACGACGGACGAGCTGATCGATCTCGCCGAGCAGGTGTCCCCGATTCCGTCGGGGCGCGAGTTCGACATGCTGCTGACCGCGGGAGAGCGGATCTCCATGGCCCTGCTGGCGATGGCGATCAAAAACCTCGGCCACGAGGCGCAGTCCTTCACCGGCAGCCAGGCCGGTGTCATCACCGACTCGGTCCACAACAAGGCGCGGATCATCGACGTCACGCCCGGTCGCATCCGGGAGTCGATCGACGCGGGGAACATCGCGATCGTCGCGGGCTTCCAGGGTGTGTCCCAGGACAAGAAGGACATCACCACCCTGGGCCGCGGTGGCTCCGACACCACCGCCGTCGCCCTCGCGGCCGCCCTGGACGCCGAGGTCTGCGAGATCTACACGGATGTCGACGGTGTGTTCACCGCCGACCCGCGGGTGGTCAAGAAGGCCCGCAAGATTGACTGGATCTCGTTTGAGGACATGCTGGAACTGGCCAGTTCCGGCTCCAAGGTGCTGCTGCACCGCTGTGTGGAATACGCACGCCGTTACAACATCCCGATCCACGTCCGCTCGTCCTTCTCCGGGCTCAAGGGCACGTGGGTCAGCAACGAACCACAAGGGGATCAGCCGATGGAGCAGGCGATCATCTCGGGTGTGGCCCATGACACCTCCGAGGCCAAGATCACGGTCGTCGGGGTGCCGGACAAGCCGGGTGAGGCCGCCGCCATCTTCCGTACGATCTCGGACGCCGAGCTCAACATCGACATGGTGGTGCAGAACGTCTCCGCCGCGTCGACCGGCCTGACCGACATCTCCTTCACCCTCCCGAAGACCGATGGTCACAAGGCCATGAGTGCGCTGTCCAAGGCGCAGCCGGTGATCGGCTTCGACTCGCTCCGCTATGACGACCAGATCGCCAAGATCTCGCTGGTCGGCGCCGGCATGCGGACGAACCCGGGGGTGACCGCCACCTTCTTCGAGGCGCTGTCCAACGCCGGGGTCAACATCGAACTGATCTCGACCTCCGAGATCCGCATCTCGGTCGTCACGCGCGCCGACGACGTGAAGGAAGCGGTCCGGGCCGTGCACACCGCCTTTGGGCTGGACAGCGACAGCGTGGAAGCCGTCGTCTACGGAGGGACCGGCCGATGACCGGCCGTGGCGGTGCCGATGGCCGGAAGCCGACGCTCGCCGTCGTCGGCGCGACCGGAGCCGTCGGCACCGTCATGCTCTCGATCCTGTCCGAGCGGGCGGACATCTGGGGCGAGATCCGGCTGATCGCCTCGCCGCGCTCGGCCGGCCGGAAGCTGGCCGTACGGGGCGAGCAGGTCGAGGTGATCGCGCTGAGCGAGGAGGCCTTCGACGGCGTCGACATCGCGATGTTCGACGTGCCGGACGAGGTCTCCGCGCAGTGGGCGCCGATCGCGGCGAGCAAGGGCGCGGTCGTCGTCGACAACTCCGGGGCCTTCCGGATGGACTCCGAGGTGCCGCTTGTGGTCCCCGAGGTCAACGCGCACGCGGCCCGGGTCCGCCCGCGCGGCATCATCGCCAACCCCAACTGCACCACGCTCTCGATGATCGTCGCGATGGGCGCGCTGCACGCCGAGTTCGGGCTCCAGGAGCTGATCGTCTCCTCGTACCAGGCGGTCTCCGGGGCGGGCAAGGAGGGCATCGACACCCTCCGGGCCCAGCTCGCCCTCGTCGCCGGTACGGAGCTGGGCACCCAGCCGGGCGACGTACGGCGGGCGGTCGGCGACACCGGGCCGTTCCCCGGGCCGATGGCGCTGAACGTGGTGCCGTTCGCGGGCTCGCTCAAGGAGGACGGCTGGTCCTCGGAGGAGCTGAAGGTCCGCAACGAGTCCCGCAAGATCCTGGGGCTGCCGGAGCTGCGGGTCACCGCGACCTGCGTCCGCGTGCCCGTGATCACCACCCACTCCCTGGCCGTGCACGCGCGGTTCGAGAACGAGGTGACGGTGGAGCAGGCGCACGAGATCCTGGCGGCCGCGCCCGGGGTGGTGCTGTGCGACAACCCGGCGGAGGGCGAGTTCCCCACCCCGGCCGATGTCGTGGGCACCGACCCGACGTGGGTGGGCCGGGTGCGGCGCTCGCTGGACGACCCCAAGGCGCTCGAGCTGTTCGTGTGCGGCGACAACCTCCGCAAGGGAGCCGCGCTCAACACGGCGCAGATCGCGGAGGTCGTCGCGGCGGAGCTGACGGCCGCCGCGTAGAGTGGTGGCCTTCCGGCGCGGGCAACTGTGAGGTTTCTGTGACCCGAACAATGGCCTGGACCACTTGAACGGGGCTCAAACCGGGGCAAAGATCTGCGAGGAGAATCCCTCCCCGCCCGCTGCAACCGGCAGCGGGCGGGGAGCGTCTTTTCAGCCGCCCCGCAGTGGGCGTTGGGCAAATCAGGCATTGGGGACGGGTTGGTGTGCATGGGGACATTCATCGCATCGTCAAAAGCGATGTCTCACGCGTACAACCCTGACAGGGAGCAGTGTGTCCAACTGGCGTGGCAGCAGAGGTATTCGGCATCGCAACGGTTCCCGGGCGCGGCGGCACGGCAGTGCGGCCCCCGCGTCCTCGCATTCCCGGCGGCATGCCGGTGATCGCGCCATGGCCGACCGCGCGCCCCGCGCAGATTCCGACAGGGCGCGAGGACACTGACGACGCGATGGCAGCGGGCACCACAGTCGACCACCTCACCGAGACCTACCGCGCCCACTACCGGTCGCTGCTCGGTCTCGCCGCCCTGCTCCTCGACGACACCGCGTCCTGCGAGGACGTCGTGCAGGAGGCGTTCATCCGCGTGCACTCGGCGCGGCGCCGGGTCCGGGACCCGGAGAAGACGCTCGCCTATCTGCGGCAGACCGTCGTCAACCTCTCGCGCTCGGCGCTGCGCCGCCGCATCCTCGGACTGAAGCTGCTCTCCAAGCCGATGCCCGACATGGCCAGCGCCGAGGAGGGGGCGTACGAGCAGCTCGAGCGGGACCAATTGATCAAGGCAATGAGAGGACTGCAGCGCCGACAGCGCGAGGTCCTCGTGCTGCGCTACTTCGCGGACATGACCGAGGCCCAGGTCGCCGAGACGCTCGGCATATCGCTCGGCTCGGTCAAGGCGTACGGATCGCGTGGCATCGCGGCGCTTCGCGTCGCAATGGAGGCTCCGGCATGAACGACGACACATACGAGCCGGCCCCGGGGAACCCCGACCGGCGGGACGCTCACGAGCCGGACGGCACCGCGCCGCTCAGCAAGGCCGCGGACACGGACGACACGGCGGGGGACGGACAGGGCGCGGACCGCGGCGACTTGGACCACGGCGACCCGACCAGCGGCGACGTGGACCATGGCTCCGGCCACGGCTCCGGCCACGGCCCGGACGTGATGGACGAGGACGCACTGCGCCGGCTCCTGCACGGCGCCGTCGACGAGCTCGAACCGTCCCCCCAATCCCTCGAACACCTGCGGCGCGCCGTCCCCGCCCGCCGTACGCGCCGCCGCCAGGCCCTGGTCGGCGCCGTGGCGGCGGTGGTGCTCGGCGGGGCCGCGCTGCCCGCGCTGGTCCACGTCGCCACCACCGGCGGCTCGGACGACCGCCCGGCCATCGCCGGCAGCAGCCACCGCACGCCCGGCGCGGACCAGGACAAGCACGGCGAGGGCAGCGGAGAGACCCGGACTCCCCGCCCCTCCGGCAAGGGCGGCGAGGACAAGCGGCACACGGGCAAGGACGACAAGAAGACCGACCCGTCCAAGAAGCCGGGAGGCGACTCGGGCGGCGTGGCCCCCGACCCCTCCAGCACGCTCAACGCCACCTCGCCCACCTGCACCCGCGCCCAGCTCGGCAGTGCCACGGGGACGACCGGGACGGCCGACGCCGAGGGGCGGGTCTACGGCTCGTTCCGGGTCGTCAACATCTCCGACACCCCTTGCACGGTCCAGGGCGGCGGCAATGTCAGCCCGAGCCCGCAGGGCGGCGCGGACAGCTCGCGGATCTTCGTCGTCGACCACACCTCCGGCGACGAGGCCGGCGGCCTGCCCGACCCGGCCACCGCGCCCGGCCAGCTCATCCTGAAGCCCGGCCAGGCGTACGAGGTGCGGTTCGCGTGGATCCCGCAGTCGGGCGGCGGCACCTCCGGCTGCTCCAACACCAGCACCACGCCGCCGAGCCCCGACCCCACCCCGGACTCGGCCTCCGCGGCGGATGGCGAGCCCAGCTCGGGCGGTCCGGGCGACAGCCCGGGCACGGGCGGCGACGGCGAGCAGCCGGCCGGCAGCGTCCTGGTCAGCTACACACCGGAGGCCGGCGAGCCGGTCGCGGCGAGTGTGACGCTCAACGGCGCCTGCGCGGGGACGATCTACCGCACCGGGGTCCTGGCCGGCTCCTGAGCCCGGCCCGTCCCCGGCGGGCACCTGCCGGCGGGGTCCGGGGCGAGCCGTGACGCGAACCGGGTACGGGCCACGCCCCGAAACCGGGGGCCCGTGCCGCGGAACGGGGGGCTCGCGCCCCGAAACCGACGGCGAACCGTGCCCCGACAGCAGCGCCGCCGCGCCCGGCCCGTACCGTGGTGGTGTGTATCGGTTCCTGCTGACGCCCCGCTGGTGGGTGATCAACATCTTCGCCGTGCTGGCGATCCCGGTCTGCCTGTTCATGGGCAGCTGGCAGCTCAGCCGCTTCGAGGCGCGCGTCGACACCCACAACAAGCAGCAGGACCGCTCGGCCGCAGGCAAGGAGACCGCCGAGCCGCTGCGCACGCTGCTGCCGGTCACCGACCAGACCTCGGGTCGGCTGGCCATCGCGACCGGGCGCTACGACACCGCGCACCAAATGCTCGTCCCGGACCGGCGCCTCGGCGACCGGGACGGCTTCTACGTGCTGACGCTGCTGCGTACGGACGGGGGCAAGGCGCTGCCCGTCGTACGGGGCTGGCTCCCCGGCGACGCCGACGACAGGGCCGACGTCGCCAAGGTGCCCGCGCCCCCGGCCGGTGAGGTGACCGTGACCGGGGCGCTGCAGGCGTCCGAGCACCAGGACAGCGACGGGGTGCGGGCGCGCGGCGGGCTGCCGCGCGGCCAGCTGGGCATGATCAGCGCCGCCTCGCTGGTCAACCTCGTGCCGTACCAGGTGTACGACGCGTGGATCACCTCCACCTCCGCCCCCGGCGCCCTGAAGCCGGTGCCCCCGGCCGTCGCGGACGGCACGGGGCTCGACCTCAAGGCGTTCCAGAACCTCGGCTACACCGGCGAGTGGTTCGTCTTCGCGGGCTTCGTCGTCTTCATGTGGTTCCGGCTGTTCCGCCGGGAGGCGGAGACGGCGCGCGACCTGGCGCTCGGGATCGCCCCGTCGGATTCCCCCGCCGGCCCGGCCGAAGCCGCGCCGACCGCTACCGCTCCTGCCGGGGCCGAAGGTGACGCTGAGCGAACTCGATCTCCAAGCGCAACTGCTTGATCCGCTCCTCCACCACCAGCGAGCCGTGCCCCGCGTCGTACCGGTACACCTCGTGCGGGGCGCCGCGCCGCGCCAGCCGCTCCACGTAGTTGTCGATCTGCCGGATGGGGCAGCGCGGATCGTTGACCCCCGCCGAGATGTAGACCGGCGCCCGTACGGCATCCACGTACGTGAGCGGTGAGGACGCCTCGAAGCGCTCGGGGACCTCTTCCGGCGTGCCGCCCAGCAGCGTGCGGTCCATCGCCTTCAGGGCCTCCATCTCGTCGTGGTACGCCGTGACGTAGTCCGCGACCGGCACGGCCGCGAGCCCCACCGCCCACGCCTCCGGCTGGGTGCCGAGCCCCAGCAGCGTCAGGTAGCCGCCCCACGAGCCGCCGGCCAGCACCAGCCGCTCGGGGTCGGCGAGCCCCGAGTCGACCGCCCACTCGCGTACGGCCGCGATGTCCTCCAGCTCGATCAGGCCGACGCGGTGCTTGAGCGCGTCCGTCCACGCCCGCCCGTATCCCGTCGAGCCCCGGTAGTTGACCCGGACCACCGCGAAGCCGTGGTCCACCCAGGCGGCCGGGCCCGCCGCGAAGGCGTCGCTGTCGTGCCAGGTCGGCCCGCCGTGGATGTCGAAGACGGTCGGGAAGGGACCCTCGCCCGCGGGCGGGTGCACCAGGGCGTGCACCCGCCCGCCGGGCCCCTCCACCCAAACGTCGGTGACCGGCACCGACCCGGGCGCCCGCGGCCCCGGCGGGTCGAGCACCACCCGTCCGCTCGTCGAGCGCACCTGCGGCGGTTCGGCCGCCGAGGACCACAGGAACTCGACCGTGCCGTCCGGCCGGGCCGTCGCCCCCGAGATGGTGCCCGTGGGGGTGTCGAGGCGGGTCAGCTCGCCGGAGGCGAGGTCGTACCGCCACAGCTCGCTGCGCGCCTGGTAGCTGTGCTCGACCAGCAGCGCCGTCCCGTCCGGGACCCAGTCGGCGCCGACGTCCCCGGGCAGGTCGATGGCCAGGGCCGTCTCCACGCCGGTCAGCGGGTCCCACACCATCGGCTCCCAGCGGCCCCGCCGCTGGTGCCCGACCAGCAGCCGGGTGTCGCCGGCGACCGGCGCGAACCCCATGACGGACAGGCCCAGCTCCTGGGTGCCGCCCTTGGTGTCGTCCAGCTCCGCGACCGGGGCGCCGTCCAGCCGTACGACCCGGATCGCCGAGTGCATGGCGTCGCCGTGCTCGGTGTGCTCGATCGCGATCAGCGTCCCGTCGTACGACAGGTCGCCCACCCCGGCCGACTCGCGGTGGCGGTAGATCTCCTCGGGCGCGGCCCCGGGCCGTACGACGTGGACGGTCGAGCCGTCCTCGTCCGTGGACCGCCCGACGACGGCGGTGCCGTCCCGGCCGAGTGCCAGGCCGGCGGGGTACGAGGGGGCGAGTCCGGGCGTCGCGGGCTCGTCCGGCCCGCCGCCGCTCGCCCGGTCCGTCTCCTGGCTCGTCTTCCGGCCCGTCTCGTCGCCTGCCTGCCGGTCCCTCCCGGCCCCGGCCCCGGCGTCGGCCCCGGCCTCGGCCTCGTCGCCCGGGACGAACGGCTGGCGCATCCACACCCCGAACTCGTCGCCGTCGGTGTCCGAGAACCACCAGATCCACTGGCCGTCCGGCGAGAGCACCCCGTCCGTCGTGCCGTTCGGCCGGTCGGTCACCTGGCGCTGTGCCCCGGTCGCCCGGTCCCAGGCGTACAGCTCGTACGTCCCCGTCGCGTTGGACACGAAAAGCGCCCGGTCCGGCGCGTCCTCGGCCCAGTCGGGCAGCGAGACGCGCGGAGCCCGGAAGCGTTTCTCCCAGTCGGGCATGGTCTGTGCGTCATTCATCCCCCCATCAAACCCGATTCCGCCCGGCGTCCGATGCCGTGATCCTCGCCAACGCACCCGGCACCCGGCGGATGACCGGCAGGGCTACTTCAGCGTCACCGGCAGCGCGTCCACGCCGTACACGATGGACAGCTTCCGGAACGAGAGCTGCTCCGGCGGGACGGCCAGGCGCATCTCCGGGAACCGCCGCACCAGCGCGGGATAGGCCGCGCGGAGTTCCATCTTGGCCAGCTCGGCGCCGATGCACCGGTGGATGCCGTGGCCGAAGGCCAGGTGGGAGGAGGTCTGCCGGTGCGGATCGAAGCGCTCCATGTCCGGGCCGAGCCGCTCGTCGCGGTTCGCGCCGCTGAGCGAGCACAGCACCAGATCGCCGCTGGATATCTTCGTACCGGCGATCTCCATGTCCTCCTTGGCGAACCGCGGGAAGGCCACCTGGACGACCGTGAGGTAGCGCAGCAGCTCCTCGACGAAACGGTCGACCACGTCGTCGTTGTCGCGGATCTCCGCGAACCGCTCGGGGCTGCGCAGCAGCACCAGCGTGCCGAGCGCCAGCATGCTGGCGGTCGTCTCGAAGCCGCCGGTGAGCACCCCGTCGGCGAGCCCGGCCAGCTCCTGGTCGCCGATCTCGTCGCCGTGCTCCTTGACCAGCATGCCCAGCAGCCCGTCGCCGGGCGTCTCGCGCTGCTTCTTGACGATGTCCAGCAGATACGACAGCGAGTCGGATATCGCGCCGAACGAGGCGTCCGCCCCGCCGAACAGGTCGAAGCGCGCCATGCTCAGCTGCTGGAAGTCGGCGCGGTCCTCGTACGGCACGCCGAGCAGCTCGCAGATGACCAGGGAGGGGATGGGCAGGGCGAAGGCCTGCACCAGGTCGACCGAGCCGTCGCGCGCGGCCGTCGCGGCCATGTCGTCGAGCCGCTCCTCGACGATGGAGTGGATCCGCGGTGTGAGCCTGCTGAGCCGGCGCATGGTGAACTCCGGCGTCAGCAGGCGTCGCAATCTCGTATGCGTCGGTGGATCGCTGAAGCCAAGGCCTCCTGGATTCTGCTGGGCGGCGATCCCGATGTTCTTCTCCGCGAGGTTGGTGAAATCCGAGCTGAATCCGCTCGTCCGGCCCAGCACGGCCTTGGTCTCGTCATATCCGGTGACAAGCCACCCTTTTATCCCGAAAGGCAGCGGAAGCCTGCTTATGGGCTCTTTTGTCCTGGTGCGGGCCAAATCCGCCACCGGGTCAAGGCCGTCGCGCCGCAGCGGGGCCAGCGTGGCGTCCGGAAGAAACGACATCTTGGACAAGTCGAAGCCGTTCTTCTGCAGCCGCGAAAAGTACTTGCGCCCCAGCCAGGCCATGATGTTTGAGCGGAGATTCGACATGGGCGCAATACTGCCTTGCTTTGGCCGGGTGTCCGTAATGCCTTCTGTAGTGCGGCTCGGTGTGATACGCCACAGCGGGCGCTCCGGCGCACGACCCGGCGTACGTCTGAGGTGGCGGACCCCGGGCAAACGGAGGAAAGTGGACCTAACGGGCATCATGTGGGACGGTGAAGGCTGCGCGCACGCGGAAGGACGACCGCTCCGCGCACGCGGAGGCGGAATGAGGTGAGCGGCCGTGGAGAGGCGGGAGAGATTCCGCGCCGTCCAAGGCGCGCCGTGCTGGGTCAGTCTCATGGCGGCCGACCTGGAGGGCGCCCAGAGTTTCTACGGAGACCTCTTCGGCTGGCGCTTCCGGCCCAGCCGCCACGGCCACGGCCGGTACACCATCGCGTTCACCCCGGACGGCGCGCCCACCGTCGGCATGGGCACCCCCGCCGCCACGGGCGCGATCCTGCCGGTCACCTGGACCACCTACTTCGCGGCCGACAGCGCCGACGAGATCGCCTGGCGTGCCCGCGAGCGCGGCGGCACCGTCGCCGTCGGCCCGCTGGAGTTCGGCAGCGGCCGCGTGGCCTGGGCGGCCGACCCGGACGGCGCCGTCTTCGGCGTCTGGGAAGGCGAGCTGTCCTCCGCCTGGTGGGGTGAGCGCCGGCCGGGCGCCCCCGTCTGGCTGGAACTGCGCACCCGCGACGCGTTCGAGGCCGCGCTCTTCTACGGCCACGTCTTCAGCTGGGACGCCCAGGGCCAGGAGCGCTGCGACGTCCGCTTCGAGCACGACCGGGTGGTCCTGCACATCGACGGCAAGGCCGTCGCCGGGCTGCGCGGCGGTGCCCTGGAGGCCGCCCCCGACCCCAATGTCCGCCCCCGCTGGCACGTCTACTTCTGCGTCGACGACGTCGACCGCGCCGCCGCCCAGGCCGCCGCCCTCGGCGGCGGCATCATCTCCGCCCCGGCCGACACCCCGTACGGCCGCATCGCGGCTCTCCGCGACCCGGAGGGCGGGCTCTTCAGCATCGCGGCGGCGACGGAGGCGGCGGACGGGGCGGAGGCGGCGAGCGGCGCGGGGGACTCCGCGGGCGCGGGGCTCGGCGACGTCGGCACCTGAGCCGGCTCGAGGCGTCCTCCCCGCGGCCGGACCGAGGCGCAGACCCCCCGTGGGCGGACCGTCACACGAGGGCGATCGTGAAGAGGGCGAAGGCGCTGACGATGACCGCCACGCGAACGAAGTGGAAGCGATCCCAACGCCGGAGCTGCTGCCCGAAGCCTAGCAGTGCTAGGAAACACGCTCGCAGGCCCAGTCCGTCGGCCAAAGGGACTGTTCAAACTCCTTTCTCAGCGGTCCGCGCCTCCAGCGCGCGCAGCACGGCCACCATGTCCTCGCCGCCGTGGCCCCGGGCCACGGTCTCGTCGAAGAGGGTGTGGCAGACGTCGAGCAAGGGAGAGGCCAGGCCGGCCTTCCGGGCGGCCTCGGCGATCAGCCGGTTGTTCTTCAGTACGTCCGAGGCCGCCGCCTGCACCGCGAAATCGCGGGCCAGCAGCTTGGGGGCCTTCATCCGGGAGACGGCGCTCGCCAACGGCCCCGCGTCCAGCACGTCCAGGAACAGCCGCCGGTCCAGCCCGTGCCGGTCGGCGAAGTGGAACGCCTCGGTCAGACCGGTGACCAGCGTGATCAGGAACAGGTTCACCGAGAACTTCAGCAACAGGGCACCCGGTACGGGGCCGCAGTCGAACGCCTGCCGGCACAAGGGGGCGAGCAGGGGCCGCACCGCCGCCACGGCGTCCTCGTCGCCCGCCAGCATCGCCACCAACTGCCCCTGCTCCGCCGGGACCCGGGAGCCGGACACCGGGGCCTCGACGTATCTGCCGCCGGCCGCCCGGATGTCGTCCTCCAGGCTGCCCGAGTAATCCGGCGCGGTCGTTCCCATGTGGACGACGGTGTGTCCGGCGACGAGCGCGGCGAAGTCGGGGGTGCCGCGTCCCAGGACCGCGTCCACGGCGGTCTCGTCGGCCAGCATGAGGAACACGGTGCCGGCCCGGTCGAAGACCTCGGCGGGACTCGCCGCGACCTCGGCTCCCGCGGCCCGCAGGGGTTCGCACCTGGCCGGAGTGCGGTTCCAGACCACCACGGGAGTGCCCGCGTGGGCGAGGTTGAGCGCCATGGGCCGCCCCATGACTCCGAGGCCGACGAATCCCACGTACACGATGCACCGCCATGCGTCCGAGCCGACTATGACAGCGGTCATAATAGTCGGCCCTATGACGACCGTCATAGGCTGGACACGCGCACGCGCGGGGAATGGCTGGAGAGGGGTCGGGGATGGCGGCGAACGAGACGTCCGGGCGCGGGCCGCGCGAGCGGATGGTCTTCAGCGCGGCCCAGCTCATCCGGCGCGAGGGGGTCGCCGCCACAGGGATGCGCGAGGTCGCCGCCCACGCGGGCGCACCGCGCGGCTCGCTCCAGCACTACTTCCCGGGCGGCAAGGAGCAATTGGTCAACGAGGCGGTGGGCTGGGCGGGCCGGTACGCGGCCAACCGGGTGGCCCGCTTCCTCTCCGCCCTGCCCGAGCCGACGCCCAGTGGGCTGTTCGCCGAGATGGTGCGCCAGTGGACCGACGAGTACCGGACCACCGGCTTCGCGGGCGGCTGCCCGGTGGCCGCCGCCACCGTGGACTGCGCGGAGTCCACCGACTCCACACGGGAGGCCGCGGCCGCCGCGCTCGGCCACTGGACCGGCGCGGTGGCCCGGGCCCTGGCAGGCATGGGAGTGCCCGAGGACCGGGCCACCGCCCTCGCCACGCTCATGATCAGCACCCTGGAAGGGGCGATCATCATCGCCCGCGCCGAGCGGAACGTCCGCGCCCTGACCACCGCGGCCCGGGAACTCGGACCCCTCCTCGACGCCGCGGTGAGCAAGGCCGATTGACCGGCGCGGCAGGCGATCGACCCACCATGCCGAGACTCATCGGCCAGCGCCGACGCCGGACTTGGCGGACGCGGGCGCCTGCACCGCGGTAACGCAGAGGGCCACCTACCAAAACCGGTAGGTGGCCCTCTGACCTGTGTCGGGGTGGCGGGATGTGAACCCACGACCTCTTCGTCCCGAGTGACGTTCGGGTGGGATCCGAGCCGGATGCCCTTTGTATAGGAGCACTCCCATGAGGGCCGCGCAGCACCCGACCGCGCGGCCCTTTGCCTAGCCGCTGCCTACCGGACGGCGATTACACCCGCGCCTTCGCCCGGCGTCGCGTCCCAACCGCGAATCGTGGCAGCCACCTTGGTCAGGCGCCCGTCCTGCGGGCCGACGCTGATGTAGAACAGCGACTCGTCTGCGGGCTTGTCGTCACCGCCCCACCGCACGACACCCTGGCAGTCCGCGAGAATGTCCCGCACCGTGGCCACCTGGAGTGGGAAGAGGGAGCCCTTCGCACCTGCACCCGGGCGGATCTGCACCGCCGAACCCGACGCCAGGTTCGACTCCGCAAGGTCCCGGCGCAGCCCCTTGAGGGGACGCCAGCCGGCCAGGTCCACCTTGGCGATCTCCTCCACCTCGTAGTGGAAGCGACGTACCACGTGCAGCAGCACCGTCTCAACGTCACCGATCCACACCGGCACGCTCAACCCCGTACCGGCCACTGGCCGGGTCCATACCTGTGAGTCGCGGTCTGAGTTCGTCTGGATCGTCCACCCGTTCGCCGAGGTAGCTGGACGTTTCGGTTTGGGGCCCTCAGCAGCCGCTGCGGATGTGGCGGGCAGAACCGAGCTGACGGCGGCGGCTGCGCCGATGACGGCAGTGGTCCTGACGACCGTCCGCCGTGTTATCTCTTGGTCCACGTTTCCTGTATCCCTTTCGCAAGGTTGTCAGAACAGACCGAAGATCGCGAAGAACGGCACGATGGACGCAGCCGTGCACACCATCCAGTACCGAATTGCCCGGACGGCTGTCCTGCGGCGCATCCGCACATTGGCCAGCCCCCAGATCAGGCCGAACAGGCCGAACACCGGCGCGGCGATGACCAGCCAGCCAAGTATCCCGTCGTTCTCGTTCGCGTCTTGTTGTGTCCACCCGAGGGCTGCCAGCGGCCCATTCGACATGATGTACCACGCCAGGAATAGCGGAACGATGGCCGGGATACCCAGCAGCAGGTTCACGGCCACGGGTATACGCAGCTTCCACATGTGCTCATTCTTCACGATCGATATCCCGGCCTACTGGGCGCGGCTGAGCTTGTTGTAGTTCTCCAGCACGTTGTACAAGCCGATCAGCTCGCGTCCATACTGCTCCGCCCTGCCATCGGTGCCGTTGTACCGGGCCAGCAGCTTCTGGGTGTCCGCCTGGCTGGTGGTCAGCGACGGGCGGGCGATCCCGAGTTGGTGCGCGTTGTAGATCGTCAGGTACGCCGCAGACGGGATGTTGTACTCAAACTCCTGAAGGTTGTTCCACACCGCACGCTTGTCGTCGCTGGTCAGTGGGACGCCGTTGATGATGCCCTTCTGTATGCAGTAGTTGCGGGCTTCAATGGTCACCCATGCGAAAATCTGGCCCCAGCCGGTGCTGGAGTCGTCTTTCAGTCCGTTTTTCACGGCCTCGTCGGCGAGCGCGTCGAGCAGGTTGAGCTTGCGCAGCTCCCACAGGACCGGCGCCTGAATGAGAGCCTTGCGTAACTTCAGGGTGCGGGCCAGGTTTGTGAACAGCCAATCCGCGTTCACGACCAGGTTGAATGCCTCCGTCGTGGAGACGATCCCGTAGGTGACCCAGTCGCCGTCCGCGGTCCAGCCTTCGCCGCCAGTTTCCGGGACGCCAATCGACGTCAGATACGTCTGGACGTCCTTGAGCATCTCGGCCCGGTACTTGGTCTGGTCGAGATCGGTGTCCAGCCCGCTGGTGATCGGTGTTTCGGCGTTGAAGTCGCCTTGGCCGGTGTCGCGGCCGGAGGCGATGTTGTTGTCAATCTCGATCGCACCGTCGCCGGAGCCGACCTTGACCGTAGCGATTTGGTCGAATGCCCAGTTCGTCGGCAGCGGGTAGCCAAGGTTCCCGGCGAAGCCGGACGACATGTCGGAGACGAAGCTGGCGGCCGCATATCCGGCATCGGCAACGCGCTGGCAGATGTTGCGGGGACCGTAGACGCCGACGCCGTAGCTGGAGTTCTCGCCGACAGTGCGATAGATGCCCTTGAAGTGGGGGAGTATGTAGTTGGTGACCTCGCCGTCCATCGCGTCGTAGTCGACCGCGAAGTAGATGATCGTGCCCGGCTTGAAGCCGTGGATCTGTGCCCATTCGATGGCGTTGGTTGCGTCGATGCAGCCCTGGGAGTACTTGAAGTAATCTGCGGACCGGGACCACGTCTGGTAGATCGGGAAGCAGCGCAACCCGTAGTACTTGATCGTCTCAAGTTCTAGGGGCTGAATCTGCTTTTCAGGCAGGTTCGTGCTGGACGGGTTGTACAGGTAGCGGCCGACGTACTTGTAGCCGGCGTCCTTCAACGCCTGCGCAC
Organism: Streptomyces sparsogenes; assembly: GCF_001704635.1. Taxonomy (GTDB): domain Bacteria; phylum Actinomycetota; class Actinomycetes; order Streptomycetales; family Streptomycetaceae; genus Streptomyces; species Streptomyces sparsogenes. The sequence continues at coordinate 29,579 of NZ_MAXF01000055.1, read as the reverse complement.
GCGGCGGAGTGACCATGGTGACGCAGTCGCAAGCGGTGCCCTTACGGGACTGGTCGCCATAGGAGACGAGCAGCGACGCCCAGGTCTGGAAGTCACCGAAGCCGGTGACGGGGAGCTTGACGAACGACTGGAAGTCTTCAACACCGGTCTTGACCTCGGCGGTGAAGTTTCCGAAGGGTACATTCCGCTTGTTCAGGATCATCGCCGCGGTGAACAGGCGCGGCCATGTGCCGGTGGCGCCGACGCCGACGGTGTGTGACTTCAGGCCGGACTGGGTTCCGGGGCCGAAGACGCCGTTCGCGGTGCCGTCGGCCATGCCTAACTCGTACTGGATCGCGAACAGCATGGACTTGGCCACGTCGCGGGAATGGTGACCGTCGCAGGGGACGATGAAGAAATCCTTGCGGTTGATGTACCGCATGTTGAGCCACTGCTGGATGGAGCGGATCTCGTCCGAGCCGTTGTTGACGGTGACGTAGGCGTCCATGTTGAACAGGCCCTTGACGACCTTCGGCTCAAGGGAGCTGCCCGCGTAGACGGTGTCAACGCCCATATCGGCCTTCAGCTTTGCCACCGCGTCCTTGACGCGCGAGTTGTAGATGCCGTCGATCTCGCCTCCGTCGTAACCCTTGCAGTACAGGGCGGACTGGAGGATGCGGCAGAAGATTGCCGACGGCACCGTGGAGTCATCCAGCTTGGGGTACTTCGTCTGCAGCGTGGACAGCGTTGTCGGGCCGAAGGAGTTTGACAGGTTGTCGATGCCCATCTCGTATTGGAGGGCGCGAGTGAGGGCATACATGACGGGCCAGCCAGTCTTGCCGTTCACTTCCAGTTTGGAGATTCCCAGGGTGGCACCGTCGGCGTAGGTCGTATTGATGAATCGCTGGGCTCTTTCGACCAATGCGTCAGCCATAATATCCCTTCAGCGTTCATGACAAGAAAGGTGCATCTCGCGCATTTGGTATGACCAGGTGTTGACGGCTAGCCGTCCCACCCAAGCGGGCCGTCCGGAATACAGAAATTCCCCCGGTTGCTTTTACGTTTCATATGGGCTGGACAGGCCCCCCCGGATCTCTGCCGCCTGCACCTCCATGCGGAAGCTCTCGGCCGTTACGTCAGAGAGCATCTCCTGCGGATCGCTAGCCGGAATAGCTACTCAAGCGCGACCCTTAGCCGAGGCCTCAATTCGGTGTCGACCCGAACGTTGGCCTAAGCCCCCGCGCTGCACGCAATTACTGCCACCGATTAATCGTCTTGGTCACCTTCAAGGTGACGACGAGATCCCTCACGTCCTTCACCCCGACGCCAGTGACATCGACCTGGGTAGGCCACGTTGTGTTCTTGAACAGACCAGTCACTTTGGCCGATGCCGTCTTGGTCATTGACGGATCGTTTTTCCCTTTGACTGTCACAGTGACCTTGTAGGACGCTCGCTCATCGCCCCGGTTCTTGACCGTTAGCGGCACGATCATGCGACCGCCCTCCATGCTCGGACCATAGGCAACAACCTCGCCACCCTGTGCCGTGGCAGCGGCGCGCCCGTACCCGTAGTCTTCGGGCTCGGGAATGTCGGTGGTCCTTGGGCCGACAGGGTCACCGCTGGGGGCATTCCGAGCACGCTCCTCCATGGCCTCACGAGCGTTCTGGTCTGTCTTGCTTCCCTGGTGACCGGGGCCCTGGTGTGCCTCCCTGGCTGCATTCCCCGGTCCAGGTCGGACAGATTCCGTCGGCTTGGTGGAGGCTGGACTGCTCGCGTTCTGGGTTTTATTCGCCCCGCAGGCGGTCAGTGCGACAGAAGCGGCTAACCCAACTAGAGCGAGAGAGCGCGCCGAATTCCAGGACATTTGCATCCTTAATTGCACGGAAAGACGTATTCATTTTTGTAATTAATGAAGAGATCGCTGGAAGTCTTGCCCATCTTGGCGGTCACGGGCGCGCAGGCGACACTGGGGACGTATACGGGCCCTGCATACTGACTGAAGGTGCCCGAGTCCGTGTCGCAATGAGTGCCGTTAATATCGCACACTTTAAGGTACATGTATCGCGCGCTACCGACGTTGTTGTCGAGTATCGCGCAACCCTTCCCACTGCTGTTGATGTAGGTGAAAAGGGTAGCCAGGCGCTCTCGGGGGTCGGTCCCTTCGGGCAATGGAACTACCCTGCTCACCTGGTCGAATCCGGTTCCGCATACGGTTGCGGCGGCTGCGACAGCCTGCGGGTTGGCTTGGACGAAGAACTTTGTCTTGGCGTCAGCCTTCTTTGATGCCTGAATTTCGGGCTCGTGCGCAGCGACTGCCGACGGTGCGGTCAAGACCGCCGCGGCCAAAGCTGTGGCTGCGACGGCCGTGTGTAAGACGGTGGTGCTCATAAATGTGTACCCCCCCACGGCAGCGCGGACTCCTGTAGGAGTCAAGCAAACTGCCTTTGTCGTGCTGGCGTCTATGCGCTGTAGAGCGGGCCAGCTTCAGGTCGACGGCAACTTTATCCACGGAGCAGTCGGGAATCACAGGGGGACTCAGGGAGGGGTAACGAGAGCAAGAAAATTGCAGTCACACAGTGTCAGCGCGTTGCTGCATAATGCAGCAAGAATCCAGTGATTAACGGCCAAAAGGTGACACTCTGTAGGTTTTGTGTGTTGCGTCACACTCGACATCTACGCCGATCGTCACCTCTGGTGGTGTGGGAGCCGGGTGGGCAAGCCTGGAAGAACAAACTCGCCTTGTCCGGCTCGTACGGGCGGGACCACGCGCGCCTGGCTTCGAGGCGGAACGCGGTGTGGGGTGACGTGGACGGGAGCTGATGTCGGTCGGGTGGAACATGGCGAACCTGAGGCGGAGAGATGGGCCGGCCCAAAGCCCGGCGCAGGGGCCCATGTGGGCGCAGCTCGCCGCGATCGACCCTGACCGGAACTGTCTCTGGCCACTGGACTGGCAACGCCACGCGCTGTGGCGTGGCGCGTTTATCGGCCCCACCGTCCATTTCGTTGAGGTCGTGTGGGGTGATCAGCTGGACATCCGGGAGATCGCCGCACTTGGGGACGATGAACTGACCGATCAGAAGGTCGCCGCCCACGTCGCGAAGTACGCCACCAAGAGCGCCGAGGACTCCGGCACCGTGGACCGCTCCCTGCGCTGCCCCCACTGCACCGGACGCGGCTACCAGACCAGCCCCGACGGCTTCCGCGACCTCTGCGAGTCGTGTGAGGGCACCGGACAGTCCGAACCCATCACGGACCTGCCTGTGCACGGCCACGTCCGCGAGGTGATCCGCACCGCCTGGAACCTCGGCCACCTCCCCGAATTCGCCGAACTCAGGCTCTGGAAATGGGCTCACATGCTCGGCTTCCGGGGCCACTCCTCCAGCAAATCCCGCCGCTACTCCACCACCCTCGGCGCACTCCGCGACGTACGCCGCGCCTGGCGCGCCGAGCAAGCACGTCCCGCGGGGGCTCCCGAGGCGAGTGAGGAAACCACCCTCGTCCGCTGCTGTACGCATGACAGAGGGCCCGGTGCAACTTACACACCGGGCCCTCTGACCTGTGTCGGGGTGGCGGGATTTGAACCCACGACCTCTTCGTCCCGAACGAAGCGCGCTGCCAAGCTGCGCTACACCCCGAAGCAACGAGCTCTACTTTAGCGGACCCGTGGCCAGACACGAAATCCGGTTTTCGAGGGCTCGCAGGTCGGGGCGGGGGCGGCGGTCGTTCGGCGGCCGGAGGCGGTGGAGAGCAGGGGGAGGAGGGGGGGAGAAGGGGCTCAGGGGGTGGGTGGGGTGAGGGTGAGGAGGGTGGCCTCGGGGGGGCAGGCGAAGCGGACCGGGGTGTAGCGGTTGGTGCCGCAGCCGGCGGAGACGTGGAGGTAGGAGGTGTGGCCGGCGGCGTGGTGGGTGGAGAGGCCCTTGACGCGGCGGGCGTCCAGGTCGCAGTTGGTGACGAGGGCGCCGTAGAAGGGGATGCAGAGCTGGCCGCCGTGGGTGTGGCCGGCGAGGATCAGGGGGTAGCGGTCGGCGGTGAAGGCGTCGAGGACGCGCAGGTAGGGGGCGTGGACGACGGCCAGGGAGAGGTCGGCGCCGGATTCGGGGCCGCCGGCCACCTGGCCGTAGCGGTCGCGCTTGATGTGGGGGTCGTCCAGGCCGGTCAGGGCGATCTCCACGTCATCCAGCTTCAGCCGGCCGCGGGTGTTGGACAGGCCGACCCAGCCGGCCGTGTCGAAGGCGTCGCGGAGCTCTTCCCACGGGTTGTGGATCGCGCCGACGACGGGGGGATTGCCGTTGAGGCCGTGCTTGCCGCTGGCCTTCTCCATCAGGTAGCGGGCGGGGTTGCGCAGCCTGGGGCCGTAGTAGTCGTTCGAGCCGAAGACGTACGCGCCGGGGAACTCCATGAGGGGGCCGAGCGCGTCCAGCACCTCGGGGACGCCCTCCGGGTCGGAGAGGTTGTCGCCGGTGTTGATGACGAAGTCGGGGCGGAGGCCGGCGAGGGACTGGAGCCAGCGCTGCTTCTTGCGCTGGCCGCTGACCATGTGGATGTCGGAGACCTGGAGCACGCGCAGGGGACGCATGCCCCGTGGCAGTACGGGGACGGTCACCCGTCGGAGGCGAAAGGACCGGACTTCGAATCCGGCGGCGTAGGCGAGGCCGGCGGCGCCGACCGCCGTGATTCCGAGGGGTACTCCGTATCGCGCGCGCATGGTCCCCATGGTCGCAGACCGTGGCCGGGCGATAAATCTTCGGGTGATTCCCGGCGAGGGCTGGCAGACTCGACGACATGACCACCACGCTCAAGTCCAGGCTGCAGGGCGATCTCACCGCAGCGATCAAGACGCGTGACGAGCTGCGCTCCTCCACGCTCCGGCTGACCCTCACCGCGATCCAGAAGGAAGAGGTCGCGGGCGAGGCCGCCCGGGAGCTGTCCGATGCCGAGGTGGAGAAGATCATCGCGCGGGAGGCGAAGAAGCGCCGCGAGGCGGCCGACGCGTTCGCGCAGGGTGGGCGTGCGGAGCAGGCCGAGCGGGAGCGGGCCGAGGGCGAGGTGCTCGCGGAGTATCTGCCCAAGCAGCTCACGGACGAGGAGCTGGACGCGCTGGTGGCCGAGGCCGTGCGGGAGGCCGCGGCGGGCGGGGCGCAGGGGCCGCGGGCGATGGGCGCGGTGATGAAGATCGTGAACCCGAAGGTGGCGGGCCTGGCCGAGGGCGGCCGGGTGGCCGCGGCGGTCAAGCGGCGGCTCGCCGAGGGCTGAGGCGAGGACTGAGGCGAAGAGACAGACAGGAAGCGGGCCCGGACGGTGTCGTCCGGGCCCGCTTCCGTTCTTCTTCGGTTCCGCTTCCCGTCGGAGGGGTTCCGCCTTCCGGCGCCGCTCCTCGGCCTCGGTCAGGCGCTACGGGAAGTTCCAGCCGTTGCTGTTTCCGTTCCCGTTTCCGTGCCCGCCGTTTCCGTTTCCGCCTCGGTTGCCGCCGACCAAGCCGTCGTCCCCGCCGATCACGTCCGGCGGGATGGTGATGTCCGGCCACGGGTCGTCCGCGCCGCCGTTGCTCCCGCCGTTGTCACCGCTCGGCTTGTCGCCGTTGCCGTTGTCGTCGCGGCCGGGCTTCTTCGCGCTGGGGTCCTTGATCGGCACATTGACGAAGTCCTCCGCCGGCTTGCCCTCCAGGGCGCCGCTCATGGCGTCCCTCCAGATGGGGCCGGGGGTGTCGGCGCCGTAGACCTTGTCGTGGAAGACGCCGCCGATCCGGATGTTCTCCATCTCGACGCCCTTGGAGCCGGAGCCGCCGACCCACACCGCGCCGGCGAGGTTCGGGGTGTAGCCGACGAACCAGGCGGCCTTGCGCTCGTCCGTCGTACCGGTCTTACCGGCGCTCGGGCGGTTGTCCAGGCCCGCCTTCTTGCCGGTGCCGTCCTCGACCACGCCGCGCAGCAGGGTGTTCATGGTGTCGGCGGTCTTCTCCGACATGGCGCGGGTGCACGAGGACTTGGGGACCTCCAGGTCCTTGCCGCCCGGGCCGGTGATCGACTCGATGAAGACCGGGGTGCAGTAGACACCGCGGTTGGCGAAGGTCGCGTATGCGCCCGCCATCGTCAGCGGGGAGAAGCCCTCGCTGCCGAGGGTCAGCGAAGGCACCTGGTTGAGCTTCTGGCCGTCCGCGCGCTGCATGCCCATCTTGGCGGCCAGCTCGGTGACGGGGCAGACGCCTATGTCGCTGATGAGCTGCACGAAGTAGGTGTTGATCGACTTGGCGAGCGCCTCCTTCATGCCGTACGGGCCCTTTTCGGTGATGTCCTCGTTCTCGACGGTCGAGCCCTCGCTGTTGGACCAGGAGCCGTTGCAGGTGGAGACCGGGCTCGGGTAGTCCATCTTGTACGGGGACGAGTAGCGCTGGTACGGCTTCTTGCCCTGCTCGAGGGCGGCCGCGGCGGTGATCGGCTTGAACGTCGAGCCGACCTGGAAGCCGTAGTTGGAGCCGCCCATGGCCTTGTCCGCGGACAGGTTGATCGTCAGCTCGTTGGTCCCGAAGCCGTACGGCTTCGACTGGCCCATGGCCACCACCTTGCCGGTGCCGGGCTCGACGAGGGTGACGGCGGTGGCGACCGGGTCGTCCTGGTAGACGTGGGACTTGATCGAGTTCTGGACCGACTTCTGGGCCTTGGGGTCAAGCGTCGTACGGATCGTCATGCCGCCCCGGTCCCAGCGCTGGGAGCGCTCTTCGCGCGTCTTGCCGAAGACCGGGTCGTTGAGGAAGACCGCGCGGACGTAGTCGCAGAAGAACCCGGCGCCGTCGACGGCCGTGATGCAGCCGTTCTTGGGCGAGCTGACCTTGAGCCCGAGGGGCTTCTTCTTCGCCGCGTCGGCCTGGGCCTGGGTGATGTCCTTCACCTCGGCCATGCGCTGCAGCACGGTGTCGCGGCGGGCCTTGGCCACCTGCGGGGCGTTGACCGGGTCGTAGCGGCTGGGCGACTGGACGAGGCCGGCCAGCAGGGCCGCCTCCTCCAGCTTCAGATCCTTGGCGTGCTTGCTGAAGTAGCGCTGAGAGGCGGCCTCGATGCCGTAGGCCTGCTGGCCGAAGAAGGTGATGTTCAGGTAGTTCTGCAGGATCAGCTTCTTGCCCAGCTCCTTCTCGACCTGGATCGCGTACTTCAGCTCCTTGATCTTGCGGCCTATGGACTGCTTCTGGGCCTTGGCGACCGCCTTCTCGTTGTTGCCCGCCTCCTCCACGAAGACGTTCTTCACGTACTGCTGGGTGAGGGTGGAGGCGCCCTGGGACACGCCGCCGTCCTGGGCGTTCTCGTTGAGCGCGCGCAGCACGCCCTTGAGGTCGATCGCCCCGTGCTCGTAGAAGCGCGCGTCCTCGATCGCGACGATCGCCTTGCGCATGTACGGGGAGATGTCCTTGAGCTTCACGATGGTGCGGTCGCGGGAGTAGACCTTCGCGATCTCGCCGCCATTGGCGTCCAGGATGGTGGTCCGCTCGCTGAGCGGCGGCCTCTTCAGATTGGCCGGAATCTCGTCGAACTGCTCGACGGTCCCCTTGGCCGCGAGTCCGATCGCGCCGACGGCGGGCAGCGCGAGCCCGGCCAGCACGGCTCCGGCGAGCACGCTGACGCCGAGGAACTTCGCGGCCTGTTGAGCGGAGGACAGGCCTCCGCCCGAACGCTTGTTACCCATGGAGGCAGCCTACGTGTCGAATCGCCGGACAGGGGACCACCTGTTCGCATACGCTGTTTCACGCCAGTCACTCCGGTGCGGTCGAGCACCATGTCGAGCCTCATGTCGAGCACCATCCCCCTCTCACTCGAGTGAGTGATGAGACCTGCCCCATTTGCGATCTTGTGTCCCGTCATGCGGCTTCTGGAGTGGGTGAACTGCCCCTATTTGCGCGGGAAGTCGCAGATGTCGTCAGCTCACTCCGTTGGGTGATCTGCCGCGTACCCATAGTCCGTTCGGGCCATCCAAGATTGGGCCCGCAGGGGGTGTTGCACCCTGTCCGCCTTCCGTAACGTCCTCAACTGGCGACGGTGAATATGCCGTTTGTCGCCGTGGGGGAGCTCCGAATCGGGAGAGGACGGCGCCAGCATGGGCTGGGTAACCGACTGGAGTGCGCAGGCCGCCTGCCGCACGACTGATCCAGATGAACTGTTTGTCCAAGGCGCGGCACAGAACAGGGCCAAAGCGGTCTGCACCGGTTGCCCGGTGCGCACCGAGTGCCTTGCCGACGCGCTGGACAACCGCGTCGAGTTCGGCGTGTGGGGTGGAATGACCGAGCGTGAGCGGAGGGCGCTGCTGCGCCGCCGTCCCACGGTCACCTCATGGCGCCGGCTGCTGGAGACCGCGCGCCTCGAGTACGAGCGCGGCGCGGGCATCCTGCCGCTCGACGACGAGGAGTACGAGCGCTTCGCCGCGGTCGGCTAGCGCGCGACTGGCGCGACGGCGGCTGCACGACGGCGTGGGTGCGACGGCGTGTACGACAGCGTAGGTACGGCGGGCCAGGGCCGTACGGGACCCCTGCGCGGGCCCGTACGAGAACCCGTACGCGGGCGCTAGCCGACCGCGGGCGTGGGCGTGGCCTGCTGCTGTTCCGTCTGCTCGGCGAGGCGCTCGCCGATCGCTCGCAGCCCCGAGAGGTCATGCACGTCGCCAGGGAGCGCGGCGACTTCCGCCACGGGCACTTCGGGATGCAGCGTCGTGAAGCGGTGGTGGGTGCGCTGCTCGCGGGCGAGCACCTGCATGCGCTCCGCGTGCAGCCGAAGCAGGTCCACGGCGAGCCGCTCTGCCGACGTGGGGGAGCCGTCGGGATCAGATGGAGCGTCTGCTGCCGGGGGGTCGTCCGCCGCTGAGGCGTTCTGCCCTTGAGCATTCCCTGAACCCGGGTCGACAATGCCGCCCTCGACAAGATTTTCCGGCCCGTCGCTTTCCGGGTCGTCATTCCCCGGACCGTCGTTTTCCGGGTCGTCGTTTTCCGGGTCGTCGGCGGTGGGCGCCACCGATGCCTCGGCCAGCCCCAGCGACAGCGTCTCCGCGGCCGCCAGCGCCCGCTCCGCCGAGAGCTGCGCGGCCCCGCTCCCGTGCACCCGGTTCAGCACCAGCCCGGCCAGCGGCATCCGGTCCGCGGCCAGCCGCTCCACGAAGTACGCCGCTTCGCGCAGGGCGTCCCGCTCCGGGGCCGCCACCACCAGGAAGGCCGTGCCGGGCGCCTGAAGCAGCCGGTAGGTGGCCTCCGCGCGCGTGCGGAAGCCGCCGAACATCGTGTCCATGGCGGCGGCGAAGGTCTGCACATCGCGCATCAGCTGCCCGCCCAGGACCTTGCTGACCGTGCCCGTCATCATCGACACGCCCACGTTCAGGAACTTCATCCCGGCCCTGCCCCCGACCTTCGCCGGGGCCATCAGGACCTTGATGAACTTCCCGTCGAGGAAGGAGCCGAGGCGCTTCGGCGCGTCCAGGAAGTCCAGCGCCGACCGGCTCGGCGGCGTGTCGACGATGATCAGATCCCATTCGTCGCGGGCGCGCAGCTGGCCGAGCTTCTCCATGGCCATGTATTCCTGCGTGCCCGCGAAACCGGCCGAAAGTGATTGGTAGAAGGGGTTCGCCAGGATGGCGCGGGCGCGCTCGGGGTCGGCGTGCGCCTCGACGAACTCGTCGAACGTCCGCTTCATGTCGAGCATCATGGCGTGCAGCTCGCCGCCCGCCGAGCCGTCGATGCCCTCGACCCGGCGCGGCACGTTGTCCAGCGCGTCGATGCCCATGGACTGGGCGAGCCGGCGGGCCGGGTCGATGGTGAGGACGACGGCCTTGCGGCCCCGCTCCGCGGCTCGTACGCCGAGGGCTGCGGCCGTCGTGGTCTTGCCGACGCCGCCGGAGCCGCAGCACACCACGATGCGGGTCTCGGGGTCGGCCAGCAGCGCGTCGGTGTCCAGCCGCGGTGCCATGTCCATGCTCATGCCGCCTCCTGCGTACGGCTCGTACCGCTCGCTCGTGCACTCGCGCAGTTGTCGCCGCTCCCGCGGCTCGCCCTGCTCGTACAGCTCCTGGGGTTGATGCTGTCCGTGCTGTCCGTGCTGTCCGTGCTGATTACGCCGATGGTGCTGATTGCGCTGATAGTGCCGCTTATGTCGCTCGTGGCGCGTGTCGTCCCCGGGCCGCCACCGACGCCGACGCGGCCCGGGGCGCGAGCTGGGCGGCTCACATCGGCCACTGCTTGCGCAGGTCCGCCGCGAGCCGGTACAGGCCGGCCAGGTCCACGCCGTCGGTGAGAAGCTCCAGCTCGTACAGGGGGAGCCCCAGCCCCGTCAGCTCGGCCCGCTGCGCCCGCTCCAGGGCGACCCGCTCGGCGTGCTCACGGGCCTGCTCCAGCAGCGGGTCGACCAGGCGCTCGGCGAGCCCGCCGCGCCGCGCGCCGCCCAGTCCCGCCTGGGACAGGGCCTTGGCCACGGCGGCGCGCTGACCCTGGGCGGCGGCCTCCACGGCGGCGTGGTCGAGGATCGCGGGCCGCACCATGTTGACGATGACCGCGCCGGTCGGCAGGCCGTCGGCGCGCAGCTCCCCGATACCGTCCGCGGTCTCCTGGACCGGCATCTCCTCCAGCAGCGTGACCATGTGGACCGCCGTCTCGGGGGACTTCAGCACGCGCATCACGGCCTGCGCCTGATTGTGTATCGGGCCGGTCCGGGCGAGCCCCGCAACCTCGTGGTTGACGTTCAGGAAGCGGGTGATCCGGCCGGTCGGCGGGGCGTCCATCACGACGAAGTCGTAGACGAAGCGGCCGTCCTTGCCCTTGCGCCGCACCGCCTCGCACGCCTTGCCGGTCAGCAGTACGTCGCGCAGCCCCGGGGCGATCGTGGTCGCGAAGTCGATCGCGCCGAGCTTCTTCAGCGCCCGTCCGGCCGAGCCCATCTTGTAGAACATGTGGAGGTAGTCGAGGAGCGCGAACTCGGGGTCGATGGCGAGCGCGTGCACCTCACCGCCCCCCGGCGCACTGGCGATCTTCCGCTCCTCGTAGGGCAGTGCCCCGGTTTCGAAGAGCTGTGCGATGCCCTGGCGGCCTTCGACCTCGACCAGCAGGGTTCGCCTGCCGTCGGTCGCGAGGGCCAGCGCGAGTGCCGCGGCGACCGTGGTCTTGCCGGTTCCGCCCTTGCCACTGACGACATGGAGCCTGCTCACACTGGGGAGCCTAACCAGTCGTCGTCCGGGCTACGCACCAGGGCCCGGCGGACAGGCATTACAGTCGGCCCTATGACCAAGTGGGAATACGCGACCGTGCCGCTGCTCGTACACGCCACGAAGCAGATTCTGGACACCTGGGGCGAGGACGGCTGGGAGCTCGTCCAGGTCGTGCCCGGGCCGAACAACCCGGAGCAGCTGGTGGCCTACCTGAAGCGGGAGAAGGCGTGAGCGCGGTAGAGGCGACCCTCGCCGAGCTGGGCCTGAGCCTGCCGGAGGTCGCGGCGCCGCTGGCCTCGTACGTTCCCGCGGTCCGCTCCGGCTCCTACGTCTTCACCTCGGGCCAGCTGCCGCTGGTCGAGGGCAAGCTCGGCGTGACCGGCAAGGTCGGCGCCGAGGTGACCCCGGAGGAGGCCAAGGAGCTGGCGCGCACCTGCGCGCTGAACGCCCTGGCCGCGGTCAAGTCGGCCATCGGTGACCTGGACAAGGTCGTACGGGTCGTGAAGGTCGTGGGCTTCGTCGCCTCGGCGCCGGACTTCACCGGGCAGCCGGGCGTGGTCAACGGCGCGAGCGAGCTGCTGGGCCAGGCGCTGGGCGAGGCGGGGGTGCACGCCCGCAGCGCGGTGGGCGTGGCGGTGCTGCCGCTGGACGCGCCGGTCGAGGTCGAGATCCAGGTCGAGGTCGTGGACTGAGTCACGGACCGATCCGTGGACTGACCCGCGGGCCGATCCGTGGACTGTCCCGCGGCCTGACCCGCTGTGGTGGTCGGGGCGGGGGCATGAGTCACCCCGCCGGCCACTGACGCTCTCCTCCGACGCCGGCCGTGGACCAGGCCGGACGATCTCGGACTGTCCGGGACACCGGCAGCCCTTGCCGGACGGTACGGCCGCCGAAAAGGCTCTCCTCGGGGCCGCCCGGAGACGAGGAGAGCGATCCACCGTGAACACAGCCGCAGACATGGCCTGGTCAACTCGCGTTCGCATTAGGCTGCTTGGACAGTCCGAAGGCGGAGGAGGGGTCGTGGATACGGGGCCTGACCCGAAGGCGGCGCGCACTGTGGCGGAATTCGTCGCGGCGATGCGGCAATTGCGCATCTGGGCCGACCTGAGCTACCGCCAGCTGGAGCGGAACGCGGAGGCCGCGGGGGACGTGCTGCCCCGCGCCACCATCGCGGGCGCGCTCAGCCGGGACGACCTGCCCAGGGAACAGCTCCTGACCGCGTTCGTACGGGCGTGTGGCGGGGACGCGGAGACCGTGGCCGTATGGCTGGCCGCCCGCCGGCACCTGTCCATCGCCGCTTCCGCTTCCCCTCCCACTGCCGTTTCCGCCGCCACCATGTCCGAGGCGGATCCCGCGCTCACGTCGGCCCCGACGCCCGACCCCGCCCCGGACGCCGCCCCGGCTTCCGGCGCTGCGGCCTCCGGCTCTGAAGCCTCCGGTGCTGCGGCCCGCGGTTCTGCGGCTTCCGGCCTCCCGGTCTCTTCCGGAGCCGCCTTGGACGCCGAGCCCCGGCCCGCCGAGGCCGCCCCGCTTCCCGAGGGGGCCGCCCCGGCCGACCCGGACGAGCGGAGCCACGAAATCAGCCGTCCGGCCGATACGACCGCCTCTGGCGGGGCCTCCATCGGGGCCTCCGGTTCGGCATCCGGGGAAGGCGGGAAGGGCGGGACCGGCTCGTCGTGGCGCCGCCGGTATCTGCCCCCGCTCGTGGTCGCCGCGGCCGCGGCTGTCGGCGTCCTGCTGCTGACCTACTGGCCGCACTCCGGATCCGACGACGGCGCCCTCCCCGACGGCCGCTCCCGGACCAGCACCGGCCCGTCCGCCGGGGAGCCCTCAGGCGCCGGGCCGTCCACGGGTTCCGCCTCGCCCTCGAAGAGCGGGAAGTCCGTCGTCGACGCCGACGACACCCAGCCGGCCTCCCCGACGCGCACCGCCTCCTCGCCGCCCGAGCGCGAGCCGACGGCCACCACGACCGCCCCCGAGCCGGCCGACAAGCCCCGCCTGCCGGCCGCGGGCCCGACGCGGATCCGGCCCGTCTCGGCGTCCGGTCTGTGCCTGACCGAGGGGCGCGAGCGCAACGGCCGCACCGACCGGGAGATCGCCGTCCAGAGCCCGTGCGCCGACGCCCCGCTGCCCCGGGTCTCCCTGGACGCGCTCGGCGGAGGCGTCTACCGCATCGAGTGGTACCACCCCGACCCGGACAAGGGCACCGGCTGCCTGGCCGTCGACGGTGGCTCGGCGGAGCCGGGCACCCTGATCTCCCCGCGGTCCTGCTCGGACGCCGACAACATGAAGTTCCGGCTGGAGGCGTCCCACGGCGGGTTCCGGCTGCGCCCGCTCCACAGCGGCCTGTGCGTCGGGATCATGCCGCCCCGTACGGAAGGCGCCGAGGCGGTCCAGGCCACCTGCACCGGCGCGGCGGACCAGGCGTTCCGCTTCACCGCCGCCTGAGCCGCCGCGTACCCACCGCGCGAGCCGCCGCGTACCCGCCACCCGAGATGTCGAGCACTCGCCGCGCGCCGGCCGCCAGAGACGCCAAGCACTCGCCGCGCGCCCGCAGCTCGCTGCGGCGCGCCGCGCCCAGGGCTCTCGAACATCCGCGCGTCAGCGCATAGCATCCGGCCATGTCCACTACGAATGGCCAGTGGTATCCGCCCGAGTGGCCCGAACGCATCCGGCAGCTGGCGACCGGCGAACTCACGCCGGTGACCCCGCGCCGGGCGGCCACCGTGCTGCTGCTGCGCGACGGCGCCGGGGGCCCCGTCGTGCACATGCTGCGCAGACGGACGTCCATGGCCTTCGCCGGCGGGGCGTACGCGTACCCCGGCGGCTCGGTGGACCCGCGCGACGAGCGCGGCGTGGCCTGGGCCGGGCCCTCGCGCCGGGAGTGGGCGGCGCGGCTGGGCCTCGCGGCGGACGACGGGACGGTGGCCCAGGCCATCGTGTGCGCGGCGGTCCGGGAGACCTTCGAGGAGGCGGGCGTGCTGCTCGCGGGCCCGACGCCGCACACGGTCGTCGCGGACACGACGGGCGAGGAGTGGGAGGCGGACCGGGCCGCCCTGGTCGCCCGGGAGCTGTCCTTCGCCGACTTCCTGGACCGCCGCGGGCTGGTGCTGCGCTCGGACCTGCTCGGGGGCTGGGCGCGCTGGATCACCCCGGAGTTCGAGCCGCGCCGCTACGACACCTGGTTCTTCGTGGCCGCCCTGCCGCGCGGCCAGCGCACCCGTAATGCCTCGACGGAGGCGGACCACACGGTCTGGATCCGGCCCGCCGAGGCGGCCGCCGGCTACGACCGGGGCGAGCTGCTGATGATGCCGCCGACCATCGCGACGCTGCGCGAGCTGGCGCCGTACGGCACGGTCGCCGAGGCGCTGGCGGCGGCCCCGGGCCGGGACCTGGCGCCCGTACTGGCGCGGGCGCGGCTGGAGAACGGCCGGGTGGTGCTGAGCTGGCCGGGGCACGACGAGTTCACCAAGCACATTCCGACCGGCGGCCCTACAGGGGGAGCGACCTGATGACGTACGCAGCGGCCCTGCCCGGCCAGCCCCGAGGGGGCGCCGTCGGCGGCCCGGCCACCGACCGGGCGGTGTGCGTCCTCGCGCCGAACCCCTCCCCCATGACGCTCGACGGCACCAACACGTGGATCGTCTCCGAGCCGGGCTCCGACCTGGCCGTCGTCATCGACCCCGGCCCGCTCGACGACGCCCACCTCAAGGAGGTCGTCGCCACGGCGGAGCGGGCGGGCAAGCGGGTCGCGCTGACGCTGCTCACCCACGGCCACCCGGACCACGCCGAGGGCGCGGCGCGCTTCGCCGAGCTGACGCGGACCCGGGTGCGGGCCCTGGACCCGGCGCTGCGGCTGGGGGACGAGGGGCTGGGGGCGGGCGACGTCATAACCACCGGCGGTCTTGAGCTGCGCGTGGTGCCCACGCCAGGACACACGGCCGACTCGCTGTGCTTCCACCTCCCGGCCGACGCGGCGGTGCTCACCGGGGACACGGTGCTGGGGCGCGGTACGACGGTGGTGGCGCACCCGGACGGGCGGCTCGGCGACTATCTGGACTCGCTGCGGCGGCTGCGCTCGCTCGCGGTGGACGACGGGGTGGACACCGTGCTGCCGGGGCACGGGCCGGTGCTGAACGACGCGCGCGGCGCGGTGGAGTACTACCTCGCCCACCGGGCCAACCGGCTGGCGCAGGTGGAGACGGCCGTGGAGAACGGCTACCGCACGCCCTCGGAGGTCGTGGCGCATGTGTACGCGGACGTGGACCGGACCCTGTGGCCGGCGGCCGAGCTGTCGGTCCGCGCCCAGCTGGACTACCTGAGCGAGCACGGGCTGATCTGAGGCCGTACTCCCTCGCTCCCATCACCCGGCCCCGTACCTGATCCCGTACTGCCCCGCCCCGTACCTGATCCCGTACTGCCCCGCCCCGTACCTCATCCCGTACTGCCTCGCCCCGTACCTGATCCCGTACTACCTCGCCTCGTACCTGATCCCGTACTACCCGGCTCGTACTGCCCGGCCCGCCTCGTACGGGAAGGGCCCCCGCCGGACATCCGGCGGGGGCCCTTCCCTCGGGTGCTTCCGGTCAGCGGGACCGCTTGGCCAGCCGCTCGACGTCCAGCAGGATCACCGCGCGCGCCTCCAGCCGCAGCCAGCCGCGGCCCGCGAAGTCGGCGAGCGCCTTGTTGACCGTCTCGCGGGAGGCGCCGACCAGCTGGGCCAGCTCCTCCTGGGTGAGGTCGTGGACGACGTGGATGCCCTCCTCCGACTGCACGCCGAAGCGGCGCGACAGGTCGAGCAGGGCGCGGGCGACGCGTCCGGGGACGTCGGAGAAGACCAGGTCGGACATCTGGTCGTTGGTCTTGCGCAGGCGCCGGGCGACCGCGCGCAGCAGCGCCGTGGCGACCTCGGGCCGGGCGTTCAGCCACGGCTGCAGATCGCCGTGGCCGAGGCCGAGGAGCTTGACCTCGGTGAGGGCGGTGGCGGTGGCGGTACGCGGGCCTGGGTCGAAGAGCGACAGCTCACCGATCAGCTCGCCGGGTCCGAGCACGGCCAGCATGTTCTCGCGGCCGTCGGGAGAGGTGCGGTGGAGCTTCACCTTGCCCTCGGTGACCACGTACAGCCGGTCGCCGGGGTCCCCTTCGTGGAAGAGGGCGTCACCGCGCGCGAGGGTGACCTCTCCCATGGAGGCGCGCAGCTCAGCGGCCTGCTCGTCATCGAGCGCCGCGAAGAGCGGGGCGCGCCGCAGAACGTCGTCCACGAGATCTCTCCTTGTCGACATGCACAGGGGACCGTCGTCCCCATGATGCCGGACGGTAAAACAGTGCGATCAATCACAAGTTTGACGCACCTGCCTGCGGCACTGTACGGCAGGGGTCCGATTGGGCGGCTCTTTCCGATGGCCGGAGCGTATGTCAGTGCCGGGGCTTAGGCTGGCTGGGTGTCCAATAGGCCGGTGAGAGCACGGGGCAAGGGGGCCGGACGGGTGAGCGCAGCTCGGAATTCCGCTGTGGGCGAACAAGGATCGGATGAGCCGACGGAAACGGCAAATCCGCACAAAACCATGAAGCGGTCGAAAGCCGCCGGTGCCAAGGACGCAGGCGCCGCCTCGCCGCGCAAGGCCGCCGGCTCCGCCGGAGCGTCGCGCAAGGCCGCCGCCCGCCCCGCCCGCCCCGAATCCCGGCTCGCGCTCGTCCGCCGGGCCCGCCGGATCAACCGCGAGCTCGCCGAGGTGTATCCGTACGCCCACCCCGAGCTGGACTTCGAGAACTCCTTCCAGCTCCTGGTCGCCACGGTCCTGTCGGCCCAGACCACCGACCTGCGGGTCAACCAGACCACCCCCGCCCTGTTCGCCGCCTATCCGACGCCCGAGGACATGGCCGCCGCCGACCCGGAGGCCCTGGAGCAGCTGATCCGTCCGACGGGCTTCTTCCGGGCCAAGGCCAAGTCCCTGCTGGGGCTGTCCGCCGCGCTGCGGGACCGCTTCGGCGGCGAGGTGCCGGGCCGCCTCGAGGACCTGGTGACGCTCCCGGGCGTCGGGCGCAAGACGGCCAATGTGGTGTTGGGAAACGCGTTCGGGGTGCCGGGCCTGACCGTGGACACCCACTTCGGGCGGCTGGTGCGGCGCTGGAAGTGGACCGGCGAGGAGGACCCGGAGAAGGTGGAGGCACAGATCGCCGCGCTCTTCCCCAAGAGCGAGTGGACGATGCTCTCCCACCGCATCATCTTCCACGGCCGCCGCGTCTGCCATGCCCGCAAGCCCGCCTGCGGCGCCTGCCCGATCGCCCCGCTGTGCCCGTCGTACGGGGAGGGCGAGACGGATCCGGACAAGGCGAAGAAGCTGCTGAAGTACGAGCTGGGCGGGCAGCCGGGGCAGCGGCTGCGGCCGCCGGCCGACTATCCGGGCCGGCCCGCCGCCCCCCTGGGGGCCACCGCTGCCGCTGAGGCGACCTCTGCCGCTGAGGTCACCGCTCCCGCTGACGCGACCTCTCCCGCGGGGGTCGGCGAGTGACGAGCACGTACGGCGGCGGCGTGGCCGTGACCAGTGAAGGGCTGCCCGAGTGGCTGACGCCCGTGGCCCGCGCCGCCGAGACGATGGAGCCCCGGCAGCTCAGCCGGTTTCTGCCGCCGTCGCGGGGCGGCCGTCCCTCCGCCGTGCTGGTGCTCTTCGGGGAGGGTGAGCGCGGGCCCGAGCTGTTGCTCCTGGAGCGGGCCGGCTCGCTGCGCTCCCACGCCGGCCAGCCCTCCTTCCCCGGCGGCGCCCTCGACCCGGAGGACGGCGATCCGGACGGTGCGGGCCCGGTGCGCGCGGCGCTGCGCGAGGCCGAGGAGGAGACGGGCCTGGATCCGGCCGGGGTGCAGGTGTTCGCCGTGCTGCCGCGGCTCTACATCCCGGTGAGCGGCTTCGTGGTGACCCCCGTGCTCGGCTGGTGGCGGGAGCCATCCCCGATCCGGCCCGTCGACCCCGCCGAGACGGCCCGGGTCTTCACCGTGCCCGTGGCGGATCTCACGAATCCGGCACATCGGGCGACCTCCGTCCACCCGAGCGGCCACACCGGACCCTCGTTCCTGGTCGAAGGCGCTCTGGTCTGGGGATTCACGGCCGGAGTGATCGACCGGATCCTGCACTACGCGGGCTGGGAAAGACCATGGAACCGTGACAAGCGAGTCCCGCTCGACTGGCGTGCATGAGACGGTGTCCGGGTGAACGTGCTGGACATCCTGCTGCTGCTCGCCGCCGTGTGGTTCGCGATCGTCGGTTACCGCCAGGGCTTCGTCGTCGGTGTGCTGTCGGTGGTCGGCTTCATCGGCGGTGGCCTCGCCGCGCTCTACCTGCTGCCCGTCATCTGGGACGGCGCCACCGAGCGGGCGTCCCCGGGCACCCTCGGCGCGATCACGGCGGTCGTCCTGGTGATCGTGTTCGCCTCGATCGGCCAGGCCGCCACCACCCACCTGGGCAACAAGCTGCGCCGGCACATCACCTGGTCACCCGCGCGCGCCCTGGACGCGACCGGCGGCGCGCTGGTCAACGTGATCGCGATGCTGCTGGTCGCCTGGCTGATCGGCTACAACCTGGCCAGCTCCTCGCTGCCCACGGTGGGCAAGGAGGTCCGGGACTCCAAGGTGCTGCTCGGGGTCTCCCGGGTGGTCCCGGAAGAGGCGAACAGGTGGTTCTCCGACTTCCGCACGGTGCTGGCGCAGAACGGCTTCCCGCAGGTCTTCTCGCCCTTCGCCAACGAGCCGATCACCTCCGTACCGGCCCCCGACCCGGCGCTCGCCCGGAGCCCGGTGGCGACCGAGGCCAAGCAGAGCATCGTGAAGGTGGTCGGCACCGCCCCCAGCTGCGGGAAGGTCCTGGAGGGATCCGGGTTCGTCTTCGCACGGCACCGCGTGATGACCAACGCCCACGTCGTCGGCGGGGTCGACGACCCGACCGTACAGATAGGCGGCGAGGGCCGGCGCTACGACGCGAAGGTCGTGCTCTACGACTGGAAGCGCGACGTCGCCGTCCTGGACGTGCCCTCGCTGAACGCGCCCGTGCTGAAGTTCGCCGAGGGCGACGCGCGCAGCGGCGACAGCGCGATCGTCGCCGGATTCCCGGAGAACGGCGCGTTCGATGTGCGCGCGGCCCGGGTCCGCGGCCGTATCGAGGCCGAGGGCCCGGACATCTACCAGCGCGGCACCGTGCACCGCGACGTCTACTCGCTGTACGCCACGGTGCGGCAGGGAAACTCCGGCGGCCCGCTGCTCACCCCGGAGGGCCGGGTGTACGGCGTGGTCTTCGCCAAGTCCCTCGACGACGCGCACACCGGATACGCGCTGACCGCGGACGAGGTGCGCCAGGACGCCCAGCAGGGGCGCACGGCCCACGCACCGGTGGACACGCAGGGGTGTGCTCTGTAGGACAGGGTGTGCTCGCAGGACAGAGGCGTGCCCTGAGGAGCGTGCCCTTCTGGCGGTGTAGGAGCGTCCCTACTGCCGGCCGCGTGGATGGCGCAGCCGGGCCGAGACCCAGCGGGCCCTGCGGCGGATGATGCGGGGGATCCCCATATCGGGGTCATGACCTGCGGAAGGCCCGGGACCGCCCCGCTCGGAAACGCTCAGCGCGGCATTGGCAGCAGCGGCGGCTTCGGAGCCGCGGTCGCTTGGTGCGTCACGGTAGTCGTGCGTCCAGCCCATACCTGGGTGTGTGCCCGGCACCCATGGTCCGTAATCGCCTCTGGCTGCGGCAATTGGCCTATGCTCCAGGCAAGTAGCCGTTCGGGAAACACCTGTTCGGCCAGGGGTGCCCGGGCGGGGCCGCCGTAGGCTCAGCGGTCGGGCTCGGGGTCCTTGAGCCAGTTGATCAGCTCGGTGGAGAAGGCGACCGGGTCCTCCTCGTGCGGGAAGTGTCCGAGGCCGTCGAAGAGCCGCCAGCGGTAGGGCGCCTCCACATACTCCCCGGACCCCGCCGCGCTGCGCGTGCGCATCACCGGGTCGAGCGACCCGTGCAGATGCAGGGTGGGCACCCGCACCGGCCGGCGCATCCGCCGGTTGAACTGGAAACCGTCCGGCCGCGCCAGCGACCGCACCATCCAGCGGTACGGCTCGATCGAGCAGTGGGCCGTCGACGGGATCATCATCGCCCGCCGGTAGGTCTCCACGGCCTCGTCGTCGGGCAGCCGCGGCCCCGACCAGTCCCGGATCAGCCGGCCCACCAGCGCCGCGTCGTCCGCGGTCAGCTGCCGCTCGGGCAGCCAGGGCCGCTGGAAGCCCCATACGTGGGAGCTCGCCGCGCTCTGCTTGACGTCCTTGAGCATGGCCGAGCGCCAGCGCCGCGGATGCGGCATCGAGGCCACCGCGAGCCGCCGGACCAGCTTCGGGCGCATCACCGCGGCCGTCCACGCGAGGTAGCCGCCCAGGTCATGGCCCACGAGCGCGGCGTCGGGCTCGCCGAGGGAGCGGACCACCCCGGTGATGTCGAGGGCGAGGTTGGCCGGGTCGTACCCCCGGGGCGTACGGTCGCTGCCGCCCACCCCGCGCAGATCCATCGCCACCGCCCGGAAGCCGGCGTCGGCCAGCGCGGTCAGCTGGTACCGCCAGGCCCACCAGAACTGGGGGAAGCCGTGCAGCAGCAGGACCAGCGGGCCGTCACCCAGCTCGGCGATGTGGAAGCGCGCGCCGTTGGCCGCGACGTCCCGGTGGGTCCAGGGCCCGTCGAGGCGTACGACCGAGGCGGAGGTGTCAGGGGCCGTCATGCCGACGAGCGTGTCACATCCCGTGCCGGGCGGCCGCCATTGGACGCGGCGCGCGGGTGTGGCTTGACGCTCCCCAGTACGGCCGCCGTCTCCTTGGCCGAGGCCATGGACTTCTTCGGCGCCTTGACCTTCTTGAACTTGGCGAGCGCCAGACCGCCGAGGAGCGCGGCGACCAGCCAGTAGATGCCGCCCACGATCAGGAAGCACCACGCGAGGCCGAGGCCGGTCCAGGCGCGCAGGCCGTAGGCGAGGGCGAAGCTCAGCACCGGCAGCGAGAACAGGACCAGCACCCCGGCCGAGACGGCCGCGCCGCTGCCGAGCAGGGTGCGCCGGGCGCTGTCCCGGAACTCGGCCTTGGCCAGCGCGATCTCGTCGTGCACCAGCGCCGACAGTTCGGTGGTCGCCGTGGCCACCAGCTGGCCGAGGCTGCGGTTGCCGTCGTCATCGGCTGCGCTCATCGCCATCTCCCTCTGCTCTCGCACGTCTTGGGCGTCCCGCGGGTCCGACGCGTCCCGCACGCCATACGCGTCTGCCGCGTTCTGATGTGCCTTCTACGTCTTCTGCGCTCTTCCGCGATCGTCAAGCCTCTCAGATCATGCCGGACCATCGTCACCGGACTCGGCCGCGGCAGCCACTTCGGCAAGTCGGCGGTGCTCGGCGGCCTTGGCCTCGTGGATGGCGGCCATCCGCAGGTGGTATTCCGGGCTGTCCAGTTCGTACACGTCGGGGATGCCGTCCTGGTCCTCGTCCCGCTCCTCCTCCTCGCACAGCTTCCGGTACCTGCGGTCGCGCACCTTCAGCAGGACGCCCGACACGACCGCGGCGAGCAGCGAGCCGATGAGGACGGCCGCCTTCACCTCGGCGGCGAGCCGAGGGTCGCCGGGGAAGGCCAGCTCGCCGATGAGCAGGGAGACGGTGAAACCGATCCCGGCGAGCGAGGCGACCGCGAACACATCCGCCCAGGCCAGGTCCTCGTTGAGCTCGGCCTTGGTGAAGCGGGCGGCGAGCCAGGAGCCGCCGAAGACGCCGACGGTCTTGCCCACGACCAGGCCGAGGACGACGCCGAGGGTCTCGGGGCGGGTGAAGACCTGCCCGAGGGCGCCGCCGGAGACCGGGACCCCGGCGGCGAAGAGGGCGAACAGCGGGACGGCGAGACCGGCCGACAGGGGGCGCACCCGGTGCTCGACCCGCTCGGCGGGGGAGCACTCCTCGCCCTCGCGCACGGTGCAGCGCAGCATCAGGCCCATGGCGACGCCCGCGACCGTGGAGTGCACCCCGCTGGCGTGCATCAGCGCCCAGATGACGACGGCGAGCGGCACATAGACGTACCAGCCGCGGACGCCCTTGTGGTGCAGGGTCCAGAAGACGGCGAGACCGGCGAAGGAGAGGCCGAGGGCGACGAGGTTGATGTGGGTGGTGTAGAAGATCGCGATGATCAGGATCGCGCCGAGGTCGTCGACCACCGCGAGGGTGAGCAGGAACGCGCGCAGGGCGGCGGGCAGCGCGGTGCCGAGGACGGCGAGCACGGCCAGGGCGAAGGCGATGTCGGTGGCGGTCGGCACCGCCCAGCCCCGGAGGTTGCCGCCGCCGGCCGCACCCACGGTCACAAAGACGAGCGCGGGCATGACCATGCCGCATATCGCGGCCACGACGGGGAGGGCGGCCGCCCGGGGGTCGCGCAGCTCGCCCGCGACCAGCTCGCGCTTGAGCTCGATGCCGGCCACGAAGAAGAAGACGGTGAGCAGGCCGTCCGCGGCCCAGGAGGCGACCGAGAGCCGCAGATGCAGCGAGTCGGGGCCGAAGGAGAAGTCCCTGACGTCCTGGTAGAGGCCGCTGAGCGGGGTGTTCGCGAGGATCAGCGCGGCGACGGCGGCGACCAGCAGGATCACCCCGCCGACGGTTTCGGTGCGCAGAGCGTCGGTGACGAAGGTCCGCTCGGGCAGGGTCAGACGGCCGAGGAACTTGCGGCGGAGGGGCGCGGCCACGGGTGAGAGCCTCCTGGCATCGGATACACGTGTGGTGTGTGCCGACCAGACTTCCCGGCGCGCCCTCGAGATCTCGTGCTTGTGCTGCTCTTCACGCGAGGCCTCCCACCCTAACCGGAATGCGCGGAGGGCGCCCGGCCCGGCCGGGGCGCCCTCCGCTTCCGCAGGCCCCTACGCCCGCTTTGACCAGGTCAGTCCTCGCTGGCCGCGGTCGGCAGCTTGCTCTGGATGAGCTCCATGACGGAGGAGTCGGTCAGGGTGGTGACATCGCCGAGCGCACGGTTCTCGGCGACATCGCGCAGCAGCCGCCGCATGATCTTGCCGGAGCGGGTCTTGGGCAGCTCGGCCACCGGCAGGATCCGCTTGGGCTTGGCGATCGGGCCGAGCTGCTTGGCCACATGTGCGCGCAACTCCTCGACCAGGCCGTCATCCTCCGCCGCGCCGCCTCGGAGGATCACGAAGGCGCAGATGGCCTGGGTGGTCTGAGGGTCGGTGGCCCCCACGACGGCGGCTTCGGCGACCTTGGGGTGCGAGACGAGCGCCGACTCGACCTCGGTCGTGGAGATGTTGTGGCCGGAGACCAGCATCACGTCGTCGACCCGGCCGAGCAGCCAGATGTCGCCGTCGTCGTCCTTCTTGGCGCCGTCGCCCGCGAAGTAGCGGCCTTCGAAGCGGGACCAGTAGGTGTCCAGGTAGCGCTGGTCGTCGCCCCAGATGGTGCGGAGCATGGAGGGCCAGGGCTCGGTGAGGACGAGGTAGCCGCCGGAGCCGTTCGGGACCTCGTTGGCGTCGTCGTCGACGACGGTGGCGGAGATGCCGGGGAGCGGGACCTGGGCCGAACCGGGCTTGGTCTCGGTGACACCCGGCAGCGGGCTGATCATGATCCCGCCGGTCTCGGTCTGCCACCAGGTGTCGACCACGGGCGTCCGGTCCGCGCCGATGTGCTTGCGGTACCAGATCCATGCCTCGGGGTTGATCGGCTCGCCGACCGAGCCCAGGACGCGCAGCGAGGACAGGTCGAACTTGGCCGGGATGTCGTCGCCCCACTTCATGCAGGCGCGGATCGCGGTCGGGGCGGTGTAGAGGATCGTGACGCCGTACTTCTGGACGATCTCCCACCAGCGGCCCTGGTGCGGGGTGTCCGGAGTGCCCTCGTAGAGCACCTCGGTCGCCCCGTTGGCCAGCGGCCCGTAGACGATGTACGAGTGGCCGGTGACCCAGCCGACGTCCGCCGTGCACCAGTACACGTCCGACTCCGGCTTGAGGTCGAAGACGGCCTGGTGGGTGTAGGCGATCTGGGTGAGGTAGCCGCCGGTGGTGTGCAGGATGCCCTTCGGCTTACCGGTCGTGCCGGAGGTGTAGAGGATGAAGAGCGGGTGCTCGGCGTCGAACGCCTCGGGGGTGTGCTGATCGGGCTGGCGGTCCACCAGCTCGTGCCACCACACGTCGCGGCCCTCGGCCCAGGCGACCTCCTGGCCGGTGCGGCGGACCACGAGCACATGGCGCACCTTGTCGGTGCCGGGGCGGGTCAGGGCCTCGTCCACGGCGGGCTTGAGCGCGGACGGCTTGCCCCGGCGGTAGCCGCCGTCGGCGGTGATCACGACCCGGGCGTCGGCGTCCTCGATGCGGGTGGCCAGGGCATCGGCCGAGAAGCCGCCGAAGACCACGGAGTGCGGGGCGCCGATGCGGGCACAGGCCAGCATCGCGATCACGGTCTCCGGGATCATCGGCATGTAGATGGCGACCCGGTCACCCGTCCGGACCCCGAGTTCGACCAGGGCGTTCGCCGCCCGGGAGACCTCGCGCTGCAACTCGGCGTAGGTGAGGGAGCGGGTGTCCCCGGGCTCGCCCTCGAAGTGGATGGCCACCCGGTCGCCCAGCCCGTTCTCCACATGGCGGTCGACGCAGTTGTACGCCACGTTGAGTTTGCCGTCGGCGAACCACTTCGCGAACGGCGGGTTCGACCAGTCCAGCGTCTCGCTCGGTTCGGCGGCCCAGGTCAGCCGACGGGCCTGCTCGGCCCAGAAGCCCAGGCGGTCAGCCTTCGCCCGCTCGTACGCCTCCGCGGTGACATTGGCGTTCGCGGCCAGGTCGGCGGGGGGAGCGAAACGGCGCTCCTCCCGAAGAAGGTTGGCCAGGCTTTCGTTGCTCACGACATCTCCCATTCCCAGGGTGACCGTTGTGTCCCAGGCCATAGCTCATCAGCCCGCGGTGCACCCTGACAAGGGTGATTGGCAAAAATTGGTTTAGACCTGTTATCGCATGAGGTCCAGGGATCCGGGCCACCCCGGCAGGGAACCGCCGCCCGCGCCGGCCGCGCCACCGGAACCCACCGGAGCCGTGACGCCCCCGCTCCCCACCGCCGGGCCGCCCGCACCGGCGGCGGCCGCCGCCCCGTGGTCCGGCCGCACGGCCGAGAACCTGCCCGATCCCCCCGCCTCCAGCACATACGCCTGAGCCTCCCCCACATGGAAGTACATCCCCTGCAGCACCAGACCGCCCTCCGCCACCCGGCGGGCCACACAGCCGTGGGCCATCAGATGGTCGAGCTGCTGCACCACATTGACCAACGCCAGCCGCTCCAGCTCATCCGCCACCGGCCTGTCGCCCAGCGCCACCTCGCCACGCCCCAGGCGTCCGATCCGCTCCATCCTGGCCAGGCTCGGGCGGCCATGGCGCAGCCACCGCGCGAGCGGCGTCTGGGCCACGGGCGGCTTCGGTCCACCGGCCGGCGCGGGCACCGCCGAGCCGAGCAGCGCCTGCATCGCCCCGCAGCCGGAGTGTCCGCACACCGTGATGCTGCCGACCTCCAGCACCTCCACCGCGTATTCGAGCGCCGCGCCGACCGAGTCGCAGGAGGCGTCGGAGCCCGGCGGGGGCACCAGATTGCCCACATTGCGCACGGTGAACAGGTCGCCGGGCCCGCTGGAGGTGATCATGCTGGTCACCAGGCGGGAGTCGGCGCAGGTCAAGAAGAGCTGGGTCGGCCGCTGCCCCTCACGCGCGAGCCGCGCCAGCTCCTCCCGCACCAGTGGCGCGGTGTGCCGCTGGAAGGCGCTCACCCCGCCGAGCAGCTGCCCCCCGCCGTCCCGCACGGCCGCCGGGGCGGGGCGGGTGCAGTGGTGGTTGCGCCAGGGCGTCCACGGGCGACAGGCGTGGGCACTGGCCGGCTCGGCGATCGGCCGCCCCGACCGGCCGCCGAGCCTGACCCAGCCGCCGCGCGCCCGGTGCCCTTCGGCCCAGGACTGCAGCGCGTCGTACGCGGCGTGGTCCATGAACCAGCCGCCCAACTCCACCACCACGCTCGACCCGGCCGGCAGCTGGGCCAGGGCCCGGCTGAGCCGGGGCACCGCCAGGAACGTCAGCTGCCCGCTCACCCGCACCCGGTGCAGCCCGGCCTCCTCGGCCACGGTGATTCGGGTGTGGGTCAGCCGGCGCAGCGCGGTCAGGGCCGCGACCGCGATCCCGACCGCCACCCCCTGCAACACGCCCAGCAGGACGACGCCGCCCAGGGTGGCCGCGTACACCGGGAACTCCCGGTTCCGCTGCACGTTCTTGATGTGGGCGAAGCTCACCATCTTCACCCCGACGACCATGACCAGCGCGGCGAGCGCGGCGAGCGGAATGAGCTCCAGCACCCCGGCGAGCAGCCCCGCGCACAGCGCCACCCATACGCCGTGCAGCATCGTCGACCGGCGGGTCACCGCACCGGCCCGGACGTTCGCCGAGCCGCGCATGGCACCTCCCGCGATCGGCAGCCCGCCCAGCAGCCCGGAGACCACATTCGCCGCGCCCTGCCCGGCCAGCTCGCGGTCCAGCCTGACGGGTCGCCTCTCCGGCGTCGCTCCCCGTCCGTCCGTCCGCGCCGCTCCCCGTCCGTCCGTCCGCGGGCCGGACTCCGCGGTGCGCAGCCGGTCGACGGCGACGGCGGACAGCAGCGATTCCATGCTCGCGACCAGAGTGACCGTCACCACGGCGGCGACCACTCCCAGGACCGGACCCTCCGGGATCCCGGGCAGCGCCGGGGACTTCCAGGAGGGCAGGTCGACGCGCGGCAGGGACATGCCCGCGCTCACCGCGGTGGCCGCCGCGACGGCGACCAGCGCCGCCGGGACGGCCCGCGCGGCCCGCCCGGCCTTCCCGGGCAGCCGTGGCCACAGCGTGAGCACCCCGACCGTGATCGCGCCCACCAGCAGGGCGGCCGGGTGCGGATGTCTCAATTCCTCGGGCAGGGCGGCGATGTTGTCGATGACGGAGCTGTCGGGGCTTTCGCCGAGCACCACATGCAGTTGGCCGATGGCGATGACCACACCGATGCCCGCGAGCATCCCGTGGACGATGGCCGGACTGATCGCGAGCGCCGCCCGCGCCACCCGCATGGCTCCGAGGGCGACTTGGGTCACGCCGGCGAGCACGGTGATCGCGCAGGTGGCACGCCAGCCGTAGCGCTGCACCAGCTCGGCGGTGACCACGACCAGCCCGGTCGCGCCCCCGCTGACCTGGAGAGGGGCACCCCCCAACAGCCCGGCCACGAGCCCACCCACGGCGGCGGAGACCAGCCCGGCCTGCAGCGGGGCGCCCGTGGCCAGCGCGATGCCGAGGGAGAGCGGGATCGCGATGAGGAAGAGGACGATCGAGGCGGAAAGGTCCCGACGGCAGGAGGGCCCGCCGATCCGGTTCAAGAGCTGCGACATTCCCGTCTCCTCCGGGGCTTCGCGGCCGTGTGTGAGCACACGGCCGTGGGTCACGGCGTACTGCGGTCCGGCTGCCAAGCAGGTCTGACTTCCAAGCAGGTCTGGCTTCCAGGCGGGTCTGGCTTCCAAGGTTCCAACCCCGGCACCGACTCCCAAGCGTTGGTAAATGAATCGTAATGCCGAGTAAAGGCCGCAGGAAGTCTTTTCGGGCGAACCGGATCTATGTTCCATCTAACGGGTGAATAGTCATTTGAAATGGCTTGTCATCCTCTGTCTCTTCCTCATTTCATGCGAGCTTGGCTCTCGACCCGAGTTCCCGGGAGCGGAACGGCACGAGAGACGAGGTGGCGGCATGGTGGCCAGAAGAAACGTCACTGCATGGTTCGCCGTGATGGCCGCCCTGGCCGCGGTGGCCAACTGCACGGGGAACTCCGAGGACTCGGGACGCTCAGGGAGCCCCGGCCAGCCGCGGGCGAACCGCGACGCGCACCAGGGCGGGCCGGCGGCCGGCCACCGCGAGCAGGCCCGCAAGCGGGGCCGGCTCATCGGCGACGGATCGACCTCCGACACCGGGCCGCAGCCGGGACAGCTCAGGCCCCGGCGGCTGAAACCGGGTGAGAAGCCACCGCAGTTCGTCGTCTTCTCCTGGGACGGCGCGGGCCAGGACGGCCAGAAGCTCTTCTCCCGCTTCCGCGCGGTCGGCAAGAAGTACGGCGCGACGATGACGTACTTCCTCAGCGGCGTCTATATGCTGCCCACCGAGAAGCGGAACCTCTACGATCCGCCGAGGCACTCGCGCGGCGCCTCGTCCATCGGCTTCAACGACGTCAAGGGCGTCAAGGACACCGTCGAGCAACTCGCCGCCGCCTGGCGGGAGGGCAACGAGATCGGCACCCACTTCAACGGCCACTTCTGCGGCCCGGACGACGGAGTGGGCACCTGGAGCCCCGGCGAGTGGATCGACGAGACCCGGCAGGCCGTGTCGTTCGTCAGACACTGGAAGACCAACACCGGCCTGCGGAACGGCGAACCGCTGCCCTTCGACTACGGCAAGGAGCTCGTGGGCGGCCGCGCCCCCTGTCTGGAGGGGCAGGAGAACCTGATCGCGGCGGCCAAGAAGATGGGATTCCGCTACGACGCCAGCTCCGTGGGCGGCCGCCAGGTCTGGCCGAAGAAGATCCGCGGCATCTGGGACTTCCCGCTGCAGGAGATCCCGGTGCCCGGCAAGTCCTACGAGACCCTCTCGATGGACTACAACTTCCTCGCCAACCAGTCGGGCACCACCGACGGCGACTCCTCCAAGCACGCCACCTGGGGCAAGCAGATGCGCGACGGCCTGCTCGCCGCCTTCGACCGGGCGTACGACGGCAATCGCGCACCGCTGTTCATCGGCAACCACTTCGAATCCTGGAACGGCGGAACGTACATGCGCGCCGTCGAGGACGCCATCAAGAAGATCTGCCCGCGCAAGGGAGTGCGCTGCGTCTCCTTCAAGCAGCTGGCCGACTGGCTGGACGCACAGGACCCCGGCGTGCTGCGCCGACTGCGCAAGCTGGACGTCGGAGAGCGGCCGAAGGGCGGCTGGGCGGACTTCCTCGCCGCCGAGCCGGCCTCCACACACTCGGCGCTGCCGGCTAGATGAATGAGTCCGATGTTCTTAGTGGTCGTAGGCGATCAGGGATCGTTTGATCTTGGCGCCGGTGGTCCAGTTGTGCCAGATGCCGGCTGCCAGAGCGAGGAGTCGTTGTCCGGTGCGGGCGAAGACTCCGGCCGGTGTTCTGCCGCCGTGCTGTTCCAGGCTGAGCTGGCCCTTGAGGGTGTCGATGACGGCCTCGATCCACTGGCGGACACGGACGATCTTCCCGTGCCGGACGGGCTCGTCCTTGCGGTCCGGCCGCACCAGGTGAACACCGAGCCGTTCCGTCAGGAACGCCTCGAACTCCTTCCCGGCGAAGCCCTTGTCGGCCAGGATCACCTGCCCGGCCCGGACGAGGCGGTGGTCGCGTTCCAGCAGCG
>NZ_MAXF01000054.1 GCF_001704635.1 Streptomyces sparsogenes | reverse complement strand
GTCACGTCACACACGAGCCAACGGGCGCCCTTCGCCATAGTCGCGGCCAGCACAGACATCGGACTCATTCATCTAGGCGGGAGCGGGGGTAGCCGCCGGCCGCTCCGCCCGAAGGGATTCGTCCAGCACGAAGGCGGGGTCGACCTGGGCCGCCAGGTCGGCCCCCGTCTTCTCGTTGCCCCAGCTCTGCGCGTTCTTCAGGTGGAAGTGCACCATCTGGCGCGTGTAGCGCCGCCAGTCCCGCCGCTCGTACGACGCGTCCACCGCCTCCCGCATCGTCCGCAGCGCACCGCGGTTGACCTCCTCGAGTTCCTCGAAGCGCGGCGGGCGGCCCTTCTCCATGGCCCGCACCCATTCCGAGTGGCCGACCGTGACCAGCAGGTCCTCGCCGACTTCCGCGCGCAGGAAGTCCAGGTCGTCCGGGCCCTGCACCTTGTTGCCCACCACGCGCAGCGCCACGTCGAAGTCGGCGGCGTACTCCTTGTACTGGCGGTAGACGGCGATGCCCTTGCGGGTGGGCTCGGCGACCAGGAAGGTCATGTCGAAGCGGGTGAAGAGGCCCGAGGCGAAGGAGTCGCTGCCGGCGGTCATGTCGACGACGAGGAACTCGTCACGGCCGTCGACCAGATGGTTCAGGCACAGCTCGATCGCGCCGACCTTGGAGTGGTAACAGGCGACGCCGAGATCCGACTCGGTGAAGGGGCCGGTGACCATCAGGCGGACCTGCCCGCTGTCGAGCCCGACCGTCCGGGCGCAGGCCTCGTAGACCGGATTGTCCTCGTCGATCCGCAACAGCCGCGAGCCCTCGCCCGGCGGAGTCGTCTTGATCATCGTGTCGGCGCCGGAGATGCGGGAGTTGGTGCCGCGCAGATAGTCCTTGATCAGGGGGAGGTGGGCGCCCATGGCGGGCAGCGCGGCGGCCTCCGGCTCATCCAGGCCCAGGGCCGGGCCGAGGTGCTGGTTGATGTCCGCGTCGACGGCCATGACGGGGGCGCCGGTGGCCGCGAGATGGCGGATGAACAGCGAGGACAGCGTGGTCTTGCCGCTGCCGCCCTTGCCAACGAAAGCGATCTTCATGTTCAGTCAGCGTAGGCGAGTGATCGCCTTGTGGGGCGGATGCGGTGAAGAAGACCACTCCAATGAGGGGCGGGGGCGCCGGGTGCGTAGGGTCGAACTCATGAGTACGACAGCAGATCCGCTCGCCGCCCTGGCCGCGCTTCCCGGCGTCGCCGACTCCGTGGACGCCGTGCGCCAGGCCGTGGACCGGGTCTACGGCCACCGGGTGATGCGGCGCCGCAGCAACGAGGTCACGTCGGAGGCGGCCCTGCGCGGGGCGCGCGGCTCCGCCGCCCTGGCGGGGGCCGACTGGGCGCTGGAGGAGGTGCGGCGCCGCAGCGACTTCGGCCCGGAGGGTGAGCCGCGCACGGTGGGCGCGGCACTGCGGCTGACCGCCGAGGCGGGGCAGCTGCTGAGCGTGTGGCGGCAGTCACCGCTGCGGGTGCTGGCCCGGCTGCATCTGGTGGCGGCGGGAGGGACGGAGGCGGCGGACGCGGTCGGGCGGCCGCGGCTGGCGGGCGAGCCGGTCGATGAGCCGCTGATCGAGCTGGGGCTGCCGGACGCCGAGGAGGCGGCGGGGCGACTGGACGGGCTGGCGCGGCTGCTGATCGCGGGGAGCGAGGCCCCGGCGCTGGTGACGGCGGCGGTGGTGCACGGGGAGCTGCTGGCCCTGCGGCCCTTCGGCTCCCGCAACGGTCTGGTGGCCCGGGCGGCGGAGCGGATCGTGCTGGTCGGAAGCGGACTTGACCCGAAGTCCATCTGCCCGGCCGAGGTCGGGCACGCGGAGCTGGGCGGCGCGGCGTACGTCGAGGCGCTGGAGGGCTATGCCTCCGGGACGCCGGAGGGCATGGGCGCGTGGATCGCGCACTGCGGGCGCGCGGTGGTGCTGGGGGCCCGTGAGTCCACCGCGGTCTGCGAGGCCCTGCAGCGCGGCGCCGCCTGAACTGGTGGCGGCCTGACCCGGTGGGAGGCCCCGACATGATTGCGGCGGTACCGAGTTCGGTACCGCCGCTGGCATGTCCACCGGGTTACCATGCGTGCACGAAAATTTGCCCATCAGGTCGGGATCTTCGCCCGTCACCTGGTGCGGCTGGCCCGTAATCGACGGGTCGGCGTCGCGTGGGTGCCCAATATTCATGCTCGGTCCGTGGGCCGTGGTGCTTCTGGGGCCCTTCCGGGCGCCCCTGGTCTCGCGGGCCTTCGATTCCTTTGTACTCCTGTGCCCGGCCAAGCGGAAGCGCTCTTCGCAGATCTTTGGCTGGGGCTCAGGCCTCGGCAGACGGGGCGCGGCGCCGGCTGGTGTACCACACCAGCCCGGCGGTGGCGGCCGCCGCGCCCACCGCGGCGGCCAGGGCCAGCACCGGACGCGGCGGCATGGAGAGGGAGGGCACCCGCTGCTTCAGCCGCACCGGCTTGTTGAAGGAGAGGACGGGCCAGCCGCGGGCCGCGGCCTCACGGCGCAGCGCGCGGTCCGGGTTCACCGCGTGGGGATGGCCGACGGACTCCAGCATCGGCAGGTCGGTGTTCGAGTCGCTGTAGGCGTAGCAGCGGGAGAGGTCATAGCCCTCGGACTCGGCCAGCTCGGCGATCGCCTCGGCCTTGGTAGGCCCGTAGGCGTAGTACTCCACCTCGCCGGTGAACACCCCGTCCTCCACGACCATGCGGGTGGCCACCACCCGGTCGGCGCCCAGCAGTTCTCCGATCGGCTCGACGACCTCGGCCCCCGAGGTGCTGACGATCACAACATCGCGGCCCGCGGCGTGGTGCTCCTCGATGAGGGAGGCGGCCTCGTCGTAGATGATCGGATCGATGAGGTCGTGCAGGGTCTCGGCGACGATCTCCCGAACCTGCTGGACGTTCCACCCGCGGCAGAGCGCCGAGAGATACTCCCGCATCCGCTCCATCTGCTCGTGATCGGCTCCGCCGGCGAGGAAGACGAACTGCGCATATGCGGTACGCAGTACGGCTCGGCGGTTGATCAGCCCACCTTGGTAGAAGGACTTGCTGAAGGTGAGCGTGCTCGACTTCGCAATGACCGTCTTGTCCAGGTCAAAGAAGGCGGCTGTCCGAGGCAACGAGTGGTTTTCCACGACGCCGAGCATAGGGCCCACCATTCGGCGTAAGCTCAGGCGCGTGGGTTTGCTTGAGAAGGCTCTCGGGTACACCATGGAAGTCACGGATCGTTCGCGACCGTGCTAACCCGGTCCGACTCCTCCCCCCCCGAGTCGGCCGTGGGGACGACCCCCGCTCTCCCCCCCGGCGGGGGTCGTCGCATGTCCGGACGCGTTTTCGGTCTTTTCACCTGATGATCTCCCCTCTCGGGCCTCCGGTCGGCGTCTCCGCCCCTCCAGCCTGATCCGTGACTGTGTGTAATCGCAAGGCTGCTCTCCGGAAGTCACTGGTTTAGGTGACTGGGATATTCACAAGTGATGAGTTGTCCCCAGTTTTGGACCAAGATCCCCAAGATTTTCTGGATCGTCGGACGCTGATTCTCCGCGGTGTTCGCGCTCCTCGTTCGCGGAAGTGAGAGCGCGTAACGAGAGGGGGAGGGGATCGTGGCTGGATCCATCACACCGAAACGACCGGCGCCGGATGGACGACAGCGCAGACCGCTGATCGTGACGGAGGACGAGGAGCTTCTGGACGATTTGCTGCGGCTGTGCGCGGCGGCGGGGGCCGAGCCGGAAGTGGCCCATGGCGTGCCGGCGCGCCGGGGCAGCTGGGACGTCGCCCCGCTGATCCTGGTCGGCGACGACGCCGCGGCCCGGCTGCGGGGGGCTACCCGCAGGGAAGGGGTGCTGCTCATCGGGCGGGATCTCGACGACCCCGGCATCTGGCAGCGGGCCGTCGCCCTCGGCGCGGACAACGTGGCGTTCCTGCCCGACGCCGAGACCTGGCTGGTGGACCGCATCGCCGATGTGGCCGAGGGGGTCGGCCGCCCGGCCCTCACCGTCGGGGTCGTCGGCGGGCGCGGTGGTGCGGGTGCCAGCACCCTCGCCTGCGCCCTTGCGGTCACCGCCGCCCGCGCGGGGCGGCGCACCATGCTCGTCGACGCGGACCCGCTGGGCGGCGGCCTGGACGTGCTGCTCGGCGGCGAGGGCACGGAGGGCCTGAGGTGGCCCGCCTTCTCCGAATCGCGTGGCCGGGTCGCCGGCGGCGCGCTGGAGGAGTCGCTTCCCCAGCTGCACTCCCTGC
Source organism: Streptomyces sparsogenes (assembly GCF_001704635.1). Taxonomy (GTDB): domain Bacteria; phylum Actinomycetota; class Actinomycetes; order Streptomycetales; family Streptomycetaceae; genus Streptomyces; species Streptomyces sparsogenes. The sequence continues at coordinate 4,948 of NZ_MAXF01000054.1, read as the reverse complement.
GGCTGCTCAGCTGGGACCGCGGCCCGTCGGTGGCCGTGGCGCCATCGGCGATGCGGGCGGTGCTGGCGGCCGCGCGGCGGCGCGGCGGGGTCGTGGTGGTGGACCTGCCCCGGCGGGTGGACGACACGGCGGCCGAGGCCTTCGCCCAGCTGGATCTGGGCCTGCTGGTGGTGCCCGCCGAGCTGCGGGCGGTCGCCGCCGCCCATCGGGTGGCGTCCACGGTGGGCATGGTGCTGCGGGATCTGCGCGCGGTGGTGCGCGGTCCCTGCGGGCCCGGGCTCGACGACGAGCAGATCGCCCGGCTTCTGGACCTGCCGCTGGCCGGCGAGCTGCCGTCGGAGCCCGGGCTGGCGGACGCGCTGGACGGCGGCGAGCCGCCGGGCGGCGACCCCCGCGGCCCGCTCGCCCGGTTCTGCGCGGAGTTCTGGGCGCGCGCCCTGGAGGGCGCGGAGCGGCGAGGGGGCGGGGCATGAGCGTCGGATGGAGCGAGCGGGGCGGCGCGAGCGTCGAGTCGCCCGAGCTGCTGGACGCGGTGCGGCTGCGGCTGGCCCGCAGCGGGGCAGAGCCGACGTCCGCGCGGGTGGCGGCGGCCCTGCGCGAGGAGGGGCGGCTGCTCGGCGACACGGAGGTCCTGGGGGTGGTCGAGGCCCTGCGCTCGGAGCTGGTCGGCACCGGGCCGCTGGAGCCCCTGCTCGCCGCCCCCGATGTCACCGACGTCCTGGTGACCGCCCCCGACGAGGTGTGGGTGGACCGGGGAGCCGGACTGGAGCGGACGGACGTCACCTTCACGGACGCGGCCGCGGTGCGCAGGCTCGCCCAGCGCCTCGCCGCCGTGGCGGGCCGGCGGCTGGACGACGCCAGGCCCTGGGTGGACGCCCGGCTGCCGGACGGCACCCGGCTGCACGCGGTGCTGCCCCCGGTGGCCGTCGGATCGACCTGTCTGTCGCTGCGCGTGGTCAGGCCCCGGGCGTTCTCCCTGGAGGAGCTGGTGGCGGCGGGCACCGTCCCGCCCGGCGGCCAGAAGCTGCTGCGGGCGATGCTGGACGCCCGGCTGTCCTATCTGATCAGCGGCGGCACGGGCTCGGGCAAGACCACCCTCCTCAGCACCCTGCTGGGGCTCGTGGGGCCGGACGAGCGGATCGTCCTCGCCGAGGACTCGGCGGAGCTCAGGCCGGACCATCCGCATGTGGTCCGGCTGGAGACCCGGCCCGCCAACCAGGAGGGCAGGGGCCAGGTCACCCTCCGGGACCTGGTGCGCCAGGCGCTGCGGATGCGCCCGGACCGGCTGGTGGTCGGTGAGGTGCGGGGCCCGGAGGTCACCGATCTCCTCGGCGCCCTCAACACCGGCCACGAGGGCGGTTGCGGCACCGTGCACGCCAATACGGCGGCGGACGTCCCGGCCCGGCTCGAGGCGCTGGGATCGACGGCCGGTCTCGACCGGGCCGCGCTGCACAGCCAGTTGGCGGCCGCCCTGTCGGTCGTGATCCATCTGGTGCGGGACCGCGGCGGGCGGCGCAGGATCGCCGAGCTGCACGTGCTGGACCGTGACCGGGCGGGCTATGTGACCACCGTCCCAGCCGCGATGTGGACCCCCGAGGGCTTCGGGGAAGCGGCGGGATGGGAGCGGCTGCGGCGGCTGTGTGTGCGCGGTGGGGGTGCGGCATGACTCGGGAAGCGATGACGGGGGGAGCGGCCCCCGAGGCGCTGCCGCTGTACGCGGCCGTGCTGTGCGCGGGCGCGGCGGCCTGGCTGATCTCCGGGCGGAACCGGGACCTGCGGCGGGCCGGGCTGCTGTTCGCGGCCGGCGGATCCGCCGGGCCCGCCGGGGCGGATCCGCGGCGCCGGCTGACCGAGACGGTCGCCTGGCTGCGGGAGCGGTGGCGGACCGCGTACGGCGGGCGGATGGGGTGGGAGCTGCTGTGCCTCCCGGCCGGAGGCGTCCTCGCGCTGGTGGGCGTCTCGGTGCTGCCGCTGCTGGCCGGGGCGGCGGCCGTGCCGGTCGTCGGCCGGTGGCGGCGCGGGCGCGAGCACGACCGGGAGCGGGAGCGGAGGGCCGCCGCGGTGATCGAGCTGTGCGGGGCCGTGGCGGGTGAGCTGCGAGCCGGACGGCAGCCGGTCGAGGCCCTGCTGGCCACGCCCCCCGGGCACATCGGGGAGCGGTGGGGCCTGGTGTCGGCGGCGGCGCGGTTCGGCGGCGATGTGCCGGAGGCGCTGCGCCGGGCGGCCCGGTCGCCGGGCGCGGAGGGGCTCATCGGGGTCGCGGCCTGCTGGCAGGTCGCGGTCGACGAGGGAGCGGGCCTCGCGGCCGGCCTCGACCGGGTCGCGGGGGCGCTGCGAGCCGAGCGGGATCAGCGGCAGAAGCTGCGCTCCCAGTTGGCGGGCCCCCGGGCCACGGCCGTCGTCCTGGCGCTGCTGCCCGCCATCGGGCTGCTGATGGGCACCGCGCTGGGAGCGGACCCGCTGCGGGTGCTGCTGCACACCCCGGCCGGGCTGGGCTGCCTGCTGGCGGGCTGTCTGCTGGAGTGGGCCGGCTACGCCTGGACCGCGCGGGTGATCCGGGCGGCCGCCGACCGGGAAGGACACCGGGCTCATGGCGCCTGAGGTTGTCCACAGCCTGTGGATGACGATGGCCCTCTCGGCCGCCGCCGTGTCCGTCGTGGGAGCGGTGACGGAGGCCCGCCGGGTACGGACCGCCCGGCGTCGGCTCGCCGCGCTGCTGCCGGAGCCCCGGCGGGAGGGGCGTTGCCCGGGGCTGCGGGAGAGGTGGCGCGCCGAAGGAGCGGCCGATGCGGTGCGGGACTGGGCTTCGGCGGCCGGGGCCCTGCTCACCTGCGTCGTCCTGGTCGAGGGCCCGCTGGGCTGGGCGCTGGGGCTCGCGGCCGGATACGGGGTGAGGCGGTGGCTGCGGCACCGTCGGGCGGCCGACGGCGAGCGGTCGGAACAGCGCGCGAAGGACGGCGCGGCGCGTCAGCTTCCGCTGGCCGCCGATCTGCTCACCGCCTGCCTGGCGGCCGGAGCCGGCCCGCGCAAGGCGGCGGAGGCGGTGGGGCGGTCGCTCGGCGGTCCGGTCGGCGAGCGGCTCGCCCAGGCCGCGGCGGAGCTGCGGCTCGGAGGCGAACCGGCCGCCGCTTGGGGGCGCATAGCCGCACTGCCCGGAGCGCAAGGCCTGGCGCGCGCTCTTGAGCGCGCCGGGACGACGGGCGCGCCGGCAGTGGAGCCCGTCTCCCGGCTGGCCGCCGACAGCCGGGCCGAACAGGCGAGACAGGCGGACACCCGGGTGCAGCGCGCGACCGTGCTGGCCACCGCCCCGCTGGGGGCCTGCTACTTGCCCGGATTTCTGCTGATCGGGGTGGTGCCGGTGATGCTCGGGCTCGCGGCCGGGCTGACGCGCGGTGGCTGAGGGACCGCCCGGCAGCGACAAGCACGGCTGTCACCGGCACGGGATTGCCGACGGCGCGGGACGGCATGGGATTCACGACTCGGGACGCGACATCGATTGGGGAGGCAGAAATGGTGATGCGGTGGTGTCTGCGGCGGTACGCGGCGGCGAGGGCACGCGCCGACGCGGGGATGGCGACCGCCGAGTACGCGATGGGGACGATCGCGGCATGCGCCTTCGCCGCGGTTCTCTACAAGGTGGTGACCGGCGGGACGGTGGACGACGCGCTGCGGTCCGTGATCGGAAAGGCACTCGATGCGCAGTTCTGACGCGCCCGGCCAGCCCGGCTCGCCCGGCCGCTCCGGCCCGCCCGGCCGCTCCGGCCCGCCCGGCCGCTCCGGCCCGCCCGGCCGCTCCGGCCCGCCCGGCCGCTCCGGCCCGCCCGGCCGCTCCGGCCCGCCCGGCCGCTCCGGCCCGGGCGACCGGCCCGGCCCGGCCCGCCTATCCGGTCCAGGCGGCCCGGGCGACCGGGGGTTCGTGACGGCGGAGGCCGCTGTCGCGCTGCCGGTGCTGGGGGTGTTCGCCCTGATGCTGATCTGGGGCCTGATGGCAGCCTCCGCGCAGATGCGGTGTGTGGACGCGGCGCGCGCCGGAGCGCGCGCCGCCGCGCGGTCGGAGCCGCGGGAGGCCGCGCTGGCCGCCGCCCGCTCGGCCGCGCCGCGCGGCGCCCGGGTCGAGCTGCGGCGGGAAGGGGACCTGGTCCGGGTGCGGGTCGAGGCCCACGCGCCCGGCCCCGGCCCCTTGGCGATGCGCCTGCGCGGCGAGGCGGTCGCCCTCGCCGAGGAGTCGGTGGGCCCCGGCGAGCGGCCGTCGGACCGCCCCGGGGAAGGGCCCGGCCGCTCCGGGGAAGAGCCCGGTCGTGCGGGGGCGGCGGGGGCGGGGAAGGAGGCGATGCCGTGAGGAGGGCCGGGGGAGACCGCGGGTCGGCGACGGTGTGGACCGCCCTGACCGCCACGGCGCTGTGCGCGGTCTTCGCGGCCGTACTCGCGGCCGGACAGATCATGGTGGCCCGCCACCGGGCGGGCGCGGCCGCGGACCTCGCGGCGCTCGCGGCCGCCGACCACGGGCTGGAGGGTGCCGAAGCGGCGTGCGGCCTCGCCCGGCGGGTGGCCGCCGCGCAGGGCACCCGGGTGGTGAGGTGCGCCCTGCGCGGCGCGGTCGCCGATCTCAGGGTGGCCGCCCGGGCCGGGCCGTTCGCCCCCGAGGCCCGCGCCCGCGCCGCGCCCGTGGACCCGTCAGGAGCAGACCCGTCAGGAGCAGACCCGGCAGGAGCGGGGGCGCTCAGGAGCGGACCCGGCAGGAGCGGACCCGCCTAGATGAGTGAGTCCGATGTTTGTGCTGGCCGCAACCATGGCGAAGGGCGCCCGTTGGCTCGTGTGTGACTACCAGCCTGGACGCCCTTCTGGCGGCACTGTACGTGTTCATCGACGACCATGTGGCCCCCCGTCGTCGGATCGGGCGACCCCCGAAACTGACGGACGCCGAACTGCTGTGCCTCGCGGTCGCCCA
>NZ_MAXF01000053.1 GCF_001704635.1 Streptomyces sparsogenes | reverse complement strand
CTGGACCGGACCACCGGCGCCAAGATCAAACGATCCCTGATCGCCTACGACCACTGAGAACATCGGACTCACTCATCTAGCCGCCGACCCGTCAGGAGCGGACCTGCCAGCCGCCGACCCGTCAGGAGCAGACCCCATGTGCGGACCCGACAGCGGCGAACCCGTCAGGAGCGGTCCCGACAGCCGCCGGCCCGTCGGCAGCGGACTCGGCAGGGCCCGCCGCCCCGCCCGGGCCCGCCGCCCCACCGGGACCCGGCCGGGTCGGGGCCCCGACCCGCTGAGCGTCGCGCCCTGAGCGACGCCTCGGGAGGCGCCGTGGTCAGGCGTCGGTCGGATGGGGCGGGGCCTTGGCCAGGAGTGTGGCCAGGAGGCGGATGGCGGCCTTCTTGTCGAGCGGGTCGTTGCCGTTGCCGCACTTGGGTGACTGGATGCAGGACGGACAGCCGGACTCGCACTCACAGGCGGCGATCGCCTCGCGGGTGGCCGTGAGCCAGCGGGCGGCGGTGTGGAAGGCGCGCTCGGCGAAGCCCGCGCCGCCGGGGTGGCCGTCGTAGACGAACACGGTCGGGAGGAGCGTGTCGGGGTGCAGCGGGACGGAGACCCCGCCGATGTCCCAGCGGTCGCAGGTCGCGAACAGCGGCAGCATGCCGATGGAGGCGTGCTCGGCGGCGTGCAGGGCGCCGCCGAGAGCCTCCGGGGGGACGCGGGCGTCCTCCAGCTGGTCGTCGGTGACCGTCCACCACACGGCCCGGGTGCGCAGCGTACGGGGCGGGAGGTCGAGCCTGGACTCGCCGAGGACCTCACCGCTGATCAGTTTGCGGCGCAGGAAGGAGACGACCTGGTTGGTGACCTCGACCGAGCCGAAGCACAGCCGGGCGTCGCCCCATGGGACCTCGGTGGTGGTCTCCAGGATGGAGATCGCCGTCGTGTCGCGGGCGGTGGTCGAATACGGCGGGCTGGCCTCCTCCACGAGCGCGACCGAGTCCTCGAGGTCGAGCTGTTTGACGAGGTAGCTGCGGCCCTGGTGGAGGTGGACGGCGCCCTCGTGGACGGTGGCGTGGGCGGCGGAGGCGTCCACGGTGCCCAGCAGCCGCCCCGTCGCCGCCTCCACCACCTGCACCGGTCGCCCGCCCTCGCCGCGGATGTCGGTGAGGTCGGCGGCGCGCTCACGGCGGGTCCAGTGCCAGCCGGTCGCCCGGCGGCGGAGCAGTCTGCGCTGTTCCAGCTGGGGCATCAGCTCGTCGGTGGCGGGGCCGAAGAGCTCCAGGTCCGCCTCGGTCAGCGGCAGCTCGGCGGCGGCGGCGCAGAGGTGGGGCGCGAGGACGTACGGATTGTCCGGGTCCAGCACGGTGGACTCCACCGGCTGCTGGAAGAGGGCCTCGGGGTGGTGGACGAGGTAGGTGTCCAGCGGGTCGTCCCGGGCGACGAGGATCGCCAGCGCGCCCTGGCCGGCGCGCCCGGCCCGCCCCGCCTGCTGCCAGACGGAGGCGCGGGTGCCCGGGTATCCGGCGAGGACGACGGCGTCCAGCCCGGCCACGTCCATGCCGAGCTCCAGGGCGGTGGTGGCGGCGAGCCCGAGGAGGTCGCCGGAGTGCAGGGCGCGCTCCAGGGCGCGGCGCTCCTCCGGGAGATAGCCGCCGCGGTAGGCGGCGACCCGGCCCGCCAGGGACCGGTCGACCTCGGCGAGCCGCTCCTGGGCGATCAGGGCGATGAGCTCGGCGCCGCGCCGGGAGCGTACGAAGGCGACCGTGCGGACGCCCTGGACGGCCAGGTCGGTGAGCAGGTCCGCGGACTCCGCGGTGGCGGTGCGGCGGACCGGGGCGCCCTGCTCGCCGTGCAGCTCGGTCAGCGGCGGCTCCCACAGGGCGAAGACCACCTCGCCCCGGGGCGAGGAGTCCTCGGTGATCTCCACGACGGGGAGCCCGGTCAGCCGGGAGGCCGCGACGGCCGGGTCGGCGGCGGTGGCGGAGGCGAGCAGGAAGACGGGGGAGGAGCCGTAGCGGGCGCAGACGCGGCGCAGTCTGCGCAGTACCTGGGCCACATGGGAGCCGAAGACGCCGCGGTAGGTGTGGCACTCGTCGATGACGACATAGCGCAGCGCGCGCAGGAAGGAGGACCACCTGGGGTGGCCGGGCAGGATGCCGCGGTGCAGCATGTCGGGGTTGGTGAGCACGTAGTTCGCGTACTGGCGGACCCACTCCCGCTCCTCGACCGGGGTGTCCCCGTCGTACACCGCCGCCCGGATGCCGGTGCCCAGCGGCGCCGCCAGGTCGGCCACCGCGCGCCGCTGGTCGGCGGCCAGGGCCTTGGTGGGGGAGAGGTAGAGGGCGGTCGTGCCCCGCCCGCTGGGCTCCTCCGAGCCGTCCAGGAGGGCGCTGAGGACGGGGGCCAGATAGGCCAGGGACTTGCCCGAGGCGGTGCCTGTGGCGACGACCACCGATTCGCCTCGCAGCGCGTGTTCGGCCGTACGCGCCTGGTGGGCCCACGGGCGCTCGATTCCGGCCGCTTGGATGGCGCCCGCGACTTCCGGCCGGATCTGGTGAGGCCAATCGGCATGGGTCCCCGGACGCGGGGGCAAGTGCTCCGTATGAGTGATGCGCGCAGCCCTGCCCGCCCCCGTGGTGAGCCGCCCGAGGACGGTGCGGGGTGAGGTGCGTATGCCCGCCTGCCGCGGGAGTTGGTTGTGGGCCATCGACACCGAGTCTGTCACTGGTCTGACGGACAATGGGCTCAAGGCGTCGTGCGCGCCTGCTGGTAAGTGATTGAATGCCATCGCGGCTGCCGATCCATGGGGGGCGACCGCTCGATGCAAGGTGCTGGAGGATCCGTGGACCTGTCCCTGTCGACCCGGACCGTTGGCGACCGCACGGTCGTCGAGGTCGGTGGCGAGATTGATGTATACACCGCGCCCAAGCTGCGCGAGCAGCTGGTCGAGCTTGTCAACGACGGTAACTACCACCTGGTCGTCGACATGGAGGGCGTCGACTTCCTCGACTCCACCGGGCTCGGCGTGCTCGTCGGTGGGCTCAAGCGAGTGCGTGCCCATGAGGGCTCACTGCGCCTGGTCTGCAACCAGGAGCGCATTCTCAAGATCTTCCGTATCACCGGTCTGACCAAGGTGTTCCCGATCCACACCTCGGTCGACGACGCCGTAGCGGCGACCGACTGATCAGTCCCACCGGAAGAACGAGGGGGCACCGGGCGGGTCCGCCCGGCCCCTGAGATGCACGCCCATACGCCCGAGGGGGATGGCATGGCCACCGTCGAACTCCGCTTCAGCGCGCTGCCCGAGCACGTCAGAACCGCACGCCTGGTGGCGGCGGCCGTGGCGCGTCGGGCCGGGGTGGACGAGGCCGTGCTCGACGAGGTGAGGCTCGCGGTCGGAGAGGCGTGCACGCGCGCGGTCGGGCTGCACCTGAGCCATGGGGTGGAGGCCCCGGTGCGGGTGGTCCTGACCGACGAGGAGAAGAAGTTCTCCATCGAGGTCGGCGACGAGACGCCGACAACCGCCGGGCTGACGCCCGGCTCCCATCCCGACGTGGACGAGGAGCCGGCGGCCGAGGGTGAGGACGAGATGGGGCTCGCGGTCATCAGCGGGCTTGTCGACGACGTCGAGGTGACGACGAGCGACACCGGTGGCCGGATCCGGATGAGCTGGCCCACCGCCCCCCAGTCGCTCCTGCCGTAACCAGTCCCTCCTGCCGTAGCTCCACAGCTCGCGCCGGGGTCCGAAGCGGACGCCGGCGCAGGGTGCTCCGCCCTGCTCTGGCCATGCGCTGAGCAGGGCTTTTTTATATGAGCTGAGATCGTTTTATGTGACGCTGAGATCGTTTATAGAGATCATTGTCTATGCGTCAGCGATTTAGTCGCGTTCCTTCATCCGGGGGAATTCCCGGGGCCGAAACCTATTGATCTTCGCTGGTGCAGGCGAATTCCTATTCCGGCGCCCTGTTTTGATCTGGTGGCGCTCCCTACAATCCGTCCACATCTTGAGCTCAGGACGCCTGAGCGTGGCGGCTCTTCTGCGGTCGCAGAACTGCTGCGCGCCCATGTGCCAAACGTCAAGGAGGACGAATGGCGGGGCAACTCACCCCTCATCGACTGGACCTTCCCCCAACCCTGGCCGCCGCAGAACTGACCGACGACAACAGAGTGATCGTGCTGGTGATCGCCGCGGTCGCGGTGGCGGCACTCGCGGTCGCGGTGGTGCTGGTACGACAAGTACTCGCGGCCGGCGAGGGCACCGACGCCATGAAGAAGATCGCCTCGGCGGTCCAGGAAGGCGCGAATGCCTATCTGGCCCGGCAGCTGCGCACTCTCGGCGTATTCGCCGTCGTGGTGTTCTTCCTGCTCATGCTGTTGCCGGCGGACAACTGGACGCAGCGCATCGGGCGATCGGTGTTCTTTCTGATCGGCGCCGGATTCTCTGCGGCCACCGGCTATATCGGGATGTGGCTCGCGGTGCGCAGCAATGTGCGGGTCGCCGCGGCCGCCCGTGAGGCCACACCCGACAAGCCGTCCGGGGCCACTCCCGTGAATGGAAGCGGCCCGTCTTCCACCCCGGGCGCCGACCCGTCCTCGGGCGCGTCCGGCGGCCCGGCATCCACCGCCGGCGCGGCGGGCGTCGATCTGACGGCCGTCTCGCACAAGGCCATGAAGATCGCTTTCCGCACCGGCGGTGTGGTCGGCATGTTCACCGTCGGTCTCGGCCTGCTCGGCGCGTCCTGCGTGGTGCTGGTCTATGCCGCCGACGCGCCCAAGGTGCTCGAGGGCTTCGGCCTCGGCGCGGCCCTGATCGCCATGTTCATGCGGGTCGGTGGCGGCATCTTCACCAAGGCCGCCGACGTCGGCGCCGACCTCGTCGGCAAGGTGGAAAAGGGCATTCCCGAGGACGACCCGCGCAACGCCGCGACCATCGCGGACAATGTCGGCGACAACGTCGGGGACTGCGCCGGCATGGCGGCGGACCTGTTCGAGTCGTACGCGGTGACCCTCGTCGCCGCGCTGATCCTCGGCAAGGTCGCCTTCGGCGACTCCGGCCTGGCCTTCCCGCTGCTGGTCCCGGCCATCGGCGTGGTCACCGCCATGATCGGCATCTTCGCGGTGGCCCCGCGGCGCTCCGACCGCAGCGGCATGTCCGCGATCAACCGCGGCTTCTTCATCTCCGCGGTGATCTCGATGGCGCTGGTGGCGGGGGCCGTCTTCGCCTATCTGCCGTCCAGCTACGCCGACCTGGACGGCGTCACCGACCCGGAGATCCTCGGCCACGGCGGGGACCCGCGCGTGCTGGCGCTCGTCGCCGTCGCCATCGGCATCGTGCTCGCCGCGCTCATCCAGCAGCTCACCGGCTACTTCACCGAGACCACCCGGCGGCCGGTGCGGGACATCGGCAAGACGTCCCTGACCGGCCCCGCGACCGTGGTGCTCTCCGGGATCTCGGTCGGGCTGGAGTCCGCGGTGTACTCGGCGGTGCTGATCGGCCTCAGCGTCTACGGGGCGTTTCTGCTCGGCGGCAGTTCGATCATGCTGGCGCTGTTCGCGGTCGCGCTGGCCGGCACGGGTCTGCTCACCACCGTGGGCGTCATCGTCGCGATGGACACCTTCGGCCCGGTCTCCGACAACGCCCAGGGCATCGCCGAGATGTCCGGCGATGTGGAGGGCGCGGGCGCGCAGGTGCTCACGGACCTCGACGCGGTCGGCAACACCACCAAGGCGATCACCAAGGGGATCGCCATCGCGACGGCGGTGCTCGCCGCCTCCGCGCTCTTCGGCTCGTACCGCGACGCCATCGCCGAGGCGGTCCGTGATGTGCACACGACCGTGGCCGGGAAGACGGGCCTGAGCCTGGACATCTCGCAGCCGAACAACCTCGTCGGGCTGGTGCTCGGCGCCGCCGTCGTCTTCCTCTTCTCGGGGCTGGCGATCAACGCGGTGTCGCGCTCCGCGGGCTCGGTGGTCTTCGAGGTGCGGCGGCAGTTCCGCGAGAAGCCCGGGATCATGGACTACAGCGAGAAGCCCGAGTACGGGCGGGTCGTGGACATCTGCACGAAGGACGCGCTGCGCGAGCTCGCCACGCCCGGGCTGCTCGCCGTGATGGCGCCGATCGCGGTCGGCTTCACCCTCGGGGTGGGCGCGCTCGGCTCGTTCCTGGCCGGCGCGATCGGCACCGGGACCCTGATGGCGGTCTTCCTCGCGAACTCCGGCGGCGCGTGGGACAACGCGAAGAAGCTGGTGGAGGACGGCCACCACGGCGGCAAGGGAAGCGAGGCGCATGCGGCGACGGTGATCGGCGACACGGTCGGCGACCCGTTCAAGGACACGGCGGGCCCCGCGATCAACCCGCTGCTGAAGGTCATGAACCTGGTGGCGCTGCTGATCGCCCCGGCGGTCGTCAAGTTCTCCTACGGCGACAACGCCAGCCCGGGCGTGCGGGCCGGGATCGCCGCGCTGGCCCTGGTGGTCATCATCGTGGCTGTGTACGTGTCGAAGCGGCGCGGCATCGCGGTGGGTGACGAGGGCAACTCGGAACGGGTGGCCGAGTCAGCCGACGCCGCGGTGATGTCCTGACCCGGGGAGTCAGCCGCGAGCCGGCGGGGAGCGAGCCCCGCGACCGGCGGGCGGGCGGGGTGTGTCGGCACCCTGCCCGCCCGCTTCGGCGTGTGGGCCCGCGCCCGCTCCGGCGTGCGGCGTCGCGATGAGGCGGACAGCACACCTGGCTTGGTTCAAATGGCTTCAGAAGTATCCATAAGGGACGCTCGACCCAGGGCCCCGGCCGCTCGGCCGTGTATGTTCCGGGGCCGAGAAGAGCCATGGAAGGGACCAATCCGGTGAACAAGAAGCTTGTGGCGGCACTGTCCGGCGGTGCGGCACTCGTCGTGGCGCTGACCGGCTGCGGCGGCGGCGGGGGCGAAAGCGACAAGGAGGCCAACGACTGGGCCAAGACGGTCTGCGACGAGGTGCAGCCACAGCTGAAGAAGATCCAGAGCGCGAACGCCTCGATCCAGGCGGCGTCGGACGAGCAGGACTCCAAGAAGCTCCAGCAGACGGACTCCGAGGCGTTCAAGGACATCTCCGAGGCGTACGCGGCGCTCGGCAAGGCCGTGCAGAACGCGGGCCCCCCGCCTGTCGACAACGGCGAGAAGATCCAGAAGCAGGCGGTCAAGGAGCTGAACTCGACCTCCCAGGCTTACAAGGACCTCCAGACGGCCGTCGACAAGCTCGACACCTCGGACAAGGCGAAGTTCGCCGCGGGGCTCAATGACATCGCCGACCAGCTCAACAAGCTCAGCAGCTCGGGGGACCAGGCCCTGAAGAAGCTGCAGGAGGGCAAGGTCGGCAAGGCGATGGCCAAGCAGCCCGGCTGCCAGAAGCCCAAGGGCACCAGCACCGCCTCGCCCTCGTAACCCACGCCCATAAACAACCCCGCCGCCGTACGCCGCTGGTCGCTCCCCGAGGGGCCCGCTGTCAGTGGTTCCCCCGACAATGGGGGAGTGAGTACGCACCGCCTCCCCAGCCCCGCCGGCCCCGAGCGCGTCGACCGCCTGCGCGGCGCGCTGCTGGCCGCCGACTTCACCGCCGATGGCCTGCTGGACCTGCTCGGCGCGCCCGCCTACGCCGCCCTGGCGCGCGGCGAGACCGTCCCGGCCCTGCGCGCCACGCGGGGCGGCGGCCCGCTGGAGACGCTGGTGCGGCTCTTCCTGCTGCAGCGCCCGGTGGCGTTCGGGCGGGCGGCCGCGGCCCTGCCCGTCGAGGACTGCCTGGCCGACGGCTGGCTGGTGCGCGACGGCGACGAGGTGCGCGCGAGCGTGGACGTGCGCCCGTACGGCGGCCCGCAGGGCGAGGACTGGTGGATCGTCTCCGACCTGGGCTGTGCGGTCGGCGGTGCCGCGGGCATCGGCGGGCCCGGCGGCGCGCCGGGCGGCGTGGACCGCTCCGGGCTCGTCCTCGGGGTCGGCGGGGCGTCCACCACCCTCGCCGGTCTCACGGTCCGCGCCCCGGTGGAGCGCGCCCTCGACCTGGGCACCGGATCCGGCATCCAGGCGCTGCACGCCGCCCGCCACGCCACGTCCGTCACCGCGACGGACCCCAACCCGCGGGCCCTGCGCATCGCCCGGCTCACCCTCGCCCTGTCCGGCGCGGCGGAGCCCGATCTGCGCGAGGGCTCGCTCTTCGAGCCGGTCGCCGGCGAGACGTACGACCTGATCGTCTCCAATCCGCCCTTCGTGATCTCGCCGCCCTCCTCCGAGGGGGACCGGCTCGTCTACCGGGACGGCGGGATGTCCGGCGACGACCTGTGCCGCACCCTCGTCCAGCGGTCCGCCGACCACCTCGCCGACGGCGGCTGGTGCCAGGTGCTGGCCAACTGGCAGCACGTGGAGGGGGAGGACTGGCGCGAGCGGGTCGCCTCCTGGGTGCCGGGCGGCTGCGACGCGTGGATCGTGCAGCGCGAGGTGCAGGACATCACGCAGTACGCCGAGCTGTGGCTGCGGGACGCCGGGGCCCACCTCGCCGGGCCCGCCGAGTACGCCGCGCGGTACGACGCCTGGCTGGACGAGTTCGAGGCCCGCAAGACCAGGGCGGTCGGGTTCGGCTGGATCACCCTGCGCAAATCCGGGGCCGACCGCCCGGCGGTGACCGCGGAGGAGTGGCCCCACCCCGTGGAGCAGCCGCTGGGCGACGCGGTCATGGCCCATTTCCGGCGGCAGGACTTCCTGCGCACCCACGACGACGCGGCGCTGCTGGCGGCCCGCTTCCGGCTGGCCGACGAGGTGGTCCAGGAGCAGGTGGGACTGCCGGGCGCGGAGGATCCGGAGCATGTGGTGCTCCGTCAGAACCGGGGCATGCGGCGCGCGACGAAGGTGGACACGGTCGGCGCGGGCTTCGCGGGGGTGTGCGACGGCACGCTGAGCGCGGGCCGCATCCTGGACGCGATCGCCCAGCTCCTCGGGGAGGACCCGGTGGTGCTGCGGGACCGCACGCCGGAATCGATCCGGCTGCTGGTCGAGCAGGGCTTCCTGTGGCCGGTGGACGAGCGGGAGGAGACCGGCTAGGAGACGAGGAGGGGTTGTGCGCCGGAGCGCGCGCCGCGCCGCACGCACCACCCGGATGGCAAGAAGTTGCCAGGCCGGAGCGTGATCATGGCCGGAAGGGCCGGAGCAGTGGGTGACGCGCTGTTCACCCGGGGTTCGCGCGGACGCCTTCCGAGAGTGTCACGCTCTCCCCATGGAGAGGGGACCCGCGATCTTCGCCGGTACGGCATTCGTCGTGTTCGGCGCCGCGCTGCTGCTGTGGACAGCGGCGCGAACGCGGCTGCGCGCGCCGGTCGCGCACGATGTGAGCCCGGTCGCTTCGGCGGTCCTCTCCGTTCTCTTCGGCGCCGCCGCGCTGGGCGGCGGGATCTGGTGCCTTCTTTACGCCTGACAGGGCCCCCGCGCGGCGCCGAGTGTCGGTCCGGGCGGCAGACAGGACGCTTGTCGGGTTACCGTTCGAGTGGCGTTGCGGGCTTTTTCCGTTTGACACGGGGCCGGGAGGTACCGTCACACTCCGCAGCGTCACCGTAGTGGTGTGCGTGGACGCGTAACCCGCGTAGCAGTGCCCGTTCACCGAGCGTCGACCGGAGAGAAGAGCGAAAGTTGTCCCCGACCAGCGAGACCGCACAGGGCGGCCGCCGACTCGTCATCGTCGAGTCGCCTGCCAAGGCGAAGACGATCAAGGGCTATCTCGGCCCGGGCTACGTGGTCGAAGCCAGCGTCGGGCACATCCGGGACCTGCCGAACGGTGCGGCCGAGGTGCCCGACCAGTACACCGGGGAGGTACGCCGCCTCGGAGTGGACGTCGAACACGACTTCCAGCCCGTCTATGTCGTCAACGCCGACAAGAAGAGCCAGGTCAGGAAGCTCAAGGAGCTGCTCGCCGATTCGGACGAGCTCTTCCTGGCCACCGATGAGGACCGCGAGGGCGAGGCCATCGCCTGGCACCTCCAGGAGGTGCTCAAGCCCAAGGTCCCGGTCCGCCGGATGGTCTTCCACGAGATCACCAAGGACGCGATCCGCGCGGCCGTCGCCAATCCGCGCGAGCTGAACCAGCGGCTGGTCGACGCCCAGGAGACCCGCCGCATCCTCGACCGGCTCTACGGCTACGAGGTCTCGCCGGTCCTGTGGAAGAAGGTCATGCGCGGTCTGTCCGCGGGCCGCGTCCAGTCGGTGGCCACCCGCCTGGTGGTCGAGCGCGAGCGCGAGCGCATCGCCTTCCGCTCCGCCGAGTACTGGGACCTGACCGGCGTCTTCGCGACCGGCCGGGCCGGTGACACCAGCGACCCCGGCACCTTCGGCGCCCGGCTGACCGCCGTCGACGGCCGCCGGGTCGCCCAGGGCCGCGACTTCACCTCGACCGGGCAGCTCAAGGGCGGCGCCCAGGTCCTCCACCTGGACGAGGCCGGGGCCCGCGGGCTGGCCGTGGCCCTCGAGGGCGCCGCCTTCACGGTCCGCTCCGTCGAGTCCAAGCCGTACCGCCGCTCGCCGTACGCCCCGTTCCGCACCACCACCCTCCAGCAGGAGGCCAGCCGCAAGCTCGGCTTCGGCGCCAAGGCGACCATGCAGGTGGCGCAGAAGCTGTACGAGAACGGCTTCATCACCTATATGCGTACCGACTCCACCACGCTGTCCGAGACGGCGGTGGCGGCGGCCCGGGCGCAGGTCACCCAGCTGTACGGGGCCGACTACCTGCCGGACAGGCCGCGCTCCTACGCGGGCAAGGTCAAGAACGCCCAGGAGGCCCACGAGGCCATCCGCCCCTCCGGGGACCGCTTCCGCACCCCGGCGGAGACCGGCCTGACCGGCGACCAGTTCCGGCTGTACGAGCTGATCTGGAAGCGGACCGTCGCCTCCCAGATGAAGGACGCGGTCGGCAACTCCGTCACCGTCAAGATCGGCGGCCGGGCGAGCGACGGCCGGGACGCCGAGTTCTCCGCCTCCGGCAAGACGATCACCTTCCACGGCTTCATGAAGGCCTACGTGGAGGGCGCCGACGACCCGAACGCCGAGCTCGACGACCGCGAGCGGCGCCTGCCGCAGGTCGCCGAGGGCGACCGGCTGGCCGCCGAGGAGATCACCGCCGACGGCCACGCCACCAAGCCCCCGGCCCGCTACACCGAGGCCTCGCTGGTCAAGGAGCTCGAAGAGCGCGAGATCGGCCGCCCCTCGACGTACGCCTCGATCATCGGCACCATCCTGGACCGCGGCTACGTCTTCAAGAAGGGCACCGCACTGGTCCCGTCCTTCCTGAGCTTCGCCGTCGTCAACCTGCTGGAGAAGCACTTCGGCCGACTGGTCGACTACGACTTCACCGCCAAGATGGAGGACGACCTCGACCGCATCGCGCGCGGCGAGGCCCAGGCGGTGCCGTGGCTCAAGCGCTTCTACTTCGGCGAGAGCGCCACCGCGCCCGGCGCCGAGGGTGGCGCGGCGCCCGGCGCCGTGGGAGTCGCGGCCGAGGCCGGGAACGGCGACGGCGACCACCTCGGCGGCCTGAAGGACCTGGTCACCGACCTCGGCGCGATCGACGCCCGGGAGATCTCCTCCTTCCCGGTGGGCGACGGGATCGTGCTGCGGGTCGGCCGCTACGGCCCGTACGTCCAGCGGGTGACCGAGGCCGAGGGCGAGACCGGGCAGCGGGCCGACGTCCCCGACGACCTGCCGCCGGACGAGCTGACCGTCGCCTACGCGGAGGAGCTGCTCGCCAAGCCGAGCGGCGACTTCGAGCTCGGCACGGACCCGCAGACCGGCCGCAAGATCGTCGCCAAGGCCGGCCGCTACGGCCCGTACGTCACCGAGGTGCTCCCCGAGGACACCCCGAAGACCGGCAAGAACGCGGTCAAGCCGCGCACCGCCTCGCTCTTCAAGTCGATGTCGCTCGACACGGTCACCCTCGAGGACGCGCTGCGGCTGATGTCGCTGCCGCGCGTGGTCGGCACCGACCCAGAGGGCGTCGAGATCACCGCGCAGAACGGCCGCTACGGCCCGTATCTGAAGAAGGGCACGGACTCGCGGTCGCTCGACAGCGAGGAGCAGCTCTTCACGATCACGCTCGACGAGGCGCTCGCGATCTACGCGCAGCCCAAGCAGCGCGGCCGGGCCGCGGCCAAGCCGCCGCTGAAGGAGCTGGGCACCGACCCGGTCAGCGAGCGGCCGGTCGTGGTCAAGGACGGCCGCTTCGGCCCGTACGTCACCGACGGCGAGACCAACGCGACCCTGCGCCGCGACGACGACGTCGAGACGATCACCCCGGAGCGCGGCTTCGAGCTGCTCGCCGAGAAGCGCGCCAAGGGCCCGGCCAAGAAGACCGCCAAGAAGGCGGCGAAGAAGACCACCACGGCCAAGAAGACGGCGGCGAAGAAGACCACGACCGCCAAGAAGACCGCCGCCAAGAAGACGACCGCGGCCAAGAAGACCGCGGCGAAGAAGACGGCGACGGCTGCCAAGGCGGCCGGCAAGCCGGCGGCCGAGACCGACTGAACCGGGCGGCCGAGGCCGGGCGAACCCGGCGGAACCGCGCGGACGCCCGCCCGTTTGTTCGGGCGGGTGGCCGTGGGTTCACGCGATCCGGATAGGCTGGCGGGATGACGCGAGAGCAGCCTACGGACGTGACCCCCACATCCGGCGCCCTTGCCGCGGACTCCCGCGAGCGAGCCGTACGAGCCCTGCTGCGCCATCCGCCCCTGCGCCGCCTGTGGAGCGCGGGCCTCGTCGGTGGCACGGCGGACGCGCTGGCCGTCCTGGTGCTCGTCCTCCTGTCGCTGCAGGCGTCCGTCACCACCGGCGCCTTCGGCGACGGCTACCGCGGCGCGGCGCTCGCCGTCGCGGCGGTCCTCGGCGTGCGGCTCCTGGCGACGCTGCTGTTCGGGGCGGTGCTGCTCGGCCCGCTGTCCGCGCTGGTCGGGCCGCCGGGCCCGCTGGACCGCCGCTGGACCATGATCGGCGCGGACGCGGTACGGCTGGCGCTGCTCGTCGTCGCCCCGCTGTGGATCGACTGGACCCCCGACGACGCCGTCGCCTGGCTGCTCATCACCACCTTCGTCGTCGGCGTCGCCGAGCGGCTGTGGACCGTGGCCAAGGACGGCGCCGCGCCCGGGCTGCTCCCGGCCCCGCCCGCCGAGGGCGCGGCCGTCCGCCCGCTGCCGGACCACCTCGACGCGCTGCGCCGGCTGTGGCTCCGTACGGGCTTCGTGGCGCTGCCCCTCGCCGCGGCCGCGCTGCTCGCCGCCATGCTGGTCGCCCGGCTGCTGGCCACCGGCGTCGCGTGGTTCGACCTCCACCAGGCGGCCCTGGGCTCGTACCTGGGCGCGGGGCTCTTCTCCGCCTCCCTGTCGATCCTGTACTTCGTCGAGCTGCCCGGCGCGCAGGCCCCCCGCGCGCGCTCCCCGCTCGAGGGGCTGCGCCGCCCGCGTGCCGCGTCGGGCTCCGGCCCCGACAAGGGCCGCACCGGCGCCGTCCCGCTGCTGGTCCTGGCCTGCGGCGCCGTCGCGGCCGCGATCGCCGCCGCCGTCGGCGTGGCCGCCCTCCAGGCGGCCGACCTCGGCGGCGGGCCGGTCGGCTTCTCGCTGCTCGTGCTGGCCCTCACCGGCGGCCCGGCCGTCGGCATCCGCTGGGCTCCCAAGGTCCTGCCCGGCCTGTCGCGGCGCCGCCTGCTCGCGCTGGCGATCGCCCTGACCGGCCTCGCGCTGCTGGTCGCGGGCCTGGTCCACGACACCACGACCGTGATGCTGATCGCCGTGGTCGCGGGGGTCT
Source organism: Streptomyces sparsogenes (assembly GCF_001704635.1). Lineage (GTDB taxonomy): Bacteria > Actinomycetota > Actinomycetes > Streptomycetales > Streptomycetaceae > Streptomyces > Streptomyces sparsogenes. Next base: position 1,505 of record NZ_MAXF01000053.1, on the reverse strand, counting down.
CGGCGGGGGTCGCCGCCAACATCGGCCACACCCTGCTCGACCAGGAGAGCGAGGACTCCCGCCGGACCCGTACGACCGAGCACCTGCACGCCGTCGTCCGCGTCCTGGTCGGGCTCGGCGCGGTCGTCGCCCCGCTGCTGGCCGCCGTGATCGGGCCGCACCGGCTGGGCAGCGGCGACTTCGTCTTCGCCCACGGCGGCGCGGCCTTCACCCTGATGCTCGTCGGCGCGCTGCTGCTGCCGGTCGCCGCCCTCGTCCTCGGCAAGACCGACGACCGCCAGGGCGTGCCGCTGCGGCACGACCTGCGCGAGGCGCTGCGCGGCGCCGACCCCGTGGAGGCCCCGGCCCCGACCGGCTTCTTCATCGTCGTCGAAGGCGGCGACGGGGCGGGCAAGACCACCCAGGTCGAGGCGCTCGCGGAGTGGATCAGGGCCAAGGGCCACGAGGTCGTGGTGACCCGGGAGCCCGGCGCGACCGCCATCGGCAAGCGGCTCCGCTCCATCCTGCTGGACGTCTCCTCGGCCGGGATCTCGCACCGCGCGGAGGCGCTGCTGTACGCGGCCGACCGCGCCGAGCACGTCGACACGGTGGTCCGCCCGGCGCTGGAGCGCGGCGCCGTCGTCATCTCGGACCGCTACATCGACTCCTCCGTCGCCTACCAGGGCGCCGGCCGCGACCTCGCCCCCACCGAGATCGCCCGCATCTCGCGCTGGGCCACCGGCGGCCTCGTGCCGCACCTGACGGTGCTGCTCGACGTCTCGCCGGAGACCGCGCGGGAGCGCTTCACCGAGGCCCCGGACCGGCTCGAGTCCGAGCCCGCCGAGTTCCACCAGCGGGTACGGGCCGGATTCCTGACCCTCGCGGCGGCCGACCCGGCCCGCTACCTCGTCGTGGACGCCGGCCAGCTGCCGGAGGCCGTCACCGCCGCCGTCCGCCACCGCCTGGACCGGATGCTGCCGCTGTCCGAGGCGGAGGTGAAGGCCCAGGAGGAGGCGCGCCGCAAGGCCGAGGAAGAGGCGCGTCGCAAGGCCGAGGAGGAGGCCCGCCGCAAGGCGGAGGAGGAGCGGCTGGAGCGCGAGCGGCAGGAAGCGCTCGCCAAGGCGCGCGCCGAGGAGGAGGAGCGCAAGCGCCGCGAGCTGGAGGAGGCCCGGCAGCGCGAGGCCGAGCGGCAGGCGGAGGAGGCCCGCAAGCGGGCCGAGGACGCCCGCCGGCGCGCCGAGGAGGAGCGCAAGCGCATCGAGGCCGAGGACCGCGCCCGCGCCGCCGAGGAGGAGCGGCGCCGCCGCCAGGCCGAGGAGGAGGCCCGGCTGCGGGCCGAGGCGGAGGAGCGCCGCCTGGAGAAGCAGCGCCAGGCCGAGGAGGCCCTGCTGCGGGCCGAGCAGGCGCGGCTGGCGGCGGAGGCGGCGACCTCCGGCCCCGCGAGCACGCCGCCCGCCCCGGCCACCCCGCCCGTCCCTCCCGCCGCGCCCCCCGCGCCTCCTGCCGCGCGCGCCTCCTCCCGCGCC
>NZ_MAXF01000052.1 GCF_001704635.1 Streptomyces sparsogenes | reverse complement strand
CGCCTCCTGCCGCGCCGCCCGCGCCGCCCGCGCCGCCCGTGGGTGCCGACGCGCCGACGATCGAGACCCCGGCCGTCGGAACCCCCGCCTCGGTGCCGCCCCCGGCCTCCGCCCCGGCCGACGACGCGACCGGCGCCACGACCGGCGCCACATCCGGTGACGCGGACTCGACGGGCACCGTTCAGACGCCGCGCGTCGACCCCCGGGTCGCCCGCCCCGGCGCTGGTTCCCCCGACGCCGACGAGACGGCCGTACTGCCGCCCGTACGGCCCCAGGACGGCCCGGACGCCGAGGAAACGGCCGTCCTGCCCAAGCCGCCCGTCCCGCCGGCGGGCGCGGCCGACGAGACGGCCGTCCTGCCGCCCGTGCGCGACGACCGGCCCGGCGACCACCGGTCCGCCGACCCGGCCGACCGGGTGCCGCCGTGGCTGTTCCGGCCGGAGGAGTCGCAAGGCGGCGCGGAGGGCAACGAGCGCACCCGCGAGCTCCCGCAGTTCGGCGAGGGCCAATCGCCCCGGCAGGCCGAGCCCGAGCCGCGCCGCTCCCGGCAGCGGCGCCGCCCGGAGTGGGCGGAGGAGACCCCGCTGGACGACCTGCCGACGCTGGCCGACGAGCTGCTGGGCCCGCACGACGACGAGGACGGGGGCCGGCGGCGCCGGTGACCCCGCGCCGGTCGTGCTGGTCGGCGCTGTCGGTGGGGTGACCCACAATGGGAGACCGGAGAGGACGAACGGCGGGGCACGGCGGAGGCGGTCATGGCGGTGTGGGACGACCTGGTCGGACAGGACCGGGTGGCGGGCCAGCTGACCGCTGCCGCGCGGGACGCGGACACGCTGGTCACGGCGGAGGCGGCCGGCGGCGGCCGGCCCGCCTCGCGGGACGCGGCCGACGCCTCGGCTGCCCCGCGGGTCTCGGCTGCCTCGCCTGGCTCGTCGAAGATGACCCACGCCTGGCTGTTCACCGGCCCGCCCGGCTCCGGCCGGGCCGCCGCCGCCCGCGCCTTCGCCGCCGCGCTGCAGTGCGTCAGCCCCGACCGGGCGCTCGGCGGCGCCCCCGGCTGCGGATTCTGCGAGGGCTGCCACACCACCCTGATCGGGACCCACGCCGACGTCGAGGTGGTGCGTACGGACCTGCTGAGCATCGGCGTGAAGGAGACCCGCGACCTCGTCCGCCGCGCCCAGCTCTCGCCCGCCGGCGGCCGATGGCAGGTGATCGTCCTGGAGGACGCCGACCGCCTGACCGAGGGCGCGGGAAACGTGCTGCTCAAGGCCGTCGAGGAGCCCGCCCCGCGCACGGTGTGGCTGCTGTGCGCGCCCTCCCTTGAAGACGTGCTGCCCACCATCCGGTCACGCTGCCGGCTGCTGACCCTCCGGACCCCGCCGGTGGACGCCGTCGCGGACCTCCTCGTCCGCCGGGACGGCATCGAGCCCGAGCTCGCCGCCTCCGCCGCCCGCGCCACCCAGGGCCATATCGACCGGGCCCGCCGGCTGGCCACCGACGAGCGGGCGCGGGCGCGCCGCGCGGCGGTGCTGAAGCTTCCCCTCCGGATCGACGACGTGGGCGGCTGCCTCAAGGCCGCCCAGGAGCTGATCGACGCGGCCGCCGAGGACGCCAAGCAGGTCGCCGAGGAGACGGACGTGAAGGAGACCGAGGAGCTGCGCGCCGCGCTCGGGGCCGCCGCCGGGACGGGCGGACGGCTGCCGCGCGGCACCGCCGGGGCCATGAAGGAGCTCCAGGACCGCCAGAAGCGCCGGGCCACCCGCACCCAGCGCGACAGCCTCGACCTCGCCCTGACCGACCTGGCCGGCTTCTACCGGGACGTGCTCGCGCTCCAGCTCGGCTCGCGCATCGCCCTCGCCAACACCGACGTCCAGGACGCGCTGGAGCGGATCGCGGCCGGCTCCAAGCCGGAGCGGACGCTGCGCCGGATAGAGGCGGTCAGGGCCTGCCGTGAGGCGCTGGACCGCAATGTGGCTCCGCTGCTGGCGGTCGAGGCGATGACCATGGCGCTGCGCGCGGGCTGAGCCCCCTCCCGCCGCCCGCGATCACCCGTACGGGCGCCGCCTGTCCACAGACGTGGTCCCCCGGCGTGGTCCACAGGCGTGGTCCCCAGGCGTGGTGGACTATCCACAGGCGGACACAGAAAGCGCCGATCCGGATACGCTCCGCATATCCGACTCGACCGAGGATCGCCGATGGACATCAGCCGCAGCCCGTTCCGCGCCATCGGCGCCGCGCTCGCCGCCCTCGCCCTGCTGCTCTCCGGCTGCACCTCCGGCGCCGCCTCGCCCCGCACCCCGGCATCGGCGAAGGCGGCGGCCCGCGCCGCCCTCACCCCGTACTACCTGCAGAAGCTCGCCTGGCACGAGTGCGGTGGCGGCGCGGGCTTCGAGTGCGCCACGCTGAAGGCCCCGCTGGACTACGCCCGGCCCGCCGACGGCCGCGACGTGAGCCTCGCGGTGTCCCGCAAGAAGGCCACCGGCCCCGGCGAGCGGCTCGGCTCCCTCATGGTCAACCCCGGCGGCCCGGGCGGCTCCGCGATCGACTACCTGCAGTCCTACGCGGGCATCGGCTACCCGTCCCGGATCCGTGCGCGCTACGACATGGTGGCCATGGACCCGCGCGGGGTGGCCGCCAGCGAGCCCATCACCTGTCTGGGTGACAAGCAGATGGACGCCTTCACCCAGACGGACCTGACCCCCGACGCGCCCGCCGAGACGCGCCGCCTGGTCGCCTCGTACAAGAACTTCGCGCGCGGCTGCGCGACCCGCTCGGGCGGCATCCTCGGCCATGTCTCGACCGTGGAGGCGGCGCGCGACATGGACCTGCTGCGGGCGGTCCTGGGCGACCGCAAGCTCACCTACGTCGGCGCCTCGTACGGCACCTTCCTCGGCGCGACCTACGCCGACCTCTTCCCCCACCGCGTCGGCCGCCTGGTCCTCGACGGGGCGCTCGACCCGGCGCTGTCCTCCGAGCGGATCAACCGCGACCAGACCGCCGGCTTCGAGACGGCCTTCACCGCCTTCGCCAAGGACTGCGTCCGCCGCGCCGGCTGCCCCCTGGGCACCCGGGACGTCGCCCAGGCCCGCGAGCGGCTCACCGCCTTCTTCGCCCGCCTGGACACCCACCCCCTGCCCACCGGCGAGCCTCGCCGCCTCGGCGAGTCCCTGGCCACCACCGGTGTCCTCGCCGCCCTGTACGACGAGGGCGCCTGGCCCCAACTGCGCACCGCCCTCCGCTCGGCCATGCGCGGCGACGGCAGCGGCCTGCTCACCCTCGCCGACCTCTACTACGAGCGCGACGCCGACGGCTCGTACGCCAACCTCATGTACGCCAACCCCGCCGTCAACTGCCTGGACCTCCCACCCGCCTTCCGCACCCCCACCGACGTCCGCGCCTCCCTCCCCGCCTTCCGGAAGGCGTCCCCCGTCTTCGGCGAGGCCCTCGCCTGGGCCGCCCTGAACTGCGCCTACTGGCCCGTCCCTCCGACCGGCACCCCCCACCCCCTGCGCGCCAAGGGCGCCGCCCCCATCCTCGTCGTCGGCACCACCCGCGACCCCGCCACCCCCTACACCTGGGCCCGCTCCCTGGCCTCCCAGCTCACCTCCGCCACCCTCCTCACCTACGACGGCGACGGCCACACCGCCTACGGCCGCGGCAGCGCCTGCGTCGACACCGCCATCAACACCTACCTCCTCACCGGCACACCCCCAGCCCCCCAGAAGCGCTGCACCTGACCTGTGCCGACGCTCCCCGTACACTCTGCGCCCAGGCCGCGTCCGGGTCGCGATCAACCCCGTACGGAGCACCCCTCGAAACTGTGTAGACTTGGCGACGCTGCTGATGCCAGTCTGGCCAGGCAGCATGCCGCCTTAGCTCAGTCGGCCAGAGCGACGCACTCGTAATGCGTAGGTCAAGGGTTCGATTCCCTTAGGCGGCTCCAAAGGGAAACCGCAGGTCAGAGTCTCTGGCTTGCGGTTTCCCTTTTTCTTGACCATGGACTTCCCTTGCCGTGAGGACTCCCTGCTGCGGGCTTGCATCGGCATACTGGGCGCATGGAGACACGCGTGCGGTATGCCGAGATTCGGCCGTACACGGTCCCGGCGACGCTTACGGAGCTGGCCGGACCGACGGGTGGTGTCGTTGTGCTGCCGACCGCGTTGGACTGGACGCCCAAGAAAGCCTATGACCTGGCGGATGACGTTGACCTCCGCATGCTCTACGAAACGGTCATCCGCGAGGCGATGCACATCGAGGACTTGCGAACATTCCTGAACGCACGGCTTCTCGCGGAGGCCTGGCCGAGATTGTGGCTCCCGCTACGGGTGCGGGGCGCCTGGGAGAGCCGGTTCCCTGACCTGGCGAAGGCCGCCGCGTAACATCACGGGCATGGACCCCTTGCACGCCAGGCTCGCCCGTCTTGGGCTCGAGGCGGCAGCCAAGTACGGCTTTGTTCTGGCTGGCGGTTATGCCGTGCAGGCGCATGGGTTCCTGGAACGTCTCTCGGACGACGTCGACCTCTTCACCGACGTTGGCGACCCAACCGCGTTCGCTGAGGCGGTGGCTGCCGTGACCGAGGCCTACCGCATAGCGGGGTTGACTGTTGAGGTTGACCGCAGCGGCGATGTCTTCGCCCGCCTGTCCGTCGTGGATGAGCAAGGGCGCGACGCCAAGATCGAGATGGGCTGTGATTGGCGGTCCCGGCCGCCGGCGTTCCTGGAGATCGGACCAGTCCTGCACCCGGACGATGCGGTGGCCAACAAGGTGACCACCCTGTTCGGGCGCGCCGCGCCGCGTGACTACTTGGACGTACACGCGGCGCTCGTGTCGGGCCGGTACTCTCCAGACCGCCTATTGGAGTTGGCGGCGGAGCACGATGACGGTTTTGACCAGGGTTACTTCGCCCAGGCGCTCGAAGCGGTCGATCGCTGGCCGGACCGGGAGTACGAGGTGTACGGAATTGGAAAGGAGCAGATCGAGGCCATGCGACAGGGTCTTCGGGCCTGGGCCGCAGAAATCCTTCGAGGTGGCGGAACGCGCTAATGCCGTGATCGACAGTTGTCCACGTTCAGTCATGCAAGAGCGCAGCGGGCATCCAGGTTCTGGGGCGGTGGAAAACCGGCACACCTCGGCCGTACGCCTCGGTGCGCCGCTGAAGCCCAGGTTGCCCTGGCGCGGCCTTGCCGTCGGCCTGCTCGGGTCGTGGGTGCGGCTGTGGCTTTTTCCGTATCTCGAACGCGGTTCGCCATTTCAGCAGTTGGTGGCGTTCGATCAGCGGTACCCCGATGGCATCACGCGCGTGATGCAGGAGTCGCAGCGCTTCTACCGGCAGGAACTCGGGAAGACGTTCAAGCTGAACAACCCGACGGTGGAGGTGGTGACGGGCGACCACGACCGGGCGTGGTACGAGAACACCGCCAACGGCGACGAACCGTACTGGTGGGTGATCTTCAACATGCAGCGGGAGTTGATGACCAAGCTGGGGCTCCGCGCCCCGGACTCGCGGTGGCTGTGCGTGGGCGAGATCAGCGCCGAGAAGCAGGGCGTCTCCGGTGGGGGCGGAGGGGGCGGCTGGGTGATCCTCAGCGGGCATGACGCCGACGGGGCCGCCGGTACGAACGGGGCCATGAACCGGTGGTACGGCGGCATGGTGCATGAGTTGGGCCACGTGCTCGGGCTGCCCGACTCCACGTACACGGACGGGACGCCGATGTCCGCGTCGTTCTACGACTACCCGAACTGCCACTTCAGCCAGGCCCAGAAGAACGGGATGCTGAACGGCCCGTACGGCAGCTTCCTCTCCTGAGCCCGGGTCAGGTCCGGCCCAGGCTCCGTGCGCCGCGCCGGCGGGACCCGTCGTGGCGCGACGTGGACACCGGGACGCGCAGACGCCCTGCTGACGTGATCACGTCGTGGCCGTAGGGGCAGGGGTACCCGAAAGGGTGCCCCTGTCCTGGGTTTCGGGCGGCTGCGGCATGCTTGCTGACCGTCAGGCGTGAGGGAAGCAGGGAGCAGGCATGGGAACGCCCGAGTCCGTCGTGGTCACCGAGGGGAAGGCGGCCGGGGCCGCGCCGTCGAGGGTGCGGCGGTGGGTCAACTCGCTGGTGTGGGGCCTGTCGGTGCCGCTGATGTTCACCGCCGCGGCCTGGCTGGCCCAGTACCCGTCGGTCGGCATCTTCGCCGGAGTGGTGCTCGCGCTCGGGACGTTCGCCGTCGCGGCCACCGTGGCGGGCGGGGTGTGGCACCGGGCGGGTGCGGCGGTGCTCGTGTCGTGCGGGGGGTTCGCGCTGACGCTGTTCGCCGGGCCGGGGCTGTACGAGCTCTACATGAAGACACTCGGGGAGAAGGTGCCCGCCGTGGTCACCAAGGTCGAGGAGCGTGACGACAAGCGGTACTGCACGGTGGAGGAGGCGACCGGCGGCCACGCCGTGCACGAGATATCGCAGCAGCAGAACTGCTTCGACCACATCAAGCCCCCGCAGCGCGTCACGCTCCGCCAGGACCCGTTGGGGGGCCTGGAGCCGCGGCTGCCGGACGGGCCCGACCAGGAGGGCCAGACCAGCCTCACGCTGGCGATCTCCGCCGGGCTGTTCGCGGTGACCGGCGGCTCGATGTTCTATGCCGGGCAGCGCAGACGCTGACGGGCGGGCGCTGACGGGCGAACGCTCACGGGCGGGCGCTGACGGGCGGGCGCCGGAGGACTGGAATACGGGGCGTTGACGGGCGGGTTTCCTCGCTGTGGGCATCAGGGAGCGAAGGAAACGGCTGTCGGCGATCGTGACGATCGCGCGGCGGGCCCGGGTCCGGGCCCTCGGTCCGGGTGGGCGGCGGCGCTGTCGAGCGAGTCGTTCCCGGCTTGCTCACGGCGCGGGGGACGAAGGGGGCCGCTGCCGGGCCGCCGCGGAGCCCCCGGGCATCGAGCCCGACCCCGACGCCGTCTCACGGCTGCGCCGGTTCGGGGAGTCGCTGCTCCGCGGCGACCAGCGGGGGTGAGGCGGGGGAGGACGCCGGGAGTGAGGCGGGAAGTGAGGCCGGGCGGCCGCGCGTCACGAGATCGCACAGGTCCTCCAGCGCACCCCGGGCCGCGCCCGCGGGCAGCGGCGCCAGCGCCGTGCGGGCCTGGTCGGCGTAGCGGGCCGCGGCCACCCGGGCCAGGTCCAGGGCGGGGTGGGCGCGGAGCCGGCGCAGCGCCTCCGCGTAGCGCGGCTCGTCCGCGCGCCCGGTGGTCAGCAGGTCGCACAGCTCCCGGTCCTCGTCGGAGCCGGTCGCCTCGGCCCGCGCCCGCAGATACAGGAGCGGCAGCGTCGCGAAGCCCTCCCGCAGGGTGGTGCCCGGGCGCCCGCGCGGCACGCCGCCGGTCCCGCCGGCCCCGGCGATGTCCAGTACGTCCTCGGCGAGACGGCAGGCGACGCCCAGCAGTTCGCCGTAGCGGGCGAGTGCGCCGGCGACCTCGGGACCGGCGCCGGACGCCAGCGCGCCCAGCCGCCCGGAGACCGCGATCAGCGAGCCCGTCCTGCCCGCGAGGACCTCCAGATAGTGCTCGACCGGGTCGCGGTCGCCGCTGGGGCCGGCCGTCTCCAGGATCTGGCCGGTGACCAACTGCCGGAAGGCGTCGGCCTGGATCCGTACGGCCTCCGGGCCCAGGTCGGCCAGCAGGTGCGAGGCGCGGGCGAAGAGGAAGTCGCCGGTGAGCACCGCCACCGAGTTGTCCCAGTGGGCGTCGGTGCCCGGGGCGCGGCGCCGCGCCTCCGCGTCGTCCAGCACATCGTCGTGGTGGAGCGTCGCCAGGTGCGTCAGCTCGACGACGACGGCCGAGGGCACCACGCCCGGCGCCTCCGGGTCGCCGAACCGCGCGGCCAGCAGCACCAGCAGCGGCCGCAGCCGCTTGCCGCCCGCCCGCACCAGGCGCTGGGCGGCCTCGGTGATGAACGGGACGTCGCTCTTCGTGGCCGCCAGCAGGCCCGCCTCGACCTCCGCCAGCCCGGCTCGTACCTCGGCCTCCGCCGCGCGGTCCCGCATGCTCAGCCCCATGGGCCCGGGGAGGGTCACGGACGGGTCTCCTGTCTTCGGGGCGGCTCTTCGGGACGGCTCTGCGGGCGGTTCTGCGGGCTGCTGGCTCTGCGGGCCGTGCGGTCGGGCCGTGCGGGCTGCCGACGGCGCCGGCGCGGAGCAAGCAACCTAGCAGGGGAAATGTCTCATATGCCGCCGGGTCCCGGGGGTTCAGAGCGCGGTGGGGACGGTGACCCGGACGCGGCTGCCCCGGCCCGGGCGGCTGTCCACGCTGAGCGTGCCGCCCACCTCCCGGGCCCGTTCCCGCATGGACAGCAGGCCCAGGCGGCCCGGGAAAGACCCGCGCGAGTCGAAGCCCACGCCGTCGTCGGCGACCGTCAAGGTGACGGTGCCCGGGCCGCTCAGCAGGTGGAGGCGCACATGCCGCGCGCCCGCGTGCTTGGCGACGTTGTGCAGGGACTCCTGGGCGATGCGGTAGAGGGCGTGTTTGGCCTCCGGCGTCGTCTCCGGCTCCGGGCCGAGCGTCGCCTCGGCGGCGATGCCGTACCGGTCGCGCAATGCCGCCACGTGGCGGTCGAGGGCGGCGACCAGGCCCTCGGCCTCCAGCGTCTCGGGTCTGAGCCGGCCCAGCAGGACCCGGGTCTCGGCGATCGCGGTGTCGGCGAGCTGCCGGATGTAGTCGATCGGCTCGGCCAGTTCCACGAGTCCGTCCACGCCGGTGGTGTCGTCCCGCCGGTCCCCGCCCCGTTCCCCGCGTTCCCCGGCGCGGTCGATCTCGCGGTCCAGCAGCTCGCGGGCGGTACGCGCGCCCAGGGAGATGCCGTACAGCGCCTGGGAGACGGAGTCGTGCAGTTCCCTGGACAGCCGCCGCCGCTCGTCCAGGGCGCCCTGGTCCCGCGCGGCCGCCAGCCGCCGGCTGTCGTCCCTCGCCCGGGTGACGGCTTCGCGTATCCACCGCCGGGTGCCGCGGATCCCGATCACGCCGACCACCACTGGTCCCGCGTCGCGTCCAGGGGCTCGGGCGTGGTCAGCTCCCCGGCCGGCACCAGGCCCGACTGGACGGCGTACACCGCGGCCTGGGTGCGGCTGTGCACCCCGAGCTTGGTCAGGATGTGGCTCACGTACGTCTTCACCGTCTGCTGCCCGATCCGCAGGTCGCGCGCGATCTCCTTGTTCGACTTGCCCCGGGCGAGCATGGTGAGGACCTCGGCCTCCCGCTCGGTCAGCTGCTCCGGCCCGCTCGGCGCCCTGACCTGGCCCATCAGCCGGGAGGTCGCGTCCGGGGAGACATGGATCCGGCCGGCGGCGGCGCCCTTGACCGCGCTGCGCAACTCGTCGGCCTCGGCGTTCTTCAGCAGAAAGCCGATCGCGCCCGCCCGGACCGCGCCCATGACCATGGTGTCGTCGAGGGCGCTGGTCAGCGCCACGACCTCCACCTCGGGGAGGTCCTGGCGGATCTCGGCGGTGGCCGAGATCCCGTCCATCACGGGCATCAGCAGATCCATCAGGACCACGTCGGGGCACAGCTCCCGGGCCAGTCGTACGGCTTCCCGGCCGTTGGTCGTCTCGCCGACCACCTTGATGTCGTCGTCGAGGCTGAGGATCATCCGCAGGCCCTGGCGGACGACCGCGTGGTCGTCGGCGATCAGAACTCGAAGTGCCACTTTGGCTCACCTGCTCACGGAACGAGTCGGACACGGGCGGGGGCGGCGCGTCGGGGGCGAGCGCGCCCCGAGCCGGTCGGGCCCGCCCAACCGCCCGCCCCGTCCGTCCTGTCCGCCCCCTCCGAACCGTCCGAACCGGCCGAGCCGCCGCTCCGCCGCGGCGACGAACGGCTCGAGCAGCGGCAGGGACAGCAGCACCAGGGCCCCGGCCGCCCAGCCGCCGAGCACGTCGCTGACCCAGTGGGTGCCCAGATAGACCGTGGCGAGCCCGACCCCGAAGGCCATGAGCCCGGCCGCCAGCCGCGCCGCCCGGCGGTGGCGGCCCGCGAGATAGGCGAGGGTGCCCCAGACGACGACCCCGTTCGCGGTGTGGCCGGAAGGGAAGATCATCCCGTCGTGGAACAGCTCGGCCGAACCGACGGTGTGCGCGTAATGGGGGCCGAGGCGGCCCGCGCCGAGCTTGACGGCGCCCACGCTCGCGTTGAGCAGGGCGAGGGCGGTGCCGAGGACGAGCACCGGGCGCGCGCTCCCGGTCCGCCAGGAGCGCCAGCCCAGCCAGGCCAGCGCCGCGACGGCGGTGGGGCCGCGCTGGCCCGCGACGACGAAGACGTCGAGCGGCCCCTGGGCGCACGGCCACTGCTTGTACGGTTTGAACATCGCCACGTGCCAGTCGAGGCGGACCAGGGGCGAGGTGGTGAGCACGCCCGCCGCGACCGCCGCGTAGCTCGCGGTGGCAGTCAGCAGAAGGGTCCGATGGCCGCGGTGCACGGGGAGGAAACTCGCCGCACGGTGCCCGGAATTCCCCCGAGTGGGGGTTTTGTCACCCCTGAGTGGAGTCCGCCGGTCGGCGACGGGCCGTTCTTCAGTGGAGTCTGCGGGTCGGCGGCAGGCAGCCCCCCAGCGGGGCCGCCGGTCGGCGTGGGCCGACCCTCAGTCGGGCTCCACGTGGCGGAAGCCCCAGTCGGCGGCCTTGGCGACCGCCTCCAGCTGGGACCGCACCTCCAGCTTCTCCAGGATCTTGCGCACATGCGTGCGTACGGTGGCGTAGCTGATGCTCAGCCGTTCCGCGACCGCCCGGTTGTCCAGGCCCTGGCTCATCAGGGTCAGGATCTCCTGTTCGCGCGGGGTCAGGCTCTCCAGCCGCTCGGTCTGCTGGGCGGAGGAGCGCGCGCTCTCCCGGTGCCGGGCCAGCACCTCGACGAGGGTGCTGGCCGGGATGAGGGTCTCGCCCTCGGCCGCCGAGCGGATGGCCGAGGCGATCTCGTCGCCGCTCGCCGACTTGAGCAGATAGCCGCAGGCCCCGGCCTCCACCGCGGCCAGCAGCGCCGAGTCGCTGGCGTCCGCGCTCAGGATCACGATGGCGGTCGAGGGGTCGTTGGCCCGGATCGCGGCCGCCGCGTCGGCTCCCGTGCCGTCGGGCAGGCGGAAGTCGACCAGCGCCACGTCGGGGCCCAGCTCCTTGGCCATGGGGACGACCTCCGCGACCGAGTCGGCCCACCCCACCACGGTCAGGTCCGAGTACTCCGCGAGCAGCGCCCACAGCCCCTCGGCCACCACCCGGTGGTCCTCGACGATCAGCACCTTGGTGAGATCGGCCGGCGCGGTCACGGCTGTGTGTCCCCTTCCGGACGGTGGAGTTCCGGGCGGCCCAGCTCGGGGTGGTCCAGGTCTGGGCCGTCCAGGTCCGGGCCGGCCAGGTCAGGGTCGTTCAGGTCCCGGCCGTGCAGATCCCGGCCGTTCAGGCGGGGGTCCTCCGGCCGGCGATCCTCCCGCCGAGGGTCCTCCAGGCGGGGGTCGTCCGGGCGGGGGTCCTCCAGGCCCGGGTCCTCCACATCCAGTCCGTCCGCGTCCGGGCGGTCCGGGCGGTCCGGGCGGTCCAGCCCCTCCAGCGAGCCCAGCGACGCCGGCGGTTCCAGCGACCCCGGCGGCGGTTCCAGCGACCCGGGCGAGCCCAGCCCGCCGCCCGGATAGTCCGAGGCGTCGGCGGGCCCGAAGGGCAGCGGGCGGTGGCCCGGGGTGTCGCCCAGCGGCACCCAGAACTCGACCGTCGTGCCCGCCCCCGGCGCGCTCTCGATACGGCACCAGCCGCCCGCGATCTGCGCCCGCTCCTGGATGAGCGACAGCCCCAGATGGCCGGGGCGGGACTCCACCTCGAGCGGGTTGTAGCCCTGGCCGTCGTCCACGATCCGCACCAGGCAGCCGTCGTCGAGCCCCAGCAGTTGCACATGGACCGTCTTCGCCCGCGCGTGCTTGCGCACGTTCATCAGGGCTTCCTGCGCGGTGCGGTAGATCAGGGCCATGGTCTCGGGCGGCGGCTTGGCCGCGATCCGGTCCTCCAGCCGGTATTCGACGCCGGTCTCGGTCCGTATCTGCTCCAGGAGGCCGCGCAGCGCCGCGGCCAGGCAGCCGTGCTCCAGGCTGGACGGCCGCAGGTCGAAGATCAGCTGCCGCAGCCGGCTGAGCGAGAGCTTGAGGGTCTCGTCCAGCTTCTCCATCACCCGCTGCTCCTCCGGGTCGCGCAGCCGCCGCCGCAGCTGCTGCAGCCGGAGGCTGGCGGCGGTGATGACCTGGATGGTGTCGTCGTGGATGTCGGCGGCGATGCGTCCGCGCTCCGCCTCCTGGGCGTGCACGAGATGGCTGAGCAGCGCCTGGCGGTCCCGGTCGGTGACCTCCAGCAGCTCCAGGCTGCGCTCCAGGACGAACTGGGCGCGCTGCACCTCGGTGATGTCCCTGATGGTCAGTACGGTCAGCAGCCCGTCCTCGGTGCGCAGCGGGCTGATGCTGACATCGGCCGGGAACTGCTTGGCGTCGCTGCGCCGCCCGACCAGCTCCATGCTGTGGCCCATGAGCTCCTCGGGGGAGTCGGCCCAGTCGCGCAGTGAGATGGTCAGCGGCTGGTCGGGGAGGAGGGCCTCGACCGCGCGGCCGATCAGCTGGTCGCGGTCGTAGCCGAAGAGGGCCTCGGTGCGGCGGTTGGCCGTCTGGATCCGGCCGGCGGAGTCCACGATCACCATGGCGTCCGGGGAGGACTCGATGAGCTGCCGGAACCGGCTCTCGGCCGCCCGGAGCCGGCTGAGGTCCGCGACGAAGACCACGCACCGGGGCCGCCTGCCCTGGAGGTGGCCGCCGCTGAACTGGGCGGGGAACTCGGTGCCGTCCCGGCGCCGGCCCGTCATCGCGGACGGGGCGGTGAACAGCCGTCCGACGAGCTGCTCGGTGGCGGTGCGGTAGCGGTCCGGGACGAGGTCGCGCAGCCGCTTGTCGCGCAGCTCGGCCGAGCTGTAGCCGAACATGTGCCGGGCGTGCGCGTTGGCGGACTCGATCCGGCCGCGGGCGCCGACGATCAGGACGCCGCACGGCGCGTGGCCGAGCAGCTCCAGGTACGACTCCTCGAGCCGGCCGCCCACCAGCTCCTCGAACCGCCAGGAGGCGCGGTCGGCCCGCCGCAGCGGTTCGGTGCAGTCGGCGACCAGCTCTCCGGCCATGCTGAACTGGTCGCGGGCGGCCCGGGTGATCGCCTCGGTTATCTCCTCGGCGGGAGTGCCCTTGACCAGGTATCCCGTGGCCCCGGCGGTGAGCATGTTGAGGACGGTCTCCCGGTCGCCGTGGGCCGACAGGGCCACCACGCGGGCCCCGGGCACCCGCTCCCGGATGGCGCGGACGCTGCTCGGTGCGTCGCCCTTGGGCATGTGGACGTCCATGACCACGACGCGGGGGCGGTGCTCGGCCGCGGCGCGGACCGCCTGCTCGTGGTTGACGGCCAGGCCCACCAGGGCCAGGTCCGGGTGGGAGTCGATCAGGTCCGCGAGTGCTTCCCGGACCACGGGGTCGTCATCGGCCACCACGACTCGGATCCGGTCGTCGCGCATCAACCTCCACCTCCCTTGAGGACGGCACCCTGTGCCTTGAGGACGGCACCCTGCAGCTCCGGGGTGGTCAGCTCGTCACGCCGGCAGTGCGCCAGCGAGGGCATGACGGCGGCCAGCGGAGCGACCAGCACGTTGTAGTGGCTGCCGATGCGGTCGCACACCGCGACCGCCGCCGCGGCGTCCCACACCGCGGCCCAGAAGGCCCAGTCGTGGCGCTCGTGCGCGCGCGCCGCGTCCAGGGCGGCCCGGCGCGCCACGGAGGCGGCGACCAGGATCCGGTACCGCTCCTCGTCGGACGTGGTGCGGTGGACTTCAGCCCAGCCCTCGGCGCGGGTCTGGCTGGAGGTCTGCTTCCACAGATCGGCCACGCGGTCGATCTCCTCCGGGGAGAGGTCCTCGATGTGGGTCAGGAATTGTAGGACTCTTCGAGAATTCGGGCCGAAAATAACACTCATAGGACACTCCAGGACGCATGGTACAACTATGGAACACCGGGCTTACCTGTGAGCCGTCCCCGGCCGCCCCCCGGCGGCCGTGAGCGGGCCTGACCAGCACCTGACTAGTGCCCCTGGCCCTGTGAGTAGTTGATGCCGGCCTTGGCGACCCCGCCGCTCTTGGAGCCGATGAGCTTGAAGGACACGCCGCCCTCGTCGGCCGGAGTGATCCGGTACGAGCCCACGGCCGCCGCCTTGCCCCGGCCGTCCACCTGGAAGGTGGCGATCTTCCGCCCGGCGACGCTGCCGTTCCCGGCGTAGACGGTCACCGTCTCGTTGGGGGCGAACCCGGCGCAGTAGAAGCTGAGCGTGGTGCCCGCCTTGCCGCCGAAGGTGCTGGGCTCGGCGCTGGGGGAGTACGGCAGCACGGTGAAGCCCGAGCGGGTCACGGCCCGGCTCTGGTCGCCGATCGCCGTCAGGCTCTGCCTGCCCTTGAGCCCGAACGGCACGTCGAACGCCACGTCCCGGAGCTGGCCGAAGGAGTTGGCCTGCGTGGTGAAGGCGGGGAGGCCGCTGGTGGCGTTGATGTAGACCAGCACCCGCTCGTTCGGCGCGAAGCGGTTCCCCGACAGCCTGATCCGCTGCCCGGCCTTCAGCGCGTACGGGGAGGACTTGATCGCCGGGTACAGGCTGAGCATCTGGAACGGCGCGGTGGCCGTGGTCTTGCTCTGCTGTCCCACCAGCACCAGCGTGCTCTGGCCCGTCGGGGCGACGCCCACCCTGATGTCGGCGCGGCCCACCCCGCCCGAGCTGTCGGTGCGCAGCCGGGCGACGGGGGTGCCGGTGGTCCGGCCCCAGAAGACGTTGATCTGCTCGCCCGGCTTGAAGCCGCGGGCGCTGATCGAGACCACGTCGCCCGGCCTGCCGACCGTCTTGTTGATCCTCGCGGTGCCTATCGCACCGCCGCTGATCAGCTCCGCCTCGGCCGACCGGCCGCCACCGCGCTGCTGGGCGACCAGCATGCCGGGCTTGCCGCCCAGCGACTCCGGCATGGTGAAGTTCGTGTAGAGCGAGCCGTGCTTGTCCGTGCGGACCGTCCGGATGGCGCGGCCCTTGGTGTCCGACCGCTTCGTCTTCAGGAGCAGGTCCACCGTGCTCTTGGGCTCGAAGCCGCCGCCTTCGACGGACGCCTTGCCGCCGGGGGCGACCAGACCCGGGTTGATCACGATGATCGGCCCGGAGGTCTGCGGCACCCGCTGGTTGCCCAGCCTGATGGTCTTGGGCTTCGTCGACGGGCGGACCTCCTGCTCCTGGGCGGGGCTCTTCTTGTGGCCGCCTCCGCCGCCGCTCGTGCCGAGGGAGCCGCCGAAGCCGCCGCTCGCGACCATCTGGACCAGGGCGCCGACGAGCGCGCAGGCCACGATGGTCAGCAGGATCGTCTTCCGGTTGAACCGCTTCCGCTTCCCGCCGGCGGGGGCGCTCGGCTCCTCCCCGGAGCCTCCGGATCCTCCGGAGCCAGTGGGGGCACCGGTGACCTTGTGGGTCTTGCGGGCCGTGTGGGACTTGTGGGACCCCGGCGTACGCCTCCTCGCGGGCTCCCCGTAGTCGTCGGACTCGTCGAAGTCGTCGGATTCCCCGGACTCGTCGAAGTCGTCGAGCTCGTCACCGAAGAAGTCGTCGTCGGAGTCGCTGTATGTCCCGCGGTCCTCGTACGTGTCGTCCCCGTAGTCCTCGTCTGCCCTGCGGGTGTCGTACTCGTCGCGCTCGTCGTAGTCGTCGTAGTCCTCGTACTCGGGCATGGCCTTCACCTCCTCTTCCGGCGGGTTATTTGTTCACCCGATAGATTTCCAGCCTGATGCCGCCCCGGATGTCCGCCCATACCCTTTCCGAATTCCGTAGCGCCGCCAGGATCCAGTTCTCCCGGCCGTCGCCGTTGTTGCGGTGAATCGAATTGCGCATCTTGTTGGACATGATGATGTAGTCGACGTTCTGCCATCTCTTGCGGAAGAGCTTGTCCCGCAGGGCGGGGTCGGACGAGGCGTTCCAGTGGGAATGCGCGTACGGATAGAACGGGTGCACGTCATGCAATTCACCCCACATGTCGTCGTCCATGATGATGCGCGCCTTGGGCGAGACGTGCTTGCGCACCCAGGCGATCTGTGCCTGCTGCATATGGGTCAGCGCCAGCTTGGACTGGTACTGGTCCGCGACCGCGACGCGGCCCTCGGTGTTGACGGTCAGGAGATATCCGGTGGAGGGCGAGGCCAGCAGCAGTACGGCGAGCATCGCGGGCACCGCGATCCGCACCTTGGAACTCATCCGGCCGAGCAGCCTGCGCAGCGCCGGCCGCCTCAGCAGTCGGTCCGTGACCATGCCGATATTCATGGCGAATATCGGAATCAGCGGGGTGATGTAGAAGTCCAGCACCACGCTGCCGCGCAGCAGATAGAAGGAATATCCGAAGGCCAGCGTCCCGGCGACGAAGAACCCCAGATCCCGCCGCTTTTTCCGCATTCCCCACCACAGGCTGATGACCATGGTGGCCATCCCGGCCAGCAGCAGGAACGCGTCCCGGGGCAGCCAGCTGGTGTACAGCAGGCCGTGGTGGTTGAGCAGGCTGCCCTGACTCCGGTGGATCTGCCACCACAGGGTGTAGAGCAGCGAGACGTGGTCCGCCGGTGGGTTGGCCAGGTCGAAGTCGAGGCCGCTGGGCATCAGCTCGTTCTTGAGCAGGGCGTAGGTGACATACGCGCCGACCGGCGCCGCGGCGGCGAATGGCCACAACGCGCGGGTGAACCGGTGGCTCGGGGAGCCCTGGATCCTCCGATAGAGCAGATACATGAAGGTCGGGGCGAAGAAGAGCGCGTTCTCCTTGGTGATCAGCGCGATCCCCAGGGCGGCCCCGCCGGCGAACGCGGATCTGATCGTGGTCTCGCGGCGCAGCAGGGCGTACAGGGCCAGCAGCAGCCAGAACATCATCAGGTTGTCCAGCAGCACCTGGCGCTGGTAGTAGACGGCGATCGGCGAGAGGTTGAAGAAGAACGCGGCGATGGTGGCGGCCAGCACGCTGCCGGACAGCCTCCGGGTGACCTCGAAGAGCAACACGACCGCGCCGAGGTGGACCAGCAGCATCAGGAACCGGCCGGTGTTGATCGCGTTGCCGAAGGTCTCGAACTGCTTCGGCAGCGGGAACGCCCAGCCCGCCAGCGTGATCCAGCCCGCCGGGGCGTGGTCGTAGTCGTAGGTGTACGGGGACAGCCTGGTCTCCCGGACCAGCGACCAGGCCCGCTGCATGTAGATGCCCTCGTCGGTGAGGTACAGCGGGTAGCGGAACAGGTGGTAGCCGTGGCTGAGCAGCCCGGTGAGCACGGAGAAGAGCAGCGCCAGCCGGCCGTTGCGGCCCAGCTTGGGGAAGATCCCGCGCTCGACGGACAGCCGGGGCGGGCGGCGGCGCCGGGGGCGCCGCGGGGGTTCCGCGACCGCGACCGGGCGCTGGGGGCGCTGGGGGCGTTCGGCCTGCTCGGGGCGCGGGGGCCGGTCGGGTCGGTCGGGGCGCGGGGGCCGGTCGGCCCGCTCGGGGCGGGGCCGCGGGCGTCGTTCCGGGTGTGCGAACCGTTCGGAGCGTTCGGGCCGTTCGGGCCGTTCGGAGCGCGGCCGCAGGGGCCGCTCGGGCCGTGAGGCCGGCTCGGGGCGCGGGGGCCGTTCCGGCCGCGGGGGCCGCTGGGGGGTGGGGTCATGCGACACGGGAGTCCGCCTCCTCGGTACGGGCCCGGTGGGCGCCCACGTGCTGGGTCTTCTCCCAGTCGTGCCGGCCGAGCAGCTCCCGCCGCATGGCGCGCACCGCGGCGTAGGCGAGGACCATCTGGAAGGGGAACCAGGCGACGGCCATCTTCACGACCGTCGCCGGTGTGGCCTCGAGCCCATGGGCGTCGGTGAACTCGTACAGTCCGACCACGGCCACCAGGAAGTGCGCGCACAGCAGCAGGACGGGCAGATAGGAGAAGAGCGCGATCAGCACCGGCACCTTGAGGATCAGGATCATCCCCAGGGACATCGGCAGATACAGGCCGAGCAGCGCCTGGCCGCGCGGGAACGCGAGGACGTAGAAGGCGAGCCACCGCTGTTTGCGCGTGGGCATCTGTTTCCAGGTGCCCTTCTTCAGGGTCTGCATGAACCCCTGGCTCCACCGGGTGCGCTGCCGGATGAAGTGGCCCAGCGTCGGCGGCGTCTCCTCCTTGGTCACATAGCGGTCGTCGTAGACCACGCGCACCCGCTCGCCGCTGGCCGACACCCGCAGGCCCAGGTCCGCGTCCTCGGTGAGGTTGTGTTCGTCCCAGCCGCCGAGCCGGACCAGCAGTTCGCGCGCGAAGAAGACGGTGTTGCCGCCGAGCGGAATGGACCCGTAGTGCGCGTGGTAGTGCAGTCGGCTCTTGAACCAGAAGAAGTACTCCAGGACGTTGAGCGTGGAGTACCAGTTGGAGTCGAAGTTCATCAGCTGGACGCCCGCCTGCACCACCTTCACCCGCTCCTTGAGCATGACGGTGTTGACCAGCCGGAATATCTCCGGATGGATGTCGTCCTCCGCGTCGAAGATCGTCACCACCTTGTGGGTGGTGTGCGGCAGGGCCACATTGAGTCCGTGGGGTTTGTTGACGGGCTTGTCGTCGAACACCACGACCTCGACGTTGTGCAGACCTTCCCGCTCCAGCTCGGCGATTTTCTCTTCCGCCTTTTTGATCGTGCCGGTGTCGTCCTGCGAACAGATCACGAAGACCTCCAGCAGTTGCGCCGGATAGTCGGCCCGCACCACTCGGTCGATGGTGGTCTGGATGACGTCCTCCTCGTGCCGGGCGGGCAGCAGTACGCTGAACGAAAGCCGCGGCGCGACAAAGGTGTCCGGGGCCCTCGCCTTGCGTTCGGCGTCCGCCCGGTCCCAGGTGTAGAGCATCAGGTAGAGCACATGGGCCGACTGAACGGTGAGCAGCACCGAGATCAGGACGAGGCCCAGGTAGACAATGGCTGTCATCGGCCCCGCCTCCCCCAGACCCAGCCCGCGCTCGCGGCGAAATTGGCGGCGAACGCGGCGGCTATGCCGAGGCAATTGGCCAGCAGCAGATGGAAGCCCCAGCGTTCCAGCAGCCAGACGACCAGGACATTGACCGCGAGCCCGCCCAGCACGGACACATTGAATTTCAGGAACCGCCGGAAGGACGGAGCACCCGCCGCGAAGGTCCACCGGTCGTTGAACACGTAGTTGTTCACCACGGCGAGCTCCACGGCGACCGGGGAGGCGAGCAGCAGCGGCCAGTGCGCCCAGTGGTAGAGCGCGAAGAGGGCTGCCGAGTTCACCAGCACGCCCCCCACGCCGACCACCGCGAACCGCAGGAGCAGACCGCTCAGCGCGGCCAGCGGGCCGCTCAACGAGAGCCTTCGAAAGAACCGTCTTTTCGACTTCCCGGGGTTGTCCACCCGTTCGCTCGGGTCGCTGGTGCGATCGCTGAACGTTCCGAAACGCTGCATCGCGACTCCCTACGGAGGGGCTCGTTCGTCGATGTCAGTCCAAGAGTGCGCCGCCGGATTTCCGAGGACATCACGCCTTCGGGGGAGGGTGGACTCCACCTTCGGTGGACCGGCTTTCTCCCCCGTTTTGGGGAGGCGCGGGGACGGGACCTGGCACCGGTCCCCCGAAAAGGGGGGCGGCCGGTCCCCCGCTCGCGGGTGTCCACACCGCGGGGGCCCGCAGAAGATGAAACGGCCAGGCGTCTGCCGACGGCCTCGCGTCCCCACGCGATGAAGGTAGGTGACGTAATGTCAGGCCATGTGATCTCGCACCGCTCATTCGCCGCCCGGGCCGGGGCCGTCGTCGCACTGATGGCGTTCTCGCTCGCCCCATCGGCGGCGGTCGGCGTTTCCGGAGGACTCTCCGGGCGGCTTTCCGGGCGACCTTCCGAAGACCCCTCCCGGGATTCCGACTCCGGAGCGATGCACCATTCCGAATGGGCGCTGAACGCTCTGCAGGCCAAGAAGGCATGGAAAATCAGCAAGGGCGCCGGGGTGACCGTCGCGGTCATCGGCACCGGCGTCGACGCCGCCCATCCGGACCTTCGCGGAAGGGTGCTGGCCGGCAAGGACTTCGGGGACGGCCCCAGCGGCACCGGCACCCGGGACGAGGGGCTCGCGAACGAGCAGGCCACCCACGCGGCCGGGATCATCGTGGGCACCGGCCGCAACTACCGGGGCAACGGCCTGCTGGGGCTGGCGCCCAAGGCCCGGGTGCTGCCGCTCGGGGTGTACGAGGGCGAGAAACCGCTGGCCGACGCCACGGCCAAGGCCATCCGGCACGCGGTGAGCCGCGGGGCCGGGGTCATCGATGTGGCGGTGTCCTTCAAGAAGCCGAACGCCGCGCTGCGCTCGGCGGTCGGCTACGCGGTCGCCCAGGACGCCGTGGTCGTCGCGGGCGCCGGCGACAACGGCAAGGACGGCAACCGCCCCACCTACCCCGCCGCCTACCCCGGCGTGGTGTCCGTCGTGGCGACCGACAAGAAGGGCGCCGTGTGGACCGACTCGCACCACGGCGGGGCCGTCACCCTGGCCGCGCCCGGCGTCTCCATCCTGACCACCGCCCCGAACAGCGACTACTGGACGGGCGAGGGCACCGCCTACGCCGCGCCGTGGGTCGCGGCCGGCGCGGCGCTGGTGCGCTCGGAGCACCCCCACTGGACCGCGGGCCAGGTCGTGCAGAAGCTGATCGACACGGCCGACCGCAAGGGGTCGGCGGGGCGCGACCCGCGCTACGGCTTCGGGCTGATCGCCCCGGCCAGGGCGCTGGCCGACCGCGCCGCGCCGCCCGCCTCCACCGACCCACCCGGCTCCGCGCGGACCCCGGCCAAGCCGGACCACCAGCACTCCGCGGCCCGGTCCGAGGAGGGCTCGGCGCTGGTGGCGATAGGGGCGGTGGCGGCAGCCCTGGCCGTGCTGGCCGCCATCGCGGTCTTCCTGATCAGCCGCCGGAAGCCGCCGTCCGACAACTCCGACGGCCACTGAACGGCGGGACCCGACATGAACGAGCGGACCCCCGGACGGCGGGGGCTCAGGGAACGGCTGAGAGGGCGACCTTCGCGGGAGCGCCGGGGGCGGCGGCCGGGGCGCGGGTCTCCGCGGTGGTGGGGCAGGGGTCTCGTCCACCTGCTGGCCCTGGCCCTGATGGCCGAGTTCGTGACGGCGGCCACATCGCTGCACCCGCCCCTGGGCCGGCCCGCCGACGATTCCGCCCTTCGCCTGGCCAAGCCGTACTTCCCGGCCACGACCCGGTTCTACGCCGACCCCGACAACCCCGCGGCGCAGTGGGTGCGCGACCATCCCCGCGACCGCCGGGCGGCGGTCATCCGCGAGCGGATCGCCGACGAGCCGCAGGCCGCCTGGTTCACGGACACCGACCAGGGCCGCGCCGAGGCCGAGGTGCGCCGGGTGGTGCGGGCGGCCCGCGCCCGCGGGCGGCTGCCGGTGCTCGTCGCGTACGCCATCCCGCAGCGCGACTGCGGGAAGCACAGCTCCGGGGGGATGGGGGACCTGTCGGGATACCGGCAGTGGATCGGCGGCTTCGCCCGGGGGATCGGCACCTCGCGCGCCGTCGTGATCCTGGAACCGGACGCCCTCGCGCATCTGACCTGCCTCAAGCGGCGGCAGCAGGCGGAGCGGTTCTCCGCCCTCTCCGACGCCGCGCGCACGCTGCGGCGGCAGGCCCCGCACGCCCGCATCTACTACGACGCCGGAAACTCCCGCTGGCAGCCCGCGCCGGTCATGGCCGAGCGGCTCAGGCGGGCGGGGATCGACCGGTACGGGGACGGCGTCGCCCTCAACGTCTCCAACTTCAACGCCACGCGCGACGAGGTCCGCTATGCCGTGGCCCTCCTCAGGACGCTGGGCCGCCCCCGGCTGGGGGCGGTGATCGACACCAGCCGCAACGGCGCCGGGCCCACCCATGACCACCGGTTCTGCGATCCGCCGGGGCGCCGGCTGGGCACGCCGCCCACCGCACGTACGGGGATCCCCGGCATCGACGCGTATCTGTGGATCAAGCAACCGGGGCAGGCCGACGGCTGCGCCGCGACGGCCGGGCTCTTCGTCCCGGGCTACGCCTTCCGGCTCACCCGCTGAGCACCCGGGCCTCCGGCTTTCCGCCTCGTCCCGTCCCTCGTCCCGTCCCTTCGCCCGCCCCTCCGGCTCTCTGCTTCGACTCCCTCGACTCCTCCCTGAACCCCCGCCGACCCCCTCGGCGGGGGTTTTTGCGGCCTCCGTCAGTCACCGTGGGTGACTGAATGGGTGCTCATCGAAGCGAATCCGGCCGCCAAATCAGGACATAGGGTCATCAAAACGGCCGAATTCCGCCTCCTTCGATTGAGGTAGGCGGAATTCGGTCGTTTGGCGTGCCCGCAATTCCCGCAATTGAGGTAGCGAGATTTCAGTCAGGCGTACGGTGATTCGGGTTCGGTGCACTCCCTAATGTCGTTGAGCGAAAGGGAAAGCCGCCACGAAGGAGCTCCACCGATGAAAAGAGTTCTCGTCGTGGAGCACCACCATCTGGTTTCGAGCGCACTCGCGGACCTTGTGTCCGAGACGCCCGGACTGGAACTGGCCGGCGTCGCCAGATCGGTACGTGAAGCAATTTCACTGGCCGAGCGAAGCCAGCCGGATGTGGTGCTCATCGACGTGGACAAGTCGAGTTGGAAATCGCTCCGTCTCGACCTGCTGATCGCAGATCTCCTTCCGCGCGCGCGGCTTGTCCGGCTGACCGCAGTCTCCGACCCGCGAACGGAATGTCTGGAATCTCCGACGAACACCCCCAGCGTCCCGAAAACAGCCATACCCGATTTCCTCAGGAGTTTCACCGCATGAATTCCCCCATGGACAACAACGTCTCGACCGTTTCCGACACCACCGAGTCGAAGCGTGGCCGGCGTTCCTACCGTCTGCGTGTCGGTATCGCGGCCGGAGTTGTCGTGGCTGCCGCCGTCGGTGGCACCGTGACCGCCTTCGCTGTGAATTCCGAGCCTGCCTCCTCGTCCGCTTCGAACGGCTCCTCCGCCCTGTCCGCCTCGAACGGCAAGGCCGCGGCCCTCGACGGTCCGCTGTCCACGAAGGGGAGTGACATCGTGGACTCCAAGGGCCACAAGGTGGTCCTGACCGGTATCAACTGGTTCGGCATGGAGACCGGAAGCTTCGCGCCGCACGGCCTGTGGGCCCGTAACTGGAAGAGCATGCTCGACCAGATCGCGCACAACGGCTTCAACACGATCCGGCTTCCGTACTCCAACGAGATCTTCGCTGCCAAGAGCAAGCCCAACGGGATCGACTACAAGCAGAACCCGGACCTCAAGGGCCTCACCGGCCAGCAGATCATGGACAAGATCGTCAAGGGTGCCACGGACCGCGGCATGATGGTGATCCTGGACCAGCACCGTCCGGACCAGTACGGGCAGAGCGAGCTGTGGTACTCGCAGAACCTCACCGAGAAGCAGTGGCTGGACGACTGGAAGCAGCTGGCCAAGCGCTACAAGGACAACCCCCGGGTGATCGGCGCCGACCTGCACAATGAGCCGCGTGGCCAGGCCACGTGGGGCGACGGCAACCCGAAGACCGACTGGCGCCTGGCGGCCGAGAAGGCCGGTAACGCCATCCACTCCGTCAACAAGAACTGGCTGATCTTCGTCGAGGGCACCGACCGTCACGGCGACGAGCAGTTCTGGTGGGGCGGCGACCTCCAGGGCGTCAAGAAGTACCCGGTCAAGCTGAAGGAGTCCAACAAGGTCGTGTACTCCGCGCACGACTACGGTCCGGGCGTCTACAACCAGAACTGGTTCATGGCCAAGGACTTCCCGAAGAACATGCCGGCCATCTGGAAGAAGCACTGGGCCTACATCAAGCAGGACAACATCGCTCCGGTGCTGCTCGGCGAGTTCGGTGGCCGCAAGACCGCGGGCAAGAGCTCCGAGGCCGTCTGGCAGAACGCCCTGATGGACTACCTCAAGAAGAACCAGATCAGCTACACCTACTGGTCCCTGAACCCGAACTCGGGTGACACCGGTGGTGTCCTGAAGAACGACTGGAAGTCGGTCGACAAGAACAAGATGAAGATGCTGTCCAAGTACCAGGCGCCGCTGCTGTCGGCCAAGGGGAAGACGTCGGAGTAACCCCGACGGTACGGCCGCCGGACCCCGGCGGTGGACAGCGAGGGCCCGCAGGCAACGACGCCTGCGGGCCCTCCGTCGTACCCCGAAAAAGAGCACCCCCTGCCCCCGAGAGAGCACCCCGTGCCCGAACCCGCGCCCGAAAAGGGGGCCCATCGGGAAGCGACACGTCACCCCGCCGGGTTTCCTCTCCGGGCCCGCTTTCCGCATCGGCCCCCACGGCGCGAGGAGGCCGACGATGAAGCCCCAGCAGCGCACCGGCCGCGTACTCTTCCCGCTGGCCGCCCTCGCGGTCGCGGTGGCCGACCAGGTGAGCAAGGCCTGGGCGGTGGCGGCCCTCGGCGGCACGGCGGGGCCGCAGGACCAGTTCGGGCCGGTACGCACCCTGCTGGTGCGCAACACCGGGGTGGCCTTCGGCCTGGCGCGTGGCCGGCCGCTGCTGATCGTCCTCATCACGCTCGCCGGGGCGCTCGCCACGCTGGCCGCCGTGGGCGCGGGGCTGCGGGTCCGCAGCCGGGCCCGGGCGCTGGCGCTCGGGCTGATCGCCGGGGGAGCGCTGGGCAACGGCGCCGACCGGGCCGTACGCCACCCCGGGCCGCTGCGGGGCGCGGTCATCGACTGGGTCATGGTGTCGCCCCGCGGCCCGGTGTTCAATCTCGCCGACGCCGCGCTGGCGGCCGGCGCCTGCCTCATCGTCCTCGTACTGCTGCGCGACGTCACCCTCCCGCTTTGGGGACCGCGCTCTCGCTGGCGTCCGGCTCCCCGGGCGGCAGGGGCGCGTCCTCCAGGCCAGGAAGGGGACTCGGCTCGCGTTCGGCCCGCTCCTGCGGCAGATCAGCCCGCTCCGGCGGGGGACCGTTCCGTTCCTGCGGCAGCCCGGCTCGGTCCCCGGGCCGGTCCCCGGCGCGGCTCCGATCCTCGGACCGGCTGCGCTCGGGGTCCGCGAGGGAGCCCGCGAGGTCGCGCAGCCGCCCGAGCGCCGCTTCGTCCAGGCCCTCCCGGGCCCGGCGGGAGGCCAGCGCGTTGGTGACGCGCTGATACGCGGCCAGCTCCCCGGCACAGCGGTGGCACCGCGCCACGTGGGCCCGGATCCGGCGCGAGGCCGGCGCGTCCAGCTCACCGTCCAGGTACGACTGGAGCTCCGCGTCGTCCTCGGGGCAATCCCTGGCCCAGCGGCGCTCGGCGCTCCGCCACCACATCCACCACCTGCTCATGCCCCACCTCGCTGTCCTTGGGGTCCCGGCTGTCCCGTCTGTCCCGGCTGCCCTGCCTGTCCCGTCTGTCCCGGCTGCCCTGCCTGTCCCGGCTGACCCGGCCGCCCCGCGGGTCCCAGCTGACCCGGCCGCCCCGTCTGTCCCGGCTGTCCCTGCGGTCCGGCGGTTCCGGCGGGGTCGATGGTTCCGGCGGGGCCGGCGGTCACCAAGCGATCCCGGATCCGGTTGCGCGCCCGGTGCAGCCTGCTCATCACCGTCCCCTTCGGGACGCCCAGCACCCGCGCGGCCTCCGCGTACGACAGCCCGTCCACGTGCACCAGCCGCACCACCTGCTGGTCGCGCAGCGGCAGCGCCGTGAAGGCGGCGTCCACGGCCTCGTCGAAGGCCGTGTCGACCACCAGCTCCTCGGGGGTCGCGCCCGGGGCGGACGCGAGCCGGTCGAATGCGGTGTCCGGGTCGTCGAGCAGATGCGGCCGGCGCTGCCGACGCCGGCTCACCTCCGCGTGCCGCATGATCGTCAACAGCCAGGCCCGCGGATGCCGGCCATCGAACCGGCCGACCGCCCGGTAGGCCCGCAGCAAGGTGTCCTGCACCAGGTCCTCCGCGTCGGCGGGCTGCGCGGTCAGTGACATCGCCACCCGCAGCAGCACTTCCACCTCGGGCAGCACGTACTGGGCGAACTTGCGCTGTTGACGGGGGTCCGGGTCAGCCACGGGTGCCTCCTCGGATCCTGACCCCCCGGGACGCGGTGACGACTGTCACACTCTGTGTAACACCGCCCGCACATCAGCGCACGCCACGCTCGGCTGTCCGAGTGGTGGGACCGGGGGTCCGGGAGGCCGGGGGCCGGGAGGCCGGGGGCCGGGAGGCCGGGGCCGAGGAGGCCGGGGAGGCCGGGAAGATCGGGTCACGGGCGGAGGCGGGTGTGAGCGCTGTGCTCACAGCTTCACGGAGACCAGGACCTTCCCGTCGAGCGTGCGGATCTCGAAGTGGTCGATGCCGGCCATCTTCTCGGACGCGCCGCCCTGGGCGAAGAGGGGCGCGCGGGCGGTCTCGTCGGGGCTGTTGGCGATCCCGTACCCCTGCGGAGGCACCGACCAGTTGGTCATGACCTGCTCCTGGCCGCTGTGGGAGATCATGACCAGGCTGCAGGTGAGGGGGCCCTTGACGTTCCTCAGCCGCAGGACGGCGTCGGTGCCCCACTTCTTGTCTTCCATGGCGACCGTGGCGCTCACCTTGGTGTCCGGGTCGGTGGCCTCGGCCTTCGTGGACATCCGGTCGAAGGCCGCGCTCGCGGTCGACGCGGCCGTGACGCTCGTACCCGAGCCGTTGTCCGAGGTCAGGGCCACCGCGCCGAGCGGCCCGCCGATGATCAGCACGGCGGCCGCGGCCACCAGGTAGAGGGTGCGGCGGCGTCTGCGGTGGCGGACCGCGGCGACCTCGCCGGCCATCCGGTTCAGCAGGCCGGGGCCCGGGCGCGCGGTGAGCGTCTCGATGGCGTTGGGGGTGGCGGTGAAGGAGCGCGGCACGTGGGGGGTGAGTCCGGGCCGGCCGGGGGCGCTGTGGACGCCGGGAACGCCGGAGGCCAGCTCCGCCAGCAGGGGTTCCAGCCCGGCCAGCTCGTCGAGCCGGGCTCCGCACTGCTCGCAACCGGCCAGGTGCTCCTCGAAGTACGTGGCGTCCGCGTCGTCGAGGACGCCGAGTACGTACGCGCCGACGGCGTCGTGCCCGGCGTGGTGCGCCTGCGCGGTCATGCCGTCACTCCTCTCTCCTCGAGCGCGAGCTTCATGGAGCGCAGCGCGTAGAAGACCCGGGACCGCACGGTCCCGCTGGGTATGCCGAGCGTCTGGGCCGCCTCGTTGACCGTGCGGCCCTTGAAGTACGTCTCGACGAGCACCTCCCGGTGCGCGTCGCTGAGGTCGTGCATCGCGTCTGAGAGGGTCATCAGCCGCAGCGCGCGATCGATCTCGTCTTCGGCGGGCATGAGCTCCAGGGGGGAGGGATCGACCTCCTGCGGGCGGGCCTGACGGCTGCGGTGCCCGTCGATGACGATCCGCCGGGCGACGGTGACCAGCCAGGGCCGGATCGAGCCGGTGGCCCTGCTGAGCTGGTCCGCGTTGCGCCAGGCACGGACGAGGGTCTCCTGGACGACGTCCTCGGCCCGATGCCGGTCGCCCGCCACCAGGCGCAGTACGAAGGCGAGCAGCGGCCCGGCGTGCTCCTGGTAGAGCGCGCGCATGAGCTCCTCGTCCGGCGTACCGCGCTGGGATCTCGACCGATGCGCATCGGTCACGGCGGCGTCGTCGCGCACCAGAACCTCCAGGACGGAACCCGAGTTGGACATCATCTGCAGACACTCCCGGTATGTGGGCCGGGGGTTGTGCGGCCCGGACGGCCTCTTCCTCCATCACTACGGACGGGGCTGGACCGCCGCTCAACTCGTGGCGAAGATTCTTGAAGTGATCGCGGACGGCGCCGTGTCGCACCAGCCGTCACACCGGCCTCAGGAGTGCGGGTTCGGGGGCGCCTCGGGGGGGCGGGTACGGGTGCGGGTTCGGGGGGCGCCTCAGGAGGGACGGGTGCGGGGCGCCTCAGGAGGCCAGCGGGTCCAGCACGACGGGCCGCAGCTTGCCCTCGAGCATCGCGCCCAGTCCCTCGACCGCGCAGGTGTCGGGGCGGTCGGCGATGTGCAGGGGCATCCCCGTCGCCTCCCGGAGGAGCGAGTCGAACCCGGGCAGCACCGCGCTGCCGCCCGCCAGCATGATGCCGCGCTCCGCGAGGTCGGCGACCAGGTCGGGCGGGCAGCGGCGGAGCACCGCGCCGACCGCGTCGAGCACCCCGGTCAGCGGGGTCCGGACCACGGCCCGGATGCCCTCGATGTCGATCCGCACCGAGCGGGCGAGGCCGGTGGCCACGTCCCGGCCGTGCACCTCGGTGTCGTCCACGCTCGGCCCGGCGCCGGCCAGCGCCAGGTGCAGCGGGTGTACGGCCTGGCTCGGCAGCATCAGCGCGTGCTCGTTGCGCACGTGTTGGACGACGGCGTGGTCGATCGTCTCCCCGCCGACCGGCACCCGCTCCGCGGCGACGATCGAGCCCAGCGACAACACCGCGACCTGGGTGGTGGCCGCCCCGCACACCACGATCATCGTCGCCTCCGGCCGCTCGACCGGCAGACCGCAGCCCACCGCCGCGGCGAGCAGGGTGTCGACCAACTCCACCCGCCGGGCCCCGAGCCCGGTCAGTGTCTCGACGGCGGCGCGCTGCGCCAGCGGGTCCGCGTCGTGCGGGACGCACACGGCGGCGCTCGGCAGCGCCTTGCGCCGCCAGGCCCGGCGCAGCTTGTTGCCCACGAGGAACCGCAACATGCGCTGCGCCATGGCGATGTCGACGACCCTGCCGCCGGCCACGGGCCGTACGACGCGGATGTGAGGCGGAGTCCGGCCGGTCATCCGCTCGGCGAGCGCGCCCACCCCGATCAGCCCCCCGGTCCGGATGTTCACGGCGGCGACGGTCGGCTCGTCGACGATGAGCCCGGTGCGCTTGAGATAGACCCGGGTCCTGGCGGCGCCGAGATCGACGGCGATGGTGCAGCGGCGCAACCGCTCGAGGCTGATGGTCATGTCAGGTCTCCTGCGTGGGCGGCGTGACGGGCCCTCGCCCCCGGCGGCCCTGCGCTCATCGTCCTCGCCGCACCGAGCGCCTCGCCTGTGCTGCTGCGCCGGTCGGGCGAGGCTCCCCACCCGGCGTCGGGGCCCGCGGGCTGGTGGCTGGGGCCGGGTCCGGGGTGGGTGCCTGGGGTCGGGCCCAGGGCTGGTCCCTGGCGTCGGGCCCGGGCCAGTCCTGGCGTCGGAGCCGGAGCCGGAGCCGGAGCCGGGGCTGGGGCTGGAGCCGGGGCTAGGCGCTGGTGTCGGCGTAGTCCTTGGTGTCCGGGGAGTCCTTGGCGTCCGCGTAGCACTCCACGGCGGCCGTCGTGAGCGGGAACCGCACGGGCGTCTCGCCGAAGGCCACGCGTCCGGCCGTCTCGCCTGCCGCGGCGATCGCCGCCCGCACCTCGGGGACCTCCTCGGCCGGGCAGTGCACGATGACCTCGTCGTGCTGGAAGAAGACCAGCTCCGCGCGGAGCCCCGCCCGGGCCAGCGACTGCCGCAGCGCGGCGAGCATCAGCACCGCCCAGTCGGCGGCGCTGCCCTGGACGACGAAGTTGCGGGTGAACCGGCCCCGGGCGCGGGCACCGGCCGTGCTGCCGTACGTGGGCTCGTCCTCCTGGTCGCGGGGCAGGCCCGCCTCGTCGGCCGGGTCCGCCGACGAGGCCGCGGGTGGGCAGGTGCGACCCAGCCAGGTGCGGACCAGCCGCCCTTCCTCGCCCGCGCGGGCCGCCTCGTCCACGTACGCCACGGCCGCGGGGAAGCGGCGCCGCAGGGCCGCGAGGTGCTTGAGGCCGTCGCCCGAGGTCTGCCCGTAGATCGCGCCGAGGAGCGCGAGCTTGGCCTGGTCGCGCCGGCCGGAGAAGGCGCGGTCGGACAGCGTCGCGTACAGGTCCCGGCCGGTGCCCGCGACGTCCATCAGGCCCCGGTCGCGGGAGATGGCGGCCAGCACGCGCGGCTCCATCTGGTCGGCGTCGGCGACCACCAGCCGCCACCCCTCGTCGGCGACCACCGCGCGCCGCACCACCTTGGGGATCTGCAGCGCCCCGCCGCCGTTGGTGGTCCAGCGGCCGGAGACCGTGCCGCCGGGCAGGTATTCGGGGCGGAAGCGGCCGTCCCGCACCCAGGACTGCAGCCACGCCCAGCCGTGCGCGGTGTGCAGGCGGTAGAGCTTCTTGTAGCGCAGCAGCGGCTCGACGGCGGGGTGGTCGATGCCCCGCAGCTCCCAGGCGCGGGTGGAGCCGAGCGCGATGCCCTCGCGCGCGAACGCCTTGACGACCTCGGCGGGCAGATCGGGCCGCACCCGTACGCCGCCGAAGGCGCGGGAGACCTCGTCGGCCAGCTCGGCCAGCCGCTGCGGCTCCAGGCCGCCCGGGTAACGCTCACCGAGCAGCTCGTCCAGCAGCGCGCGGTGGCGGTCGGCCCGCCAGGGGACCCCGGCGCGCCGCATCTCGGCGGCGACCAGCGTCCCGGCCGACTCGGCGGCGGTCAGCAGCCGCATCCGGCCGGGGTGCTCGGCCGCGTCCGTACGGGCCAGCTGTCCGGCGTAGACCGCCAGCAGCGCGTCGAGGGCGTCGGTGCCCGGCGGCAGCGGCACGGGGCCGGGCTCGAAGAGCGACGGCTGGGTCTCGGCCGCCCGCACCGGCGGGTCGTCGGGGACCGGCAGGCCGCGCAGCCGCGCCCACGCCGCGGCGAGCGAGCGCGGCTCGCCGGAACGGCCCTCATGGCCCAGCAGCAGCGCCTCGGCGGCCTCCACGTCGTAGCACCGCTCGACGCGCACGCCGGCGGCGAGCAGGCGCGGGTAGAGCTCGGAGGTCGACCGCCACACCCAGCGCTCGGCCTCCGGCCGGGACCGTACGGCCTCGACGACGCCGCCGGCCGCGGCCGGGACCTCGGTCACCGGACCGGCGGCCCGCCCGGCGGGGTCGAGCGGGCAGAGACGAGCACCCCCGTCGCCCGTCTCCGCCACCGCCCATCTCATGCCGGTGAGTGTGACAGGGGGGTACGACAACGCCTCTCGTCCGATGATCAACGGGTGAGCGCCTGGATACGCATGGTGCACGTGCATCTGCTGATGCATATGGCAGTGCATTTGCGCACTCGAATGCTCATGCATTTGCAGAACAACAGGGTTATGATCCGGGTCAGTTGACAGCTGCACCAAACCAGTGGAGAGCCCTGTGCGCGACCACCCGTACAACGGCATGGCGGCCGCGGACCTTCAGGGGGCCGCCTGGCAGAAGAGCAGCCACAGCAATTCTCAGGGATCGTGCGTCGAGTTCGCCAAATTGCCGGGCGGGCATGTCGCCGTGCGGAACTCCCGCTATCCGGACGGTCCGGCCCTCATTTACACCCCGGCCGAGGTCCAGGCGATGCTGCTCGGCATCAAGGACGGCGAATTCGACCATCTGGTGGGCGACCCGGCCTGACGCCGCCCGCGAGCCGACACCGCCCCGGTGAGCGACACTGGTAGGTGGGTGCGATGCCCGGCTGGCTGAGACGGCTGGGGAGACGGCGATGAACGGGTCTGTGCGCGTCGGACATGTCTTCGGGGTGCCGCTGCGGTTGCACTGGAGCGCCCCCGTGCTGGTAATCCTGCTCGCTTACGGGCTGGGCCACGAGACGCTCCCGGCCTGGACCCCGGGCCACTCGAGCGCCGTCTACGCGATCGCCAGCGTGATCGGGGCCGCGTTGCTGATGGGGAGCCTGCTGCTGCACGAGGCCGCGCACGCGGTCGCCGCCCGCAGCAAGGGCGTCTCGGTCGAGGATGTGACGGTGTGGGCGCTGGGCGGCATGACCCAGATGGGACGGCCGCGCACCGCCGGGGTGGCCCTGCTCGTGGCCGTCAGCGGCCCGGCGACCAGCCTGGTGATCGGGGGTGCCGCGATCGGGGCGGGGATCGGGGCGCACGGGCTGATCGGCTGGGGGGTGCCCGCGGCGCTGCTGGTGTGGCTGGGGTGGGCCAATCTGCTGCTGGGGGTCTTCAATCTGCTGCCCGCCGCGCCCCTGGACGGGGGGCGGGTGGTGCAGGCGGTGCTGTGGTGGCGCACGGGGGACCGGGAGCGTTCCGAGCGGGCGGCGGGCCGCAGCGGACAGCTCTTCGGCATGGCGATGATCGCCTTCGGCTGGGTGTCGTTCGTACGCGGCAACACGGGCGGTCTGTGGTTCGCGCTCATCGGTCTCTTCATGGTGGTCGTCGCCAACGCGGAGCGGCGCCGCGCCACTGTCAACGAGGCGCTGCGCGGGGTGCGGGTGGCGGATGCCATGTCCCACCCGGTGGCGGCCGGGGCCGACTGGCTGACCGTGGACCGCTTCATCGACGAGGTGGCGACGCCCGCCCGGCACTCGGTGCTGCCGGTCGTCGACTTCGAGGGCCGGCCGAGCGGGGTGGTGAGTCTGCGCGGCCTCGCGGCGGTGCCCCGTGAGGGGCGGGGGGACCGGCGGGTGCGGGATGTGGCCACCCCGCTCTCCCGGTGCACGCTCGCCGTGCCGGGCGATCTTCTGAACGAGGTCATGGAGCGGGAGGCGCGGCCCGGGGCCGGGCTGCCGATCCTGGTCGTCGACCACGGTCATCTGGAGGGGATCGTCACCGCGCACGATGTGACCCGGCTCTTCCAGCTGCACGCACTGGGCATGACGGCGGCCCGGCCGAAATCCAGCCCTCTGTGACCCGGCTCGGCCCCCTGTGATCCGGCCCTCCTGCGGGCGGGTACGGCCGGGGCGTGGCGGCCGGCTGGTGTGCGTGTGCGTGTGCGTGCGCGTGGCTAGCGTGTGCGCGGCAGCAGGAACAGCGCCCAGACGACCTTGCCGCGCAGGGTGCCGGCCAGCCGGTGCCAGCCCCAGTCGTCGGTGAAGGACTCCACGAGACACAGGCCCCTGCCCGACTCCTCGCTCAGGTCGGCCTCGCCGGCCACGGGGCTCTTCTCGCTCGGGTCCCGCACCGCGCACACCAGACGCGAGTGCCAGCGCATCAGATGGAGGCGGACCTGGGTCTCGGGCTCAGCGCCGGGCGGACTGTCCGGGCGGACGCCGGGGACGGCGTGGCGCAGGGCGTTGGTCACCAGCTCGGAGACGACCAGGGCCACCTCGTCGAACAGCTCCGGGAGTTCCCACTGTTCCAGCGTGGCCCCGGTGAACCGCCGGGCGCCCTTGACCGCGTCGAAGCGGGCGGGCAGCGAGCAGGACGCGGAACCGGATACGCCGGGGGCGTCGATCGGCGGGAGCCCCCGCCACACGGGCTCCAGCATGGTCGATCCTTCGGTCCCCATGCGAGCACTCCTGCATCCGTGGCCCTGACGAATCCTGGCCAGATCTCGTACGAGCTTGCACGTGCGCAAGACCTATGGTTCCGAATGCGCACAACGGATGCAAGGGCAGATGCACGTGCACGCAGCATTTTTGAGACTATGTACCCAACTTCGACACAGATTCTCCCTACGCCCACTTGCGTACGCCCCACACTTGAGTAACGACATGTGCACAGGGCGGAGCCTGAACAGTGGCAGACTTCGGCCTCAGGGCTGCGGGGGGTCGCCTTCGGAAGGGTGCGTTCCGTACAGGGAGGGTCGCAGACATGAGCGCAAGCGAGTCGAGCGGATCGGTGGTGCGCCGGATTCTCCTGGGCTCCCAGCTCAGGCGGTTGCGCGAGTCCCGTGGCATCACGCGGGAAGCGGCGGGCTATTCCATCCGGGCCTCCGAATCCAAGATCAGCCGGATGGAGTTGGGCCGGGTGAGCTTCAAGGCACGCGACATCGAGGACCTGCTCACGCTCTACGGGGTCACGGACGAGGCCGAGCGCGCGTCCCTGCTGGGCCTGGCCCGCGAGGCCAATGTCGCGGGCTGGTGGCACAGCTACGGCGATGTGCTGCCGAACTGGTTCCAGACGTACGTCGGCCTGGAGGGTTCCGCCTCGCACATCGCCTGCTACGAGGTGCAGTTCGTGCACGGCCTGCTGCAGACCGAGGGCTATGCCCACGCCGTCGTCACCCGGGGCCAGCCACAGGCCTCCCAGGCCGAGGTGGAGCGACGGGTCGCGCTGCGGCTGGAGCGGCAGAAGCTGCTGGTCTCCGAGCGGGCGCCGGCCTTCCATGTGGTGCTCGACGAGGCCGCGCTGCACCGGCCCTACGGCGGGCGGGCCGTGATGCGGGCCCAGCTCCAGCACCTCATCGCGGTCTCCGAGCAGCCCAATGTCACGCTGCAGGTGATGCCTTTCTCCTTCGGTGGACACGCCGGGGAGAGCGGGGCGTTCACCCTGCTGCGCTTCCCGGAGTCCGACCTGCCGGACATCGTCTATCTGGAACAGCTCACCAGCGCGCTCTACCTCGACAAACCCGAGGAAGTGGGGCAGTACCGGCGGGTGTTGGAGCGGCTGAGCGAGGACGGTCTGTCCGAGGAGAAGAGCCGCGACGTGCTGCGGGGGCTCCTCCAAGACCGTTGACACGTCAGTAAGATGACGTTCTGTCAGCAGTTCGGTTCTGTCAGTTCTGCCAGTTCTCTCAGCGAGTCCCCCATGCGTACGTGGGGTCGGTAAACGGTACCCCGTCCTCCAGATAGGGATGGCATGTCCTACTTCTCCGAGTTGGCCTTTCAGTACATCGACGGTGAGTGGCGGACCGGCAGCGGTTCCTGGGACATCGTCGACTTCAACCCCTACAACGGGGAGAAGCTCGCCTCCATCACCGTGGCCACCGTCCAGGAGGTCGACCTGGCCTACCGCGCCGCCGAGCGGGCGCAGCCGGAGTGGGGCGGCACCAATCCGTACACCCGGCGCCTCGTCTTCGAGCGGGCTCTGCGGATCATCGAGGACCGCGAGAAGGAGCTCACGGAGGCGATCATCGCGGAGTGCGGTGGTACGCATGTGAAGGCGGGGTTCGAGCTGCATCTCGCCAAGGAGTTCCTGCGCGAGGCGGTCCAGCTGGCGCTGCGGCCGGAGGGCCGCATCCTGCCGTCGCCGGTCGACGGCAAGGAGAACCGCCTCTACCGGCTGCCGGTCGGTGTGGTCGGGGTCATCAGCCCGTTCAACTTCCCCTTCCTGTTGTCGCTCAAGTCGGTCGCGCCGGCCCTCGCGCTGGGCAACTCCGTGGTGCTCAAGCCCCACCAGAACACTCCGATTTGCGGTGGCGGGCTGGTCGCCAAGGTCTTCGAGGACGCCGGGCTGCCCGCCGGGCTGCTCAATGTCGTGGTCACCGATATCGCCGAGATCGGCGACGCCCTGATCGAGCACCCGGTGCCCAAGGTCATCTCCTTCACGGGCTCGGACAAGGTCGGCCGCCATGTCGCCACCGTCGCGGCCTCCCACTTCAAGCGCTCCGTCCTGGAGCTGGGCGGCAACAGCGCCTTGGTCGTCCTCGACGACGCCGATGTGGACTACGCGGTCGACGCCGCCGTCTTCAGCCGCTTCGTCCACCAGGGCCAGGTCTGCATGGCCGCGAACCGGGTGCTCGTGGACCGTCGGATCGAGCGCGAGTTCACCGAGAAGTTCGTGGCCAAGGTCGAGTCGCTGCGGGTCGGCGATCCGAGCGACCCGACGACGCACATCGGCCCGCTGATCAACGAGGGCCAGGCCGAGGCCATCGGCGCGCTCGTCGAACAGACCGTCGCCGAGGGCGCCACCGCGCTGGTGCGCGGGCGGACCAACGGCACGCTCGTCGAGCCCAGCGTGCTCACCGGGGTCGCGGAGGGCGCCGCGATCCTCGGCCAGGAGATCTTCGGCCCAGTGGTGCTGCTGATCCCGTTCGACGGGGACGAGGAGGCCATCCGGATCGCCAACGCCACCGAGTACGGGCTCAGCGGCGCCGTGCACACCGGCGACGTCGAGCGCGGGGTGCGCTTCGCGAAGCGCGTGCGCACCGGCATGATCCACGTCAACGACAGCACGGTCCACGACGAGCCGATCGTGCCCTTCGGAGGCGAGAAGAACTCCGGGCTCGGGCGGCTCAACGGCGACTCCTTCGTCGAGGACTTCACCACCACCAAATGGATCTCCGTTCAGTACGGCCGCAGCCAGTTCCCTTTCTGAGCCGAGGCGTCGGGTGAGCTGAGGCGCCGGGTGAGTTGAGGACAGAAGTCGGGTGAGTTGAGGACAGAAGCTGACCGCAAGGGTCCGTAACGTCGGAGACATCGGGAGACGGAACTCCCGAAGGACCGACGAAAGGCGGACCCATGCCCACTCTGGTGAACCAGGAAGCCCGTGGAGACGAGGCCGGAGCCCTCCTGGGCTTCCTCGACGCCCAGCGCGGTGCCATCCGCCGGACGCTGCACGGCCTCACCGACGAGCAGGCGCTGCTCAAGCCCTCCGCGAGCGAGCTGTCGCTGTTCGCCCTCCTCAAGCATGTCGCCGAGGTCGAGCAGGGCTGGGTCGAGAACGCCAAGCAGGTGCCGTACTCCATTCCGCGCGACCACACCACCTGGCACCTGAGCTTCGAGCCCGAGGAGGGGCGGGCCACGGTCAAGGAGGTGCTGGCCTTCTGGGACGAGGTCGCGGCGGACACCGAGAAGTTCATCCGCTCCCTGCCCGACCTGGACGGAACCTTCCCGCTGCCGAAGGCACCGTGGTTCCCCCCGGGCAGCGTGCGCTCCATCCGCTTCATGCTGCTGACCCTGATCCAGGAGATCGCCCGGCACGCCGGTCACGCCGACATCATCCGCGAGACCCTCGACGGCAAGACCGCCTTCGAACTCATCGACGCGATCGCGGCGGAGGAGGGCGGCGCGGCCCGGTAGCAGACGGGGCCGGCCCGGCACCCGGCTCACCCTCGCGGGGTGAGCCGGGGCCGCAGCGCGCACCAGGCGGGCAGGACGGAGGAGACCACCGCCAGCAGCGCGCAGGCGGCCGCCGCCGCGCCCACCGAGGCCCAGGGCACCGCGAGCGAGGCCGGCACCGACAGCCGCGCCAGCGCGCCCCACAGGCCGAGCAGTTGCACCCCGGCCACGGCCGCCCCGAGCAGCACGCCCACGGCGACGGTCAGCACCGCCTCGGCCGCCACGGCGCCCAGCACCTGGGCCCTGGTGGCCCCGGCCAGCCGCAGCGCCGTCAGCTCGGGTATTCGGTCGGAGGTGGCCATGACCAGCGTGCCCGCGAGCGCTATGCCCGCGTAGACCAGGGCGATGCCGACCACCACCAGCAGGCCGAGCCGGGTCTGCGGGCTCGTCCGGGGGTGGACGGCCTCCGCCCAGGCGGCCGGGGTGAGCACCCGCCCGCCCTCGGACC
Organism: Streptomyces sparsogenes; assembly: GCF_001704635.1. Taxonomy (GTDB): domain Bacteria; phylum Actinomycetota; class Actinomycetes; order Streptomycetales; family Streptomycetaceae; genus Streptomyces; species Streptomyces sparsogenes. The sequence continues at coordinate 75,496 of NZ_MAXF01000052.1, read as the reverse complement.
GCACCGCGGCCCGCAGCCCCTTGGCGACGGCGGCCTCGTCGGCCCCGGGCCGCAGCCGCACCTCGATCCTGTCCACCGCGGCGCCGCGCGCATTGCGCCAGGTGACATACGCGCCGTTGTCACCGGTGCCGGTCCGCAGCACGGCCACGATCCGCAGCCTCGCCTTGCGGCCGTCGCCCAGCCAGACGGTGACGCGCCGCCCGACGGTGGGCCGCTCCCACTCCTCGTTCACTACGATGCCCCGGTCGTCCAGGTCACGGACCGCCCCGGCGACCACGGGCAGCCGCCCGACGGCCGCGAGCCGGGCCGGATCCACCGCCCGCGCCGCCGACCTGACCAGCGCCGACTCGCCGTCGCGGGCGAACACGGCGGTGCCGCCGGACGGGGACGCCAGCGCGCCCGGGACATCGGCCACGCGCCGCGCCGCACCCGCGCTCAGCCCCTCGGAACCCTCCCGCGCCGTGACCACGAAGTCGGCGCGGGTCTGCGCGCGCAGCTCCGCCGCCTTGGCCTGGCTCACCGTCGCGGCCGCGCCCAGCAGCGATCCGGTCAGCGCGACCGTGATCAGGACCGGCGCGGCCACGGACGCGGTGCGCCGCACCCCCGCCGAGGCGCCCTCCCGGGCCAGCGTTCCCGCCGCACCGGGCAGCCGGGCGGGGAGCCCGCCCAGCGCGCGCACCACCGGCCGCACCAGCAGGGGCGCCAGCAGGCCGACCGCGGTGATCAGCACCATGGGCCCGGTGGTGTAGGTCTTCCGCTTGAGCAGCTCGCCCGGGTCGTCGACCAGCGTCCACCCCAGCATCGCCACCCCCGCCAGCAGCAGCCCGCCGCCCAGCAGCCGGCGGGGGAGCGGCATGGTCCCGCGGTCCACGGCGGCCTCGCGCAGCGCCTCGGCCGGCTCGACCCGCCCGGCGCGCACCGCCGCGGCCCACACGCCCGCGAGCGCCACCAGCAGGCCGGTCCAGAAGGCCACGGGAAGCGGCCAGAAGTGGTCCTCGACGGTGAACCAGTCGGGCGCCACCCCGCCCTCCACCAGGCGGCGGGCGAGCCATGGCGCCCCCCAGGTGCCCAGCGCGCAGCCCGCGGCCGAGGCCAGCACCCCCACCGCCGCGGCCTCGGCGAAGACCACCCGCCTGAGCTGGCCGGGAGTGGCCCCCGCCATGCGCAGCAGGCCGAACTCCCGGCGCCGCTGGGCCACCGCGAAGGCGAAGGTGGAGGCGACCACGAAGACGGAGACGAAACCGGTCACCCCGGCGGCGGTGCCGAGCAGCGCGTTGACCGTGAGCAGGGCCCGGTCGTCCCGGTCCGGGTCGGGGTCGGCCCGCCGGCGCTCCGCGCCGGTGAGCACCCGCACCCCGGGCGTGCCCGCCACCGCCGCGCGCACCTTCGCGGCGGGGGCGCGCACCACCAGCGCGTCGATCCGGGGCGAGATCCGGGCGGCCTCGGCATCCGAGAAGAACACCGCGCTCTCGAAGGCCGACCGGGGGACCAGGCCCACCACCACGCGGGTGCGGCGGCCCTCGGCGGTCGTCACGCCGATCCGGTCGCCGACCTCGGCGGCACCGCTCGCGACGACGATCTCCCCGGCCCGATCCGGAGCCCGGCCGGCGGTCAGCCGGTAGGGGGTGAAGGCCGCGGCGGACCAGGGATGGCCGACGCTGCCCCGCGGAAGCGCCCCGGAGCCCACGGGGAAGGTGCGGTCCGGTGCCGCGGGGCCCAGCCGCCCCAGCCGCGCCACCAGCTCGGGCGGCACCGGGCGGGGGTGGGCCAGCGGTGCCGTCACCTTCTCGGTGGCCGGCCCGCGCCGCACGGGGACGGTGAGGGTGTCGGCGCCGCGCACCACCACCGGCGCGGCGGCGAACCGCTCCGGGCCCCGCTCGGGGGCGTCCAGCGTGGAGGCCAGGGCCAGGCACATGGTGGCGATCAGCGCCACCCCGAGGGCCAGGGCGACGAACGTGCCCACGAGCGTGGTCCACCGGGTCCGCAGCCCGCCGAGCGTCATCGTCAGCACGGGACCGTCTCCAGCCGGGTCATCCGGGCGGACACCTGCTCGGCGGTCGGCTCCTGGAGCTCTCCGCTCACCCGCCCGTCGACCAGGAAGACCACCCGGTCCGCGTACGAGGCGGCGACCGGGTCGTGGGTGACCATGACGACGGTCTGCCCCTCGACGTCGACCAGCTCCCGCAGCAGCCGCAGGACATCGCGGCTGGTGGCGGAGTCCAGGGCGCCGGTCGGCTCGTCCCCGAAGAGCACCTGGGGCCTGGTGATCAGGGCGCGGGCGAGCGCCACGCGCTGCTGCTGGCCGCCGGACAGCTCGCCGGGCCGGTGGCCGGCCCGCTCCGCCAGCCCGACCCGGCCCAGCGCCTGCCGTATCTCCGCGCGCGCGGGGGCCCGGCCGGCCAGCCGCAGCGGCAGCGCCACATTCTGCGCGGCGGTCAGCGACGGCAGCAGGTTGAAGGACTGGAAGACGAAGCCGATCCGCTCGCGGCGCAGGCGCGTCAGCCGGGTCTGGCTCAGCCCCTCCAACGGGGTGCCGCCGATCGAGACCGAGCCCGAGGTGGGCCGGTCCAGGGCCGCCGCACACTGCAGGAGCGTGGACTTGCCGGAGCCGGAGGGGCCCATGACGGCGGTGAAGCTGCCCGCGGGAAAGGAGAGGCTCACGTCGTCGAGCGCCGTCACCCCGCCGGAGCCGGAGCCGAAGCCGGAGTCGTAGTGGCGGGTCACCCGCCGGAGCCGGACGGCGGCCGGGCCCAGGTCAGTTCGTGTCATGCCGTCCAGACAACCGGCTCCGGCCCGCCGCTTCACGACCACTGGGCATAGTTCCGGGGTATGGCCAGCCATACCCCCAAGACGCCTACTGGACCGACTGTGGCGGGGTGTTGCCGGACCGTACCGTTCTCGCATGTCCCCACAAAATCTCCGGCAGGCGCTGTACGAGTCCGGATATCTGCGTTCCGCCTGGCCCTGGCGCGCGGTGCTGTATCTGCTGAGCAGCGCACCCGTCGGGCTGGTGGCGCTGCTGGGCATCGTCGTCTTCGCGCTGGCCGGCGGGGTGCTGACGATTCTCGTGGTCGGGCTGGCCCTGCTGGCGGCGCTGGGGCTGGCCGGGGTGCCGGTCGGCGCGATCGAGCGCCGCCGGCTGCGGCTGGTCGACAACAGCCCGGCCCGCAGCCCGCACCGCACACCGGACGAGCCGGGTTTCCTCGCGTGGGCGCGCGTGCGGTATCAGGAGCGGGCGACCTGGTACGAGCTGGCGTACACGGTGCTGTTCGCGTTCGGCCTGTGGATGGCGGACGGGCTGGCCCTGCTGGGCGGGCTGGGGGCGCCCCTGGCGATGCTGGCCACCCCGGTGCTGCTGGCCCTGGACGGCGGCGGCCAAGCCCAGGTGCTCAAGTACTGGTCCGTCACCTCCTATCCGGAGGCGGCAGGGTGGGCCCTCGGCGGGGCCATGCTGCTCCCGGTGGCCCTCTACTGCGTGGGCACCTTCGCCGGCCTGCGCGCCGCCTTCGCCCGTCTGCTGCTCGTGGGTCCCGACGACGCGTTGCGCGAGGAGCTCGGGGAGGTGTCCCGGTCGCGGGCCCGGTTGGTGCACGCCTTCGAGGCGGAGCGTCGGCGCATAGAGCGGGATCTGCACGACGGCGCCCAGCAGCGGCTGGTGGCGCTCACCATGACGCTGGGCCTGGCGCGGCTGGACGCCCCGCCGGGACCGCTGGCCGACCAGCTGGCCAAGGCGCACGACGAGGCGGGCAAGGTGCTGGCCGAGCTGAGGGAGCTGATTCACGGAATACACCCCCAAGTGCTGGCCGACCGGGGCTTGGAGGCGGCGCTGGAGGACGCCGCGGACCGTTCGCCGGTGCCCGTTCTGGTGAATGCCTCAGGGCTCGGTCGGCTGCCCGAACCGGTCGAGAAGGCCGCGTACTTCGTGGTCTGCGAGGCGCTGGCCAATGTCGCCAAGCACAGCGGTGCCGCGCTGGCCGAGGTCGGGGCCGAGGTGCGGGACGGCGCGCTGTTCGTGTCCGTCGTGGACGACGGAGTGGGCGGCGCGGTGCTCCGGCGAGGAGGCTCGGACGGTGGCGGGAGCGGTCGCTGGGGCGGGGATGCGGACGGCCGGCCCGGGGTCGGCGGGTCGCGGCCCGGGGGCAGCGGGCTGACCGGACTGTCCGACCGGGTGGCCGCGCTCAATGGCACACTGACGCTTTCCAGCCCGCCTGGCGGGCCGACGATTCTGGGCGTGGAGATACCGTGCGAGCCGGTCGAAGTCTTCGGCTAGTCCTGGCAGAGGACAGTGTGCTGCTGCGTGAGGGCCTGGTGGGGCTGCTGGAGCGGTTCGGGCACGAGGTCGCCGCGGCCGTCGGTGACGCGCCCGCGCTGCGGGCGGCGGTCGGCTCATGCTCCCCGGACCTCGTGGTCACCGATGTGCGGATGCCGCCGGGGCAGAGCGACGAGGGGCTGCGGGCGGCGGTCGCCCTGCGCAAGGAGCGGCCGGGGCTGCCGGTCCTGGTGCTGAGCCAGTATGTCCAGCGCACATACGCGACCGAGCTGCTGGACTCCGGGGACGGCACGGCGGTGGGCTATCTGCTCAAGGACCGGGTGGGGCAGGTCGAGGAGTTCATGGACGCGCTGTGCCGGGTGGCGGACGGTGGCACGGTCGTCGATCCGGAGGTGGTGCGCCAGTTGTTCCGCCGTCGGCGCGACCCGCTGGAGCGGCTCACCTCGCGGGAGCGGGAGGTGCTGGCGCTGGTGGCCGAGGGCAAGTCGAACGCGGCGATCGCCCGCGAGCTGGTCGTCTCCGAGGCGGCGGTGGGCAAGCACATCGGCAACATCCTGGGCAAGCTCGACCTGCCCCCCGGCGAGGACACCCACCGCCGCGTCCTCGCGGTCCTGGCGTTCCTCCGAGCCTAGGGGTGTCTCGTGGATCAGGCTGGGCCCGGGAAGAGACCGGGCCAGGAAGAGACTGGCCCAGGAGAGACCGGGCCGGGAAGAGACCGGGCCAGGGAGAGGCCCGGGCCCGGGGGGCGGTGGGGGCAGCGCCGTCTAGCCTGGACAGCGGCGGTCCGTAAGGGGCCGGGAGGGAGAGAAGGCGGGCGATGTCAGCGATCCGGCTGCTCGTGCTGGGCGCGGTGCGCCAGCACGGGCGGGCCCACGGCTATCAGGTGCGCAACGACCTGGAGTTCTGGGGCGCCCATGAGTGGTCCAACGCGAAGCCCGGATCGATCTACCACGCGCTCAAACAGATGGCCAAGCAGGGGCTGTTGCTCGCCCATGACATCGCGCCGAGCACGGTGGGCGGCCCGCCGCGCACCGAGTACGAGCTGACCGACAGGGGGGAGGAAGAGTACTTCCGGCTGCTGCGCGACTCGTTGGTGCGCCATGATCAGAAGATCGACGAGCTGACGGCCGGGGTCGGCTTCCTGGTGGACCTTCCGCGTGCCGAGGCGATCTCCCTGCTGAAGGAGCGGGTGGCGGCGCTGGAGAAGTGGCGGGCCGAGGTCACCCAGCACTGGGTGGCGCCGCAGGAGACGCCCGACGCCTGGGGTCACATCGGGGAGATCATGCGGTTCTGGGTGCACTCGGCCGACAGCGGCGTGGAGTGGACGCGCGGGCTGATCGAGCGGCTCGAGGGCGGGGCGTATGTGATGGCGGGCGAGGGGAAGCGCTCGGTGGACGTGCTGATGGACAGCGCGGACAGCATGGGCAGCGCGGAAAGCAGGGACAGCGCGGACAGCGCAGATGGCGGGGACGTCGGCCCGCGCGGCGACTGACCAGTCGAGGGAAGCGACCGATGACATTGGCCTGTGACATTGGCCTGGCGTATCTAATCAAGTTTGACTAATGCGCGCCTCGGGAAGTACTTTGCCCGCTCCGAGTAATCAAATTTGACTACTCGCCTTACTGCTCGCCTTCTCGAAGGGGAGAGGAGAAGACCTTGGCCGACAGCGACACTCACAGCGGCAGGGACACCCACAGCGACAGCCACACCCACAGCGACAGCCCACAGCGACAGCCACACCCACACAGGCAGCGACACCCACAGCGAACCCGCCATCGTCGTCGAGGGACTGCGGAAGGCGTATCGCGGCCAATGGGCCCTCGCCGGGCTCGACCTGACCGTCCCGTACGGCACGGTCCACGCCCTGCTGGGGCCCAATGGCGCCGGCAAGACCACCTCCGTACGGATCCTGTCCACGCTGCTGCGGCATGACGGAGGGCGCGCGGAGGTCGCCGGATACGACGTGCTGCGCCACCCCGACGAGGTCCGTTACCGCATCGGGCTGCTCGGCCAGCACGCCGCCCTGGACGAGGGGCTGAGCGGACGGCAGAACCTGGAGATGTTCGGCCGCCTCTACCACCTGGGAGCCCGGGGGGCCGCGCGTCGCGCGGACGAGCTTCTGGAGCAGTTCCACCTCGCCGACACCGGCCGCAAACCGGTCAGCCAGTACAGCGGGGGCATGCGGCGCAGGCTCGATCTGGCGGCCGGCCTGATCACCCGGCCGCGCGTGCTGTTCCTGGACGAGCCGACCACCGGGCTCGACCCGCGCGGCCGCGCCGAGGTGTGGACGGCGGTCCGGTCGCTGGTCGGCGGCGGCACCACGGTGCTGCTCACCACCCAGTACCTGGAGGAGGCCGACCAGCTCGCGGACCGCGTCTCCGTGATCGACGGCGGGCGGGTGATCGCGGAGGGCACGGCGGACGAGCTCAAGGCCCGGCTCGGCGGGGACCGGATCGAGGTGGTGGTGCGCCACACCGCTCAACTGGACGCCGCCGTCCCGCTGATCGCCGCCTCGGCCCGCGTCCGGGCCGAGGCCGTCGAGACCGACCCCGACAGCCGGCGGATCAGCGCGCCGGTCGCCGACCGCGTGGGCGCGCTCACCGAGACCGTACGGGCCCTGGAGGCGGCGCGGATCGAGGCGGAGGACATCGCGCTGCGCCGCCCCACCCTCGACGAGGTCTTTCTGCACCTCACCGGGAAGCGCGCCACCGGCAGCGAGGACAAGCAGACCGACAGCGAGGACGAGCAGCAGGAGGCGGCCGCATGACCACCGCGACGCACCCCCCGACACACCTCGGGCCCCACCCCGGGGCCCACCCCGGGCCCCACCCTCCGACCTCCCCCGCGGCCGGCCGGGGCGGCCGGCTCGGGCGGGCCCTGACCGACGCGTGGACCATGACCAGGCGGGGCCTCGCCCACTGGGCGCGGCAGCCCGCCCAGCTGGTCGTCGGCCTGATCTTCCCGGTGATGGTGCTGCTGATGTTCGCCTACTTCCTCGGCGGCGGCATGACCGTGCCGGGCGGCGGCGACTACAAGGAGTATCTGGTCCCCGGCATGCTCGCCCTCACCATGGCCTTCGGCCTGGAGTCCACGATGATCGCCGTGACCCAGGACCTCAACAAGGGCGTCATCGACCGCTTCCGGTCCATGCCCATCGCCCCCTCGGCCGTGCTGGTCGGGCGCAGCGCCCTGGACATGCTGCAGTCGGCGCTGGGCCTGCTGGTCCTCCTCGGGACGGGCCTCGCGATGGGCTGGCGCTGGCACGGCGGCCTCGCCGACGCGTCGGCCGCGGTCGGGCTGCTGCTCCTGCTGCGCTTCGCCATGCTGTGGCTCGGCATCCACCTCGCCATGGTGGCGGGCCGCCCCGAGCTGGTGCAGGCGGTACAGGTCCTGATCTGGCCGGTGGGCTTCCTGTCGAACGTCTTCGCCGCGCCCGAGTCCATGCCGGGCTGGCTCGGCGCGATCGCGGACTGGAACCCGATGTCGGCGACGGCCACCGCGGTCCGCGAGCTGTTCGGAAGCCCTGGTCAGAACGGCGGTTCCTGGCCCGCGGCCCACGCCCGACTGCTCGCCGTCTGCTGGCCGCTGGCGCTCCTCGCGGTCTTCTTCCCGCTGGCCGTGGGCCGTTACAAGGGCCTCAGCCGCTGACCGGAGTCCGGACACGCCCGAAAGGCGCGTGAGCCACACCATCACCCGCCATGGGCGGATCCGGATACGGTGCTTACATGGTGAACGACAGGGGGGACACGGGCGCTGGAGCGACGGGTGGGGCCGGTTACGCCCTGCTCGTCGCCGCCGCCCCGGGTGGCAGACAGCGGCTCATGGACGCGGCCGGGGCGCTGCACCAGCTCGCGGCAGTGCCACCCGCCGCGCTGCTGGGGACCGCGGGCGGGGCGAGCGTCGTACAGCTGGTGGATCCGGCCGATCCGCAGACGGTGCTGACGCACCTGCGGACCGCGGCGGCCCACGAGGGGCCGGTGCTGATCTACCTGGCGGGTCAGCTGACCGTGGACACCAAGCAGCGGCTGCCCCACTTCGCGCTGGCCCGTACGACGCCGAGGACCGCTCGCTACACCGCGCTGCCCTGGCACTGGCTGGCGGCCGAACTGGCGAGGCGGCCGGCGGGCAGCACCACGGTGCTCGTCGATCTGGTGGCGGACGAGACGGCGTGGCCGGGGCTGTCCGACCCCCTCCTGGCCGGGCGGCTGTTGGCGGCCGGGCTCACCCTCTACGGCTCCCTCGCGCCCGCGCCGCCCAAGCGGCGGACCGCGGAGCCGCTCTACAGCCGGGCGTTCGCCGCGGTCCTGAGAGGCACGGCCCAGGAGGCGCCGTTCGCGCTACTGCACGAGCGGGCCGTCGCCGAAGCAGGTCTCGGCGGCGGTGCGGAGCTGCTGTTCGACGGGTCCGCCGTCGCGGTCGAGGCCCCGGCGGCCCCCCTCGCGGGCGCCCCGCCCCAGCCCGCGCCGCCCGAGCCGGGCGGCGGAGTGACGCGCGTTGCGGAGGACCCTGCGAAGCGCGTCGCGGAGGGCGCGGTGACGCGCGTCGCGGAGGGCGCCGGCGCTGTGACGCACGTCGCGGACGGTGGGGCCGAGGCGGAGTGGGCCGTCCCGCCGCCCCGCCCGCAGCAGGCGCCGGCCCCCGTGGCCGCGCTCCCGCCCCCGTCGTCGCCCGCCGCGGCGGAGCAGGCCCCGCCGCCCGGGGCCGTACCCGATCCGCACGCCGCGATCTTCGAGGCCGCGCACGCCGGGCGGCACAGCGAGGCCGCCTCCATGGCCGCGGCCTGGGAGCAGGAGGCCCTCCGGTCGGCCGGCCCGCACTCCGGCGAGGCCATCCACTGGATGGAGGTGCGCGCCGACCTGGCGCGCCTCGCCGGCGACCCCGCCCGCGCCTGCGAGCTGTGGATGGCGGTGGCCGACGCCCGGCTGGGCAATGGCGAGGCCGCCGACGACCCGGACGTCGAGGGGGCCGTGGACCGGGCGCACCACCAGTGGCAGTACGTCCAGGACCCGGCCAGGGCCCAGGCCCTGGCCCCGTTCCTGATATCGCTGCGCGGACGGGTGCCCGGCCGCAGGCCCGGCGCCCTGGAGGCCGTCCGGCGCAGGGCCGAGATCCTGGAGGCCGCGTCGCGGACGGGCTGACGGCCGGTACGTACGCACGTGGCGGCCGTACGCACGCCGGCAGCCGTACGCACGTGGCGGCCGTACGTATGCCGACGGTGGCGCGCACGTCGGCGGCCGTACGCACGCCGGCGGCGGTGCGTACGCCGGGGCCGGGGGAGGCCCGGTCAGTGGTGGAAGGCCGTGGCCACGGTCTTGGGCCGGTGAAGCGGCTCGGGTTGGCGGCGCAGTTCGGGCAGCAGCGTCCGCAGGTCCTCCAGGAACAGGTCCGAGAGGTCCATCGAGAAGCCGTTGCGGCACACCACCCGCAGCACGGACAGGTCCTGCCGGTTCGGCGGGAAGGTGTACGCGGGCACCAGCCAGTTGTGCTCGCGCAGCCTCCGCGACACGTCGAACACATCGAAGCTCCCCACGCCCTCGGCCGTGGTGAAGGCGAAGACCGGCAGCTGCTCCCCGCGCGTCAGCAGCCTGAAGTCGCCCAGCTCCTCGATCCGCTCCGCGAGCGAGCGCGCCACGTCCCGCGTGGTCTGCTGCACCGCGCGGTAGCCCTCCCGCCCCAGCCGCAGGAAGGTGTAGTACTGGGCGGCGACCTGGGAGCCGGGCCGCGAGAAGGTGAGCGCGAAGGTCGGCATCTCGCCGCCCAGGTAGTTGACCCGGAAGACGAGCTCCTCGGGGAGGTCCTCGGCGCTGCGCCACAGCGCCCATCCGACGCCGGGGTAGACCAGGCCGTATTTGTGCCCCGAGGTGTTGATGGAGGCGACCCGGGGCAGCCGGAAGTCCCACACCAGGTCCGGATCCAGGAAGGGCGCCACCATCGCGCCCGACGCGCCGTCCACATGGACGGGGACGTCCACTCCGGTGCGCTCCTGTAGGTCGTCGAGCGCCGCGCAAACCTCCGCGACGGGTTCGTACGAGCCGTCGAACGTGGACCCGAGGACGGTGACGACGCCGATGGTGTTCTCGTCGCACAGATCGGCGGCCGCCTGGGGGTCGAGGTGGAAGCGGTCGCCCTCCATGGGCACCTGGCGCGCCTCGACCTCCCAGAAGTTGCAGAACTTGTCCCAGCAGACCTGGACGTTGATCCCCATGACCAGATTGGGCCGGGCGGTCGCCGGGTAGCGCCCCGCGTTGCGCTTGGCCCAGCGGCGTTTGAGGGCCATTCCGGCGAGCATGCAGGCCTCGCTCGAACCGGTGGTGGAGCAGCCCACGGCCGAGTCCGGGCCGGGGGCGTGCCACAGGTCGGCCAGCATCGCCACGCAGCGCCGCTCCAGTTCGGCGGTGCGCGGGTACTCGTCCTTGTCGATCATGTTCTTGTCGCGGCACTCGAACACCACCTGGTCCCCCTGCGGCTCCATCCAGGTGGTGACGAAGGTGGCGAGGTTCAGCCGCGCGTTGACGTCCAGCATCAGCTCGTCGTGGACGAGCTGATAGGCGGTGGCGGGCGCCATCGGGCCGTCGGGCAGCCGGTTGCGCGGCACCTCGTCGACCATGCCGGCGACCGGGTCGGCCATGGCGTAGAACGGGTTGACCGGGACGCCGCGCCTCCGGTCCTCGTGCGTCGGGCCGTGCTTGCCCTTGTGGAGCGCCATGGGCTGGACAATACGGGCTTGTCGGTCACATAGCCCGTATCCGCGCCCCTACGCCGCCGGCCCCTACGCCGCCGGCCCCTACGCCGCCTGCCCGTGCGCCGCCGGCCCGTGCGCCGTCGGCCGGTACCCGCGCCCCTACGCCGCGCTGCTCAGCGACAGCTTCACCGCGAACCCCAGGAACGCCGCGCCCGCCGCCGCCGAGAGCCCGGCGGTCAGCCGCTTCCGCCGCCGGAAGGCCGCCGCCAGATGCGCGCCGCTGAAGATCAGCACCGACAGGTACACCAGGCTGAACAGCTGTGCCCACGCGCCCAGCGCCACGAAGGACAGCACCGGATGGGCGTACTCCGGGTCCACGAACTGCACGAAGAAGGAGATGAAGAACAGGATCGCCTTCGGGTTGAGCAAGCTGATCACCAGCGCCTTGCGATACGGCCGCTCCCCGGCCGGCTCCCCGGCCCGCGCGCCGTCCCGCTCCCCGGCCCGCGCGCCGTCCCGCTCGCCGGCCCCGGCGCCCCCGGGGCCCGCGACGGCCGCCGCCCGCGCCTCGAGGCCCCCTTCCCCGCGCGCGCCCCGGGCCCGCCACAGCCCCCACGCCCCGCGCAGCATGCCCACCGCCAGCCAGCTCAGATAGCCGGCGCCGGTGAACTTCACCACGGTGAACAGCGTCGGGCTCGCCTGCAGCAGCGAGGCCACCCCGCCCGCCGACAGGACCATCAGCACCGTGTCCCCACACACCACGCCCAGCGCCGCCCGGTATCCGCTGCGCACACCGCGGCGGGCGGCGACCGAGACCACATACAGCGAGTTCGGCCCCGGCAGCAGGATGATCAGGGCAAGGCCCGCCAGATACGTCGAAAGATCCGTTATCCCCAGCACAGCAGGCAGGATGCCAGCAGCCCCGGACCCGTCCCAGCGAGTTTCCGGGATACGGACTTGAACCTCACGCGACGTGAGGACGCACCGTGGAGCGCGTACCGAGGAAGGAGCGGACGGGCCATGAGCTACTCCGTGGGACAGACCGCGGGCTTCGCCGGGATCACGGTGCGGACCCTGCACCACTACGACGAGATCGGGCTGCTGTGCCCGAGCGCCCGCAGCCGGGCCGGGCACCGGCGTTACGACGACGCCGACCTCGACCGGCTGCAGCAGATCCTGTTCTACCGGGAGCTCGGCTTCCCGCTCGACGAGGTGGCGGTCCTGCTGGACGACCCGGACGCGGATCCGCAGGAGCACCTGCGGCGTCAGCACCGGCTGCTGACCGCGCGGATCGAAAGGCTCCAGAAGATGGCTGCCGCCGTCGAACACGCCATGGAGGCACGGAAGATGGGCATCAACCTCACGCCCGAGGAGAAGTTCGAGCTCTTCGGGGCCAAGGACCCCGAGGCCTACGCGGAGGAGGCCGAGCGGCGCTGGGGCGGCACCGAGACGTACGCCGAGACCCAGCGGCGCACCGCCGGCTACACCAAGGAGGACTGGCGGCGCATCCAGGCCGAGGTCGCCGACTGGAGCGCCCGGTTCGCCGCGCTCATGGAGGAGGGGGAGCCGGCCTCCGGCGAGCGGGCGATGGACATGGCCGAGGAGCACCGGCGCCACATCTCCACGTGGTTCTACGAGTGCACCTTCGAGATCCACCGGGGGATCGGCGAGACGTATGTGACCGACGAGCGGTTCCGGGAGTTCTACGACTCGATCCGGCCCGGGGCGGCCGAGTTCCTGCGCGACGCCATCGCGGCCAACACCGCCCGCCACGGCTAGCCCGTCCGCCGGGCCGTACGCCGCGCCCGCCGCGCCGTACGCCCAGCCCCACCGCGCCGTACGCCTCGCCCCCGCCGGGGCCGGGGCGTACGGCCAGCGGGAACCGAGGGAACGCACACGGCGTTGATAGCTTTGGGCGGCACACTGTGAAGACCCCCCAGTCCGCCCCAACCCTGCGGCCGGGCCTCGCACGAGCCTGCACCCCTCGACCCAGGAGCCTGTCACCCGTGACCACTCTCGCGCTCGGCCCCAGCTGGCTGGACCCCGACTATCTGATCAACACCTTCGGCCTGCTCGGCGTCCTGGCCATCGTCTTCGCGGAGTCGGGCCTGCTCATCGGCTTCTTCCTGCCGGGCGACTCGCTGCTGTTCACCACGGGCATGCTGGTCACCACCCATGTGATCAAGCAGGATCTGTGGCTGGTCTGCGTCGCGGTCGCCGCCGCCGCGATCCTGGGTGACCAGGCCGGATATCTCTTCGGCCGGAAGGTCGGCCCCTCGCTCTTCCGCCGCCCCGACTCCAAGCTGTTCAAGCAGGAGAACGTGGAGAAGGCGCATGAGTTCTTCGAGAAGCACGGGCCGAAGTCGCTGATCCTGGCCCGCTTCGTGCCGATCGTGCGCACCTTCACGCCGATCATCGCCGGTGTGAGCCGGATGAACTACCGCTCCTTCATCCTGTTCAACGTGATCGGCGGCGTCGCGTGGGGCGTGGGCGTCACCCTGCTCGGGGCCGCGCTGGGGAAGATCGACTTCGTCCACCAGCACATCGAGCTGATCCTGGTCGGGATCGTGCTGCTGTCGGTGATCCCGATCGTGATCGAGTTCCTCCGCGGCCGCGGCAAGGCCAAGAAGGAGGCGGCGTCGGCCGAGCCGACGGGCGCCCGGGGCCCCGCGGGCCCGGCGCCGCGCGGCCGCCACGCCAAGCGCTGACGCCGCCGCCCTGGCCCCACACCCCCCGCACCCGCTCTTCGTATGGCGGCCGCCGACCCGCACAATGGGCTCGGTGGCCGCCATAGTGCATGGTGGCCGGGGTACACACGCACACAAGGCGGGGTGAGGAGCGAGGAGACGTGGGGTCCGAGGGTCAGCGCGGTCAGCGCGGTACGAGCGTGTCGGAAGCGGACGCGGCCGGGAGCCGCAAGCCGCTGTCGGACGAGGCCCGCAGCGCCTTCACCCCTCCGCTGGGGGTGCCGCTGCCGCCCCTGCCCGAGGACGACCACCCGACCTCCGAGTTCGCCGTCCCCGAGGGGCTGACCGCGGAGCCCGCCTCCGATACGGAGGGCTCGGCCTTCGTGCCGCCCGCAGGGGTCAGGACCGGCACGCAGGCCGGCCAGGGCGCGAACTTCCCGGCGTTCACCCCGCCGGACGGCATCCCCGTCGTCCGGCTCACCAAGGACACCCCCTGGCAGGACCGGATGCGCACCATGCTGCGCATGCCGATCAGCGAGCGCCCGGCCCCCGAGCGCCAGGAGCGGCAGGACGAGGCGGGACCCGCCGCGCCGCGCGTGCTCGACCTGACCCTGCGCATCGGCGAGCTGCTGCTCGCGGGCGGGGAGGGGGCCGAGGACGTCGAGGCGGCGATGTTCGGGGTGGCGCACGCGTACGGCCTCGACCGCTGCGAGCCGACCGTGACCTTCACCCTGCTGTCGGTCAGCTACCAGCCCTCGCTCGTCGACGACCCGATCACCGCCAGCCGGACCGTGCGCCGCCGGGGCACCGACTACACCCGGCTCTCCGCCGTCTTCCGCCTGGTCGACGACATCACTTCCAGCGAGGACTTCACCCTGGAGGAGGCCTACCGCCGGCTCGCCGAGATCCGCCGTAACCGCCACCCCTACCCCGGGTGGGCGCTCACCGTGGCCGGCGGCGCGCTGGCCGGCGCGGCGAGCATGCTGGTCGGCGGCGACTGGCCGGTGTTCTTCGCGGCGGCGGTCGGCGCGATGCTCGGCGACCGGCTGGCCTGGCTGGCCTCGGGGCGCGGGCTGCCGGAGTTCTACCAGTTCGTGGCCGCGGCGATGCCGCCCGCCGCGATGGGCGTCGCGCTCAGCTTGGCGGGGGTCGGGCTCCAGGCCTCCGCGGTGATCACCGGTGGGCTGTTCGCGCTGATCCCCGGGCGGGCCCTGGTGGCGGGCGTCCAGGACGGGCTGACCGGCTATTACATCACCGCGGCCGCCCGGCTCCTGGAGGTCGGCTATCTGATCGTCGGCATCGTGTGCGGGGTGCTGACCGTGCTGTACGGGGGCCTCCAGCTCGACGCCAAGCTCAACCCGGAGGCGGCGCTGCGCCACGTCGATCGACCGGTGACGCAGATCCTCGCGGCGATGCTGCTCGCGCTGACCTTCTCCATCCTGCTCCAGCAGGAACGTCACACCGTGCTGTTCGCGACCCTCAACGGCGGGGTGGCCTGGGTCGTCTACGGCGCGCTGCACGACACCGCGAAGGTCCCCGCCGTCGCCGCGACGACCGTCGCCGCCGGGCTGGTCGGCCTCTTCGGCCAGCTGCTGTCCCGCTACCGCTACGCGTCCGCGCTGCCGTACGTCACGGCCGCCATCGGGCCGCTGCTGCCCGGTAGCGCCACGTACTTCGGTCTGCTCGCGCTGGCCCAGGGCAATATGGACCGCGGGATCGCCCATCTCACCCAGGCGGCGGCGCTGGCCCTGGCCATCGCCATCGGGGTGAACCTGGGCAACGAGGCGGCGCGTCTTTTCCTGAAGGCACCGCGGCTCGAGGGCGAGTCCTCGGGCCGGCGCGCCGCCAAGCGCACCCGCGGCTTCTGAGGCCCGGCAGGCACGAGGGGCACGCACGAGGGGCGGGCCGGATCGACTCCGGCCCGCCCCTGCGTCAAGCTGCGTCAGGGCTCAGCGCGCTCAGTGGGCGCCGCCCGCGGCCTCCAGGCGCTTGATGGACGCCTCGACCTCGGCCTCGGCCTCGGCGCGGCCCACCCAGTTGGCCCCCTCGACCGACTTGCCCGGCTCCAGGTCCTTGTAGACCTCGAAGAAGTGCTGGATCTCCAGGCGGTCGAACTCCGAAACGTGGTGAATGTCACGCAGGTGCTCGACACGCGGGTCCGACGCCGGCACACACAGCAGCTTGTCGTCGCCACCCGCCTCGTCGGTCATCCGGAACATGCCGATCGCACGGCACTTGATCAGGCATCCGGGGAAGGTCGGCTCGTCCAGGATGACCAGCGCGTCCAGCGGGTCGCCGTCCTCGCCGAGGGTGTTCTCCACAAAGCCGTAATCAGCCGGGTAGCTGGTCGAAGTGAAGAGTCGACGGTCGAGACGGATGCGCCCCGTCTCGTGGTCCACCTCGTACTTGTTGCGCGAACCCTTCGGGATCTCGATGGTGACGTCGAACTCCACGGGTGGCTCCTCCATGATCAACACATACGTCTGGTGATTAAGTGTCCCCCACGCAGGTGTGTGGTGGCGAAAGGGGCTGGTCCGACGTGCCTGAAGCCAGATCGTGGCAGGTCAGGTGGTGGCAGAACCGATGGCAGAGCGCCACGGGCCGGTGGCGGAGCGCCACGGTGGAGCAGCGGCGTACGTGGCGACTGTCGGCGGTCTCCGCCGTCGTCGGCCTGGTGGTGGCGGTCGCGTCGGTGTTCGCGGCCGGGCCGTGGGACTCCGGGCAGCGTACGGCCGAGCGGGCCCGGGCCGCCGGGAGTACGGCCACAGGTGGCGAGCGTCACGGCGGCCCGTCGCGCGCCGTGCCGAGCGCCTCGCCCGTCCTGGCCCCCCTGGGCACCGCCGCCGTCGCGCCCTCGCCGGACAGCGGCGACGACGCGGTCCCGCGGCCCACCGGGGCGGGCCTGGCCGACGCGCTGGAGCCGCTCCTGGACGACGGCGCGCTGGGCCGGCCGCGCTCGGTGTCCGTCGTGGACGCGGCGACCGGGCGACAGGTCTACGGGGCGCGGGCGGACACCCAGGCCGTGCCCGCCTCGATCATCAAGCTGGCGACCGGCGTCGCGGCCCTCTCCGCCCTCGGGCCCGACCACCGCATCCGGACCACCGTCGTCGGCCCCGACGGCGACGGGAAGGCCGGGGACGGGGACCGCATCGTGCTGGTCGGCGGCGGCGACCCCACCCTCACCGCCCACCCCGTCAAGGGCGCCGACCACCCGGCCGGCCTGCGCCGGCTGGCCGACAGGACCGCCGCCGCGCTCAGGAAGAGCGGCACCGAGAGCGTCCGGCTCGGCTACGACACCTCGCTCTACTCGGGCCCGGACCTGCACCCGATCGGCCCCAACGAGAACATCTCGCCCGTCACCCCCCTCATGATCGATGAGGGCCGCCTCGACGACAGCGACCACGGCCCGGCGCCCCGCTCCGAGGACCCCGCCGCCGACGCGGCGCGGGCGTTCGCCTCGATGCTGCGCGACCGGGGCATCGAGGTGCGCGGCGAGCCCCGGCCCGCCAAGGCCGGGAAGAGCGGGAAGGCCGCGAAGGGCGGGAAGGACGGGGCGACGGCGCTGGCCACCGTCCGCTCCCAGCCGCTGTCCGCCCTGGTCGAGCGGATGCTGACCAACAGCGACAACGACATCGCCGAGGCCCTCGCCCGGCAGACCGCCATCGCCGGCGGCGAGCCCGCGACCTTCGACGGCGCGGGGCGGGCCGTCACGGCCCGGCTGCGCGCGCTCCGGCTGCCGCTGTCCGGCGCCCGTATCGCCGACGGCAGCGGCCTGGACCGCGCCGACCATGTGTCCGCGGCCCTGCTCGCCCAGGTCCTGGTGCGCGCCGCCGACCCCGACCACCCCGAGCTGCGCCCGGTCCTCACCGGCCTGCCGGTGGCCGGCTTCACCGGGACGCTGCGCGGCCGCTACGCGCGGGACGCCGTCGGCCGGGGCGTGGTCCGCGCCAAGACCGGGACCCTGACGGGCGTCAACACGCTCGCCGGCACCGTCGTGGACGCGGACGGCCGCCTTCTGGTCTTCGCGTTCATGACGAACGGAACCACGGACCCCCAGGGCGCACAGCGCGCGCTGGACCGCATGGCGTCCGCACTCGCGAACTGCGGCTGCCGCTGATGCCCTCGTCGCCTCCCGGATGGGCCCTGTGCCACGTACCGTGAAGCCATGACGAGCATCGGTGGTGCCGAGATGGTCGACTGGAACCTCGCGGTCGCGACCGCGACCCGGCTGGTGCGGCCGGGCCCCGACGTGAGCCGCGACGAGGCGCGCGCCGTCGTCGCGGAGCTGCGCCGGTACGCCAAGGTGTCGGAGGAGCACGTCCGGGGATTCACCCGGATGGCCCCCGCGGGCGGACCGGACTCGGACACCCCGGTTCTCGTCGTGGACCGGGCGGGCTGGATCAAGGCGAACGTGGCGGGCTTCCGCGAGGTCCTCAAGCCCCTGCTGGGCAAGATGCGGGACCGGCGCGGCGGCCTGCCCGGCGGCGCCGTGCTGAGCGCGGTCGGCGGCAAGGTCACCGGGGTGGAGCTGGGGATGCTGCTGTCCTTCCTGGCCTCCCGGGTGCTGGGCCAGTACGAGACCTTCGCGCCGCCGTCCCGCGAGCTGCCCGCCTCCTCGGGCGGCGGGCGGCTGCTGCTGGTGGCGCCCAACGTGGTGCACGTCGAGCGGGAGCTGGACGTCGCCCCGCACGACTTCCGGCTGTGGGTGTGCCTCCACGAGGAGACGCACCGCACCCAGTTCACGGCGGTGCCCTGGCTGCGCGACCACATCGAGTCCGAGATCCAGGCCTTCCTCGGGGAGACCGAGGTGGACCCGGCCACCCTCCTGGAGCGGTTCCGGGAGGCCGTCCAGTCCCTGGGCGGCGGCCGGCCGGAGGCGGACGGCGACCGGGAGGGCAGCACGCCCTCCATCATCGAGCTGGTGCAGACCCCGGCCCAGCGGGAGATCCTCGGCCGGCTGACCGCCGTGATGTCGCTGCTCGAGGGCCACGCGGACTATGTGATGGACGGCGTGGGGCCCGAGGTCGTGCCGTCCGTCGCGGAGATCCGCGAGAAGTTCCAGAAGCGCCGGGCCAGCGGCGCCGGCCGGCTCGACCAGGCGCTGCGCAAGCTGCTGGGGCTGGACGCCAAGCTGCGACAGTACCGGGACGGGGAGCGGTTCGTACGGGCCGTCGTGGACCAGGTCGGGATGGACGGCTTCAACCGGGTCTGGACCTCCCCGAACACACTTCCGACCAAGGCGGAGATCAGCAAACCCGCGGACTGGGTCGCGCGGGTGCACCGGAGGACGGAGCCGTAATCACGGGCGCGACCGGCGGCGTACGGGCGCAACCGGCGCCGGGAGAATGACCCGGTTAATCACTCGTCCGAGGGACCGTGAGCGACGGGTAGGCGTGCGATGCTCGGGGAACAGCTCGCTTCTGTCACCATCGACGTACTCAGCGTGACGACATCCTCGTAACGGCCCCGAGGCACCCCCTCGAACGACAGATGGGAAACGGACATGGGTCCCCATCCAGCGGTCGCCGCGATACGCCTGGCGGTCCGCCGCGTCCTCCACGACGTACTCGTCGACTTCCCGACCTCGCCTCCCCCGCAGCCCGCCCTCGCCTCCGCCCCGGCCCTCACCGGCGGCGCCGCGCCCCTCGTCCTCGTCGCCTGCTCCGGCGGCGCCGACTCGATGGCACTCGCCTCCGCCCTCGCCTTCGAAGCCCCCAAGCTCGGGCTGCGTGCCGGGGGGGTCACCGTCGACCACGGCCTGCAGGCCGGCTCCGACGTGCGCGCCGCCGAGGTCGCCGAGCGGCTGCGGCTGCTCGGCCTGGAGCCGGTCGAGTCCGTCGCGGTGTCCGTCGGCCGGGAAGGCGGCCCCGAGGCCGCCGCCCGTGACGCGCGCTACGCCGCCCTCGACGCCGCCGCCGAGCGCCACGGCGCGGTCGCCGTGCTGCTCGGCCACACCCGCGACGACCAGGCCGAGACGGTCCTGCTGGGGCTGGCCCGCGGCTCCGGCATCCGCTCCCTGTCCGGCATGGCCCAGGTCTCCGGCGCGCAGGGCCGCTACCGCCGCCCCTTCCTGCGGCTGGACCGGCAGACCGTCCGCCGCGCGTGCCTGGCCCAGTCGCTGCCCGTATGGGACGACCCGCACAACGTGGACCCCGCCTACACCCGCTCCCGGGTCCGCCACGAGGCGCTGCCCGTCCTGGAGAAGGCCCTCGGCAAGGGCGTCGTGGAGGCGCTCGCCCGCACCGCCCAGCTCTCCCGCGACGACGCGGACGCCCTCGACGCCTGGGCGGCCCGGGCGGAGGCGGAGGTACGCACCGATCTGCCCCCCGCCGGAGCCGCCCCCGCCGCGACCGCATCCACCGGCCGGGCATCCACCGACCGGGCCTCCGCCGGCACCGCCGGGGCCGGGGGCGCCCCGGCCCCAGGCACGGACCTCGTCGAGCTCGACGCCGTCGGGCTGCACGCCCTGCCCACCGCCGTCCGCCGCCGGGTGCTGCGCCGCGCCGCCATCGCCGCGGGCGCCCCCGCCGGTTCGCTCTTCGCCCGCCACATCGAAGAGGTGGACCGGCTGATCACCGGCTGGCGCGGTCAGCGGCCCCTCAACCTCCCCGGCCGCGTGGAGGTCCGCCGGGAGGGTGGCAGACTGGTCATCCGGCAGGGCTGACCCGCCCAGCCAGTGAAGCCGGTAACCCTAACGAGAGTGGCGCGGGTGGACGACAAGGACATGGGCACCGACCTGAAGTCGGTCCTCATCACCGAGGAAGAGATCAACGCGAAGCTGGCCGAGCTGGCCGCCGAGATCGACGCGGAGTACGCGGGCAAGGACCTTCTCATCATCGGAGTCCTCAAGGGCGCGGTGATGGTCATGGCGGATCTGGCGCGCGCCCTGTCCACCCCGGTCACCATGGACTGGATGGCCGTGTCGTCCTATGGCGCGGGCACCCAGTCCTCCGGCGTCGTCCGCATCCTCAAGGACCTGGACACCGACATCAAGGGCAAGCACGTCCTGATCGTCGAGGACATCATCGACTCCGGCCTGACCCTGTCCTGGCTGCTGTCGAACCTGGGCTCCCGCGAGCCCGCCTCGCTGAACGTGTGCACCCTGCTGCGCAAGCCGGAGGCGGCCAAGGTCGCCATCGACGTGAAATGGGTCGGCTTCGACATCCCCAACGAGTTCGTCGTCGGCTATGGCCTCGACTACGCCGAGAAGTACCGCAACCTGCGCTTCGTCGGCACGCTCGCCCCGCACGTCTACGGCGGCTGAGGGCCCCCTCCCGGAAGGCCGGGGACCCGGCTGGGAACCTGGCGCGGTTTCCCGCCGTTGGAGCAGGGGAAGGCGGTTTTGTTAACAGTCCACGGCGGCGTCGGGTGACAATGCTGGGGTACCGTCCGAAGGTCAGTCTTTTTCGAGACTGAGGAATACACAGCTCATACACCGCAAATACACCGCAATACACCGCACGCACAGGCACCCCTCCAGGGCTGCCGTGCCTCACTGTGGCAGGAGGGACGGGGCGTCATCGCCCCGTATGGATGGACGTGAAGCGCTACTTCCGTGGGCCGGTCATGTGGATCGTGCTGGCCGTCCTCGCCGTGGTCGTGTTGATGCAGGTCGTCGGCTCGTCCGGCGGCTACAAGTCGGTGGACACCAGCCAGGTCGTCAAGGCGATCAACAGGAACCAGGTCCAGTCCGCCGAGCTGACGACCGGCGACGAGCACAAGATCAAGATCGAGCTCAAGGACAACGTCGCCAAGATCTCGGGCAGCAACAAGCTCCAGGCCACCTACATCGGTGACCAGGGCCTCGACATCGCCCGGACCTTGCAGGCCAACGCCCAGAAGCAGGGCGGCATCCCGGACGGGTACAACGTCACGACCTCGAAGCAGAACCCGTTCGTCGGGATCCTGCTGTCGCTGCTCCCGTTCGTTCTGATCGTCGTCGTCTTCCTGTTCCTGATGAATCAGATGCAGGGCGGCGGCTCCCGGGTGATGAACTTCGGCAAGTCGAAGGCCAAGCTGATCACCAAGGACACCCCGAAGACGACGTTCGCCGATGTGGCGGGCGCCGACGAGGCGGTCGAGGAGCTCCAGGAGATCAAGGAGTTCCTCCAGGAGCCGGCGAAGTTCCAGGCCGTGGGTGCCAAGATCCCCAAGGGCGTGCTGCTGTACGGCCCGCCCGGCACCGGCAAGACGCTGCTCGCGCGCGCCGTCGCGGGCGAGGCGGGTGTCCCCTTCTACTCGATCTCCGGCTCCGACTTCGTCGAGATGTTCGTGGGTGTGGGTGCCTCCCGCGTCCGCGACCTGTTCGAGCAGGCCAAGGCCAACGCGCCGGCGATCGTCTTCGTCGACGAGATCGACGCCGTCGGCCGCCACCGCGGCGCCGGCATGGGCGGCGGTCACGACGAGCGCGAGCAGACCCTGAACCAGCTGCTCGTCGAGATGGACGGCTTCGACGTGAAGGGCGGCGTCATCCTGATCGCCGCGACCAACCGGCCGGACATCCTCGACCCGGCGCTGCTGCGCCCGGGCCGCTTCGACCGGCAGATCGCCGTCGACCGCCCGGACATGCAGGGCCGTCTGGAGATCCTCAAGGTCCACCAGAAGGGCAAGCCGGTCGCGCCGGACGTCGACCTCTCCGCCGTCGCCCGCCGCACCCCCGGGTTCACCGGTGCCGATCTGTCCAATGTGCTGAACGAGGCCGCGCTGCTGACGGCCCGCAGCGACAAGAAGCTGATCGACAACCACTTCCTGGACGAGGCGATCGACCGCGTCGTGGCCGGCCCGCAGAAGCGGACCCGGATCATGAGCGAGAAGGAGAAGAAGATCACCGCGTACCACGAGGGCGGTCACGCCCTGGTCGCGGCGGCCTCTCCGAACAGCGACCCGGTGCACAAGGTCACCATCCTCTCCCGCGGCCGGGCCCTGGGCTACACCATGGTCCTGCCGGACGAGGACAAGTACTCGACCACGCGCAACGAGATGCTGGACCAGCTCGCCTACATGATGGGCGGCCGCGCCGCCGAGGAGCTCGTCTTCCACGACCCGACCACGGGCGCGTCCAACGACATCGAGAAGGCGACCGCCACGGCCCGCGCGATGGTCACGCAGTACGGCATGACCGAGCGGCTCGGCGCGATCAAGTTCGGCTCCGACAACTCCGAGCCGTTCCTGGGCCGTGAGATGGCCCACCAGCGCGACTACTCCGAAGAGGTCGCCGCGCTGGTCGACGAGGAGGTCAAGAAGCTCATCGAGGCCGCGCACAACGAGGCGTGGGAGATCCTCGTCGAGAACCGCGACGTCCTGGACAACCTGGTCCTGGCGCTGCTGGAGAAGGAGACGCTGAACAAGGAGGAGATCGCCGAGATCTTCGCCCCCATCGTCAAGCGCCCGGCCCGCCCGGCCTGGACCGGCTCCTCGCGGCGTATGCCCTCCACCCGCCCGCCGGTGCTCTCCCCGCGGGAGCTGGCCCCGGCCAATGGCGCCCAGCCGCCGTCGGCGGCCGGCCTCACCAAGGCCGGTACCCCCGAGGACGCCGCGGAGCGCCCGGAGGAGGCCGGCCCGGAGAGCTGAGCCGGCCCCTCGCCCGGGCTTATCCGGGCCCGGAATGAAGGCCGCGTCCCCCAGGTTTTAGCCTGGGGGACGCGGCATTCCGCGTTTTCACGACTTTTTTCGCTGGGCATGAGGAACGAGGCAGCTCCATGACCGACCCGATAACGCTGGACGGCGAGGTCCCGCTCGGTGTCTTCGACGAGAAGCGAGCCGAGCGGGCGATCCGTGAGCTGCTCATCGCCGTCGGCGAGGACCCGGAGCGGGAGGGGCTGCGCGAGACCCCGGCGCGGGTGGCCCGCGCGTATCGGGAGATATTCGCCGGGCTGTGGCAGAAGCCCGAGGAGGTCCTCACCACCACCTTCGACCTCGGCCACGACGAGATGGTGCTGGTCAAGGACATCGAGGTGATGTCCTCCTGCGAGCACCACCTGGTGCCCTTCGTCGGCGTCGCCCACGTCGGCTACATCCCGTCCAGCGACGGCAAGATCACGGGGCTGTCCAAGCTGGCCCGGCTCGTCGACGTCTACGCCCGCCGCCCGCAGGTGCAGGAGCGGCTCACCACCCAGATCGCCGACTCCCTGATGCGGATCCTGGAGCCGCGCGGGGTGATCGTGGTGGTCGAGTGCGAGCACATGTGCATGACCATGCGCGGGGTGCGCAAGCCGGGAGCCAAGACCCTCACCTCGGCCGTGCGCGGCCAGCTGCACGACCCGGCGACCCGCGCCGAGGCGATGAGCCTCATCATGGCGCGCTAGCCGGAGACACCCCTACGCCCGGGCCGCCGCCCCCGGGCCGTTCCCCGTGTCGTCGTCCTCCGGCAGCTTGCACACCCGCTCCAGGAAGAAGGCGGCGGCGACCACGGCCGCGCCCGCCAGCACCGAGGCCCCCGCGTAGATGGCCTGGTCCTTGCGGGCGGGCACGTCGAACTGCTCCATCAGCAGGAAGACGCCGACGCCGCCGTACATCCCCGACACCAGCGCCGCCACCAGCGCGCTCGCCTGGCCGAAGACCACCGCGCGGGCGGCCACCAGCGGATCCACGCCCTTCGCGCCGGGCCGGCGCTCGCGCTGGGCGCGCAGCCGGGACCGCAGGGACAGGGCGGTCGCGGTCAGCACGACCGCGATCAGGGCCAGCACGATCGGCGCGGCCACCGGCACGCTCGGCAGCGAGCCCAGCGTGTCCCACAGCCGGGCGCCCGCCCATGACACCACCCCGGCCGCGGCGAACAGCCCGACCAACAGCCCGATCCGAAGTTGCTTCACCGAGCGGTCGCCCCTCAAGTCATACGTTGTCGCGTCGTACGGCATCGCGTCGTACGGCGTCGCGGATCCGAGTCGTACGTCATCGCGCGGAATCTACGGGATCAACGTCTATTCGGGCAGTCGCAGTTCCAGGTCCGCCCGCACCTGGACGCCCTCCCGGCCCACCTCGGCCAGCAGCCGCGAGACCGCCCCGAGCCCCGGGACCTCGGCGCCCGGGTCCACGTCGTGCCAGGGGACGAGCACGAAGGCGCGCTGGTGCGCGCGGGGGTGGGGGAGGGTGAGCGCCGGGTCGTCGGAGACCACGTCCTGGTACGAGACGATGTCCACGTCCAGCGTCCGGGGGCCCCAGCGCTCGTCGCGCACGCGCTCGAAGGCCTCCTCGATGGCGTGTCCCCGCTCCAGCAGCGAGGAGGGCGGCAGCGTCGTCTTGACCAGCACCACCGCGTTGAAATACGACGGCTGGGCGCCGGGGTCCACCCCCCACGGCTCGGTCTCGTACACCGGGGAGACCGCCTTGACCCGCAGGCCCGGGGTGTCCTCCAGCGCGTCGATCGCGCCCTGCAGGGTCTCCAGGCGGTTGCCCAGATTGCTGCCGAGCGAGATCACCGCCCATTTCGGGTTCGACAACGTCACATCGGCGGCGTCCACCCGCTCCACGACGGAGGCTGGGACGGGCTGAACGGTCGGGTCGCTGCTGCTCATGCTCGGCTCCGGGTGATGGTGATGGTCACGTCGTCGAAGGGCACGGTGATCGGGGCCTCCGGCTTGTGCACCACGACCTCGACCTCCCGCACCGCCTCGTGACCCAGGCACCGCTCGGCGATCCGCTCGGCGAGGGTCTCGATCAGGTCGACCGGCTCGCCCTCCACGACCTCCACGACCTGCTCGGCCACCACGCCGTAGTGGACGGTCTTGGTGAGGTCGTCGGCGGCCGCGGCGGGCCGGGTGTCCAGGCCGAGCACCAGGTCCACGACGAAGGTCTGCCCCTCCTCGCGCTCATGGGGAAACACCCCGTGGTGCCCGCGGGCCCTCAGGCCGCGCAGCGCGACACGATCCACCCGAATCACTCCTGCTGTCGTCGGTGCGGGGCGCGCCCGATCTGCCCGGAACGCACCACCCGTCCCCCGCCGTCGGCGGGGGTACCTCCTTCGAATCTACCTGCGAGCAAGGACAGCGCCCGCTCACGGGGGCCGTGGCGCGCGCTGCCCCGGGCCCCCGCGTCACTTCCCCCTACCCGCCCATGACGCAGATCTCACGCCCGGGCGGCGGGGTTCACGGCAGCAGTTGGTCCGGGTCGTCGTCCGGGCCCTCGGCGTCCCCCGCGGCCGCGTCGTCGTCCCGCTCCGCCAGGACCGGCGAGCCGTGGTGCGCCCACACCTTCCAGCCGTCCTCGGTCCGCCGGAAGACGTTGGTGGCCACCACCAGCTGCCCCACCAGCGGGCCGAGCTGGCCCTCCTCCTCCGCCGGGGCCCCGCTGAGGATGTTCTCCGTGCAGGTCACCATCGCGGTGTCGGACATCACCGACACCTCCACATCCGTCAGGAAGAACTGGATGTAGTCGGTGTTCGCCATGATCAGCGCGTAGGAGCGGAGCACCTCGCCGCGCCCGCGCAGCACCGGCCAGCCCGGGTGCACACAGGACACCTCAAGGTCCGGGTCGTCGAGCCACAGCCGCGACATCGCCCCGTGGTCGCCCTGCTCCATGGCCTCGTACAGCGCGGTGTTGGCCAGGGCCACCCGCTCGCTGTCCGTCAGGGAAGTCACACCGCTCCCGCCGTGTCCGCCGCTTCGATCGCCCGGGCCACGCGCACCGCGTCGGCGCTCGCGCGCACCTCGTGCACCCGGACCGCCCACGCGCCTTCCCGCGCCACGATCGCCGACACCGCCGCCGTCGCCGCGTCCCGCTCCCGGGCGGGCGGCGGGCTGCCGCCGTCCCCGGCCAGCACGCGCCCCAGGAACCGCTTCCGTGAGGCCGCCACCAGCAGCGGCCGCCCCAGCTCCCGCAGCGCGCCCAGCCGCGCGACGAGCGCCAGGTCGTGCTCGGCGTCCTTCGCGAAGCCGAGGCCGGGGTCCAGCACGATCCGCTCCGGATCGATGCCGCCGGCTACCGCCCGCTCCAGGCTCGCCCGCAGCTCCGCGACGACCTCGCCGACCACATCCCCGTACGCGGCGCGGTTATTCATGTCGATCGACTGGCCGCGCCAGTGCATCACCACGAAGGGCACCTCGGCGGCGGCCACCATCGGGACCATCGCCGGATCGGCGCCGCCCCCGCTCACGTCGTTGACCAGCCGCGCCCCGGCCTCGACCGCCCGCTCGGCGACCGAGGCCCGCATGGTGTCGACGCTGACCAGGAGCCCCGCGGCGGCCAGCTCGCGCACCACCGGGACCACCCGCCGCAGCTCCTCGGCCTCGTCCACCCGGGTCGCGCCCGGACGAGTGGACTCGCCCCCGACGTCCACCAGGTCGGCCCCGGCCGCGGCCAGATCCAGGCCGTGCTTGACGGCCAGCTCCGGGTCGAACCACTGGCCGCCGTCCGAGAACGAATCGGGTGTGACGTTGACCACGCCCATCACCGCGCACCGGTCCCACTCCGGCAGTCCGGCCACCCGCCCCCGTCCACGCAAGCTCCTCATGACCC
This sequence comes from Streptomyces sparsogenes, assembly GCF_001704635.1. Classification (GTDB taxonomy): domain Bacteria; phylum Actinomycetota; class Actinomycetes; order Streptomycetales; family Streptomycetaceae; genus Streptomyces; species Streptomyces sparsogenes. The sequence goes on along the minus strand of NZ_MAXF01000052.1, from coordinate 48,405 downwards.
CAGCCTAGGCGTACTCCCGCCCCCTGCCGCGCCCGGACGCCCGTGCCGGCACGCCGGGTCCCGCCGCGCCGGGCGGGGGTGTCACGCGGCCTGTTCGAGCCGGCCGGGGGCGGCGGCCGGGACCTGGTGGGCGCAGGGCCTCGGCTCGGGGCGCCGGCCGCGGCGCAGCAGCCGGGGGAGGGCCAGCGAGACGAAGCCCTCGGCCTGCATCGCGGCCAGGCCGATGCGCGGCAGGTCGCGGGTGTGGCGGAAGACCACGAAGCGCGGCTCCCAGCGCGGCTGGAACTTGGCGTTGAACTTGTACAGCGACTCGATCTGGAACCAGCGCGACAGGAACACCAGCAGCCCCCGCCAGCCGCGCAGCACCGGGCCCGCGCCCAGCTTCTCGCCGCGGGCCAGCGCGGAGCGGAACATGGCGAAGTTCAGCGACGCGCGGGTGATCCCCAGCTCCCCGGCGGCCTGCAGCGAGGCGACGATCAGCAGTTCGTTCATGCCCGGGTCGGCGGTGCGGTCGCGGCGCATGAGGTCCAGCGACATCCCGTCCCGGCCCCACGGCACGAAGTGCAGCACGGCCTTGAGGTCCCCGTACGGGCCGGGCTCGGCGCCGTCCTCGGGCGCCTTGTGGGCGGTGGCGATGATCGCGTCCCCGTCCGCCGGGTCGCCGATCCGGCCCAGCGCCATGGAGAAGCCGCGCTCGGTGTCGGTGCCCCGCCAGTCCGCGGCGGCCTTCCGGATGGTCTCCAGCTCCTCCTCGCCCAGGTCGCGGGCGCGCCGCACCCGGGTCTCGTACCCGGCCCGCTCGATGCGCTTGACCATCTGGCGGACGTTCCGCATGGCGCGCCCGGACAGGGTGAAGTCCGCCACGTCCACGATCGCCTCGTCGCCGAGCTCCAGCGCGTCCAGGCCGGTCTCCCGGGTCCACACCTCGCCCCCGGTCTCGCTGCACCCCATGACCGCCGGGGTCCAGGAGTGTGCCCGCGCCTCCTCCATGAAGCGGGCGATGGCGCCCGGCCAGGCCTCCACGTCGCCGACCGGGTCGCCGCTGGCGAGCATCACCCCGGAGACCACGCGGTAGCAGACCGCGGCCTTGCCGCTGGGCGAGAAGACCACGCCCTTGTCGCGGCGGAGCGCGAAGTGGCCCAGCGAGTCCCGGCGCCCGTGCGCGTCGAGCAGGGCGCGCAGCCGCTCCTCGTCGGCGGGGGTCAGCCGGGCGGCGGGGTGTTCGGGGCGGAACGCCAGGTAGGCGGTGGTGGCGACGGTCAGCAGGCCCAGCGCGCCGAGGGAGTAGCCGACGGTGTAGTCGGTGCCGTCGCGGTAGCCGACCGGCCCCTCGAAGCCGAACAGCCCCCACAGCACATGCTCCAGCTGCTCCCCGAACGAGGGCCGTCCCACCAGGTCGTCGGGGTGCGAGCGGACGATCAGCAGCCCGAGTCCGACGCTCACCGCGCCCAGCACCACGAAGTTGGCCAGCGCCATCCAGCGGCTGCGCGGATCCGGCAGCGCCGCGAACTCCCGCCGGTAGCGGATCATGACGCCCAGGAGCACCAGCGAGAGCACCGCCCCGCATATCGAGTGCCGGTACAGCAGCTGGGCGGCGGCGCCGACGGGCAGCAGGCTGACGGCGGCGACCCAGGCGCGCCGCTTACGCCGCTTGAGCCCGTGGGCCAGCATCAGCAGCAGAAGCCCCACCACGATGGACGCGGCGGCGGCCAGCGAGCTCACCGCGCCGGGCAGCACGTCGGCCAGGGCGTGCACCTTGCTGTAGCGGAGGCGCGGGAAGACGATGTTGAGCAGCCCGATCAGCGTGCAGGCGGTGCCGACGGCGGTTGGCACCGCCTCGGGCCGGGGCCCGCGCGGCAGCCTCCGCGGCCGGGAGGCAACCCTTCCGGACTTTTCGGCATCTTGACTGTCAGACATTCGCTTTCCCGTCGCTCCGGTCGAGAGATCCGTCTTTGGCGCGCCTTCTGGACATTTCGCGCCCAGCAAGACGACGTTTGACGGGGCGGGGTTCCATCGCGGCACGGAGGAGCCGGCCGCCCGGCAGGAAGATAGTGATGGGTCTTACGAGCAACAACGTCGTGATGGTGTCAGTCGTCGCGTCGGTGCTGCTGTTCGGGGCCACAGTATGGCTCTGGCCGCGCTTCGCCCGGCGCGGAGTGGCCGCGGTGTTGGGCCGGATCGGCCTGCTCCTGGTCACCCAGGTGTCGCTGTTCGCCGCGCTGGGCCTGTTCGCCAACCAGTCCTTCGGCTTCTACGGCTCCTGGTCGGACCTGTTGGGCACCGAGACCGAACCGGGCGTGGTGGTCAACCACGACGCGCCGGGCAGCACCCGGATACTGGTCACCGAGAGCCGGAAGATGAACGTCTCGGGCGGCGGCTCGGCGCCGGCGGCGGTCGGTCGGATCGAGAAGGTCACCATCAAGGGGCCGCTCTCCGGGCTGGCCTCCCCGGCGTACGTCTATCTGCCGCCGCAGTACTTCCAGCCGGCGTACGCCGGGCGCGACTTCCCCGCCGCGCTGGTGCTGACCGGGTATCCGGGCACCACCGAGGCGCTGATCAATGGCCTGAAATACCCCCAGACGGCCCTGAGGTTGAACAAAGAGGGCAGGATGCGGCCGGTGGTCCTGGTGCTGATGCGTCCGACCGTCGCCCCGCCGCGGGACACCGAGTGCATGGACGTGCCCGGCGGCCCGCGGACCGAGACGTTCTTCACCAAGGACGTGCCGAGCGCGGTGGCGGGGCACTACCGGGTGGGCGAGCACGCCCGCGACTGGGGCGTCATCGGGAATTCCACCGGCGGCTACTGCGCGCTCAAGATGGCCATGCGCCACCCCGAGTCCTTCTCCGCCGCCGCCGGGCTGTCCCCCTCGTACAAGTCCCCGATCGACGCGACCACCGGCGACCTGTTCGGCGGCAGCAAGCGGCTGGAGCGGGAGAACGACCTGATGTGGCGGCTGGACCACAAGCCCGCGCCGCCGGTGTCCCTGCTGGTGTCCAGCAGCGAGCACGGCGAGAAGAACTACAACGACACCGTGAAGTTCATAGAGAAGGTCAAGGAGGTCAACCGCCGGGGCGAGCCCACCAGGATCTCCTCCATCATCCTGAACACCGGCGGCCACAACTTCAACACCTGGCGGCGCGAGGTGCCCGCCGCGCTGGAGTGGCTGGGCGGCCGCCTCAGCGACCGCTGAGTCGCGGCGACCGCCCGGCCTCAGACCCTGAGGGGCGTCACGCGTCGGCGACCGTCTGCAGCTCCACCTCCGCCCGGGCGATGCCGCCCGCGTCGGCGTCGATCGAGCGGCGCAGCGCCTCGTGGAGGCGGGCGGGGGTGAGCACCCCGAGGAAGCGGTCTTCGTCGAGGACCGCGATCCAGCCCGCGTCGTGCTGCAGCATCGTGCTGAACGCCCGCTTGAGCGAGGAGCCGACCGGCAGCCACGCCTCCATGCGACGGGCGTGGTCCCGTACGGTCCCCGCGGCCCGGTCGTCGCCCGCCCCGGCCGCGGCGTCCACCGGGATCCAGCCGTGCAGCCGGTCCGCGTCGTCCAGGACGACGGCCCAGCGCGCCCCGTCGGCCGACAGCCGGGCGGCGGCCTTGGCCAGCGGGTCGTCCAGGTGGACCACCGGAGGCTGTTCGAGGTCGCCCGGCTCGATGGGGGTCACGGACAGCCGCTTCAGACCGCGGTCCGCGCCGACGAAGTCCGCGACGTACGGGGTGGCGGGGGCGCCCAGCACCGACGCCGGGGTGTCGAACTGTTCGATCCGCCCGGCCCCGTACACCGCGATGCGGTCGCCGAGCCGGACGGCCTCCTCGATGTCGTGCGTCACCAGCAGCACCGTCTTGCGCACCTGGGACTGCAGCCGCAGGAACTCGCTCTGCAGCCGCTCCCGCACCACCGGGTCCACGGCCCCGAACGGCTCGTCCATCAGCAGCACCGGCGGGTCGGCGGCCAGCGCCCGGGCCACGCCCACCCGCTGGCGCTGCCCGCCGGAGAGCTGGTCGGGGTAGCGGTCACCGTAGACGGAGGGATCGAGGCCGACCAGGTCGAGGAGTTCGGCGGCGCGGTCCCGCCCCTTCCTGCGCTGCCAACCGAGCAGCTGCGGGACGGTGGCGGTGTTCTCCAGCACGGTCTTGTGCGGGAAGAGGCCGACCTGCTGGATGACATAGCCGATGCGGCGGCGCAGCTTCACCGGGGCGACCGCGGCGATGTCCTCGCCGTCCAGGAAGATCCGGCCCGAGGTCGGCTCGATGAGCCGGTTGACCATCTTCATGGTGGTGGTCTTGCCGCAGCCGGACGGTCCGACGAGCGTGACCAGCTCGCCCTCCGCGACCTCGAAGGACAGATCGTCGACGGCCGTGGTTCCGTCGGCGTAGCGCTTGGTGACGTTCTCGAACCGGATCATGGCTCCCCATTGTGGCCGCATTCTCGCCTCGAATTGTTTCTGTTGTGTGGCGAGCGGACGAGATTGTCGGTGCCCGGGGTTAGGGTCGCCAGGTCACCGGCAATGGACGGGGAGGTGACCGCGTGGCCGGACAGAGCTGCCTGATCAGCAATGACTGGATCTGCGGGGAATATGTACGTACGCGCAGTCAGGAGCTGACGGACGCGACGGTCCAGCATGTGTGGATCACCCTGGCGTCGGTCGCCATCGGGCTGGTGGTCGCCCTTCCGCTGGCGCTGCTGGCCCGCCGGTGGCGGGTCGTGGCGGGCCCGGTGCTGGGGCTGACGACGGTCCTCTACACGGTGCCCTCGCTGGCGATGTTCTCGCTGCTGCTGCCCTTCTTCGGGGTCTCGGCCGCGGTGGTGATCACCGGTCTGGTGCTGTACTCGCTCACGATCCTGGTGCGCAACATCCTGGCCGGGCTGGCCTCGGTGCCCGAAGAGGCCCGCGAGGCGGCCCGCGGCATGGGCTACGGCCCGGTGCGCCTGCTGTTCGGCGTGGAGTTGCCGCTCGCGCTGCCCGCGCTGATGGCCGGGCTGCGGATCACCACGGTCTCCACCGTCTCGCTCACCACGGTCGGCGCGATCATCGGCTACGGCGGTCTGGGCAACCTCATCTACGAGGGCATGCAGAGCTACTTCAAGGCGCAGGTGCTCACCGCCTCGGTGCTGTGCGTGGCCCTGGCGATCGTGGCGGATCTGCTGCTGCTGGGCGTACAGCGGCTGCTCACCCCCTGGGCGCGGAGCGGCGGAGCCAAGGCGCGCAAGAAGGCGCGCAAGGATGGGAAGAGGGCGCGGACGAAGGCGAGGACGGCCTGATGGGGGTCATCGGCGAGGCCTGGTCGTGGCTGGCCACCGGGTCGCACTGGTCGGGCGGCGACGGCGTGTGGCACCGGCTCGGCCAGCATCTCTATCTGACCCTGGTCTGCCTGGTGATCTCGTGCGCGATCGCCCTGCCGGTGGCCGTCGCGCTCGGCCACATCGGCAAGGGCGGCGCCCTCGCGGTCAACATCTCCAACGCGGGCCGGGCCGTGCCCACCTTCGCGGTCCTGGTCCTGCTGCTGCTCAGCCCCCTGGGCACCCACGGCGACTGGCCCACGGTCATCGCGCTGGTGCTGTTCGCCGTTCCGCCGCTGCTCACCAACGCCTATGTGGGGATGCGCGAGGCGGACCGCGAGGTCGTGGAGGCCGCCCGGGGCATGGGGATGACGGGCGGTCAGCTGATCGCCAGGGTCGAGCTGCCGCTCGCCTTCCCGCTGATCATGACGGGGGTGCGCTCGGCGGCCGTCCAGGTGGTGGCGACCGCGACGCTCGCGGCGCTGCCCGGCGGCGGCGGGCTCGGCCGGATCATCACGGCGGGCTTCCGGACCACCGACACCGCCCAGGTGGTGGCCGGGGCGGTGCTGGTCGCCGCCCTCGCCCTGCTGATCGAGGGCCTGTTCATCGGCCTGCAGTGGCTGCTGGACCCGATGCGCCGCCGCGGCGGCCGGACGGCGGTCGCGGGCCGGCGTCCGCCCGCGGACCAGGCGCCCAAGGCACCGGCCGTGCCGGACCCTGCCGGGTGAGACATGGCCGTGCCGAACGTGTGCGGTGTCCCAGGGCACCGCGTGTCATCTATGGACGGGGAATCCCAATGAGCAAGATCTTCCGAGTGGCCGGGGCGGCCGCGACCGTCGCGGCGCTGGCGGCCGGCCTCACCGCGTGCGGCGGCGACAGCCTGGAGAGGAAGAGCGAGGGCTCGGTGGTGGTCGGCTCGGCCGGCTTCACCGAGTCCAAGATCCTCGCGGCGCTGTACGTGGGGCTGCTGGAGGACGCCGGCTACAAGGCGTCGGTCAAGACGATCCAGTCCCGGGAACTGTACGAACCGGTTCTGGAGAAGGGCGAGATCGATGTCGTGCCGGAGTACGCGGCCACGATGGCCGAATATCTGAATCAGAAGAAGAACGGGCCGAATGCCAAGTCCGTCGCCTCCTCGGACGTCGACGCCACGGTGAAGGCGCTCCGGGAACTCGCCGAGCCGCGCGGGCTGAAGGTGCTGCCGGCCGGCGAGGCCGTCGACCAGAACGCCTTCGCCGTGCACAAGGACTTCGCCGAGAAGCACGATCTGAAGACGCTCTCCGACCTCGGAAAGTCCAAGCAGAAGATCAAGTTGGCGGCCGGCGACGAATGCCCCAAGCGCCCCTTCTGCCAGCCCGGCCTGGAGAAGACGTACGGGATAGACATCACCGGCATCGACTCGGTCGAGGTCGGCAGCGTCCAGGCCAAGCAGGCGGTCAAGGACGGCAAGGACCAGCTGGTGCTGACCACGACCACGGACGCCACCCTCAGCCAGTTCGGACTCGTCCTGCTGAAGGACGACAAGAAACTGCAGAATGCCGACAACGTCCTGCCCGTCGTGAATGCGAAGACCGCGGGCTCGAAGAAGATCGCGGACGCGCTCAACAAGCTCAACAAGGTGCTGACCACCGCCGATCTCACCGAACTCAACAAGAAGGTGGACGGGGAGCGGCTGAAGGCGTCCGACGTCGCCGAGGACTACCTGAAGGAGAAGGGACTCGTGAAGGACTAGCCGGGTAACGGCTCGGCATATCGGCGCGGAATTTGGCGGGGCGGGGCCCCATGCGGGCCGCCCGCACGGTAAGTTTCGGCCCATGCCACGTGGACGTCACCGCCAATCCCCACCTCTTCACAGGCTACTTCCCCCTTTGTCGGTCGCAGCCGCGTCAATGGCGTGCGCCGCCGGTGCCTGGCTGGTCGGCGATACGGTCGTGATCCGTGGCCTCACGGCGACCGCGGCAGCCGCCGCGGTCGTCGGCGCCGTCCTGATGCGGAGCTGGGACCGCGCCGCCGGGCGGCGGGTCGCCGAGGTCGCCAGCGAGAGCGCGCGGCAGGAGCTCAAGTACGAGGACCGGATCGCCGAACTCGAGGCCGGCGCCGAGAAGGCCGCCGAGCTGCAGGCCGCGCTCAACACCAAGCTGCGCGCCAAGCGGTCGGAGCTGGCGCGGCTGCGCAACGAGCACGCCGCGCTGCTGCGCCGCTACGCCACGGCCGAGACGGAGCGGGCGAGGGCCCTGGAGGGCCGCCGGCGGCTGGAGCTGGAGGCCGCGGCCCCGGCCAGGGAGCCGGAGCCCGCGCCGGCGGCCCCCGAGCCCGCGGCTCCGGCCGAGTCCGTCGGCGGCACCCCCGTGGCCGGTGCCCCGACCGCCGAGGCGTACGCGCGGGCCGACGAGGCGATGCGCCACCTGGTGCGCAACGCGCGCAGGCAGCGGGAGGAGCGGGAGCGGATCCCGCGCCAGCCGCGCGCCGAGGAGCGGGCGGAGAGCGAGCACGCGGCGGGTGAGGTCGCGGCCGGTGAGCGGGCGTCGGGTGGGTCGGCGTTCGGTGGGTCGGCGTCGGGTGGACCGGTGTTCGGTGAGTCGGCGTTCGGTGGGCCGGTTGAGCTTGCGTCGGGTGCGTCGGCGTCCGGTGGGCTCGCGTCCGGTGGGCTCGCGTCCGGCGAGGCCGTCTGCCGTGAGGCGGCGTCCGAGGTGGCGTCCCGTGAGGCGGCGCCCGGAGAGCCGCGGCCGCACGCCCGCACGGCGGCCTCCGCCGTGGTGCCCTACGCCGCGGCGCGCCGGGCCGCGTCCCGCCCGGAGGGCGGCTTCGACTACTTCGGCACGCAGAAGAAGCAGCCCAAGAAGCGGCAGCCGGAGTCGGCCGAGCCCGCCGCCGAGTCGGAGGCCGAGCCATCCGACCCGGCCGTCCCCGCCGAGGCCGCCCAGCGCGCGGCCGTCCCCGCCGCGCGCCCGGAGGCGCCCGAGGAGGACCTCGCCGACGTGATCGGCGCGGAGACGCTCGCGGAGGCCGGCAAGGGCGCGGTGGGCGAGGTCATCGACCTGACCGCCCATGAGGAGGCCGAGCACATCGAGCTTCCGGAGCTGCGCAGCGCGATCTCGTAGGGCCGGCCACCGCGCCGGCCCCGCGCCCTCCACGGCCCGACCACGCGCCGGCGTTCACCCGCCGGCGCTCACTTGTCACCGCTCACTTGTCGATGTCGCCGACGACGAAGAAGAGCGAGCCGAGGATGGCCACCATGTCGGCGACCAGCGTGCCCGGCAGCAGCTCGGTCAGCGCCTGGATGTTGTTGTACGACGCCGACCGCAGCTTCAGCCGGTACGGCGTCTTCTCGCCCTTCGAGACGAGGTAGTAGCCGTTGAGGCCGAGCGGGTTCTCGGTCCAGGCGTAGGTGTGGCCCTCGGGCGCCTTGAGCACCTTGGGCAGCCGCTGGTTGATCGGCCCGGGCGGCAGCTCCGCGATCCGGTCCAGGCAGGCGTCGGCCAGGTCGAGGGAGTTGTGCGTCTGCTCCAGCAGGCACTCGAAGCGCGCCAGGCAGTCGCCCTCCTCCCGGACGACGACCTTCAGGGTGTCCCGCAGCTCCCCGTACGCCAGATACGGCTCGTCGCGCCGCAGGTCGAAGTCGACGCCCGAGGCGCGCGCGATGGGTCCGCTCACCCCGTAGGCGTGCACCGTCTCGCGCGCCAGCACGCCCACGCCCCGGGTGCGCCCCCGGAAGATCTCGTTGCCGAGCACCAGCTCGTCGTACACGTCCATGCGCGAGCGGACCTCGGCCACCGCCTGGCGCGCCCGGCCGAGCCAGCCCGCCGGGAGGTCCTCCTTGAGGCCGCCGACCCGGTTGAACATGTAGTGCATCCGGCCGCCGGAGACCTCCTCCATGACGTGCTGGAGGTCCTCACGCTCGCGGAACGCGTAGAAGATCGGGGTGATGCCGCCGAGCTCCAGGGGATAGGAACCGAGGAACATCAGGTGGTTGAGGACCCGGTTCAGCTCGGCCAGCAGGGTGCGCGTCCATACGGCGCGCTCGGGCACCTCCATGCCGAGCATCCGCTCGACGGCGAGGACGACGCCGAGTTCGTTGGAGAAGGCGGAGAGCCAGTCGTGGCGGTTGGCGAGCATGATGATCTGGCGGTAGTCCCGCGCCTCGAACAGCTTCTCCGCGCCGCGGTGCATGTAGCCGATCACCGGCTCGGCGCTCTGGATGCGCTCCCCGTCCAGGACGAGGCGCAGCCGCAGCACGCCATGGGTGGACGGGTGCTGCGGGCCGATGTTGAGCACCATGTCCGTGCTCTCCGCGGCGCCGCCGATCCCGACTGTCGTCTCCGTCATGGGCCCAGTCTCTCAGCCCCGCCTCTTGTCAATCCCGGCCGTCCGGCCCCAGCAGCCCCTCGCACGCCGCGGCCGCCGGCTGCAGCAGCCAGGTGAAGCCCCCGAGTCCCGCCGGGTCCAGCAGCTCCGCCGCCTCGCCCGCCCCGCCCAGCGCCCGGACGTAGGCCGCCGGGTCGCTGGAGGCCAGCGCGAGCGGCGGCCTCCGCCCCTCGACACCGAGGGCGCGCAGCGCCTCGCGCTGGGGGAGCAGGACGGGCGCGGGCGCGCGGTCGGGCGTGGCGTCGCGGAGGGCGGCGGCCCCCGCCGCGGCGCACGCGTCGATCGCCACATGGCAGGTCAGGTCGCAGGTCCCGTCCGGTACGGGCCGCACCTCGCGCCCCGCCCGGAAGCCGGCCAGCGTGCCGAACGGGGGCCGGGCGCCGCGCTCGTGCGCGTAGTCGACGGCGACCGCGAGCCCCGACCGCAGGGCCCGTACCGCCGCCGCCCACGCCTCGTCCCGCGGCCGGCCGATCTCGGCCCGCAGCCCCGGCTCGTCCCGCGCCGACGGCCACCAGCGGGCCAGCCAGTCCGCGTCCGCCCCGCCGACGGGCTCGCCCAGCCGCTCCGCGCCGTCCTCGGGGCTGACCCGGACCCGGCGCGGGACGCCGTCCGTGTCGGTCTCGGCGATGTCCACGGGGACGTTGTCGAGCCATTCGTTGGCGAAGAGCAGCCCGTCGAGGCCGCCGCGCGGCAGTTCACCGAGGTCCCCGAGCCAGACGATCCGGGGATCGAGGCCGGGTGGGCGCCCGGCGCGCTCCACGGCGTACGGGCGCAGCCGCTCGGCCGGCCGCCCGGGCAGGCCCGCCGCCTCCGCGAGCACGCCGGTCAGCAGTTCGCCCCGCCCCGCGCCCACGTCCACCAGGGCCAGCTCCTCCGGGCGGCCCAGCGCGTGGTCCACCCGCCGCAGCAGCTCGGCGACCGCCGCCGCGTACCGGCGGGAAGCATGGACCGAGGTACGGAAATGCCCGGCTGGTCCTTCCGCACGCCGGAAGAAGCCTTCCGGCCCGTAGAGGGCGTGCTCGGTGGCGGCACGCCACCCCGGCCATGTCCGCGTCTCGCTCGCCACCCGACCACGTTATGCGGAGCCGTATCCACCCTGGGTCGTAGGGGAGCGGTCCACGGATCGACCGTCCGGCTGACCCCCGCACGTACCCACCATGCCTACGCTGGGTGACGTGCAGCGCCTCTACGATTTTCTCCGCAGGCACCCGACGGGGTTGGACAGCTTCTGGGCCGTCCTCCTCTTCGGCTTCTCGCTCCTGTGGGTCTTCAAGGCGCCCATGCACTCCATGCCGCGCCTCCTGGCTGTGCCGGTCGTCCTCGCGCTGTGCGCAGCGGTCGCGCTGCGCCGCCGCGCCCCCGAGAAGGTGCTGCTCCTCGTCACGGTGTGCGGTCTTGCGCAGGTCGCGCTGGACGTGTCGGTCAACCCCGCGGACTTCGCGATGCTGGTCGTCGCCTACACGGCGGCGGCCCAGGGTGATCGCCGGGCGTCCCGGTGCGCGCTGGCCGCCGCCCTGGCCGCACCCGTCATCGCCATGCTCCGCTGGCCGGGCCCGGATCACCGGACCTCGGTGGGGTGGGCCATCTCGCTGGCCTTCACCACCATCCCGTTCATCCTGGCCTGGGTGCTCGGGGACTCCGTGCGTACCCGCCGCGCCTACTACGCCCAGCTGGAGGAGCGCGCCGCCCGGCTGGAGAAGGAGCGCGAGGCGCAGGCGAAGGTGGCCGTGGCCGCCGAGCGGGCGCGGATCGCGCGCGAGCTGCACGACGTCGTGGCGCACAACGTCTCCGTGATGGTGGTCCAGGCCGACGGCGCCGCGTACGTCATGGACGCCGCGCCCGAGCAGGCCCGGCAGGCCCTGGAGACGATCTCCGGCACCGGCCGCCAGGCCCTCGCCGAGATGCGGCGGCTGCTGGGCGTGCTGCGCTCGGGGGCGCCGAGCGACGACAGCGACTATGTGCCGCAGCCGGACGTGGAGCAGATAGACGACCTCGTGGAGCAGGTCCGCGGCGCGGGTCTGCCGGTGGACTTCAAGATCGTGGGCAGCCCGCGCCCGCTGCCCAGCGGCGTCGAGCTGACCGCCTACCGCATCGTGCAGGAAGCGCTCACCAACACCCGCAAGCACGGCGGCCCGGACGTCGGCGCCAGCGTCCGCCTGACCTACTTCGACGACGGGCTCGGCCTCCTCGTCGAGGACGACGGGCGGGGCGCGCAGCGCGAGATGTACGAGGACGGCGGCGCGGACGGCCAGGGCCACGGCCTGATCGGGATGCGGGAGCGCGTCGGCATGGTGGGAGGCACCCTGGACGCGGGCCCGCGCCCCGGCGGCGGCTTCCGGATCAGCGCCCTGCTGCCGCTCAAGCCGACCGGCTGACACAGCCCCGCGCACCGCACAGACCTGTTCACCGAGGGAAGGGACCCGACCGGATGTCCATCCGCGTCATGCTCGTCGACGACCAAGTGCTGCTGCGCACCGGCTTCCGGATGGTGCTCGCGGCCCAGCCCGACATGGAGGTCGTCGCCGAGGCGGGCGACGGCGCGGAGGCGCTGGAGGTGCTGCGCACCGCCGAGGTGGACGTCGTCCTGATGGACGTGCGGATGCCCAAGCTCGACGGGGTGGAGGCCACCCGCCGGATCTGCGGGCGGGAGGGCGCGCCCAAGGTGCTCATCCTGACCACCTTCGACCTCGACGAGTACGCCTTCTCGGCGCTCAAGGCGGGGGCGAGCGGCTTCATGCTCAAGGACGTGCCGCCCGGCGAGCTGCTCGCGGCGATCCGCGCGGTGCACAGCGGCGACGCGGTGGTCGCCCCCAGCACCACCCGCCGCCTGCTGGACCGCTTCGCGCCGATGCTGCCGGGCACGGGCGGCGGCCACGGGTCCGGCGGGTCGGGCCGCCCGGAGCTGGAACGGCTGACCGACCGCGAGCGCGAGGTCATGCTGCTGGTCGCGCAGGGCCTCTCGAACGGCGAGATCGCGGCGCGCCTGGTGCTCTCGGAGGCCACCGTGAAGACGCACGTGGGCCGCATCCTCACCAAGCTGGAGCTGCGCGACCGGGTGCAGGTGGTGGTGATGGCGTACGAGTCCGGGCTGGTGCGGGCCCAGGGCCCGGGCGGCGCCAGCCGGGCCTGACGCCCCGCGCCGCCCGCACCGCGCCCGCTGTCATGCTCGCGGAATCCGCTCCAGGAAGGCGGCGACCGCGTCCGCGACATCGGCCGCCGTCCACTCCAGCGCGGACGAGGCGATCGTCAGCTCGGTCATGGACAGGCCGGGCGGCCCCGGCTCCCGCCACCAGCGGGCCAGCGTCGTCCGTGTCTCCTCCGCCAGCCGCAGACTCGCCTCCTCCAGGGCCCGCGCCGGATACGGCAGCCACACCTGGAACTGGTGGGTGTGCGGCGGCCGCGGATGCACCCGGAACCAGGGCACCCCGGCGGCCGTGAGGGCCTCGTCGAGCGCCTCGGCCACGACCTTCGCGTGCGCCACGTACGACGGCAGCCGGGGCAGCTCGCGGTCCAGGCCGGCCAGCGCGGCCAGCGCCGCGGGCCACTGCTGGAACAGCTCCCCGCCGTACCGGTGCCGCCACGCCTTGGCCTCCCGCACCAGCGCTTCCGGCCCGGCCAGCGCGGCCCCCGAGATGCCGCCCAGCGACTTGTAGAACGACACGTACACCGAGTCCGCGAGGCCGGCGATCTCCGACAGCTCGCGCCCGAAGTGCGGGGCGCAGTCCCAGAGCCTGGCCCCGTCGAAGTGGACCACCGCCTCCCGCTCCCGCGCCGCCTCCACCACGGCGGTCAGCTCGTCCCAGGTCGGCAGCACGAAACCCGCGTCGCGCAGCGGAAGTTCCACGGCGAGCGTCCCGAAGGGCTCGTCCAGCTCCCGGACCTCCTCGGCCGTGGGCAGCCGCGGCTCGCTCGTCGGGCGCACCGCGCGCAGCCCGCTCACCGTCAGGTAGGCGTCGCGCTCGTACGTCTCCAGGTGGGAGAGGGGGTGCACGGCCACGGCCGGATTGCCGGTGCGCCCCGCCCAGCAGCGCAGCGCGATCTGCTGGGCCATGGTGCCGGTGGGGAAGAAGGCCGCCGCCTCCATGCCGAGCAGATCGGCGACCCGCCGCTCCAGCTCCTCGACGACCCCGCCCCCGTAGAGGTCCACCCAGTCGTCCAGGTCGTACGCCCCGGCCGCGTCGGCCGTCAGCCGGGCCAGCCGCTCGCCGATCCGCTCCCCGCCCGCGCCGGCGTGGCGCGCGGTCAGCGTCCGCGTCGAGCCGTGCCACGCGGCGAGCCTGCGGGCCCGCGCGCTCCGCTCCGGCTGTTCCGGCCGGTCGGTCCGCTCCGGCTGTGCCGGTTGTTCCGTGTGCTCCGGTTGTGCCGGCTGCTCCGGTTGTGCCGGGCGTTCCGACTGTGCCGGGCGTTCCGGCCGGTGCGCGCTGTTCCCCATGCGGCCGAGCATGTCCTACCCGCACAGCCAAAGCATGGGGTTTTCCACAGCCCTGGGGACAGGTCCGGATCATTGGGAAACACTCGCGTAGCATGGCGGGGAATCGTCCGGTACCCCCTGAGGACTGGAACGGAAGGCCGTCGTCGCGTGAACGCACATCCACTTCCCGAGCCGCAGGACCGCCCGGCCCGGCTCACCGTCGGGGTCGTCGGCGCCGGTCGCGTCGGCCCCGCCCTCGCCGCCTCGCTGCGGCTCGCCGGGCACCGCCCCGTCGCCGCGTCCGGCGTCTCCGACGCCTCCGTGCGCCGGGCCGCCGCCCTGCTCCCCGAGGTCCCGATCGTGCCGCCCGCGGAGGTGCTGGCGCGGGCCGAGCTGGTGCTGCTGACCGTCCCCGACGACGCGCTGCCCGACCTGGTCAGCGGCCTCGCCGAGACCGGCGCGGTGCGCCCCGGGCAGCTGCTGGTGCACACCTCCGGGCGATACGGCACGGCCGTGCTCGACCCCGCCCTGCGCGCCGGGGCGCTGCCGCTCGCGCTGCACCCCGTCATGACCTTCACCGGCACCCCCGTCGACGTCCAGCGCCTCGCGGGCTGCTCCTTCGGGGTCACCGCGCCCGAGGAGCTGCGCATGGCGGCCGAGGCGCTGGTCATCGAGATGGGCGGCGAGCCCGAGTGGATCGCCGAGGAGGCCCGGCCGCTCTACCACGCCGCCCTCGCCATCGGCGCCAACCACCTGGTCACGCTGGTCGCCCAGGCCATGGACCTGCTGCGCACCGCCGGGGTCGGGACCCCGGACCGGATGCTCGGCCCGCTGCTGGGCGCCGCCCTGGACAACGCGCTGCGCAGCGGCGACGCCGCGCTGACCGGCCCGGTCGCGCGCGGTGACGCGGGCACGGTCGCCGCCCATGTCGCCGAGCTGCACCGACACGCGCCCCAGGCCGTCCCCGGCTATCTCGCCATGGCCCGTACGACCGCGGACCGGGCGCTCGCCCACGGGCTGCTCAAGCCCGAGCTCGCCGAGGACCTGCTGGGCGTCCTCTCGGACGTCTCCGACGTCCCCGGCCGGGGAGGGGCGGAAGGGTGAGCCCGAAGCTGCCGCCGGAGACCGGCCCGCGCGAGCCCGGCGTGGAGCTGTTCGCGCGCCGTTCCGACGTCGAGGCCGCCCTGGCGCGGTTCGCCGGCCCGGGGCGCCGCGCCGTCGTCATGACCATGGGCGCGCTCCACGAGGGCCACGCCTCCCTGATACGCACGGCCCGTGCCCGGGTCGGCGCCGAGGGCCTGGTGACGGTCACCGTCTTCGTCAACCCCCTGCAGTTCGGCGCCGGCGAGGACCTGGACCGCTATCCGCGCACACTCGACGCCGACCTCGAGGTCGCGGCCGCCGCGGGCGCGGACATCGTCTTCGCCCCGCCCGTCGAGGAGGTCTACGCGGGCGGCGAGCCGCGGGTGCGGATGGCCGCCGGGCCCATGGGGGAGCGGTACGAGGGCGCCTCGCGCCCCGGGCACTTCGACGGGATGCTCACCGTCGTGGCCAAGCTGCTCCACCTCACCCGCCCGGACCTCGCCTTCTTCGGCGAGAAGGACGCCCAGCAGCTGGCCCTGATCCGCCGCATGGTCCTCGACCTGGACTTCCCCGTCGAGATCGTCGGCGTCCCGACGGTCAGGGAGGACGACGGCCTCGCGCTCTCCAGCCGGAACCGCTATCTGTCGGCGCGGGAGCGGAGCACCGCCCTGGCCCTCTCCCGCGCGCTGTCGGAGGGCCGCGAGGCCGGGCTGCAGGCGGCGGCGCAGGCCCCGGCCCCCCGCAGCCCCGGCAGCCCTCCCGGCCCCGGCAGCCCCCCTGGTGCCGGGCCCGCCCGGGTGGCCTCCCCCCGGACGGTCCGGGCGGCCGCCCGCGCGGTGCTCGACGCGGCGGCCCTCCTAGAACCACCCCTCGTCCTCGACTATGTGGCGCTCGTCGACCCCTCGGACTTCACCGAGGTCGCCGACGACCACACCGGCGAGGCCGTCCTCGCCGTCGCCGCCAAGGTCGGCGACACCCGCCT
The DNA here is from genome assembly GCF_001704635.1 of Streptomyces sparsogenes. Lineage (GTDB taxonomy): Bacteria > Actinomycetota > Actinomycetes > Streptomycetales > Streptomycetaceae > Streptomyces > Streptomyces sparsogenes. The sequence continues at coordinate 32,288 of NZ_MAXF01000052.1, read as the reverse complement.
GATAGACAACGTCCGTCTGTGGTTCGGAGTCGCGTGATGAGTTCAGAGAAGAAGCCGGCGGCCGCCGGTTTGGTCCTGCGCGCCCCGGCCCCCGGCTGGGCCGTCGAGGCCGATGTCGTGGTCGTCGGCTCCGGGGTCGCCGGGCTGACCGTGGCGCTGCGCTGCGCCGCCGAGGGGGCGAAGGTCACCGTCGTCACCAAGGCCCGCCTCGACGACGGCTCCACCCGCTGGGCCCAGGGCGGCATAGCGGCCGCCCTGGGCGAGGGCGACACCCCCGAGCAGCACCTCGACGACACCCTGGTCGCCGGGGCCGGGCTGTGCGACGAGGCGGCCGTGCGCACCCTGGCCACCGAGGGCCCCGACGCCATACGGCGCCTGATCGGCGCCGGCGCCCGGTTCGACGCCGACGACACCGGGGAGATCCTGCTGACCCGCGAGGGCGGCCACCACCGCCGCCGCATCGTGCACGCCGGCGGCGACGCGACCGGCGCGGAGGTCTCGCGAGCCCTGGTCGAGGCGGTGCGCGCGGCCGGCATCGAGACCGTCGAGAACGCGCTGGTGCTGGACCTCCTCAAGGACGCGTCAGGCCGCGCGGCCGGCGTCACCCTGCACGTCATGGGCGAGGGCCGGCACGACGGCGTCGGCGCGGTGCGCGCGGGCGCGGTCGTCCTCGCGACCGGCGGCATGGGCCAGGTGTTCTCCGCCACCACCAACCCCGCCGTCTCCACCGGCGACGGCGTGGCCCTCGCGCTGCGCGCCGGGGCGGAGGTCTCCGACCTGGAGTTCGTGCAGTTCCACCCCACGGTGCTGTGGCTCGGCCCGGAGGCCGAGGGGCAGCAGCCGCTCGTCTCGGAGGCGGTGCGGGGCGAGGGCGCGTATCTCGTCGACGCCGACGGCGTCCGCTTCATGAAGGGGCAGCACGAGCTGGCCGAGCTCGCCCCCCGCGACATCGTCGCCAAGGGCATCCTGCGGCGGATGCTCGAGCAGGGCGCCGAGCACATGTATCTGGACGCCCGCCACTTCGGCGCCCAGATGTGGGAGCACCGTTTCCCGACCATCCTCGCCGCCTGCCGGGCCCACGGCATCGACCCGGTCACCGAGCCCATCCCGGTGGCGCCCGCCGCGCATTACGCGAGCGGCGGCGTACGCACCGACCTGAGCGGCCGCACCACGGTCCCGGGGCTCTACGCCTGCGGGGAGGTCGCCTGCACCGGCGTCCACGGCGCGAACCGGCTCGCCTCCAACTCCCTCCTCGAGGGCCTGGTCTTCGCCGAGCGCATCGCCGCGGACATCACCTCGGCGGGCACCCCGGCCGCGGGCCCCACCACGGCGCATCCCACCACGGCGGACGCCATCACCCCGGAAGCCCCGGAAGCCCCGGAAGTCCCGGAAGCAGCCGCCGATGCCACCGCCGCCGACGTCACCACAGCGTCGGGCGACGGTCCGCTGCTGGCCCCCGAGGCCCGGTACACCATCCAGCGGATCATGACCGCCGGGGCCGGGGTGCTCAGGTCCGCCGAGAGCCTGGCCCGGGCCGCCGCCCAGCTGGAGCGGGTCCACGGCGAAGCCGCCGAGCGGCTGCGGCGCGACGGCAAGACCGCCGAGCCGGGCGTGGAGAGCTGGGAGGCGACCAACCTCCTCCTCGTCGCCCGCGCCCTGGTCGCCGCCGCCCTCCGCCGCGAGGAGACCCGCGGCTGCCACTGGCGGGAGGACCGCCCCGACCGGGACGATCCGGCCTGGCGCCGCCATCTCCTGGTCACCCTGCGCCCGGACGACACGCTGGACGTCCGTACGACGGAGTCGGAGGCGTTCCCCGCCACCCGCCGGACGATCCCGGCCGCCCGGTTGGCCCGCCCCGGCCGCCAGGCCTTCCCCTCACCCACCACCCCCCGAACCGAGACGGAGTCCCACCCGTGAGCAGCACCCCCGACGACCGCACCCAGCCGGTGGCCCTCCCGCTGCTGCAGATCGGCCTCCCCGGCGGGGGCCCCGGCTGCGGTGACGCGTGCGGCTGCGGCGCCGACGACGAGGCGTACGAGCTGGACCCGATGGAGTGCGGTCTGGACCCCGACCTCGCCCAGCTGCTGGCCGACGCCGGGCTCGACCCCGTCAAGGTCGAGGACATCGCCCACATGGCGATCGAGGAGGACCTCGACAACGGCGTGGACGTGACGACCGTGGCCACCATCCCCGAGGACGCCACGGCCGTCGGCGACTTCACCGCGCGGGAGGCGGGCACCGTCGCCGGCCTGCGCGTCGCCGAGGCGGTGCTGTCCATCGTCTGCACCGACGAGTTCGAGGTCGAGCGGCATGTCGAGGACGGCGACCGGGTCGCCGCCGGCCAGAAGCTGCTGACCGTCCGCACCCGTACCCGCGATCTGCTGACCGCCGAGCGCAGCGCGCTCAACCTGTTGTGCCGGCTGTCCGGCATCGCCACCGCGACCCGCGCCTGGGCCGACGCCCTGGAGGGCACCGGGGCCAGGGTCCGCGACACCCGCAAGACCACCCCGGGGCTGCGCGTGCTGGAGAAGTACGCGGTGCGCTGCGGCGGCGGCGTCAACCACCGCATGTCGCTGTCGGACGCGGCCCTGGTCAAGGACAACCACGTGGTCGCGGCGGGCGGCGTGGCCGAGGCGTTCAAGGCCGTGCGCGCCGAGTTCCCGGACGTGGACGTGGAGGTGGAGGTCGACACCCTCGACCAGATCCCCCCGGTCCTGGAGGCGGGCGCGGATCTGATCCTGCTGGACAACTTCACCCTGGAGGAGACCCGGCGGGCGGTGGAGCTGGTCGCGGGCCGCGCCGCCCTGGAGTCCTCCGGCCGCCTCACGCTGGACAACGCGCGGGCGTACGGCGAGACCGGCGTCGACTTCCTGGCGGTCGGCGCGCTCACCCACTCCTCCCCGATCCTCGACATCGGCCTGGACCTGCGCGCCTCCGGGACGGAGCGCGAGGCCGAGGCGGGCTGACCATGCTGCTGACCATCGACGTGGGAAACACCCACACCGTGCTGGGCCTGTTCGACGGCGACGAGATCGTCGAACACTGGCGGATCTCCACGGACGCCCGCCGCACCGCCGACGAGCTGGCCGTCATCCTCCAGGGCCTGATGGGCATGCACCCGCTGCTCGGCGAGGAGCTGGGGGACGGGATCGAGGGCATCGCCATCTGCTCCACCGTCCCCTCGGTCCTGCACGAGCTGCGCGAGGTGACCCGCCGTTACTACGGGGACGTGCCGTCGGTGCTGGTCGAGCCGGGGGTGAAGACCGGCGTGCCGATCCTGATGGACAACCCGAAGGAGGTCGGCGCCGACCGGATCATCAACGCGGTGGCGGCCGTCGAGCTGTACGACGGCCCGTGCGTGGTGGTCGACTTCGGCACGGCGACGACCTTCGACGCGGTCAGCGCGCGCGGCGAGTACGTGGGCGGGGTGATCGCGCCGGGCATCGAGATCTCGGTGGAGGCGCTCGGCGTGCGCGGCGCGCAGCTGCGGAAGATCGAGCTGGCCCGCCCGCGCAGCGTCATCGGCAAGAACACCGTCGAGGCGATGCAGTCCGGCATCCTCTACGGGTTCGCCGGGCAGGTCGACGGCGTCGTGCGGCGGATGGCGCGCGAACTGGCCGACGACCCCGAGGACGTGACGGTCATCGCGACCGGGGGCCTGGCCCCCATGGTGCTGGGCGAGTCCTCGGTCATCGACGAGCACGAGCCGTGGCTGACCCTGATCGGCCTGCGCCTGGTCTACGAGCGCAACGTCGCGCGGGGCTGAGCCCCGGCCCCGCCCCCGCACCCGCGTCCGACGCCCTACCGCGCCGAGCGGCGCCCCCGTCTTTCCGGAACTTCCCGTTCACCGGAGGGCAACCATCCGGCCACCTGAACCGTCTTGTGTGCGTCGGAATTCGGGTAGCCGTGAGATAGGCGTGGGACTCATGTGGCATAAGGGGAAAACGGTTCACGTGGCGGCCGCCGGGGCGGTGATCGTTCTCGGGACGGCCGTCGGCGTACCCACCGCGTACGCGGACGACGAGCCGACCCAGCCCTGGGCGGAAATCCAGGCCCCCCGGCAGATCGATCTGCCGTCGGCGGCCGACGGCCAGGAGGCCGTCGCCCCGAGCGTGAGCTATTCGTTCGCCGACGGCGGGGCCGAATTCCCGCTCCCGAAGAACGCCAAGCTGGTCATCGACGCGAGCGGCCTCGAGGGCATCGCGACGATCAAGGCGAAGAACGAGCAGTGCACCGCCTCCGGCGCGGTCGTCACCTGCCTGGACAACGGCAACCTCCACGGGCCCTGGGAGCCGTTCACGCTCACCGCCGACGCGGACGCCAAGCCCGGCGCCTCCGGCACCATCAGCTACGAGGTGACGGCCGACGGCGCGACCGGCGACAAGGACTCCTCCAAGGTCGTGGTCGGCTCCCCCCGGCTGGTCGTGGGCAAGCTGCCCGACCGCAGCGGCCTCAAGACCGGCGACACGGTGGACCTCCCGCTGGCCGTACGGAACACCGGGAACCTGCGGACCGAGCGCGTCGACATCCGGCTGCGGAGCGTCCCCGGCGTCGAATTCACCACGAAGCCGAAGAACTGCCGCTTCGCCTACGAGTGGGACGAGTCCGCGAGCGTCTACTGCGCCATCGACACCCCGCTGGAGCCGGGCCAGTCGGCGAAGCTCAGCACCCCGCTGACGGCCAAGATCACCAAGGCCGCCCTGGCCCCCTGGATCGACTACGAGGCCGAGGCCGTCCCGGCGAGCAGTGACGAGGACCCCAACGGCACCCCCGGCACCGGCTCCCCGATCGGCCTCACCGCCGCCTCCGGCGGTGACTTCGAGACCGGCGGCAAGAGCAGCCTCTCGCTCCTCACCGACAACCACGCCGACTTCCGGGCCGTGGGCGGCACCATCGAGCCGACCGCCGACGGCACCACCGGCGGCCTGCGGTTCGGGCTGACCAACGCGGGTCCCGCGGCCGCCTACCGCAAGGACGGCAAGCCGCTCCTGTACGCCGACATCACCCTGCCCAAGGGCGTCACCGGCCTCAGCAACCACATCGACGAAGAGCCGGACCAGGACACCACCGGCGAGTGCCTGACCTATGTGAGCCCGACCGAGACCAAGAAGTTCGAGCCGGGCCACAGCCGCTACCTGTGCCCCGAGGCCTCGACCGAGCTGCCCGGCGAGGGCCAGATGTACGGCCTCGGCGTGAAGATCGCCAAGGACGCCGACAAGAACGCCACCGGCACCGTCAAGCTGGTGCCCGGCCCGGCGGGCTTCTCCACCAACGACCCCGACTCCGGCAACGACACCGCGAAGATCACCTTCAAGGGCGCGTCCGGCGGGTCGTCCACCGGCGGCGAGAGCACCGGCGGCTCGGACCACAACGGCTCCGGCTCGGGCTCCGGCTCGCAGGACGGCGCCACGTCCGGCTCCGGCGGTGACTCCGGCTCGGGCGGCTCGGGCGACGGCGCCACGAGCGGCGGTTCCCACGACAGCGGCTCCACCGGCGGCTCGATGGCGCTGACCGGCGCGGGCGGCATCACCCTGATGGCGGGCGGCGCGGCGGCCGCGCTCGCGCTGGGCGGCGCCGCGGTCGTCGTCACCCGGCGCCGCCGGGCGGCGGCCCGCGTCTGACCGAGGGACCGGCGCGGCTCGCGGCCGAGGGGCCCGCCCGGCCCTGAGGCCCGGGAGCCCGCCCCCGGCCCCTCGTAAGCGCCGGCCACGACGCTCCACCCCGACGCCCCCGGCTGTCGGCCCGCTCGCACGTCGAGCGGCCGCGGCCGGGGGCGTCGGCGTCGGCGGACCTCCCGCGCCTTCCCCTCCGGGCAACGCGCCGCCCTCTCAGGCAACGCGCCGCGCTCTCCAGGCAACGCGCCGCACGGCCTCGCGCTCAGCGAATTTTGTCCGCTTAGCACTTAAAGTCGCCCCATGCCCACGCCATATGGATCCCGCGGCGGAATGGCGTTCAGTGCGGATGAGCTGCGTGTGCTCCGACGCGCCCTCGCCATCGCCCTCCAGCCCCATCCCGTCACCCTCTCCCCCGGCCATGGGGGCCCGGACCGGACGGAGGAGGTCCAGGACTGCCTCCGCCTCGCCGAGGCCGTGGACGAAGCGGTCCGCGAGGGCGGGCGGCTGCGAGCCTTCCTGCTCGACGAGCTCGCCCGCTACCGCGCCGCCCTCCCCGGCGCCGCCGTCGGCTACCTCGACCGGCTCGAAGGCGTCCTGGCGGCCGGCTACGAGCCGCTCCCGGAGGACCTGGCCGCGCTGCGCGAGCTGTGCCGGGCCGCCGCCGGGACCGGTGAGGCCGAACGCCGCCGCACGCTGCTGCGCCACTGCGAGCGGCTGGCCGAGCGGGGCGTACGGGCCCGGCTCGCGGAGCGCGCGGCGGGGGCCCTGCGGCCCCACGGCGGCCGGTCCGCGGCGGCCCGGCTCAGAGTGCTGCCCGGAGGGGCGCCCGCGGGCGGCGCCCGGCCGACGGCGCAGAACGGCGGCGACCCCGGCCGGGAGCCGCGCGAGCAGCCGTCCGCCCCCGGCCGCGCGGGACGCGGAGAACCCGGCCCGGCGGAGCCGGCGCAGGGCGAACCCAAGCGCGCCCAACCCAAGCACGACGAACCCAAGCGCGCCGAACCCAAGCGCGACGAGGCTGAGCGGGCCGAGCCCAAGCAAGGCGAACCCAAGCGGGCCGAGCCGAAGCAAGGCGAGCCCAAGCGTGCCGAGCCCAAGCAAGGCGAGCCCAAGCGGGCCGAGCCGAAGCAGGGCGAACCCAAGCGGGCGGAACCCAAGCGGAGCGAGCCCAAGCGCACCGAGCCGGCGCGGGGCGAGCCGGGGCGTGGCGAGCCAGGGGGAGGCGAGCCGGGCCGCGGGACCCCGCGCCCGGGCCGTCCGGTGCCCACTCCGGCGGAGGTCTTCCCGCCCAAGCGCCGCCGCCCGGCCCCGCCGTCGGAAGGCGACTCCCGGCTCGACTCCCGGTTCGGGCGGGTCCCGGCCTGAGCCGAAGCCGGCGCACCCCGTAATCTGGAGAAATCCGGAGCGCCTCGGAATGCGGGGGCCTCGGGAATCCGGAGGCTCGAGTCAGAAGGAGCGACAGCCATGGATTACATCTCCGCGCTGGTCCCGCCCGTGGTGATGGCCGTGGCCTTCACCGCGCTGATCGTGACGATCGTGAAGAGCCAGGGCGGCGCGAACAAGGCCAAGGAGGACGCCGCGGTGGACGCGGCGATCGCGCGCGCCGAGTCCGAGCACCAGGCGCGCCCCAGCGCCTCCTGACCGGCCCCGATCCAGTCCGCTCCGGCTTCGCCCAGCCCGCTCCGGAGCCGCCCTGAGCCGTTCGGATCCGGCCGATGCCGAGGGGGCCGTACGTCCCGGGATGACCACCGTCTCGGGATGTGCGGCCCTTTTTGCGCGCTTGAACCCGACATTCGCGGCATACCCCACTATTATTCACGTGTGCCTCGGCCATTGGGAGATCTCGAAGACGCGGTCATGACGCGGGTGTGGAAGTGGAACCGCCCGGTCACGGTCCGGGAAGTCCTGGAAGACCTTCAGAAGGAACGCTCGATCGCCTACACCACGGTCATGACCGTAATGGACAACCTCCATCAGAAGGGCTGGCTGCGGCGGGAGGTGGAAGGGCGCGCCTATCGATATGCGGCGGTCTCCACGCGCGCCGCCTACTCGGCCGCACTGATGAACGAGGCGTGGTCCGCGAGTGACAACCCGGCCGCCGCGCTCGTCGCGTTCTTCGGGATGATGTCCGAAGAGCAGCGAGATGCGCTGCGAGATGCCATGCGCGTCGTACAACTCGAAGAGCCCGGTGAGAGCCCCGGTGAGTCGGGGCGATGACAGCGGCGATAGCGTCCCGGCATGTCCTTGGCTCAATCTAAAGCAGTCACCGTCCGCCGTGCCCGGACCAGTGATGTGCGGGCGGTACGCCGCCTGATCGACCAGTACGTGGCCGATCGCATCCTCCTCGACAAAGCGACGGTCACGCTTTACGAGGACATCCAGGAGTTCTGGGTGGCGGAGCGAGACGGCGACGCGGAGGTCATTGGCTGCGGCGCGCTGCATGTCATGTGGGAAGACCTGGCGGAGGTCCGTACTCTCGCGGTGGACCCCGCCGTGAAGGGCAGTGGTGTAGGCCACCTGGTGCTCGACAAGTTGTTGCAAACGGCGCGCTGGCTCGGCGTGCGGCGCATTTTCTGCCTCACCTTCGAAGTCGACTTCTTCACCAAGCACGGCTTCGTGGAGATCGGCGAGACGCCGGTCGACGGTGATGTCTACAGCGAGCTGCTGCGTTCCTATGACGAGGGCGTCGCGGAGTTCCTGGGTCTCGAACGGGTGAAGCCGAACACCCTTGGCAACAGCCGGATGCTTCTGCAACTGTGATCGCGGGCCCTATGTCCGAATCGCTCCCCTATCACATAGCTCCGGAACAGAGGGTTCCCCTGGGGTCCATCGACCGAACCTTCCCGGGGGGTTTGTGTTTTTCCGGGAAAAGCGGTTTCCTATTCTCCCGTAGTGTAATTACCTGGGGGGTGGGGACATCAGCGCCTAACGCTGCGGCCCGAGCTCCCCGGTTTCTCGGAAAGGAACCCCATGGCACAGAAGGTTCAGGTCCTTCTTGTCGACGACCTCGACGGCGGCGAGGCGGACGAGACCGTGACGTTCGCGCTGGACGGCAAGAGCTACGAGATCGACCTCACCACGGCGAACGCGGACAAGCTCCGTGACGCCCTGGAGCCCTACACCAAGAGCGGCCGCCGCACCGGTGGCCGGGCGGCCGCGACCCGCGGCAAGGCGCGCGTGGCGACCGGCGGCAGCCAGGACACCGCGAAGATCCGCGCCTGGGCGAAGGAGAACGGCTACGAGGTCAACGACCGCGGGCGTGTTCCGGCGACTGTGCGCGAGGCGTACGAGAAGGCCAACGGCTGAGCGGGTCACCTTCTCCGGCCCGCCGGGCTCCCCGCTGTCCCGGCACTGGCCGAGCGCGCAACAACCGGGCACGGTGGCACTCCGTGGCCGCCGCACCCACGAGCCGCACGAGATCGGGGGCGTCCCCATCGCCCCCGAACCCTGCCACCGGCAGCGTGGGCTCCACCCCGCCCCCCGGCTCGGGAGGTCGCAGCCATACGGCGGCCTCCTGCGGGCCCCGCTCTCCGCGCGTCGTCCCTGACGGCCGGGAGGAGGGGCACGGCGCGGTGATCCGGCCGCCCGCACCGATCGCGGTCAGATCGAGGGGGATATCGCCCCATTCCAGCCAGTCGAGCAGCCCCGGCAGCTCGTCGGCGCCTCCCGCGGCGACCCACAGTCGCATCCAGGGGCCCTCCACCGCGACCGGACCGGTCCGCGGTACGCGTCGCAGCACAGCGAAACCGGCGTCGGCCGGCAGCTCCAGTACGTCGAAGCGCACCCCCGTGAGCAGTTCGACGGGATCGCTGCCGGTCGTCGGCCACCCCAGCTCGTTCTCGTACCACTGAGCCCACGCGCCCCGGGTGGCGGGCGCGTCGGCCTCCGGCGTCATGAGAGGCATGCCCGGAGCAACTGCCTCCCTCCGCGAAAGTTACGTGCCCCTGGGTCGCGCTGTGTCGCGACACGCGCACACTGGGTGCCCATTCGGGGGCGTACAGGAGCGGTGAACGGGCGCAAGGTTGTTCGCCCGTAGCGGAGGGAACCGGCCCGCGCCGCATGGAGTGTCAGCCCATGCGGGTAAGACATCCCTAGTGGGAGGGGCGGTCCACGGGCCGGGAGGCGGTCGCGTTCGCCACGGGCGTAGTGGCGGCGAGCGTAGATGCCTGGCCTGCGGGAACATCGTCTCGCACCATCGGGTTGGAGCTGTTGTCGGCTGTTCGGGGAAAGGGGGCCACCAGGCCGCCTTCCGCGCGAGAGCGGGGGTGATCCGGACGGGTGTCGGCAGTTGGAATGAGCGGTCCCCGCTTGCGGGACTAAGCTGCGGAAGGACAGAGAGGGGAGCGCCCCCTTACTGCCTGACCGCTCTGAGGAGCGATTAACGATGTTCGAGAGGTTCACCGACCGCGCGCGGCGGGTTGTCGTCCTGGCTCAGGAAGAAGCCCGGATGCTCAACCACAACTACATCGGCACCGAGCACATCCTCCTGGGCCTGATCCACGAGGGTGAGGGTGTCGCCGCTAAGGCCCTGGAGAGCCTCGGGATTTCGCTCGAGGCGGTCCGCCAGCAGGTGGAGGAGATCATCGGCCAGGGCCAGCAGGCCCCGTCCGGGCACATCCCCTTCACCCCCCGTGCCAAGAAGGTGCTGGAGCTCTCGCTCCGCGAGGCCCTTCAGCTCGGCCACAACTACATCGGCACGGAGCACATCCTGCTCGGCCTGATCCGCGAGGGCGAGGGCGTCGCCGCCCAGGTCCTCGTGAAGCTGGGCGCCGATCTGAACCGGGTCCGGCAGCAGGTCATCCAGCTGCTCTCCGGCTACCAGGGCAAGGAAGCCGCCACGGCCGGCGGCCCCGCGGAGGGCACCCCCTCCACCTCGCTCGTCCTGGACCAGTTCGGCCGCAACCTGACCCAGGCAGCCCGCGAATCCAAGCTCGACCCGGTCATCGGGCGCGAGAAGGAGATCGAGCGGGTCATGCAGGTGCTCTCGCGCCGCACCAAGAACAACCCGGTCCTCATCGGCGAGCCCGGCGTCGGCAAGACGGCGGTCGTCGAGGGCCTGGCCCAGGCCATCGTCAAGGGCGAGGTGCCCGAGACCCTCAAGGACAAGCACCTCTACACCCTCGACCTGGGCGCCCTGGTCGCAGGCTCCCGCTACCGCGGTGACTTCGAGGAGCGCCTGAAGAAGGTGCTCAAGGAGATCCGCACCCGCGGCGACATCATCCTGTTCATCGACGAGCTCCACACCCTGGTGGGTGCGGGCGCCGCCGAGGGCGCGATCGACGCGGCGAGCATCCTCAAGCCGATGCTGGCGCGTGGCGAGCTGCAGACCATCGGCGCGACCACGCTCGACGAGTACCGCAAGTACCTGGAGAAGGACGCGGCCCTCGAGCGCCGCTTCCAGCCCATCCAGGTCGCCGAGCCGTCGCTGCCCCACACCATCGAGATCCTCAAGGGCCTGCGGGACCGCTACGAGGCGCACCACCGCGTCTCCATCACGGACTCCGCCCTGGTCGCGGCCGCCACCCTGGCCGACCGCTACATCTCGGACCGCTTCCTGCCGGACAAGGCGATCGACCTGATCGACGAGGCCGGCTCCCGGATGCGCATCCGCCGCATGACCGCACCGCCGGACCTGCGCGAATTCGACGAGAAGATCGCCGATGTGCGCCGGGAGAAGGAGTCCGCGATCGACTCGCAGGACTTCGAGATGGCCGCGGGCCTGCGCGACAAGGAGAAGCAGCTCCTGGCCGCCAAGGCGAAGCGCGAGAAGGAGTGGAAGGCCGGCGACATGGACGTCGTCGCCGAGGTGGACGAGGAGCTGATCGCCGAGGTCCTGGCCACGGCCACGGGCATCCCGGTCTTCAAGCTCACCGAGGAGGAGTCCTCCCGCCTGCTGCGCATGGAGGACGAGCTGCACAAGCGCGTCATCGGCCAGAAGGACGCCATCAAGGCGCTCTCGCAGGCCATCCGGCGCACGCGTGCGGGTCTGAAGGACCCCAAGCGCCCCGGCGGATCGTTCATCTTCGCGGGCCCGTCCGGTGTCGGTAAGACCGAGCTCAGCAAGACCCTCGCCGAATTCCTGTTCGGCGACGAGGACGCGATGATCTCGCTCGACATGTCGGAGTTCAGCGAGAAGCACACCGTCTCGCGGCTCTTCGGCTCCCCGCCCGGATACGTGGGCTACGAGGAGGGCGGCCAGCTCACCGAGAAGGTGCGCCGCAAGCCGTTCTCCGTGGTCCTCTTCGACGAGGTCGAGAAGGCCCACCCGGACATCTTCAACTCGCTGCTGCAGATCCTGGAGGACGGTCGGCTGACCGACTCCCAGGGCCGGGTCGTGGACTTCAAGAACACGGTCATCATCATGACGACCAACCTCGGCACCCGGGACATCTCCAAGGGCTTCAACCTGGGCTTCGCCGCCCAGGGCGATGTGAAGACCGGCTACGAGCGGATGAAGGCCAAGGTCAACGAGGAGCTGAAGCAGCACTTCCGGCCCGAGTTCCTCAACCGCGTCGACGACACGGTCGTCTTCCACCAGCTCAGCGAGGAAGACATCATCCAGATCGTCGACCTCATGATCGCCAAGGTGGACGAGCGGCTCAAGGACCGCGACATGGGCATCGAGCTCAGCGGTGACGCCAAGAAGCTGCTGGCCAAGCGGGGCTACGACCCCGTGCTGGGCGCCCGGCCGCTGCGCCGGACCATCCAGCGCGAGATCGAGGACGTGCTCTCGGAGAAGATCCTCTTCGGCGAGCTGCGCCCCGGTCACATCGTGGTCGTCGACACCGAGGGCGAGGGTGAGGAGAAGAAGTTCACCTTCCGCGGCGAGGAGAAGTCGGCCCTGCCCGACACCCCGCCGATCGAGTCCGCCGCCGGCGGCGCGGGCCCGAACCTCAGCAAGGAGGCCTGACCTCCACGGCGCCCAGGGGCCGCCCCGGACCGTACGCACGGTCCGGGGCGGCCCCGGCGCTTTCCCCCGCCCGTGAGCCCGTGAGCGGCCCGCAGGGGGGCTTTCGTGGCCGGAAAAGCCGTGTTCCCGCTCCTCGAGCGGGGCGGTGATTTCGTCGGCGTACCGTCGGCGTACCCTCGGCGGCATTCCGAAATCAGCGGCTCATTAGGGGCTCATTCGCGGCGCAGAGGCTCATTCGCGGTGCGGCCGGGCGTCCCGATACCAGCGACCCCAGGCGTCGAGCAGTTCCGTGACGCGTTCCAGACTGCGGCCGGTCTCCGTGAGCGCGTACTCGACCTTCGGCGGCACTTCCGCATAGACCGTCCGCTCGATCAGGCCGTCCGCCTCCAGTTCGCGCAATTGCCGGGTCAGCATGCGCTGGGTGACGCCGGGCAGGGCGCGCCGGAGTTCCCCGAAGCGGTGGGTGCCGGTGAGGAGCTTGTTGATGATGGCGAGCTTCCAGCGGCCGCCGAGGATTTCCATCGCGATCTCGACCGCGCAGTGATCCTGGGTGTCGTCCACACTGCCGCGCATCCAGCAAAGGTATCCAGGGTGGTACTACGGCACAACAAAGACCGTACTTGTGGGCGGGGAACCGGGCGGCGGACAGTGCCGGAATGAGCCGTCGCACGCCGTGCCCCAGCGATACCCCCGCCCATTCCCCCGCCGGGGCTCCTGCCGATTCCCCCGCCCGGATCCCCACCGGGGCCCCTGCCGATTCCCCCGCCGGCTCCCCTGCCGGATCCCCGCCGCAGGAGGGGCGGCGCCGGTGGGCCGTGCTGGCGGTGCTGTGCGTGAGCCTGCTGCTGTCCGGGATCGACCTGACCGTCACCCACGCGGCGATCCCGAGCCTGACCCGGGAGCTGCACCCCAGCGGCGTACGGCTGCTGTGGATCGTGGACATCTACTCGCTCACCGTCGCCGCGCTGCTGGTGACCTGCGGAACACTGGGCGACCGGATCGGCCGCAAGCGCCTGGTGCTCTCCGGGTTCGCGCTGTTCGGCCTCGCCTCGGCCGGCGCCGCCTTCGCCCAGACCTCCGGGCAGCTCATCCTCGCCCGGGCGCTGCTCGGCGCCGGGACGGCCATGATCATGGCCTCGACGGCCGCGATCATCCGCGTCGTCTTCCCCGACGGCCGGGAACGCGCCCTGGCCCTGGGAGTGTGGACCGCCGCCCACAGCGTGGGCGCGGCGATCGGCCCGCTGGTGGGCGGGGCGCTCCTCCAGCGGTGGTGGTGGGGCTCGGTGTTCCTGGTCAATGTGCCGGTGGTCGCGGTGATCCTGGTGGCCGGGGCCCGGCTGATCCCCGAGTCCCGCGACCCGCTGCCCCGCCCCTGGGACCTGCTGGGCGTCGCGCTGTCCGTCACCGGTCTCGCGGGGGTCGTCTACGCCCTCAAACAAGCCGGAGCGCAGCCGCGCCCCGGGGCGGGCCCGGCCCTCGCGGGCGCCGTGGGCCTGGCGCTGCTGGTCTGGTTCGTATGGCGGCAGCGCCGGCGGCCGCAGCCGCTGCTGGACGTCTCGCTGTTCGCCGACCGCCGCTTCACGGCCGCCACCGTGTGCGTCCTCGGCTGCTTCGGCAGCTACACGGCGCTGCTCTTCTTCCTCACCCAGTGGTTCCAGCTCGTGGGCGGTGCGTCGCCGCTGCGCGCCGGGCTCCTGCTGCTCCCCCTGGCCGCGTCGAACGCGGTGGGCGCGGTCCTCGCGCCACTGGCGGCGCGCCGCTGGGGCAACCGCCGGGCGCTCACCGGGGCGCTCGCGCTGTTCTCCGGCGCGCTGCTCTTCCTGTGCGCCGGGGGCGGGCCCGGGCACCACGGCGTGACCGCCGTCGCCCTCCTCGCCTCGGGGCTCGGCGCGGGCGTGGTGATGACCCTGGGCGCGGACGCCATCATGTCCTCGGCGGACCCGGACCGCGCCGGGGAGGCGGCCGCGATCCAGGAGACGTCCTTCGAACTCGGCGCGGGCCTCGGCGTCGCGGCCCTTGGCACCGCCCTCGCCGCGACCTACCGCGCCGCGCTGCCCTCCTCCGTCCCCGGCGTCCCGCCCGCGGCACACGCCGCCGCGCGGGAGTCGATCGGCGCGGCCGACACCGCCGCCCACCACCTCCCCGCGCCCGCCGCCGACCTGTTGCACGCGGCGGCGCGCGACGCGTACGACCGGGGCTTCACGGTCGTCACCCTGGTGGCGGCGGCCGTCGTGGCTCTGACCGCCGCCCTGGCGGCGCTGCTCCTGCGGCCGGGGCAGGGGCGGGGCCGGGGTCAGGGACGGGCGAAGGAGCGCTCGAGGAGGTCGGCCAGGAGGGCGGCGCAGGAGCCGTCGGGGTCGAGGTCGGGGTCGTAGATGGTGACGTTGAGGCCGACGCAGCGCTCCGACCGCACCAAGGTCCGCAGCAGGGCGGTGAGTTCCTCCGGCAGGAGTCCGTCGGGGTCGGGGCTGTCGACCGCGGGCATGACGGACGGGTCGAGCACGTCCGCGTCCAGATGCACCCAGAACCCGTCGGTCACGGGCGCTTCCAGGGACCGCAGCACCTCCCGTGCCAGATCCTCCGGACCCCGCTCCCGAATCTCCCCGACCGACGCGTTCATGATCTTCAACTGGGCCAGCTCGGCCCGGTCTTCGTCGTAGTCGCGGATGCCCAGGACCCGTACGTCCTCGTCCCTCAGGTACGGCCGCAGCCCCTCGATGTCCGTCAGGTCCGTCTGCCCGCGGCCGGTCCCGAGGGCCAGCTCCTCGCCGCCCGCGGCGCCGATCCGCTCGGAGTTCCCGGGGTGCCGGAAGTCAGCGGAGGCGTCGATGACGGCGAGTCCGTACCGCCCGATGCGCCGGAGCGCGAGCGAGGCGCCGAGCTGGATGGAACAGTCCCCGCCCAGGACCACGGGGAAGTCCCCGGCCCGGACGTGGCGCTCGACGCGGTCGGCGAGCTTGCGGGTGTACGCGGCGATCGCCTCGGCGTTGAACACGCCGTCGCCCTCCTGCCAGCCGCCGCGGTCGTAGCGCGGCGGTACGACGACCCCGCCCTCGTGCGCCCCGAGCCGCTGCGGAAGCCGCTGCTCCCGCAGCGCGCCCGCCAGCTTGTAGCACCCGGGCACGGTGCCCTCGGCGGGCGGTCGCAGGCCGAGGTTGGACGGGGCATCGATCACGACGAGGCGGCGCATCGGCCCAGTCTGTCGGGCGGGGTTTCGGTGGGACCAGGGCCTTCGCTCCCGGCGGAACTCCCATGTCGAACTCCCATGTCGACAGCGCTCAAGCAGCGCTCCGGCGGTACTCCGGCGGCGCTCCGGCAAAGCACCTGGTCCGTGCGAGCACACTGCGGGGAGTGTCATGTGCTCCGCGCCGGGCGCTCGGTGCCCGGCCGGGGCAGTCGTGCAAGGAAGGAGCCCTTGTCGTGCCTCGTATCCGCTCATTCGCCCTCGTCTCGGCCGCCCTGGCCGCTGCCTTCGCGAGCGTGCCCACCGCGACCGCGACCCCCGCGACGCCGGCCGCCCCGGCGGCCTACAACTGCACCGCCGGATACTTCTGCATCTACAGCGACTGGAACGGTGGCGGCACCCGATGCCAGTGGCAGCAGGCCAGCAAGGCCAACACCGCCGATGACTGTTCCTTCATCCGGAACGGCCGGAACGTCCGCTCCGTGTGGAACGGAACGGGCCGGCGGAAGCAGTACTACAGCAAGACGAACTACCACTCCCGCCTAGGGTCCACCTCCGCGGGCGCGGGCGGCAATCTGCAGGGCAACTACCAGATCCGTTCGTTCAAGCCCCAGTAGGGCGCGGGGCGCGGGCGCATCGGGCGGGGCGGGCCCCTGGGGGCGCGCCCCGCTTCGCCGCGCGCCGCACATGAGTCATGGGGCGGCGCGCAGCGCCGGGTCGCCGGCCGTCAGGCCGTCTCGTCGAGGAGGCGCCGGTGTTCGGCGGGAAGCCGCAGCCGGGCCCCGGCGAGTGCCTCGTCCAGCTGCTCCACGTCGCTGACGCCGACGATCGGGGTGATGGCCGGCTGTCCGCCGATCAGCCAGGCCAGGACGACCTGGTTGCGGCTCACCCCGAGTTCCCCGGCCACCGTGTCCAGGGCCGCCAGCCGCCGGGAGGTGCCGGGGTGGTCGTAGGCATCGGGAAGGGGGCGGTCCGGGCGGCTGTAGGAGCCGTTCAGCAGGGCGGTGTACGCCCACAGGGACAGGTCCGGCTCGCTGTCGACGTAGTCGATGACTTCGTCGGTGACCCAGCCGAACCGGTGGGACTGGTCGGGCACCGGCGCGCCGGGGCGGGGCTGGAGGTAGGAGTGGCGCAGCTGAAACGCGGTGTACCCGGCCCAGCCGTGGTCCCTGGCGGTCTGCCGGGCCCGCTCGACCCGCCACACCGGGTGGTTGGAGCACCCCAGCCGGCCCACGACGCCCTCGGCCGCCAGCGCGCCGAAAGCCTCGGCGGTCTCCTCCACAGGGACCGTACGGTCCTCCATATGGGCCCAGTACAGGTCGATCCGGTCGGTGCCCAGCCGGCGCAGGCTGCCCTCGACAGCGGCCTTGATCCGCGGTGCGGACAGGCCCTCGCGGTTGGCCGGCCAGTCGCCGGGGCCGACGGGTTGGGCGCCCGCCTTGGTGCTGAGATACATCTGGTCCCGCCGGCCGGGGCGGCGGGCCAGCCACCGCCCGATGACCTCCTCGCTGTGCCCGCCGCGACCGCTCGGGTCGGACCAGAAGGCGTAGCAGTTGGCCGTGTCGACCAACGTCCCGCCGGCGTCCGCGAAGCGGTCGAGGAGGGTTGACGACGTGGTGGGGTCGACCTTGGTGCCGAATCCCATGGTTCCCAGCGCGAACTTCACATCGGGCACAGCTCGGTCCTTCCCTGACGATGGCGGTGGTGATGGCGCACGGCGAACGGTGAGGACATGCGTTCCGTGCCGGTCAGGGTGGCAATTGAAGTGCGCTCCATGGCAAGGCCGGTGGGGCGGGTCGCGGGGGTGAGGTCGAAGCGCTCCAGGAGTTCGGGATGAGGGGTGAACGCTCTGTCGAAGGAGGCTTCAGGGCTTGGGCTCGGGGTGGAGGACTTCGCGGGCCTGTTCGGCGGCGCGGGTGATGCTTTCGCTGATGAAGTCGAGGAAGCGGGCGATGTTCTCCAGGCGGGCGGCCGCCGGAGTGTGGGGACCGAGGACGGTGACGCCCTGGCGCGCGATCTCGACGAGCTGGTCGTTGGCACGGGCGCTGGCGATCGTCGCCTGGTAGAAGAGTTCGTCGTCGACGACGTAGCGGTCGCGGCGGCGTTCGCCGCGCTCTCGGCGCACGAGGCTCTGGCTCTCCAGGAAGGCGATCGCCTTGGAGATGGACGCCGGGCTGACCTGGAGGCGCTGGGAGAGTTCGGACGCGGTGAGGCTGCCGGCGTCGGTGGTGAACAGGCAGGTCAGCACCCGGGCCGCCATCTTGGGCAGGCCCGAGCCCATGAGGACGGTGGTGAGCGTCTCCTCGTACTCGGACACGGCCTCGGTGTCGCGGCCGTGAGCCTGGCGGGCTGACTCCGGCCCTCGGGAGGCGGCCGGCCTGCGCCGGTGGGCGCGGCGCTCGGTGGCGCGGTGGGCCAGGTCGGCGCGGTAGGCGGTGGGGCCGCCGTTGCGCATCACCTCGCGCGTGATGGTCGAGGTCGGACGGTCGAGGCGGCGGGCGATCTCGGCGTAGGGGAGGCTGTCGGCCAGCCCCAGCGCGATCTGCTGGCGTTCCTGCTGGGTGAGCCTGCCTCCTGGCATCGCGATCTCCTCGGTGCTCGTCGTGTGCTCGACATGTGCTCGTCGTGGTGGTCCCCGGTCCCCCGACTATAGCGTTCACTCCTCACTCATTGCAATGATCTCGATCGGGATCGTTGCATTGCTGTCAATATCATTGCAATGAATTCTGGCTGGTGAGCTGCATAAACGTTGATTTGATGCAACGAGGATGTTGCTGGCGAATGGAAAGCAACGTAGCGTTTCTGTTGTTGGAAACAAGGAACGCACTACAGGAGAACCCGATGCAGAAGTTCGACACCCCCGCCCCGATCACCGCCGTCCTGGACATCCCCGCCGGGCGCGTCCAGTTCATCGCCGCCCCCCGCGTCGACACCATCGTCGAGGTCCGGCCCGCCAACCCCTCCACGAGCCGCGACGTCCAGACCGCCGAGCAGACCACCGTCGCGTACGCCGACGGTGTCCTGCGGATTCACGCCCCCGAGCCCAAGGGCCAGCTCTTCGGCGGCTCTGGATCCGTGGAGGTCACCGTCCAGCTCCCCGTCGGCTCCCACGTCGAGGCCAAGGCCGCAAGCTCCGAGCTCCGCGGCGTGGGCCGCCTCGGCGACGTCGCCTTCGAGGGCGCGTACCGCCGGATCAAGATCGATGAGGCCGCGAGCGTCCGCCTCACCGCGACCGAGGGTGATGTCGAGGTCGGCCGGCTGGGCGGCCCGGCGGAGATCAGCACCGCGCGGGGCGACATCCGGATCGCCGAGGCCATGCGCGGCGCGGTCGTGCTCCGCACCGAGTCCGGCGATATTTCGGTCACCGCCGCCGCCGGCGTCTCGGCCGCCCTGGATGCCGGTACCGGCTACGGGCGCGTCAGCAACTCCCTCAAGAACGACGGCACCGCCGACCTCGACATCCGCGCCACCACCTCGCACGGCGACATCACCGCCCTCAGCCTCTGAAGGGGGGACGCGGCAGGGCTCGCTCAGCCCTGGGGGATCCGCTTCTCGAACCAGTGGTGGGCGTACTGCTCGTCGTTGAAGGCCGGGACCTCCTGGAAGCCGGCGGAGTGGTAGAGGCCGATCGCGGCGTCGAGCGCCTTGTTGGTGTCCAGACGCAGGACGTCGCAGCCGTGCCGGGCCGCCCGCGCCTCCAGCTCGGTGAGGAAGCGGCGGGCCAGGCCGAGGCCGCGGGTGTGGGGGGCGACCCACATGCGTTTGATCTCGGCCGGGGCGCCTGGCGGCAGCTTCAGGCCGGCGCAGCCGACCGGTTCGCCGTGCAGCCGGGCGACCAGGAACAGGCCGCGCGGGGGCCGCAGCTCGCCCGCGTCGGGCAGCAGGCTCCGCGCGGGGTCGAAGCCGGTGTCGAAGAGCTCGCGCAGCTCGGCGAAGTAGGACCGCAGGCAGTGCTGGGCGTCGGGGTGGTCCGGGTCGACGGGGTCCAGGATGACCGTCGCGGCGGTCAGCAGCCGGTCGACCTCGGCCATGGCTGCCACCAGCCGGGCGCGCTGGGCGGCGTTGAGCGGCTCCAGCAGGGAGCCGGCCAGCTCGTCGCTGCGGCGGTCGAGGGTGGCGCGCTCCGCGCGGCCCGCGTCGGTGAGGCGGACGGTGCGCACCCTCCGGTCCTCCGGGTGTGGCTCCACCGTCACCAGGCCGTCGCTCTCCAGGGCGCGCAGCAGCCGGCTGGCATAGCCCGAGTCGAGCCCGAGGCGCTCGCGCAGCCGGCGTACGTCCTGGCCCCGGTCGCCGATCTCCCAGAGCAGCCGGGCCTCGCCGATGGGCCGGTCGCGGCCCAGGTAGCGGTCGTGGAGCACGCCCACGCGCTCGGTGACGGTGCGGTTGAACCGCCGCACCTGCTCGATCTGCGACACATCCATTCTCTGACTTTAGTCAGAGAATCGTGGAGTCTCCAACGTCATCCCACGGGGTCGGCCGGCACGCCCGTACGCCGGGGCACCGCGTCGAGCACCTTGACGGTGACGCCGGTGAGCGATTCGGCGCCGGTGATCTCCGCGCGGGCCACGGAGACGGCCTCGAGGGAGGAGAGCGCGGCGAGCGGGGTGAGGTCGAGGCGGCCGGTGTCGGGGCTGCTGCGGAAGGTGATGCCGAGCCGGCGGAGGTCGGGAAACGCCTCGGCGATCCAGGTGGTGTCCAGGTCGGGGTCGTAGACGTGGAGGTCGAGCCAGGTGACCCCGGCCGGGAAGGCGCGCGGCGGCATGACGGAGGACTCAAGGTTGATCTTCAGGTGCCGCAGCGTCGTCAGGGTGCCCAGGCCCTGGGGGAACTCCTTCCCGGACGTGCCCACGCGCCACGGGGAGAAGTCGAGGCTCTGGAGCGACAGGGCGGACAGCGGCGTCAGGTCCTGGACCCGGGAACACGCGGTGAGGACCAGGGTGCGCAGGCTCTTCAAGTGGCTCAGGGCGCCCAGGTCGGTGAGGACGTCGTTGCGGTCCAGCCTGAGGTGGGTGAGCCGGCTGAGGGAGGGGCTGGTGCGCAGCTCGTCCTCGCCGAAGTCGCCCCGTAGCTGGAGTTTCGTCACGCCGCCCGTGCTGTCGAGCAGACGCAGGTGTTCCTGCGTCTCGGCCACGAAGTAGAGGCCGTCCGGGTCGAGGCGGGAAATCACCTCGGTGAAATAGCGCTCGGTGTCGAACCGTCCCCAGCTCGTGGCGAGTTGCGAGCGGACGAGAAGGCCGGGGTGGTCGGCGAACTGGGACAGATAGGGGATGGCCGCGTCGGTGCCGACATGGGAGGCGGTGACCACGCAGTGGTAGGCATGGTCCATGGTGAGTTCGGCCGGCGGTGGGAGCAGCTGAAGGACCAGACGACGACCGGCGTCGGCCAAGTCGCGGGCGGCGGCCGCGTCCTTGGGCGGGATCAGCTCGTCCGCGTGTCGCTTCACCAGGTCGCGTACGCGCGGATTCAGGTCGGCGGCATGCTCGAGGCAGGCCATGGCCAGGAGGTGGACCCGGGTTCGTACGGCGGGTTGGTTACTGCCTCGCTCGAGCAGCTTGGTCAGCAGCGCGCCGCGCTCGCGGGGGCGGGCGTGGGCCACCGCCATGCGGAAGACGTCCTCCCATTGGGCGTCGGTGGCACGGCTGATGAGCAGGCCCAAGTCCCATGCCTCCACGAGCGCCTTCGCCCCGAGGAAGTCCTGGAACGTGCGGTGGACGAAGTCGATCGTGCCGACGGACGGCTCGCGGAGCAGACCGCTGCGCAGCAGCAGGTGGTTCAGGATGCGCGGGGCGTCGCCGAGCGTGGCGGCCGAGGGGACGGAGGGGAGCGCGTCGTCGATGATGCGCTCCGCCTGGGCGCGGTCCAGCTCCGCCTCACCGTTGCGGATCAGGTAGTACGCGAGCCGCTGGAGGAGCTGGACCTGCGGCTCCTCGTCGAGCTGGTCGTCGCCGGGGGCGTAGATGTGGCGCTCGGTGTCGCGCCGGGTGAGGAGCATGGACAGCGCCGCATCGTACAGCGCCTTGCGGCCGGGGGGCAGATAGCCGCGGCGGGCCCGGTGGAGGGCGCAGATCAGGCCGCACATGAGGGGGTTGGTGGCGAGGAGCCCGAGGTCCGGTTTGGTGCGTACGGCGGTGTGCAGGGCCGACTGGTAGCCGTCGAGGGCGGCGCGGTCCTCGGCGGTACGGCAGGTCGCGCGGGCGGCGTCGTGCCAGCGGTCGATGAAGGCGCCGAGGTCGTCGTGGCTCATGGGGGCCAGGGCGAACTCGGCGAAGCCTTCGGTCTCCAGCCAGTCGTCGGCGACGGCGGAGGGGCGGGAGGTGACCAGCCAGAGGTTGTCGGGGTAGGCGAGCAGGAGATCGCTCAGCCAGGCGCGGGTGCGCTCGCGGTCGCGCTCGGGGATCTCGTCGATGCCGTCGATGAGCAGCAGCCCGCGCCCGGCGCTCAGCACGCGGTCGGCCCAGCCGGTGGGCTGGGCGGCGTGCCGGGGGTTGTGGACGGCGGCGAGGAAGCGGTCGGGGGTGGGGAGGGTGTCCTGGCGGGCGATGGTGCGCAGCGGCAGGACGAAGGGGACGCGGCCGATGAGCTGCTCCATGCCGCGCGGCGGCTCCTGGCGGGCGGCGCAGACGGCGAGCCACTGGACGAGGGTGGTCTTGCCGGAGCCCGCGACGCCGCGCAGCAGGACCCGGCTGTGGCCGGCGAGGGCCTGGTCGGCGGGGACGGGCGCGGCGACCTGGCCGCCGAGCGCGGCGGTGTCACCGTCGGGCGCGGTGGCTTCGCCGGAAGCGGCGGCGGCCCGGTCGCGCGTCGGGGCGATCGCCTCCAGGCTCAGATACGCGGCGTCCAGGGGCCAGCTGGCCTCCGCGTAGCTGAGGTCGATGCCGACGATGGTCAGCGTCCCGTACTTCTTCTGTACGAAGTGGCCGTAGTCCTTCTCGAAGCCCGCGTCCTCGGCCGGCTGGGAGGGGATGCGCTCGATCAAGATGTCGACCTTGGTGATCAGGTCGGCGAGCTGACCGCTCTGTTCGACGAGGGTGCGGTGGACAAAGGTCGAGCGCTGGGTGAAGAAGTGGAGGATGTGCAGGCAGGCGGTGTCCACGAGGCGCCGGTAGAGCGCCGTCGCGGCGTGGCTGAGGAAGAGTTTGTTGCCCTTGGCCAGGGTGGCGTCGATGAGCATGCGGGCCAGGGCCTGATGGCCGAGCCGCACGGCCTGCACATCGTCCATGTCCAGGTCGCCCAGCGCCTGGAGTGTGGTCGCCAGGTGCATGGCGACGATCTCGTCCTCGTCGGCGGGACACGGTCGTTCCCCCGGCCCCGCGGTCTCCACCGCGCGCTGCACCAGCTGGGTGGCGATCTTCTGGAGGTTCTTCTCCGTCAGCGTGCGCTTCTCGCCCTTGAACGAGACGAGCCCCGAGACGCGGACCGGCTGGTCGACCAGAGCGGCGCCGGGGCCCTCCTGCACGAAGAGCTTCTTGATCAGCGGCGTCACGGCGGCCGAGGTGAGGCGAACGCCGATGGTTGCGGGATCCACGTCCTCATCCCCCCGATGGCTGGTGCGGCGCGGTGGCCGGCGGCTTCTGACCGGACAGCGTACCGGGGCCGTATGGTCTTTGGTCCCGAAACGGACATCGAATGGCCGGGGCGGTGATCGGCGATCTTATGGCGCGGTGATATGGCACACAGACCGCCGGGGCCCTACTACGGAAAATAGTGAGTGCCTTCGGCTATGGGGCGCGCACACGTCGGGCGCGGTCGCCCGGGTTTGCGGATCTGGCCCCACACTGCGGAATCCACGCAGGTCAGCAGGGGTGACCGAGGTGGGACTTTCTGATGCGTGAGCGCATGATCAGGGATATCGAACCGGGCCCCGGACCCTGGCGGAATTGCGGGTGCGACCCCTTTTCGTACGGCGCGGATTAGTAGTGACGCGGGTTGGCCTCATGGCCCCGCCGGGTTAACAAAGAACGTCTGTTCCGGTCCCCGGCCGGGACTCACCCATGTTTCTGGAGGTAGCCCCCCTATGTCCCCGCGCGCCAAATCCCGTTATTCGAGCAAGTCCGCTCTGCGTTCCCGCGCCGCCGTACTGGTCGCGGGCATGGGGGCCTCGCTGGCGCTGGGGGCGGGCGTCGCGCTCGCCGCGGACACCGCGCAGAGCAACAGCGCGCTGTCGGTGGCTCCGGCCGGTGCCCTCGGCAAGTCGGTGCAGGCCCAGGCCGACGCGCTGCAGAAGGTGATCGACGCGGAGAAGGCGGCGGCGAAGAAGGCGGCCGCCGAGAAGGCCGCCAAGGAGGCCGCGGCCAAGAAGAAGGCCGCGGAGCTCGCCGCTGCCAAGAAGAAGGCGGCGGAAGAGGCGGCGGCCAAGGCGAAGAAGGCCGCCGAGGAGCGCCAGAAGGCCGCGGAGGCGGCGAAGAAGGCCGCCGAGGCCAAGGCCCGCTCCTGGGAGACGCCGGTCGCCTCCTACTCGATCGGCGCCGCCTTCGGTCTCGCGGGCAACCTCTGGGCCCACAACCACAGCGGTCAGGACTTCGTCGTGCCGAGCGGCACCTCGGTGCGCGCCGTCCACGGTGGTGTGGTGGTCAAGGCCGGCGGCAACGGCGCCGGCGACGGCCCCGCGTACGGCAACGCCATCGTCATCAAGCACGACGACAACACGTACTCCCAGTACGCCCACCTGTCGCAGGTGAAGGTGTGGGTGGGCCAGACCGTGACGACCGGTCAGGAGATAGGTCTGTCCGGGAACACCGGCAACACCACCGGCCCGCACCTGCACTTCGAGATCCGTACGACGCCGAACTACGGCTCGGCCGTCGAGCCGCTGGCCTTCCTGCGCTCGCACGGCGTCAAGATCTGAGGCACCAGGGCACGGCCGGGCGCTGACCCCCGCCTCCGGGCACCCCGCCCCGCCCCCCGAGCACCCCGCCCCGGCGCTGAGACCCCGCGCCGGGCGCGGGGTCTTCAGTGTGCGTCGGGTGCGTCGGGTGCGTCGGGGGTGTTGGGCGCGTCCGGGGCCGCGTCCGGGGCTCCGGACGCTCCGGGCTTTTCCCCCGCGTTCGCCTGTGCCAGGAGGTCGAGAGCGACCTCGAGGATGGCCTTCCGCTTCTCCTCGGGGTCGGCTTCGAGGTGCTGCATGGCGAACTGGGCCGTGTGCATGACGAAGAGCGCGCTGAGGCCGCGGACCTGGTCGGTCAGCGGGGCTTCGGGATCCCTCAGCAGGTCGCTCATGGCGAGCATCCGGTCCTTGAGGGTCTCGCCGGGGCGCAGATGGCTCATCGCCGCCTGGTTCTGCTGCATGAACCGGAACAACGGGAGGGCGTTTTCGAGCGCCAGGCTGTAGCGGCGGACCAGCTCCTGCTTGGTCTCCAGGGTGCGGGGCTGCCCGCGGCCCCAGTCGAGCAGCTCGTCCAGCGGCCGGGCCAGGTCCTGGAAGATGCTGATGAGGATGTCTTCCTTGGTCTTGAAGTGGTAGTACAGCGCGGCCTTGGTGACCTCGAGCCGCTCGGCGATCTCGCGCAGCGAGGTCTTCTCGTACCCCTGCTCGCCGAAGAGCTCCAAGGCCACGTCCTGGATGCGCTGCCGGGTGTCGCCCCGGCGCGCCTGCGGTGTGCTGCCCATGGTGCTCTCCTGTGGTCGTGGGGCCTCGCGGGGCCGAACAAAACTTACTTGACGCCCGGCTAGTAGACGCCGTACCTTCTCCACTGTACTCAACTAGCCGGGCGGCAAGTAAGTAGCCCGGGCACAGCGATCGGCCGCACCCCAGGGGGAAGTGGAGAGCATGTCCCAGAATCAGTCCGAAGGCGGAGTACCTTCCGCGTCGCCGCGGCGCGACGCGGAAGCGGCGCCGTCCAGCGCGGAGGCGGCATTGCCCGGCGCGGAGGCGGCGTCGGGCCGTAAGCCCCGCTCCACCGGCGTAGTGATCTTCGCGCTGATGATCGCCATGCTGCTCGCGATGCTCGACAACATGATCGTCGGCACCGCGATGCCGACCATCGTCGGCGAGCTCGGCGGGCTCAACCACCTCTCCTGGGTGGTCACCGCGTACACCCTGGCGACCGCCGCCTCCACCCCCATCTGGGGAAAGCTCGGCGACATGTACGGCCGCAAGGGCATGTTCCTCACGTCCATCGTCGTCTTCCTGGCCGGCTCGGCCCTGTCCGGGGCCGCCCAGGACATGGGGCAGCTGATCGGCTTCCGCGCCCTTCAGGGCCTGGGCGCCGGCGGTCTGATGGTCGGCGTGATGGCGATCATCGGCGATCTGGTCCCGCCCCGGGAGCGCGGTCGCTACCAGGGCATGATGGCCGGTGTGATGGCCGTGGCCATGATCGGCGGCCCGCTGGTCGGCGGCACCCTCACCGACCACCTCGGCTGGCGCTGGATCTTCTACATCAACGTCCCGCTCGGCGCGATAGCCCTGGCCGCGATCACCACGGTGCTGCACCTGCCGAAGAAGCGCGCGCAGGCACGGATCGACTACATCGGCGCCGCGCTGCTCACCATAGGCATCACCTCCCTGGTGCTGATCACCACCTGGGGCGGCAACGAGTACGCGTGGGGCTCGGCCCAGATCATCGGTCTCGGCGTGCTGGGCGTCGCCGCGCTCATCGCCTTCGTGGCCGTCGAGCGCCGGGTCGCCGAGCCCGTGCTGCCGCTGCACATCTTCCGTAACGGCAACTTCTCGCTCATCACGGTGATCGGCTTCCTCACCGGCTTCGTGATGTTCGGGTCGATGACCTTCCTCCCGCTCTTCCAGCAGACCGTCCAGGGCGCCACCGCCACCAACTCCGGCCTGCTGCTGCTCCCGATGCTGCTGGGCATGCTGGCCGTCTCGCTGATCTCGGGGCGGGTCACCACCCAGACCGGCAAGTACCGGATCTTCCCGATCCTCGGCGGCGGCCTGATGGTGGTGGGCATGTTCCTGCTGGCCCTGATGGACACCGGCACCACCCGCCTGACCTCGGGCATCTACATGGCGGTGCTCGGCGCCGGCATGGGCTTCCTGATGCAGACCTCCATGCTCATCGCGCAGAACAGCGTCGAGATGAAGGACATGGGCGTCGGCTCCTCCTCCGCCACCCTCTTCCGCACCCTCGGCGGCTCCTTCGGCGTCGCCATCCTCGGCGCCCTCTTCACCAACCAGGTGCGGGACACCATGATCGCCCGGGTCGGGGAGAAGGGCGCGGCGATCACCTCCGGTGGCGCCCAGCTCGACCGGGAGAGCCTGAAGAAGCTGGCCCCGGAGATCAGGGACGCGTACACCCACGCGGTGGCGGACGGGGCGCACCAGGTCTTCCTGTGGGGCGCGGTGATCAGCGTCGTCGGCTTCCTCGCCGCCTGGTTCATCAAGGAGGTCCCGCTGCGCGGGTCCGCCCCGACGTCCCGGAAGGAGGGCCAGGACCAGGGCCAGGACCAGACCCCGGCCGGCCAGACGCCGGTGGTCGAGGCGGTCTGACCCGGCGTACGGGGACGGAAAACACGAGGCGCGGTCGGTGCGGTGGCACCGGCCGCGCCTCGCGCGTTCGTACGGGCTGTTCGTACGGGCTCGCGTCGGCGAAGCACGTCGGGCAGGCCCCTCAGCCCAGCCCCCTCAGTCCAGCCCCCTCAGTCCGGCACCTCGATGACCGGGAAGCTCCCCGTGTTGGTGGGCGCGGACTCCGGCAGCCACAGCACCGCCACCGCGCCCTCCCGCCCCTCCGCGGTCGGCTCCGCGTTGCGGAACGTCAGCCGGGCGCCCAGCACCCGCGCCTGGCCCGCGGCGATGGTCAGGCCCAGGCCGTGTCCGGTGCCGGCCCGGTCCTTGCTGCCGGTGCGGAAGCGGCTCGGCCCGTCCTTCAGCAGCGCCTCGGGGAAGCCGGGCCCGTGGTCGCGGACGCGCAGCACCCGCCCCTCGACGGTGACCTCGAAGGGCGGCTTGCCGTGCCGGGCGGCGTTGGCCAGCAGATTGCCGAGTATCCGCTCCAGGCGGCGCGGGTCGGTGGAGACATGGGCGTCGCGCAACACGGTGACCCGGGCCTCGGGGGCCGCGACGCGCACCCGGCGGGAGACGAACTCGGCGAGGGCGATCTCCTGCAGCTCGGCGCGCTCCGCGAAGCCGTCCAGCCGGGCGACCTCCAGGACGTCCTCGACCAGCTGGCGCATCGCCTGCGCCCGGTCCCGTACCAGCTCGGTGGGGCGGCCCGGCGGCAGCAGCTCGGCGGCGGTGAGCAGGCCGGTGACGGGGGTGCGCAGCTCGTGCGCGATGTCGGCCGTCACCCGCCGCTCCGCCTCCAGCCGCTGCTGCAGCGCCTCCGCCATGCCGTCCACCGCACGCGCCAGGTCGTCGGTCTCGTCCCGCACCCGGCCGCCGATCGCGTCCCGCACCCGGACCTCGGAGTCGCCCTCGGCGAGCTTGCGGGCCGCGGTGGCGGCCTTGCGCAGCCGCCGCGAGAGCTGATCGCCGATGAGCACGCCCAGCGCGATGCCGCCCATGACCACCGACACCGACCCGAGGACGAGGACGCGGTCGAGGTCCTGAAGCACCCGGGCGCGGTCGTTGAACTGGGTGTGCACGGACAGCACCCGGCCGTCCCGCAGCGGCACCGACGCCCACACCTCGGGGCCGGCGGCGCCGGTGTTCCCCAGGTAGGTGGCGCGCAGCCCGCGCGCGGCCTCCTTCTTCAGCTGCTCGGGAAGCCGCTCGTCGTCGAGTTTCGCGCCGAACCCGAGGATCCGGTACTTCTCGTACATCCGCTGGGCGGACTGCACCCGCTCGTTCATCGCCGCGCGGCTGTTGTCGAGCATCGAGACGCGGGCCGCGTTGTGCACGACCAGGCTCAGCGCGACGGCCACCAGTGCGCTCACGGCGGCGATCGCCAGGCTGACCTTCCAGCGCAGACCGGTGCGCAGGGCGAGTTTCACCATCCCGGCTCGGCCCTCAGCCCTTGAGCTTGTAGCCGAAGCCGCGGACCGTCTCGATCCGGTCCTGGCCTATCTTCCCCCGCAGCCGCTGTACATGGACGTCCACGACCCGGGTGTCGCCTCCCCAGCCGTAGTCCCACACCCGCTCCAGCAGCCGGTCGCGCGAGAGCACGGTGCCCGGCGCGGCGGAGAACTCCAGCAGCAGCCGCATCTCCGTCGGCGTCAGCGCGACCTGCGCGCCGGCCTTGCGGACCTCCATCCCCTCCGGGTCCACCTCCAGGTCACCGAAGCGCAGCACCCCGCCGTCGGGCTCCTCCGGCTCGGCGTCCCTGCCCCGGCCGGGCCCGCTCGCGTGCCCGAAGCGGCGCAGCACGGCCCGGATCCGGGCGACCAGGACGGCCCCGTCGAAGGGCTTGGTCACATAGTCGTCGGCTCCCGCCTCCAGCCCGAGGACCACGTCGATCGAGTCGGCGCGCGCCGACAGCATGATCACGGGCACCGTGGACTCGTCGCGGATCCGGCGGCACAGGCTCACCCCGTCCAGCCCGGGCACCATCACGTCCAGCAGCGCGATGTCGGGCCGGTCGGCCCGGAACCGCTCCAGCCCGGTCAGCCCGTCGGGCGCGGCGGTCACCACGAAGCCGTCGCGCTCGAGGGCGAGCTGGGTGGCCTCGCGGATGACGTCGTCGTCCTCGACGAAGAGCACATGGGTTTCGGCCACGGCCTTGCTTCAGCCTTCCGTTCCGTCGTCGGGCGCGGGCGTCTCGTCCTCGTTGGCGTTGGTGACCTTGCGGTCGGACACGAGGAACTGCCGGCGCGTCTCGGCCCACCGGTACGTCGTCACGTCCTCGCCCGAGGGACAGCAGACCGAGTCGTTGGCTGTGTAGATCAACTTGGTGACGCGGAGGTGGCCCTTGGCGATGTCGGCGTAGACGGGCGGGCGCTCGTCCATAAAGACGTTCTCATACGCCCCGCCGACCTTGCGGTACACATACGAGCCGATGCCGAATCCCTCGGTGCAGGTGGTTATGTTGATCACCAGGTCCGAGGCGGTGGCGCCGGTCAGCCGGCCGTAGGCCACGTCGACCGGGTAGCCCTTCGACTTCGAGGGGTTCTTGGCGCCGGTCGCGGCCGTCGCGGTGCTCTTCCCGCAGGGCTTCAGGTTGGCCTTCAGCCGCTCGCTGACCTTCGGGTCCTTCTTGACCAGCGCGACGGCGTCGACCTTCTGCTTGCGCGACGTGGAGGCGGGGGAGGACTCGTACGCGGACGAGCCCGAGGAGTCGGCCTGCTCCGACGGCCACGTGGTACTCGCCGGACCTTCCTTGCGCAGGCCCTGGCTCCCGGCCCCGCATCCGGCCAGCATCAGCCCGCCGACGGCGGCGAAGCCGACGAACGCGCCGCCCGTGAGCAGGGCGGCCCTGCGGGGGGCGATGCGGCGGGCGCTGCTGCGGAGGGCGGGCCTGCCGGAGGCCGGCTTGCCGGGGACGGCCTGATGGGGGGAGGCCTGGTCCGAGGCGGCGCGGTCCGGGGAGGCCTGGTCCGGGCCGGAGTGGTCCGAGGCGGCCTGGTCCGAGGCGGCGCGGTCCGGGCCGGAGTGGTCAGAGGCGGCCTGCCGTGGGGCGGCCTTGGGAGGAGAGGCCCTGGTCAGGCCGCGCACCGTTCCTGCCCCCGCTCGTGGCCTCGGCGCCGGTCCTGCGGGGTCTGGCGGATCCGGCGGGGCCCGGGCAGCGCGGGCTGCCGGTCCTGGCGGCCCTCCGGGCGGCCGAGCGCGCGGGCGTCCAGCTCGCGGCTCTCCAACTCCTGCCGCAGCCGGGCCAGCGCCCGGTGCAGCGTGCTCTTGACCGTGCCGGTCGACATCCCGAGCGCCTCCGCGGTCTCCTCCGTGGTCATCTGCTCCCAGTGTCGCAGCACGACGACGCTGCGCTGCTTGGGAGCCAGCACTCCGAGGATGTCCATCAGCAGCGCCCGGTCCGCGTGCTGCTCGGTGCCGTCCTCGACCCGCGCGTCCGGCAGCTGCTCGGTCGGCACCTCGTCCAGCTTGCGGGCGCGCCACCACTCGGTGCGGGTGTTGATCATGACCCGGCGGAGGTAGGCGTCGGCCAGCGACTTGTCGGCTATCCCGTCCCAGCGGCCGTAGGTGCGCACCAGCGCGGTCTGGAGGAGGTCCTGTGCCTCGATCGGGTCGGGAACCAGGCGGCGGGCGCTGCGGAGCAGCGCGTCCTGCCGGTTGCGCACGTACTCTTCGAAATCCAGAACCTTGCCGCTGCCGGACATCCGCAGCCTCCATCCCGCTGTGTTCCCCACCTGTGTGCCCGGCGGGCGCCGAGCACGGAGAGGACGCTACGGAGCGGCTGTTGCGGCGTGATGTGCATCTGACCTGCGGCGAATGCACAGCTACCCATAGGTTGTGTAACAGTCGGGCCCGTTCGGACGGAGTGTCAGAGTCGGGTCGTGGCCGTGTCACAGCCTTGTCACAGAAACGGCCGCGGCGGGGCGGAACCCCGCCGCGGCGGTCAGGCCGACGGCCAGCTCGTCGGTCAGCTCGGCGGTCAGCTCGGCGGTCAGGTCAGGGGCAGCCGGTAGAGCCCGCCGTCCAGCGGCTCCACGAGGCCGTCGGCGACCAACCCGTCCAGCGCGCGGGCCCGTTGCACCGGCTCGTGCCAGACCTTGTCGAGCGCCGCCTGCGGCACCGGGGCGACCGCCTCCCGCAACACCGCGAGCAGCTTGCCGCGCACCTGACGGTCCGTTCCCGCGTAGGTCTGGCCGCGGCGCGGCGGCCCGTCGTGCGCCGGGGAGCCGGCCGCGCGCCAGGCGCACTGCGCGGTGATGGGGCAGCGCGCGCAGTCGGGCGTGCGCGCCGTGCACACCAACGCGCCCAGTTCCATCGTCGCCGCGGCCCAGCGCGCGGCGGTGGGCTCGTCGGCGGGGAGCAGGGCGCGGGCCAGCTTGCGCTCGGCGGCGGTCGTGGCGTCCGGCGGGAACTCCCGGCCGCTGACCGCGCGGGCGAAGACCCGGCGGACGTTGGTGTCCATGACGGCGTGCCGCTGCCCGTACGCGAAGGAGGCCACGGCCGCCGCCGTGTACTCGCCCACGCCCGGCAGCGCCAGCAGCTCGGCGTGGTCGCTCGGTACGCGGCCCCCGTGCCGCTCCCGTATCGCCACCGCCGCGCCGTGCAGGCGCAGCGCGCGGCGCGGATAGCCGAGCCGACCCCAGGCGCGGACCGCCTCGCCGGGCGGCTCGGCGGCCAGGTCCGCGGGGGTCGGCCAGCGGGCGAGCCACTGCTCGTAGACCGGCAGCACGCGGTTCACCGGGGTCTGCTGGAGCATGAACTCGCTGACCATCACGCCCCACGGGCCGGCTTCGGGGCGGCGCCAGGGCAGGTCGCGGGCGTGGGCGTCGAACCAGTCGATGACGGGGCCGTGCAGGGCGGCCCCGCCGGCGCCCGCGGACCCGTCGGGGCGGACGGACCCGTCGGCACCCGCGGCCCCGCCGGGGCGGGCGGCGTCGTGTTCGGGGCGGGCGGCGTGCTCGGGACGGTCGGCGCGCTCGGGACGGTTCGGGCGGTCGGCGGAGGGCGTGGGGGAGGCGGCGGAGATGGCAGTCATGTCACCGACGATCCTGGCACGCCCGCCGCCCGCCCCGGAAACCCCGGGCCCCGCCGGGGCGTGTCAGCCGCGCGGAGGCCGGGGGCGTGTCA
>NZ_MAXF01000051.1 GCF_001704635.1 Streptomyces sparsogenes | reverse complement strand
GCGGGCGGAGGCCGGCCCGGGGGCGTGTCAGGCGCGGGCGGAGGCCGGCCCGGGGCGGGCGTGCCGGGGCGGGCGTGCCGGAGTCGGGGTGCCGGGGCGTGGCCGCCCTCACGCCGGTGCCCTGACTTTCGGCAGGGGTGGCGGCGTACGTCCGCTTGTAGCGTCTGAGTCGCGGAACGACAGTAAGGAATGGCGGGGTGCGGTGAGGAACGAATCGACGATCAGGGTGCTGCTCGCGGACGACGAGGCGATGATCCGCGCGGGGGTACGGGCCGTCCTGGCCGCCGGCCCTGGCATCGAGATCGTCGCCGAGGCGGCGGACGGCCGGGAGGCGGTGGAGGCCGCCCGCGCCCACCGGCCGGACGTCGCGCTGCTGGACATCAGGATGCCCAGGCTGGACGGGCTGTCCGCGTGCGAGGAGATCCGCCGCACGCTTCCGGACACCGCGGTCGCCGTGCTCACCACGTTCTCCGAGGACGCGTACATCGCCCGGGCGCTGGGCGGGGGCGCGACCGGCTTCCTGCTGAAGTCCGGGGATCCGCACGAACTCATCGCGGGGGTGCGGGCGGTGGCGGGCGGCGCGGCGTTCCTGTCGCCGAAGGTGGCCCGGCATGTGATCAGCGAACTCGGCGGCGAGCGCCTGACCCGCGGCGCCGCGGCCCGCGCCCGTACGGAGAGCCTGACCGCGCGGGAGCGCGAGGTGCTGGCCCTGGTCGGCGCGGGCCTGTCGAACGCGGAGATCGCGCGCCGGCTGCACCTGGTCGAGGGCACGGTCAAGGGATACGTCAGCGCGGTCCTGGACCGGCTTGAGGTCGGCAACCGCGTCCAGGCGGCGATCGTGGCGTACGAGGCGGGGCTGGTCGTCGAGACCGGGCACGACGGTTGAAAAGAGGTCAGATGGGACGATCGGCCGCCCCTGGTCCCGGCTGAAGCGAGGCGCGGGCGCGGCGCCTGCCGCCGGATCCGGTCAGATGATGAGAAAAGTAGGGCGTGGAGCGGCGGTTATTGGCGGGTCCCGCTTGCGATCTCTCGTAGAGTTTCCGCGTGGGATCTCTGCGCAATCCGATCGGGCCGCTTCCCTCCTCCATCTACTGGCGGCGGAGGGCCGTTGCGCTGGCGCTTCTCGTCCTCGTCGCCCTCCTCGTCATCTGGGCCTTCGGCTGGGGTGGTTCGGGCGGCGACGGCGGCAGAGACGAGGGCAAGGGGTCGGGTGGCGGCGGCGCCGCGAGCACCATCACCCCGGGGCCCACCTCCTCCACCCCCGTCAACAGCCAACGGCCGGGCGGGCGCGACGAGTCGGACGACGGCGGGACCGGCACCGGCGGCGCCGGTGACACCGACGGCGGCGGCAGCGGGAGCGGCGACACCGGCGGCGGTACGGACACCGGCGGCGCCGGGGACGGCGGCGGTGCGGGCGATTCCGGCGGCGGGACCGGCGCCGGCCTCGGCATCGGCGACGGTCAGAGCGTCCCGGCCGGGTCGACCCTGCCCGTCTGCACCCGCGGCGACGTCGAGTTGACGGTGCGCAGCGTCAAGGGCTCGCGGGTGAAGAACACGTACGAGCCGGGCGAGGAACCGACGTTCGAGATCGTCGTGAAGAACTCCTCGGACAACCCCTGCAAGGTCGACTTCGGCCGTGCGGCGGCCTCCCTGACCATCACCGACGCCGAGAACGACCATGTGTGGGCGTCCGACGACTGCCCGCAGGGCAGCAAGTCCGTGCTGGTCCAGGTGCCGGGCAACGGCCAGGCCAAGCGCACGGTGGAGTGGGACCGCAAGCGCAGCGCCGAGCACTGCGCGACGCCGTCGGGCAGCGCTTCGGCCAAGGCCGGTACGTACCTGGTCGAGGCGAAGCTGGACGGGCTGGGCACGGCACGGGTGTCGTTCGTGCTGGAGAAGGACTGACGCGCGCGGGCGCCCGGCGGAGCCCCCGCCGGGCGGAGGTCCCCGGGCGGGGGCCGGCTGGATGGAGCCCCGCTGGACGGAGGCCCGCTGGGCGGAGGCCCGCTGGGCGGGGGTCGGCTGGGCGGAGGTCCGCTGGACGGAGACCCGCTGGACGGAGGCCCGCTGGGCGGGGATTCGGCTGGGCGGAGGTCCGCTAGACGTACCGCTCCAGGATCGAGGACTCCGCCAGCCGCGACAGCCCCTCGCGCACCGACCGGGCCCGCGCCTCGCCCACGCCGTCCACCATCTGCAGGTCGTCCACGCTCGCCGCGAGCAGCTTCTGCAGCCCGCCGAAGTGCTCGACCAGCCGCTCGATGATGGCGCCCGGGAGCCGCGGCACCTTCGCCAGCAGACGGAAACCGCGCGGCGACACCGCGGAGTCCAGGGTCTCGGGCGAGCCGCTGTAGCCCAGAGCGCGGGCCACATTGGCCAGTTCGAGCAGCTCGGCGTGGGACAGCCGGTCCAGCTCGGCCAGCGCCTCGGGGACCGTACGGGTGCGCTTGGCCGTGGGCTCGGGCACGTAGTCGCGCGCCACCAGCTCGCGCTCCGGCTCCACACCGGCGATCAACTCGTCGAGCTGGAGCGACAGCAGACGGCCGTCGGTGCCCAGCTCCACCACGTACTCGGCGATCTCGGTGGCGATCCGGCGGACCATCTCGAGCCGCTGCGCGACCGCCGTCACGTCCCGGACGGTGACCAAGTCCTCGATCTCCAGGGCGGAGAGCGTGCCCGCGACCTCGTCGAGGCGGAGCTTGTAGCGCTCCAGCGTGGCCAGGGCCTGGTTGGCGCGGGAGAGGATCGCGGCCGAGTCCTCCAGGACGCGGCGCTGCCCGCCCACGTACAGGGCGATCAGCCGCATCGACTGGCTGACCGAGACCACCGGGAAGCCGGTCTGGATGGAGACGCGCTGCGCGGTGCGGTGGCGGGTGCCGGTCTCCTCGGTGGGGATCGCGGCGTCCGGGACGAGCTGCACGCCCGCCCGCACGATCTTGGTGATGTCCTTGTCGAGGATCAGCGCGCCGTCCAGCTTGCACAGCTCGCGCAGCCGGGTCGCGGTGAACTCGACGTCCAGGACGAAGCCGCCGGTACACAGCGACTCCACGGTCTTGTCCGTGCCCAGCACGATGAGGCCGCCGGTATTGCCCCGCAGAACGCGCTCCAGGCCGTCGCGCAGCGCCGTGCCCGGGGCGACGGCGCTGAGGGAGGCGCGCATCAGACCGTCGGCTTTGCCGGGAGCCGCTGCCCGGTCGCCTGCTGCCACTGCACTCCTCCGTCGCAAGGTCATTCGCTGCCGCGGGCCGCCCTGCTGTGCCGGTGCGCGGGCTACGTACGGGCGAGACCAGGGCAAAGTCTACCGGCGGCCAACACCCTCCCGCCGGGTCTCCCGGCGTACGCCCGTGGGCGGGAGCGGGCGCGCGGCGCCGGCGCCCGGGCTCACCAGGCCGGGCCTCAGGCGCCCGAGGCATCCTCCGGCGCTCGCTCGGCCCGCTTGCGCCGGGGCAGTACGCGCAGTGCGTCCCCTATGTCCGCCACCTCCTGCACCCGCATGCCGGACGGGATCTTCCCCGGGTCGCCGGGCACCAGGGCGTGGGTGAAGCCGAGCCGCGCCGCCTCGGCCAGCCGCCGCTGCACGCCCGTGACCCGCCTGACCTCTCCGGCCAGCCCCACCTCGCCGATCGCCACCAGGTTCTTCGGCAGCGGGGTGTCGCTCGCCGCGCTGGCCAGCGCGAGCGCCACGGCCAGGTCCGCCGCGGGCTCGGAGAGCTTCACCCCGCCGACCGTGGCGCTGTAGATGTCCCGCTTGCCGAGCGCGCTGATCCGGCCGCGCTGCTCCAGGACCGCGAGCATCATCGACACCCGGGAGGTCTCCAGGCCGGAGGTGGTGCGGCGGGGCGAGGGGATCTGGGAGTCGACGGTCAGCGCCTGCACCTCGGCCACCAGCGGCCGGCGGCCTTCGAGGGTGACGGTCAGGCAGGTGCCCGGCACCGGCTCGGCGCGGCGGGTCAGGAACAGCCCGGACGGGTCGGCGAGGCCGGTGATGCCCTCGTCGTGCAGCTCGAAGCAGCCGACCTCGTCCGTCGCCCCGTAGCGGTTCTTCACGCCGCGCACCAGGCGCAGCCGCGCATGGCGGTCGCCCTCGAAGTGCAGCACGACGTCCACCAGGTGCTCCAGGAGGCGGGGGCCGGCGATGGCGCCGTCCTTCGTCACATGGCCGACCAGCAGCGTGGACATGCCGCGCTCCTTGGAGGCCCGGATCAGGGCCCCCGCCACCTCCCGCACCTGGGCCATGCCGCCGGGAGCGCCGTCGATCTCCGGGGAGGCGACGGTCTGGACGGAGTCCAGGATCAGCAGCGACGGCTTGACCGAGTCGAGATGGCCGAGCACGGCCGACAGGTCGGTCTCGGCGGCCAGATACAGATGCTCGCTCAGCGCGCCGATGCGGTCGGCGCGCAGCCGCACCTGGCTCGCCGACTCCTCGCCCGTGATGTAGAGGGTCCGGTGGTCGGCGGTGGCGGCCTTGGCGGCGACGTCGAGCAGCAGCGTCGACTTGCCGACCCCCGGCTCCCCGGCCAGCAGCACCACGGCGCCGGGCACCAGGCCGCCGCCCAGGACGCGGTCGAGCTCGTCCACGCCCGTGCCGCGCGCGGTGGCCTGGCGGCCGTCCACCTGGCCGATGGGCAGCGCCGCCGAGGTGACCCGGCCGGGCGCGGTCGTCCGGACGGCGGGCGCGCCGAACTCCTCGACCGTGCCCCAGGCATGGCACTCCGGGCAGCGGCCGAGCCACTTGGCCGTGGTCCAGCCGCACTCCGTGCAGCGATAGGAGGGCCGGTCCTTGGCGGACGATCGGGAGGAGCTACGGGCAGCCATGCCGCAACGCTAGCGCCGGGCACCGACAACGGGCGTACGGGAGGCGGCGCAGGGGGAGCCGCCCAGCAGATCCGGGGCGGGAGCCGCGTAGCAGATCCGGGGCGCGACGGGAGGACACCTGTCCCCTTATGAGGGAGATGGTCACCCGTAAGGGTTAAAACAGCGCAAGTAGCGCGCTGGAGTCTGCATCATCCGCCTAACGTCGCCGGGTGATGAGCAGCAGGTCCGAGCACTCGACACACTCGCCCGGCGCGCCCGGCGCATCCGGTGCGTCCGGCGTACCCGGAACGTCCGGCGCGCCCGGGGCATCCGGCGCGCCCGGCGCGCCCGGTGCGTCGCGCCGCGCGCCGCGCGCCTCCGCCGCGCACCCCCAGCGTCCCCCCGTGCGCTACGAGCCCTATCTGGACGGCCTGTTCACCTACTGCCTGTCGGTCCTGTGCGACCACGACGCCGCGACCGCCGCGCTCGGCGAGGCGCTCGCCGTCGCCGAGCGGCAGCACGCGCGGGGGCGGGGCCGCGTGGCCGCCGAGGGCGATCTGTGCCGGCCCTGGCTCTACGCCCTCGCGCGCTGGGCCTGTCTGCGCAAGCTGGCCGAGCTGCGGGGCCTGAAAGGGCCAGGAGGCCCGGGGGACCGGGGCGACCCGGCGCACCCGGGGGAGCCCGGGGAGCCCGGGGCGCCGGGCGGGGTCGGCGGGCCCGGCCGGATCGCGGAGCGTACGGGGCGGCCCCGGCCCCCGGAGGTGCCGGCCCAGCGGCGCCACCGCGACCGGCCCGCCCCGCCCGGCCCCGCCTCGCCCACCGCCCGGACCGGCCCGGCCGCGCCCGGCCCCGCCTCGCCCACCGCCTCCCCCACCCCCTCGCCCACCGCCGCGCAGCGCCGTCGCGAGCTGGCCGCGCTGGCGTGGCCCGAGGCCGCCGGGACCACCCCCGAGCAGCGCGAGGCGCTCGAGCTGGCCGTACGCCATCGGCTCAGCCCCCGCGAGGTCGCCGCGGCGCTCGGCAAGGAGCGCGACGAGACCCGCGCCCTGCTCGCCAGCGCGGCCTGCGAGGTGGAGCGGACGCGCGCCGCGCTCGCCGTCGTCGAACTCGGCCACTGCCCCGTCGTCGCCCGGCTCGCGGGCGACACCCAGGTGCTGCTGTCCGCCGCGCTGCGCCGCGAACTCGTACGGCACGTGGACGACTGCCGCGAGTGCCGGGCCATGGCCGAGCGGGCCACGGCGGGCGGGCCCTGGCCCGGCACGGCGGCCGCCCCCGCGGCCCTGCCGGTGCTGGAGGCGCCGCGGGCCGCCGTGTACGCCGCGCTGGTGGGCGCCCAGGGCGTGCGCCCGGCGCGCGCCGCCTCCCGGCCCCGCTTCGACCGGCGTGGCTTTCCCCTGGCCCCCAAGGAGCAGGCCGCGCGCCGCAGCCGGATGCGCAGCCGCGCGCTCACCACGACGGTGGTCGCCTCGATCGTGGCCGCCCCGGTGCTCGCCCTGTGGGCCGCCTACCGGGGCACCCCGACAGCGGGCGACGACCACGACACGGACTCCGTGGCCGCCGCCAACGCGGACGGTACGGCGGAGCGCACCCCCGACCGGCCGAGCGGCGGCGGCCACGACGACTCGACGAGGCGCTCGTACGGCCAGGCGGGCAGCGCGCAGGACCGTTCCGGCCCGCGGCTGAAATCCGGCCGCGGGGACACCGCGGGCAAACGGCCGCCGGACGTGTCCGTCGAGGTCGTGGGCGAGGACGGGAAGGGAAGCGGCCAGGCGGAACGGTCCGGCACCGCGAAGGGCGGGCGGCCGGGGCCGTACGGCACTCCCGGGCCCGACCGCCGGCCGGGCACCGAGCCGGGCCCCGGCCGGGGCGAGCCGGGCCCCGGGCGGCTGACGGTCGAGGCGCAGCCCAGCGGCGAGGTCACGGTCATCACGCTCAAGGCCTCGGGCGGCGCCCCGGTGCACTGGACGGCCGCCGCCTCCGCGCCCTGGCTCCAGCTGAACCACACCGCCGGGGTGCTGCGGCCCGGCGAGACCACCACGATCACCGTCTCCGTGGACCGGGACCGCGAGCCGCCGGGGCGCTGGAGCGCGCGGGTCAAGGTGGATCCGGCGGGGGCCGTGGTGGTGATCGAGGGGCGCGGCGCGGAGCCCGAGCCCACACCCGAGCCCTCGGACCCGCCCGGCGAGCCCCCGTCGAACACAGGCGACACCTCCCCGGAGCCCCCCGACACCCCTTGAGACCGAAGCCCCTCCGGTACCCCGTAAGGCCGCAGCCCTCCGGCGCCCAGGCGAAGGCTCAGTCCGTCGGGTCGGCCGGGTGCGGGGCCACGAGGGGCAGGGCGGACGCCAGCCGCTGCTCGCAGAGCTCGGCCAGCCGGTCGTAGCCCTCCTTGCCCATGAGCTCCGTCAGCTCCGCCCGGTACGACAGATACACCGGCTCCCCGCCGCCGTGCGCGGAGGTCGCCGAGGTGCACCACCAGTGCAGGTCGTGGCCGCCCGGGCCCCAGCCGCGCCGGTCGTACTCGGCGATGGTGATCTGCAGCACACGCGTCTCGTCGGGCCGGTCGATCCAGGCGTACGACCTGCGGATCGGCAGCTGCCAGCAGACGTCCGGCTTGGTCTCCAGCGGCTCGCGGCCCTCCTTGAGCGCCAGGATGTGCAGCGCGCAGCCCGCGCCGCCCTTGAAGCCCGGGCGGTTCTGGAAGATGCACGAGCCCTCGTAGCGGCGGGTCTGGCGTTCGTCGTCCTCGTCGCCGGTCTGGGTCCAGCCCGTCGCGTGGCCCACGTCGTGGAACTGCCACAGGTCCGGGGTGAGCCGGGCCACGTGGCGGCCGACGCGCTCCTCGTCGTCCTCGTCCGAGAAGTGCGCGCCCAGCGTGCAGCAGCCGTCGCTCGCGCGGCCCGCCTGGATGCCGTGGCAGCCCTGGCCGAAGACGCAGGTCCAGCGGGAGGTCAGCCAGGTCAGGTCGCAGCGGAAGACCTGCTCGTCGTCGGCGGGGTCGGGGAATTCGACCCAGGCGCGGGCGAAGTCCAGGCCGACCTCGTCGTCGGACAGATCGGCCTCGTCCTCGGACAGACCAGACAGGTCAGTCAGGTCGGACAGGTGGGACAGGTTGGCCGGATCGGACGGGTCGGCCGGCGCGTCCGCGCCCTCCGCCCCCTCCGGGAGGTCCGGGGCGAACGCGATGACCAGGTCCTCCAGCTCGTCAGAGGCCGCCCCGGCCTCGGCGCCCCGCCCGGCCTCGGGACCCCGCTTCCGAATTTTGTCCTGCTTCGCCTTTTTCGTCTTTGCCACGGGCCCAAGGGTATGCCCATGGGCAACCGGCTCAGGGCCGGGACCCGTACCTGACCAGGGGATGCGCGCAGTAGCGTGCTGGCCATGAGACTCGGTGTCCTGGACGTGGGTTCGAATACGGTCCATCTGCTCGTGGTGGACGCGCACCCGGGCGCACGCCCGCTGCCCGCCCACTCCCACAAGGCGGAACTGCGCCTGGCGGAACTGCTCGACGACGGCGGGGCCATCGGCTCCGGCGGCATAGACCGCCTGGTCGCGGTGGTCAAGGACGCGCTGCAGGCCGCCGAGGACAAGGGCGTCGAGGACGTGCTGCCCTTCGCCACCTCCGCCGTCCGGGAGGCGGCCAACGCCGACGAGGTGCTGGCCCGCGTTGAGGAGGAGACCGAGGTGCGGCTGCGGGTCCTGACCGGGGAGGACGAGGCACGGCTCACCTTCCTCGCGGCCCGCCGCTGGTTCGGCTGGTCGGCCGGGAAGCTGCTGGTCCTGGACATCGGCGGCGGCTCGCTCGAGATCGCGTACGGGCTCGACGAGGAGCCCGACGCGGCCGTCTCCCTGCCGCTGGGCGCGGGCCGGCTGACCGCCGGCTGGCTGCCCGGCGACCCGCCCGACCCGGACGCCGTCCGGGCCCTGCGGCGGCACGTACGGGCGGAGATCGCCCGGGTCGTCGGCGACTTCAGCCGCCATGGCGCACCGGACCACGTGGTCGGCACCTCCAAGACCTTCAAACAGCTGGCCAGGATCGCGGGCGCGGCGCGCTCCGCCGAGGGCCTGTACGTCCCGCGCCGGCTGACCCGCCAGGCGCTGGAGCAGTGGGTGCCGAAGCTGGCCG
The DNA here is from genome assembly GCF_001704635.1 of Streptomyces sparsogenes. Classification (GTDB taxonomy): domain Bacteria; phylum Actinomycetota; class Actinomycetes; order Streptomycetales; family Streptomycetaceae; genus Streptomyces; species Streptomyces sparsogenes. The sequence goes on along the minus strand of NZ_MAXF01000051.1, from coordinate 15,231 downwards.
CCATGCCCGTCGACAAGCGCGAGGAGCTGCCGGGCGTCTCCGAGGGGCGGGCGCCGCAGCTGCTGGCGGGGGCGCTGGTGGCGGAGGCCGCGATGGATCTGTTCCAGGTGGACGAGCTGGAGATCTGCCCGTGGGCGCTGCGCGAGGGCGTCATCCTGCGCCGTCTGGACCATCTGCCGACGGGGTGACACCCGCCGGGCCCGCCCCCCGCCCGGTCCCGGCACCGGCCTGACCGGCGGCGGTTTAGCCGTACGGAGGAGCGCCGTACCCTGTCCCTCGTGACAGAGCCAGTGGTGCGCATCCCGGATGCGAAGGTCGCGCTGTCCACGGCCTCGGTCTATCCGGAGTCGACGGCGACGGCCTTCGAGATCGCCGCACGCCTGGGCTACGACGGTGTCGAGATCATGGTGTGGACCGATCCGGTCAGCCAGGACATCGAGTCGCTGCGCCGGCTTTCCGACTATCACGGGGTGCCGATTCTCGCCGTCCACGCGCCATGCCTGCTGATCACTCAGCGGGTGTGGTCGACCGACCCGTGGGTGAAGCTGCAGCGTGCGAAGGCGGCCGCCGAGAAGCTCGGCGCCTCCACCGTCGTGGTCCACCCGCCCTTCAGATGGCAGCGCGCGTACGCCCGCGAGTTCGTGCGCGGAATCTGGCGCATGGCGGGCGAGACGGACGTGCGGTTCGCTGTCGAGAACATGTACCCATGGCGCTACCGCGACCGGGAGATGCTGGCGTACGCGCCCGACTGGGACGTCACCCACGACGACTACCGCCACTTCACGATCGACCTCTCGCACACGGCGACCGCCCGTACGGACGCGCTGGGCATGGTGGACCGGATGGGCGACCGGCTGGCCCATATCCACCTCGCCGACGGGATGGGCTCCAACAAGGACGAGCACCTGGTGCCGGGGCGGGGCGCCCAGCCGTGCGCCGAGCTGCTGGAGCGGCTGGCCGCGACCGGCTTCGACGGGCATGTGGTCGTCGAGGTCAACACCCGGCGGGCGATGTCCACGGCCGAGCGGGAGGCCGATCTGGCGGAGGCGCTGGCCTTCACCCGACTCCACCTCGCCTCGCCGAACACGGCCGTCTCCCCGGACCCGGCCGCCGCCTCCGGCTCGGCCCTCTCCCCGGACCCGGCCGCCTCGCCCCCGTCGCGGTCTTCGTCGAGGTCCTCGTCGCGGTCTTCGTCGAGGCGCTCCTCGAAGTCCTCGTCGCGCGGGGCGGTGCCCGGCTCGTGACCCCGGCCCTGCCCTCGGAATCCCCCGCTCCGCGACGGCGCGGCCGGCCGCCCCGCACCGAGGGCGCCGCCGACGCCCCCGGGGCCCGCGACCGGATCCTGGCCGCGGCGCGCAACGAGTTCGCCGAGCGCGGCTACGACAAGACCTCGATCCGCGGCATCGCGAAGGCGGCCGGCGTGGACCCCGCCCTGGTCCACCACTACTTCGGCACCAAGGACCAGGTCTTCGGGGCGGCCGTCGAGCTGATCCTGGCGCCCGCCATGGGCGCTCCGGACGCCGTGCACGGCAGCCGGGAGGGGGCGGGCGAACGGATGGCCCGCTTCATCTTCGGCGTCTGGGAGAACCCCGTCACCCGCCTCCCGCTGCTGGCCGTGATGCGCTCGGCGCTGACGAACGAGGCCGCGGCGGCGGTCCTGCGCGGCCTGATCGAGCGCCGGCTGCTGCTGCGGATGGCGGAAGAGCTGGACGTGCCCGACCCGGAGTTCCGGGCGCAGCTGGCGGCCGGGCACATCATCGGGATCGCGATGCTGCGGTATGTGATCGGGATGGAGCCGATGGCCTCCGCGTCGGTGGACGACATCGTCGCCGTGGTGGGGCCCACGCTCCAGCGCTATCTGACGGACGACACCATCTGACCGCCGCCATCTGACCGCCGCCGTCCGACCCCGCCGAGGGCCCGGCTGGGTCAAGCGCGAGGCCCAGCGCCTGCGAGGGCCCGAGCGCCCCGGCGGGGCTGCCCGAGGGGTGAGCCGCGCGTCTTGGGATTCGGACGGTGCGTCCGTATCCCGGATGGGAGGCGTACGCTCAGAAGACTCAAGAACCCGGACCACCGGGACGACCCGGAGAACGAGGGAGTGGAGCACCGTGCCCGAGCTGAGGTCCCGCACCGTCACCCATGGCCGCAACATGGCGGGCGCCCGAGCCCTTATGCAGGCCTCCGGCGTAGCGCGTGAGGACTTCGGCAAGCCGATCATCGCGGTGGCGAACAGCTTCACGGAGTTCGTGCCGGGCCACACCCACCTCCAGCCGGTCGGCCGGATCGTCAGCGAGGCGATCCACGCCGCGGGCGCCATCCCGCGCGAGTTCAATACGATCGCCGTGGACGACGGCATCGCCATGGGCCACGGCGGAATGCTCTACTCCCTGCCCTCCCGCGACCTGATCGCCGACTCGGTCGAGTACATGGTCGAGGCGCACTGCGCGGACGCGCTGATCTGCATCTCCAACTGCGACAAGATCACGCCCGGGATGCTGATGGCCGCGATGCGGCTGAACATCCCCACCGTCTTCGTCTCCGGCGGCCCCATGGAGTCGGGCCGGGCCACCCTGGTCGACGGCACCGTCCGCAAGCTCGACCTGATCACCGCGATCTCCGAGGCCGCCAACGACAGCGTCTCGGACGAGGACATCGCCCGCATCGAGGACAACGCCTGTCCGACCTGCGGCTCCTGTTCCGGCATGTTCACCGCGAACTCGATGAACTGCCTGACCGAGGCGATCGGCCTGTCCCTCCCCGGCAACGGCTCGGTGCTGGCCACCCACACCGCCCGTAAGGCGCTGTACGAGACCGCCGGCCGCACCGTCGTGGAGATCACCAAGCGCTACTACGAGCAGGGCGACGAGACCGTCCTCCCGCGCGCCGTCGGCTCCCGCGCCGCCTTCGAGAACGCCATGGCCCTCGACATCGCCATGGGCGGCTCGACCAACACGATCCTGCACCTGCTCGCCGCCGCCCAGGAGGCCGGGCTGGACTTCGACATGAAGGACATCGACGCGCTCTCCCGCCGTCTGCCCTGCCTGGCGAAGGTCGCCCCGAACGTCGCCCCCGGCGGCGTCTACTACATGGAGGACATCCACCGGGCCGGGGGCATCCCCGCGATCCTGGGCGAGCTCTACCGGGGCGGGCTGCTCAACGAGGACGTGCACACCGTGCACTCGTCCTCGCTCGCCGACTGGCTCAAGCAGTGGGACATCCGCGGCGGCTCGCCCTCCGCCGAGGCCGTGGAGCTCTTCCACGCCGCCCCCGGCTGTGTGCGCTCCGCCTCCGCCTTCTCCCAGTCCGAGCGCTGGGACACCCTCGACACCGACGCCGAGAACGGCTGCATCCGCGACATCGAGCACGCCTACTCCAAGGAAGGCGGCCTGTCCGTCCTGTACGGCAACCTCGCCGAGGACGGCTGCGTCGTGAAGACCGCGGGCGTCGACGAGTCCATCTGGACCTTCGAGGGCCCGGCCGTGGTCTGCGAGTCCCAGGAAGAGGCCGTCGAGAAGATCCTCGGCAAGCAGGTCAAGGAGGGCGACGTCGTCGTCATCCGCTACGAGGGCCCCAAGGGCGGCCCCGGCATGCAGGAGATGCTCTACCCCACCTCCTTCCTCAAGGGCCGGGGCCTGGGCAAGGCCTGCGCCCTGATCACCGACGGCCGCTTCTCCGGCGGCACCTCCGGCCTGTCCATCGGCCACGCCTCGCCCGAGGCGGCGTCCGGCGGCACCATCGCCCTGGTCGAGGACGGCGACCGGATCCGCATCGACATCCCCGCCCGCACGCTCCAGCTGCTGGTCAGCGACGAGGAGCTGGCGGCCCGCCGCGCGGCCCTCGGCGGCGTGTACGCGCCGAAGAACCGCGACCGCAAGGTGTCCGCCGCGCTGCGGGCGTACGCGGCGATGGCGACCAGCGCGGACAAGGGCGCGGTGCGGGACGTCAGCAAGCTCGGCTAGCACGGCCGGCCCGGGCCCTCCGGGCCCGGCACCGTCGGTGGCCCAGGGACGACACTCCCTGGGCCCGAGCCCCCCGGAGCCACTGTCCGGGGGGCTTTGCCACTGCCCGGGGGTGCCACTGCCCGGGGGGTGCCACTGTGCGGGCTTCGCCCTTGTCCGCAAGGCTTTGTCACTGAGCGCGGGGCTTCGCCACGCCGCGCTCACCAGCGGGCCGGGTCCCGCCCCGCCACCGCGAAGACCGAGCCGTCCGGCGCCGAGCCGAACACCTTGCCGTCCGCCGCCACCGGCGCGGGCACCGCGTCCAGGAAGCTCTTCCCGGCCTTGCCCGTACGCGGTGGGGTCTGCCCCAGCAACTCGCCCCCCACCGCGTCCACGGCGAGCAGCCGACCGTCCGCAGCCGAGAAGTACAGCCGGTCGCCCGCCGCCACCAGCGGCGACGCGTTGCTCACCGAGGTCTCCAGCCGCCACCGCTGCGCCGGGTCCCCATCTGTACGGTCCTTCTGAGCCGTACGGCGCGGGTCGACCGCGACCAGACCCCCGTCCGAGCACAGCAGATAGACCATGCCGCCGCGCACCACCGCGCTGGTCGCGAACACCGGCGTGGCCAGCGTGACGCGGCGCTCGGCGCGGCGCCCCGGGTCGTACCGGACGACGGTGGCGGTGCGGGTCTGCGCGTCGGTGCCGGTGAGAAAGAGAGCCCCCTCGGAATCGGTGGGGGTGGAGTCGGTGTCGGCGGAGTCGGCGGGGGAGGAGTCGGCGGGGACGGAGTCGGTGCCGGCGGGGGTGAGGGTGCCGCTGAAGGAACGCTGCCAGCGCGTCGTGCCGCGGGCCGTGTCGACCGCCGTGACCAGGGTGCGCGAACCGTCCCCCGTCGTGCTGAGCGCATAGGCGGTGCGCCCGTCGCCGTACGAGACGAACGCCGGGACGGTGTGCCCGGGGAAGGCATGGCGCCAGAGCCGCTCGTTCGTGGCCCCGTCCACCGCCGTGACCGTGCCGTCCGCCGCGACCAGCAGCACCGTGTCGCCCGAGGGGTAGACGCGGCCCTGGTACGAGGCCACGTCGCGGCTCCACCGGGGCCGCCCCGTCTTCGGGTCGAGCGCCCGCAGCCGCGCCCCGTCCGGCGACACCACCTGGACCAGACCGCCGGAGAGCGCCGGGGCGGTCGGCGTGCCGTCGTGCGGGCGGCCCGCCGCGGCCGGGCGCGACCACACCACCTCGCCGTCCGCCGGATCCAGGCGTGCGGCCTCGACGCCCCGCCCCGCGCAGTACAGCGCGCCGCCCCCGTACGAGCAGGACGCCGCCGGCACGCCCTGGCCCGCCGCGGCGGAGCCGTCGGCGGACAGCCTGCCCGCCCACGGCCGCCAGGCCGCCGCCCGCGCCGAGCCCGCCGGCTCCCCGCCCGCCGCGCGCCGCCCGTCGTCGCCCCGCTGCAGCGCCCAGACCGTGCCCGCGCCGAGCATCACCGCGGCCAGCACCCCGGCCGTGACCCACCGCCGCGCCGTCCGGCGCCGCCGCCCCGCCCCGCCGTCGTGCTCCTCACCGCCCGGCCGGACCCCGGCCGCGTCCTGCCCCGCCGAGACCCGCGTATCAGCGTCCCGGCCGTCGTACTGAGTGCTGTGCTGAGCGCCGTCGGCGTGGTCACCGGCGGCCAGGGGCTCGACGCCGACCGGGTCGCCGGGTTCGGGAAGGTCAGCGAGTTCGGGGAGGCAGGCGGGATCGGCGGGATCGGCCGGGTGGGGCGTGACGTCTCCCAGGGCCTCGCCGCCGTCCTCGTCGTCGCCCCACAACGGCCCCGTACCGCGCCCCCGCTGGGCGGGCACGCGCGGGAGCGGGCCGCGCAGGGCGGGCGGATGCGGGCCGGCGATCGCGCGCAGGACCGTCATCAGGGCGTCCGGCGTGGGACGTTGGGCGGGATCCTTGGCCAGGCAGCGCTGCACGAGCGGCAGCAGCACGCTCGGCACGCCCCCCAGATCCGCCTCGTCATGGACGACTTGATACGCCACGATGTACGGGCTCTCGGACTCGAACGGCCCGCGCCCGGTCGCCGCGTGGACCAGCAGCGACCCCAGCGCGAACACATCGGCCGCGGGCCCCACATGGCGCGGCCGCTGGAACTGCTCGGGCGCCATGAACGGCGGGGTGCCGATCAGCTTCCCCGTCTCCGTGCGCAGTTCGCTGTCCGACGGCCGCGAGATCCCGAAGTCGATGACCTTCGGCCCGTCCCCGGCGAGCAGCACATTGCTCGGCTTCAGATCGCGGTGCACCACCCCCGCGCGGTGGATGTCGCGCAGCGCCTCCGCGAGTCCGGCGGCCAGCCGCACCAGGTCCCCGGACTCCAGCGGGCCGTTCCGCTTGACGTGCTCGGCGAGGGTGGGGCCGGGGATGTAAAGGGTGGCCATCCACGGGCGTTCACCGTCCGGGTCGGCGTCCACGACGGGCGCGGTGAAGGCGCCGCTGACCCGCCGGGCGGCGGCCACCTCCTGCCGGAACCGCGCCCGGAACTCGGTGTCTTCGGCATACTCCGCGTGGACGACCTTCACCGCGAGACGCCGCCCCGAGGCCGAGCGCGCCAGGTGTACGACGCCCATCCCCCCGGAGCCGAGGCGCGCCTCCAACCGGTAGGAACCGGCGTACTCCGGATCCTCCGCTTCCGGGCCTGTCCCGGCTCTGCGCACCGGCGGCATTCCCCCACCCCCGTGAATTCGGCCGCAGTCGCGGCTCGGCGAGCCTAGTCGATGACACGTGCGAGCCCTGTTAGCCTCCGCTGGGTCGTGTCACGTAAGACGACATGTGCACAAGATGTGCACAACATCGGAATGAAGGTCGACGGGGGAGGGCCGATGGCCATGGAAGAGACCGTGGAGACGAGCGCCGCGACGGCAACCGCCGAGGCGGAAGCCGGCGCCACGGAAGCCGGCGCGACGGAAACCACGCAGCTGGAAACCGCCGAGGCGGGGACGATCACTTACCCGATCGCTCCCGGCTACCGGGTGAACGTCCGCAGCGGTCCCAGCACCACCAGCAAGCTGATCAAGGTGTTGCCGTACGACACCCGCGTCCCGATCCGCTGCCAGCGGCGCGGGCAGAAGATCTCGGGCCCGTACGGCACGACCGACATCTGGGACAGCATCGCGCCGGGGCAGTACGTCTCCGACGCGTATGTGAAGACCGGCAGCGACGGGTTCATCACCGTCGTCTGCGCCGGCTGACCGGGCGCCGCTCAACCACGCCCGGGCGCGGCGGGCTCGACGGGAGGCCCCACCGAGGCCGTCCGGGAGGGCTTCGCGGAGAGCTTCGCGGACGCCGAACCGCCCGCGGGCTCCGTCGGCTCGGCGGAGTCCGGGGGCGGCTCGGCGGAGTTCGCGGGCTTCGAGGGCTCCGCGTCCGGGTGGCGCGGGTCGGCCGAGAAGAGCGTCCCGTCGCTCGCCAGCGCCACGATCGCCCCGCCCAGCCGCAGCACCTGCGACGACTCGGGGCCGCCGCCCGAGCCGCTGTGCTCGCTCCGCGGCGCGGACTGCCACAGCTCCGCGCCCGTCCGCAGGTCCAGCGCCAGCAGCCGCCCGCTGGCGCTGCACAGGTACACCGTGTTCTCCGCGGCGGAGACGACCGGCTTGCCCAGCCGCTCCACCGTCGTCTGCCGGCTCCACAGTTGCCTGCCGCTGTCCACGTCCACCGCGGTGACCTTGCCGCTCTCCTGGATGAAGAAGAGCCGGCCGCCGGTCAGCGTGGCCGTGCCCACCGCGCTCTTCGGGAGGGTGACCCGCCGCTTGTCCCCGGTGCGGATGTCCAGCCGGAGGACGCTGGGGTGCGGACCGGTGTCGGCGCCGTCCGTCGCCGGGAGGATCAGCAGGTCGTCGCCGTCGAGCCCCAGACCGTCCTCGGTGTCCTTCAGCCGGGCCAGCTTGGTGGGGGAGCCGTCGCGCTTGTCCAGCCGCACCAAGGTGGACCACAGGGTGTCGTCCTCGGTGTCGCCCTGGGTGTCGTCCCAGCACACGCCGTACGGCACGTTCCCGTACACCGTCGCCGTGCACAGCTGCCCCTTGGGCACCCGGTACGACCACCGCTGCTCGCCGGTGTCCGCGTCCCGGGCGACCAGGGACCGGTCGTCGGCGGAGCTGGAGAGGACCATGTCGTCGAAGAGGGCCGTGTCGATGGTGGTGCTGGTCGGTCGCGCCCACTTCTTGTGGCCGGAGTCCGCGTCGAGGACAACCAGCCGGGAGACCGTGTCCGACGGGCTGTCGTGGACGAAGACCAGCCCGCCGCGCACCCCGGCCGGTGCGGAACCGGTCGCGGAGGTCTCGGAGTCGACCAGCGCGCGGGTACTCCAGTCGACGTGCCCCGTCAGCGCGTCCACGCGGACGGTCGGGAAGCCGCTGCCGCCGCAGTAGAGCTTGGTGTCCTGCCGTACGCAGAGCGGGGTGACATCGCCGCCGAAGTCCACGTAGTCGTCGTACTCGCCCGAGGGGGACGCGGGCCCGGCGGCCTTGGGCAGCGACACCTGCCACGGCCGCCAGCCGGAGGGCAGGGCGAGCATCCGCGCGGCGTCGGCCGGCCGGCCGCTGGTACGGACCCCGCCGCCGCCGTCGTCATCGGGCGCGTACAGCGCGAAGGCGCCGCCGCCCAGGGCCAGCGCCGCGACGGCGATCACGGCGGCGAGCACGGGGCGCCGCCGCCGGACCCCGCTCCAGGCCGTCCAGTTGCCCTGGCCCATCCCTGCCGCCCCGGCCCCGTCCCGGTCCCCCTCCTGCCCTGGCCCCTGCTCCTTGCTCTTGCTCTTGCCGCTGCCCTTGCCCGGGCCGTCGGCCGCCTCGCCGCCTGACCCGCCGGCGGAACCACGGCGGCCGGCGGAACCACGGCCGACGGTGCGGACCTCGCCCTTGGCCGGCAACCCGTCCAGCAGCCGCACCAGCTCCGCGATACCGGGCCGGTCGTCCGGCGCCTTGGCCAGGCAGCGCTCCACGATGCCGCGCAGCGGCTGGGCGACCTCGCTCAGCTCGGGCGGCTCGTGCACCACCTGATACGCCGTCAGATACGGGCTTTCGCCGTCGAACGGCCCCTTGCCGGTCGTCGCGTACACCAGCAGCGTGCCCAGCGAGAAGACATCCGAGGCCCCGGTCACCTCACGGGGCCTGCTCAACTGCTCGGGCGACATGAAGGGAGGCGTGCCCATGACCCGCCCGGTCACCGTCAGCGCCTGGTTGTCGGCCGCCCGGGAGATCCCGAAGTCGATGACGCGCGGGCCGTCGTCCGCCATCAGCACATTGGCCGGCTTGAGATCGCGGTGGACCACCCCCACCCGGTGGATGTCGTGCAGCGCCTCGGCCAGGCCCAGTGCCAACCGCCGCAGCTCCGCCGCGTTCAGCGGGCCGCGTTCGGTCAGCCGCTCGGAGAGCGTCGGCCCCGGCACGTACAGGGTCGCCATCCAGGGGCGTTCGGCGTCCGGGTCGGCGTCCAGGACGGGCGCGGTGAACGCGCCGCTCACCCGCCGCGCCGCCGCGACCTCCTGTCGGAAGCGGGTCCGGAACTCCTCGTCCTCGGCGAACTGCGCGTGCACCACCTTGACCGCGACCTGCCGCCCCGACGCCGAGCGCGCCAGATAGACGACGCCCATGCCGCCGGAACCGAGCCGGCCCAGCAGCCGGTAGTCGCCCATGGTCTCCGGATCACCGGCGCTCAGCGGCACCGCCACCCCTCCCCAAGTGCCCGTCGGCGCGTGCGTCCACGCCATACGTTGAAGCTGCCTCAGCCTAAACGGCGGCCCGTGGGCGCGGCAGACCGATCCCGGGCGCCGCGCCGTCACGCGGGTCGCCCCGGGCGCTCGTGCGCCGTGGCGTCGAACGTCTCCTGGGGGAGGGAACGTTGATACGTCCGCGAGCGAGCCGCCTGGGGCCCGCTCGCGTCAGTCCGGCCCGGTGGTGACCCGGATCGGATCCGGGTCACCACGGGCCGGGGGTACGGCTCCGCGCGACTAGGCCAGGGCGCGCTCCTCGGCGCCGGTGTCCTTGACGGCGATGCCGTCGGCGTCGGCATCGGGGTCGGAGTCCACGTCGCCGCCGGCCGCGCCGGAGCCCGCGTCGGCGTCCCGGCTGACCACCGCGTTGTGCCGCTCCGCCCAGGTGGCCAGCGCCATCTCGCACGCGTGGTCCACATGGCGCAGCCCGCTCAGGTCCAGCCGCACCTCCCGCTCACGGGGCAGCGCCTCCAACTCGTCCAGCAGCTTGGGCAGCCGCAGGAACGTCGCGTTGCCCAGCACCCGGACCCGTACGGGCCGGTCCTCCGGAGCGTCCTCAAAACCGGCCACCTCGACGTGCACATGCGAGGTCTCCCAGGCCGACTTGGCGACCGCCATCAGCAGACCGATGATCACGCCCTCGAACATGTTGGTGATCACGATCGCGCTCGCGGTCACCACCAGCACCACCGCCTCGCCACGGTGCGCACGCCACAGCGGGACCAGGTCCTTGGTCGGGATCAGCTTCCAGCCCGCGTGCACCAGCACACCCGCCAGCGCCGCCACCGGGATGACGCCGAGCGCCGCGGGGAACAGCACCGCGAACACCAGCAGCCACACACCGTGCAGCACCCGCGACACCTTGGTCCTGGCGCCCGCCCGCACATTGGCGGAACTCCGCACGATCACCGCGGTCATCGGCAGCGCGCCCAGCACACCGCACACCGCGTTGCCCGCGCCCTGCGCGATGAGCTCCTTGTCGTAGTCGGTCCGCGGGCCGTCGTGCAGCCGGTCGACGGCGGCCGCGGAGAACAGGCTCTCGGCCGAGGCGATCAGCGTGAAGGCCAGCACGGTCCCGAGCACGCCGATCTCCGCGAGCTGCGCGAACTCGCCGCCCCCGGGCGGCTGCACGGCATCCAGCAGGCCCTGCACCTCGACCCGTGCGACCGGCAGGTCCATCCCCACCGTGGCCAGAGTGGCCAGCGCGACCGCCGCCAGCGGGGCGGGCAGCACCTGCGCCCCCCGCTTCCACAGCGGCCACAGCACCAGCACCGCGATCGTGCCCGCGCCCACGGCCACCGCCTTGAGCGCGGCGCTCGACCCGGCCACATCGGCGACGAGCCCCGGCAGCCCGCCCAGCTTGCCCAGGCCGCTGCTCGGCGCCTTGGCGTCGGCGAGCGCGTACAGCTGTCCGGCGATCAGTACCAGGCCGATGCCCGCGAGCATGCCCTGGACCACCGCCACGGAGATCGCCCGGAACCAGCGCCCCAGGCGCAGCACGCCCATCGCCAGCTGCAACAGCCCGGATATCAGGACCAGGACGCCGAGCGCCGCGAGGCCGTATTCCTCCACGGCCTCGTACACGAGCACGGTCAGCCCCGCCGCCGGCCCGCTGACCTGCAGACTGCTGCCCGGCATCAGACCGGTGACCAGGCCGCCGACGATGCCGGTGATCAGGCCGAGCTCGGCCGGGACGCCCGAGGCGACCGCCACGCCCACGCACAGGGGCACGGCGACGAGGAAGACGACGAGGGAAGCGGTGAAGTCGGCGCGGAAGGTGCCGGCGCCGCCGGGAGAGCCGTCGGCTCCACCCGCCCCGCGGAAACGGTCGGGAAGGATCTTTCGCAATGGCATGAGGGTTGCCTCCAGTGCGCCCCGGCACCGGCACATGGGCAGGCGCGGGCGCGGCGTAGCGCTGCGTCAGTGGGATCGATGGAATCGGTCGCTAGCTGATGAGTTCGCTTGCTGATGAGCTGAGAGAGGGCACAGTCGACCGCCGTACGGCGCGCTGGCCGCAGAGCGGTATGCCTCTCAGCAGCGGAAGATCTGGAGGGAGACCGGCAGTTCGCCGGATCTCGACACGGGGACGGCCTGCCGTCCCGTGAGAGGTGCGACGGCCGTGGTACGCGGCTCCAGCCGGTCGGCGTCGCAACCGCACACACATCCGGGTTTGCCCGTCGGGGTGGGTGCGGTGACCGGGGCGCGGTTGCCGCGGAGCCCCTGGCAGTCGTCGGCCCCGCGGTCGCGGTGTGCGGACTCGGTGACCTTGACGACCGGACGGGACTCGGCCACGGTTGCCGTGGCCACCATCTCGGGGTGGGTGACCTGCGCATATGCGCAGTCGGCGGCGAGGAAGAGGGCCAGCAGTACGGATACCGCGGCGAGCAGCACACGGCCGGCCTGCCCGATGGTCCTCACCATCGCCCCCCCTCTGATCACGAGTTGGACACCGAACTCCATTATGTCCAAAGGAATGTGACCGTTTGCAAGTCGCTATGTAACCGAACTGTGAACACGGAGTCATCTAACGGGAGGGATCCGCTCCGATTGCCCCGGCGGGCGCCCGCGCGGACCCGCCCCCACCACACGCCGGCCCCCCCCGTACCGCCACCCGGACACTCACCACACCTACCCCGCCCCCGGTGCGAGGATGGCTCCGTACGTCCAACCGTTTTCACACAGCTCGGCACGAACAGTGCACATCGCGAGGTGAGCCGCACCATGTCGGAGAAGGTCGCCGTGCTCGGCACGGGAAAGATCGGTGAAGCCCTGCTCAGCGGGATGATCCGCAGTGGCTGGGCCCCGTCCGACCTGCTGGTCACGGCCCGCCGCGCGGAGCGCGCCGAAGAGCTGCGGGCCCGCTACGGCGTCGAGGCCGTCTCCAACGCGGAGGCCGCCAAGATCGCCGACACCCTCATCCTCACCGTCAAGCCCCAGGACATGGCCGCCCTGCTCGACGAGCTGGCCCCGCATGTGCCCGCCGACCGGTTGGTGATCTCCGGCGCGGCCGGCATCCCGACCGCCTTCTTCGAGTCGCGCCTGGCCGCCCGCACCCCCGTCGTCCGGGTCATGACCAACACCCCCGCCCTGGTCGACGAGGCCATGTCGGTCATCTCGGCCGGCAGCCACGCCACCGAGGAGCACCTGGCCCATGCGGAGGCGATCTTCGGCGGCGTCGGCAAGACCCTGCGCGTCCCCGAGAGCCAGCAGGACGCCGCGACCGCGCTCTCCGGCTCCGGCCCCGCGTACTTCTACTTCCTCGTCGAGGCGATGACCGACGCGGGCATCCTGCTCGGCCTGCCCCGCGACAAGGCCCACGACCTGATCGTCCAGGCGGCGATCGGCGCGGCCGTGATGCTCCGCGACAGCGGCGAGCACCCGGTCAAGCTGCGCGAGGCGGTGACCTCGCCCGCCGGCACCACCATCAGCGCCATCCGCGAACTGGAGAGCCACGGCGTGCGCGCCGCCCTGATCGCCGCCCTCGAGGCGGCCCGCGACCGCAGCCGAGAACTCGCCTCCGGCAACGGCTGACCACGCCCGCGCCCGCGCCGGCCGCCCCCTCGACCACGGCGCCGGCGCGGCGTGTGCGGGCGCGCTTGATGGCTCCCGAAGCGTCGTGTACAGTTCTTCGGGTTGTCACGGAGCCGTAGTGCTTCACCGACAGCTACTCACGCCGCACCGGCGGCAAACCACTACTGCACGGCCCCTCATCGGGATGGATTTCGGCGTGCCCGGAATTCGGCCCGGGAGACTCGATTATGAGCCTCCGGGGAAATCCGCTAACGTAGTGACCACGCCGGAAGGCGCGAAAAACCCCGCTCCAACAGGGGGCCGGAAACGGAATTCGGACCGGGAACGGACCGGAAAACGGATCTGGTAAGGTTGGAAACACCGAAGGGAAGCGCCCGGAGAAACCGGTGAAACGGTTTCGAAGGAAGCGTCCGTTCCTTGAGAACTCAACAGTGTGCCAAAAGTCAACGCCAGATATGTTGATACCCCGTACGATCGGCCGGTCTGATTCGGATCGTCTGGTCGGACGAGGTTCCTTTGAAGAAACACACACAGCGAGGACGCTGTGAGCGGGCTGGATTATTCCTCCGGCCTGCTCCGCTCTCGTGGTGTTGCCGGGACAGCCCGGAAGCATTCACGGAGAGTTTGATCCTGGCTCAGGACGAACGCTGGCGGCGTGCTTAACACATGCAAGTCGAACGATGAAGCCGCTTCGGTGGTGGATTAGTGGCGAACGGGTGAGTAACACGTGGGCAATCTGCCCTGCACTCTGGGACAAGCCCTGGAAACGGGGTCTAATACCGGATATTACCTGGTGAGGCATCTTACCGGGTGGAAAGCTCCGGCGGTGCAGGATGAGCCCGCGGCCTATCAGCTTGTTGGTGGGGTGATGGCCTACCAAGGCGACGACGGGTAGCCGGCCTGAGAGGGCGACCGGCCACACTGGGACTGAGACACGGCCCAGACTCCTACGGGAGGCAGCAGTGGGGAATATTGCACAATGGGCGAAAGCCTGATGCAGCGACGCCGCGTGAGGGATGACGGCCTTCGGGTTGTAAACCTCTTTCAGCAGGGAAGAAGCGCAAGTGACGGTACCTGCAGAAGAAGCGCCGGCTAACTACGTGCCAGCAGCCGCGGTAATACGTAGGGCGCAAGCGTTGTCCGGAATTATTGGGCGTAAAGAGCTCGTAGGCGGCTTGTCACGTCGGATGTGAAAGCCCGGGGCTTAACCCCGGGTCTGCATTCGATACGGGCAGGCTAGAGTTCGGTAGGGGAGATCGGAATTCCTGGTGTAGCGGTGAAATGCGCAGATATCAGGAGGAACACCGGTGGCGAAGGCGGATCTCTGGGCCGATACTGACGCTGAGGAGCGAAAGCGTGGGGAGCGAACAGGATTAGATACCCTGGTAGTCCACGCCGTAAACGTTGGGAACTAGGTGTGGGCGACATTCCACGTTGTCCGTGCCGCAGCTAACGCATTAAGTTCCCCGCCTGGGGAGTACGGCCGCAAGGCTAAAACTCAAAGGAATTGACGGGGGCCCGCACAAGCGGCGGAGCATGTGGCTTAATTCGACGCAACGCGAAGAACCTTACCAAGGCTTGACATACATCGGAAACATCCAGAGATGGGTGCCCCCTTGTGGTCGGTGTACAGGTGGTGCATGGCTGTCGTCAGCTCGTGTCGTGAGATGTTGGGTTAAGTCCCGCAACGAGCGCAACCCTTGTCCTGTGTTGCCAGCATGCCCTTCGGGGTGATGGGGACTCACAGGAGACTGCCGGGGTCAACTCGGAGGAAGGTGGGGACGACGTCAAGTCATCATGCCCCTTATGTCTTGGGCTGCACACGTGCTACAATGGCCGGTACAATGAGCTGCGATACCGCGAGGTGGAGCGAATCTCAAAAAGCCGGTCTCAGTTCGGATTGGGGTCTGCAACTCGACCCCATGAAGTCGGAGTCGCTAGTAATCGCAGATCAGCATTGCTGCGGTGAATACGTTCCCGGGCCTTGTACACACCGCCCGTCACGTCACG
>NZ_MAXF01000050.1 GCF_001704635.1 Streptomyces sparsogenes | reverse complement strand
CCCAAGTAGCACGGGGCCCGAGAAATCCCGTGTGAATCTGGCGGGACCACCCGCTAAGCCTAAATATTCCCTGGTGACCGATAGCGGATAGTACCGTGAGGGAATGGTGAAAAGTACCGCGGGAGCGGAGTGAAATAGTACCTGAAACCGTGTGCCTACAAGCCGTGGGAGCGTCGCGCAGGGACTTGTCCTTGCGTCGTGACTGCGTGCCTTTTGAAGAATGAGCCTGCGAGTTTGCGGTGTGTTGCGAGGTTAACCCGTGTGGGGAAGCCGTAGCGAAAGCGAGTCCGAATAGGGCGATTGAGTAGCGCGCCCAAGACCCGAAGCGGAGTGATCTAGCCATGGGCAGGTTGAAGCGGAGGTAAGACTTCGTGGAGGACCGAACCCACCAGGGTTGAAAACCTGGGGGATGACCTGTGGTTAGGGGTGAAAGGCCAATCAAACTCCGTGATAGCTGGTTCTCCCCGAAATGCATTTAGGTGCAGCGTCGTGTGTTTCTTGCCGGAGGTAGAGCACTGGATAGGCGATGGGCCCTACCGGGTTACTGACCTTAGCCAAACTCCGAATGCCGGTAAGTGAGAGCGCGGCAGTGAGACTGTGGGGGATAAGCTCCATGGTCGAGAGGGAAACAGCCCAGAGCATCGACTAAGGCCCCTAAGCGTGCGCTAAGTGGGAAAGGATGTGGAGTCGCAGAGACAACCAGGAGGTTGGCTTAGAAGCAGCCATCCTTGAAAGAGTGCGTAATAGCTCACTGGTCAAGTGATTCCGCGCCGACAATGTAGCGGGGCTCAAGCGTACCGCCGAAGTCGTGTCATTGCAGCATGAGGTCCAACGGCCGCTGTGATGGGTAGGGGAGCGTCGTGTGCCGGGTGAAGCAGCCGCGGAAGCGAGTTGTGGACGGTTCACGAGTGAGAATGCAGGCATGAGTAGCGATTCACACGTGAGAAACGTGTGCGCCGATTGACTAAGGGTTCCTGGGTCAAGCTGATCTGCCCAGGGTAAGTCGGGACCTAAGGCGAGGCCGACAGGCGTAGTCGATGGACAACCGGTTGATATTCCGGTACCCGCTTTGAAGCGCCAGCGCTGAACCAGGCGATGCTAAGTCCGTGAAGCCGCCCTGGATCCTTCGGGTGAAGGGGAGTGGTGGAGCCGACGGACCAGACTTGTAGTAGGTGAGCGATGGGGTGACGCAGGAAGGTAGTCCAGCCCGGGCGGTGGTTGTCCCGGGGTAAGGGTGTAGCCCGAGGGGTAGGTAAATCCGTCTCTCATATAAGGGTGAGACCTGATGCCGAGCCGATTGTGGTGAAGTGGATGATCCTATGCTGTCGAGAAAAGCCTCTAGCGAGTTTCATGGCGGCCCGTACCCTAAACCGACTCAGGTGGTCAGGTAGAGAATACCGAGGCGTTCGGGTGAACTATGGTTAAGGAACTCGGCAAAATGCCCCCGTAACTTCGGGAGAAGGGGGGCCATTGCTGGTGATGGGCCTTTGCGCTCGGAGCTGGTGGTGGCCGCAGAGACCAGCGAGAAGCGACTGTTTACTAAAAACACAGGTCCGTGCGAAGCCGTAAGGCGATGTATACGGACTGACGCCTGCCCGGTGCTGGAACGTTAAGGGGACCGGTTAGTCACATTTCGGTGTGGCGAAGCTGAGAACTTAAGCGCCAGTAAACGGCGGTGGTAACTATAACCATCCTAAGGTAGCGAAATTCCTTGTCGGGTAAGTTCCGACCTGCACGAATGGCGTAACGACTTCTCGACTGTCTCAACCATAGGCCCGGTGAAATTGCATTACGAGTAAAGATGCTCGTTTCGCGCAGCAGGACGGAAAGACCCCGGGACCTTTACTACAGCTTGATATTGGTGTTCGGTTCGGCTTGTGTAGGATAGGTGGGAGACTGTGAAGCCGTGACGCCAGTCATGGTGGAGTCGTTGTTGAAATACCACTCTGGTCGTGCTGGATGTCTAACCTGGGTCCGTGATCCGGATCAGGGACAGTGTCTGGTGGGTAGTTTAACTGGGGCGGTTGCCTCCTAAAGGGTAACGGAGGCGCCCAAAGGTTCCCTCAGCCTGGTTGGCAATCAGGTGTTGAGTGTAAGTGCACAAGGGAGCTTGACTGTGAGACCGACGGGTCGAGCAGGGACGAAAGTCGGGACTAGTGATCCGGCGGTGGCTTGTGGAAGCGCCGTCGCTCAACGGATAAAAGGTACCCCGGGGATAACAGGCTGATCTTCCCCAAGAGTCCATATCGACGGGATGGTTTGGCACCTCGATGTCGGCTCGTCGCATCCTGGGGCTGGAGTCGGTCCCAAGGGTTGGGCTGTTCGCCCATTAAAGCGGTACGCGAGCTGGGTTTAGAACGTCGTGAGACAGTTCGGTCCCTATCCGCTGTGCGCGTAGGAGTCTTGAGAAGGGCTGTCCCTAGTACGAGAGGACCGGGACGGACGAACCTCTGGTGTGCCAGTTGTTCTGCCAAGGGCATGGCTGGTTGGCTACGTTCGGGAGGGATAACCGCTGAAAGCATCTAAGCGGGAAGCCTGCTTCGAGATGAGGGCTCCCACCCACTTGATGGGGTAAGGCTCCCAGTAGACGACTGGGTTGATAGGCCAGATATGGAAGCCGGGTGACCGGTGGAGTTGACTGGTACTAATAGGCCGAGGGCTTGTCCTCAGTTGCTCGCGTCCACTGTGTTGGTTCTGAAGTAACGACCATGTGCTGACCCGTATACGGGTTGGGCTGGTTTGTTTTCTTCATAGTGTTTCGGTGGTCATTGCGTTAGGGAAACGCCCGGTTACATTCCGAACCCGGAAGCTAAGCCTTTCAGCGCCGATGGTACTGCAGGGGGGACCCTGTGGGAGAGTAGGACGCCGCCGAACAAATTTTGATAAGCCTCGGTCCCGAGTATCGGAAGATACTCGGGACCGAGGCTTTTTCGCGTTGGCGGCCGGGTCAGCGGGAGCGGTGGGCGTTGAGCCGGGCGGCCTGGCGCGTCAGGTAATCGCGTTCGGCGAGGTTGGGCGCCTTGTGGGCCGCCTCGGCGTACAGCCGTGCCGCCGTCGTCAGGTCGCCGTCGCGTTCATGCAGATACGCCGCCACCGCGGTGTAGCGGGGCAGGGGGTGCCCCCTGCCCGACGAGCTCGGGAAAGAGTCGTTCAGCGCCGCGAGCGCCGCCAGGCCGGCGCGCGGGCCGTCGGCCTCGCCGACGGCCACGGCACGGTTGAGCCGGACGACCGGGCTGTCGGTCAGGCCCACAAGCTCGTCGTACCACTCGACGATCTGCACCCAGTCGGTCTCCTCGGCCGTGGGGGCGTCGGCGTGGAGGGCCGCGATGGCGGCCTGGGCCTGGAATTCGCCCAGCCGGTCGCGGGCGAGGGCCGCCTGGAGGATCGTGACGCCCTCGGCGATCGACGCGGTGTCCCACCGGCCGCGGTCCTGTTCGGCGAGCGGCACGAGGCTGCCGTCGGGCGCGGTCCGGGTGGCGCGCCGGGCGTGGTGGAGCAGCATGAGGGCGAGCAGCCCCGCCACCTCGGGGTGGTCGATCGCGGCCGCGAGTTGCCGGGTGAGCCGGATGGCCTCGGCGGCCAGGTCGACATCGCCGGAGTAGCCCTCGTTGAAGACCAGGTAGAGGACGCGGAGCACGGTGGCGACGTCGCCGGGCTGGTCGAACCGCACGCCCGAGACCGTCCGCTTGGCACGGCTGATGCGCTGGGCCATGGTCGCCTCGGGCACCAGGTAGGCCTGGGCGATCTGGCGGGTGGTGAGCCCGCCGACGGCGCGCAGGGTGAGGGCGACCGCGGATGACGGCGTCAGCGACGGGTGGGCGCACAGGAAGTAGAGCTGGAGCGTGTCGTCCACCGAGGGCGCCGGCCCGGGCGCGGGCTCCTCGTCGACCAGGTCCTCACGCCGGCGGCGGGCGGTGTCCGCCCGGGTCGCGTCGAGGAACCGGCGCCAGGCGACCGTGATCAGCCAGCCCTTCGGGTCCCGTGGTGGGTCGGCCGGCCAGACGCGGACCGCCTCGACCAGCGCCTCCTGCACGGCATCCTCGGCCGCCGCGAAGTCGGCTCCGCGGCGGACGAGGATCCCCAGCACGCTCGGCGTGAGGCTCCGGAGGAGGGCCTCATCCATCGACATGGGCGAGGTCACTCCGTGATGGTGGGCGGCTCGGCCATGAACGGGCGCAGCTCCAGCCACTCGTGGATCGGCTTCCCGCCCGCCCCGGGGGCGGCCGACAGCTCCCCGGCCAGCTCGACGGCGCGCTCGTAGCGGTCCACGTCGATGATCATCCAGCCGGCGATGAGGTCCTTGGTCTCGGCGAACGGGCCGTCGGTGACCGGCGGGCGCCCCTCACCGTCGTAGCGGACCCACGACCCTTCGGGGGCGAGTGCCTGGGCGTCGACGAACTCGCCGGTCTGCTCGAGCCGGGCGGCGAAGTCCTGCATGAACTTGATGTGCGCCGAGATCTCCTCCGGGGTCCACTGGTCCATCGGCACGTCGTTGGCCGGGGCCGGGGCGCCGCGGTAGTGCTTGAGCAGCAGGTACTTGGCCATGGTGGTTCTCCTCGATGCTGGTGCGGCCCATTGTGGTCGCGTTCACCGCGGGGACGGAGCCGGTTGCCGGTTCTCGACATCGCCGCCAGAAAATTTTTTTCGGCTCTGGAGAGGAGCCGGGCGAGTCGTCCCGGTACCGCCTCTCAGCCGACCAGCGTGCGGTGCGGCCACCGCGCGCGGGCCTGCTCCTGGGAGCGCATCAGCGCCAGCGTGGGCAGGCCCAGGGAGGCGCCGTGGGCCAACAGGTCCGGCAGCTGGGGCAGCGGTGCGACGGCCGCGACATCGTCCAGGACGAGGGTGAGTGGTGGGTCGAGCCGACCGGAGGATGACCGTTCGGCCATGCGCCGGCCGTGCTCGACCACGTGCGAGGCGAGTGCGGTCAGCAAAGGCATCGCACCCGGATGGGTCCGCGGATCCTCGATGGATTCGCCCATCACATACAGCGTTCCCCCTTCGCCCACAAATGACTCCAACGCGAGGGCGTCGGACCGGCCCGGATTGCAGGCGTCCCGGATGTGGATCGACGACAGCGCCGCGAGGGCACGGGCCGTCAACTCCTGGGCCATGTCCCGGCGCTCGGGGTGCGCGGTGAGCGTCGCCTCCAGCTCGCCCGCGGCGCCCCCCGCGGCCTTCGCATGGGTCCTGAGGATCCGCACCGGCTCGTGTGCCGAGTTGCCCTGGGCCCAGCGGTGGACGTGGCGGAACGGGCGGCCGTCCACGGCGGCCGCGTGCAGCCAGCAGCGGAGCATGGTCTCCGCGGCCTCCGCCATGGGCCTGTCGACGGCGTGGAGGGGGCGTACGGGGGCGAGGAGCGCGGCGGCGCGGGTCGCGGCGACATCGCGGGACTCACAGCCCGCCGCGGGGTTCCAGCGCAGCCGGGCCGGGGTGTCGAGGAGGTGGGACGGGTCGAAGACGTGGGTGGGGCCGAACTTGGCCCGTGCGTCCTTGGTCCCCGCCCACAGGGCGGCGTCGCTGGTGACGACCAGGACCGGGCCGACGGCGTCCAGGACGGCCTGCGACGCGGCGTCCCCGCGCTGGGTGCCGTAGAGGACCCGGGAGTGCGCCGGCGCCTCGGCCCCGGGGAAGCCAGGGCCGCCGCGCGGGGTGGGCACCGGCTGGGGCGCGGCCGCCGCGACCCCGGAGGCCGGCCCCGCGCTCGGAGCCTCCGGGCCGCCGGGGCCGACCCAACTGCCCGGGCCGCCGGGGCTGTGGGGGCCGCCGGGGCTGCCGGGGCCGCCGGGGCTGTAGTTGCCGTCGGGGCCGCCAGGGGCGTGGGTGGCACCCGGGCCGCTGGCGCCGTCCGCGCTGTGGGTGTCGGGGGCGCCGCCGGGGCCGCCAGGGCCGGGGGTGCCGCCCGGGCCGCCAGCGCCGCCGGGGCCGCCTGGGCCGGGGGTGCCGCCCGCTCTGTAGGTGTCGGCCGCGCCGCCGGGGTCAAGGGTGGCGCCAGAGCCGCTCCATGCGCTTGCCCGCTGTTCGGCGATGGGGCGCTGTGCTGCGGCTCCCGGGTCGCCGTTCCATGGCCCGTACGCGGTCGCCGGGGGGCCCGGCTGTCCGGTGCCGGGCGCGCCGGGGTGCGCCCCTACGGGGCCGTGGCCGGGCGCCGGGTGCGGTCCGGTGCCGGGCGTGCCCTGGTCGGCCCACTGCTCGGCGGTACGGCCGCCGACGGCTGTGCCCTCGGCGGCCGTACCGCCGAGGACGCCTCCCGGCCGTCCCTGGGCCGCGTGCGCGCCATGGCCCGCCGCGTCGGCGGCTGCGGCGTTCCACCCCGCCGAGGAGGCCGCCGGGGCGCCCCCGGACGGGCCCGCCTCGGGTGCCGGGGCGTCGTACGCGTACGGGCGGCCCGGCACTGCCGGGCCCGTCGCGCCGCCGAGAGCCGTGGCGTCCCGCCCTGGCCCTTGCCCGGGCCCCGGTGCCTGCGCCGGGGGTGACGCTGCTCCCGCCCCATCCGCTCCGTCTGCTCCGCGCCCTGCGTGCCCTGCGGTGTGGCGGTGCCCGTGCCCGCGCGGGTGGGCCGAGGCGTCCGTCCCGGGGGCGTACTCGTGGCCTCCGACGGCCTCCCACCGGGCCGCGCGGCGCTTGGCACGGACCGCGCGATAGCGGGTGACCGTGCCGATGGCGAACACCGACAGCACGATCAGCACCATCAGCTCGCTGATGAACAGGCCCCAGAACAGCCCGTATCCCGACAGCTGCTCCTTCGGCGTGTCCGGCCAGGCCGCCGCCAGGTCGTGGGGGCGCTGGACCAGCGCGCGCATCGCCAGTGGCGTGCGGAGGAAGCGCACGCCGTCCGGCCAGGCGCCGTGGGCGAAGAGCCCGGCCAGCCCCGTCGCTGACCACGCCAGGCCCGTCAGCCCGAGCAGGAAGGCGAAGGAGCCGACCAGCAGCCCGTCCGGGATCCCGCCGCCGCCCCGCGCGGCCGGCGGGGGCCCGCCCGGCCCGCCGGGGCCCTCGTAGCCCGAACCGCCGTATCCCTGTCCGTCGCGCCCCTGCCCGCCGTGCCCCTGTCCGCCGCGCCCAGGGCCGCCCTGCCCGCCGTGGACCCGCCCCGCCGCCACGTCAGGCCACCGTCGAACCGTACGAGGGCCCGCCGTACGCGTCCGCCTCGGCGGCTTCCTGGGCGAGCCGCTGCTCCACGGCCGCGGCCGCCCGCTCCTCGGCCTCCGCTTCGGCGTCGGCGGCCAGTTGGAGGGCCAGCGCGTCCTCCGTCATCGCCCGGTCGGTGTAGACGAGCGGCCGCTCGGCCTCGGTGATCAGGTGCTTGACGACCTGGACGTTGCCGTTGACGTCCCAGACCGCGATGCCGGGCGTCAGGGTCGGGATGATCTCGACGGCCCAGCGCGGCAGGCCCAGCACCCGGCCCGTGGCCCGCGCCTCGTCGGCCTTCTGGGCGTAGATGGTCCGGGTCGACGCCATCTTGAGTATCGCCGCGGCCTCCCGCGCCGCCGCGCCGTCGACCACGTCGGACAGGTGGTGGACGACGGCGACGAAGGACAGGCCGAGCCGGCGCCCGAACTTCAGCAGGCGCTGGAAGAGCTGCGCGACAAACGGCGAGTTGATGATGTGCCAGGCCTCTTCGACCAGGAAGATGCGCTTCTTGCGGTCCGGCCGGATCCAGGTGTGCTCCAGCCACACGCCGACGATCGCCATCAGGATCGGCATGGCGATCGAGTTGCGGTCGATGTGGGAGAGGTCGAAGACGATGAGCGGGGCGCTGAGGTCGATGCCCGCCGTCGTCGGGCCGTCGAACATGCCGCGCAGGTCGCCGTCGACGAGCCGGTCGAGCACCAGGGCGACGTCGAGGCCCCAGGCCCGCACGTCGTCTATGTCGACGTTCATCGCCTCAGCCGAATCCGCCTCGGGGTGGCGCAGCTGCTCGACGATGTCGGTCAGCACCGGCTGGCGGTCGACGATGGTCTGGTTGACGTACGCGTGGGCGACCTTGAGGGCGAACCCGGAGCGCTCGTCGAGGCCATGACCCATCGCCACCTCGATGATCGTGCGGAGCAGCGCCAGCTGGCCCGTCGAGGTGATCGCGGGGTCGAGGGGGTTGAGGCGGATGCCGCCGTCCAGGGCGGCCATCGGGTCGAGCCGGATGGGGGTGATGCCCAGCTCCTCGGCGATCAGGTTCCACTCGCCGACGCCGTCCTCGCCCTGGGCGTCGAGCACCACGACCTGACGGTCGCGGAACCGCAGCTGCCGCAGGACGTAGGTCTTCTCCAGGGCCGACTTGCCGTTTCCGGACTCGCCGAGGACCAGCCAGTGGGGGGCGGGCAGCTGCTGCCCGTACAGCTGGAACGGGTCATAGATGTACCCCTTGCCGGAGTACACCTCCCGCCCGATGATCACGCCCGAGTCGCCCAGGCCCGGTGCGGCGGTGGGCAGGTAGACGGCCTGTGCCTGCCCCGTGGACGTGCGGACCGGCAGCCGGGTCGTCTCCACCTTCCCGAACAGGAAGCTGGTGAACGCTTCGGTGATGGCGCCAATCGGATCGGCCACGGCGGAGCCCCTATCGTCCCAGTCGTCTCTATCGCTCTATCGCCGGATGCCGGTCGCGAACGGCAGCGTGTTCACAAAGGCCCGGTGGTGCTCGCGGTCGCACCACTCGAGCTTCAGATAGCTCTTGCCCGCCGAGGCCCGGATGGTCCGCTTGTCGCGGGCGAGGGCCTCGGGGGAGCGGGAGGAGACGGTGATGTAGCCGACGAGGTTGACGCCCGCGGCGCCGCTGGCCAGGTCCTCGCCGCGCTGGTCGAGCCGGCCGTGCGCGGCGATGTCGCGCGGGTCGACGGTGCGGTTCATCTTGGCGGCGCGGCTGGCTTCCGCCTCGTCGTTCGTCTTCTCCGTCAGCATCCGCTCGATCGCGATCTCGGTCGGCTCCAGGTCCATGCAGACCGCGACCGTACGGATGACGTCGGGGGTGTGGACCAGCAGCGGTGCCAGGAAGTTGACCCCGACCGGGGTCATCGGCCACTCCTTCACCCAGGCCGTGGCGTGGCACCAGGGCTCGCGGGTGCTCGACTCGCGGGTCTTGGCCTGAAGGTACGTGGGCTCCATCGCGTCCAGCTCGGCCGGCCAGGCGTTCCGCTGGGTCATGGCCTGGATGTGGTCGATGGGGTGGTCCGGGTCGTACATGGAGTGGATGAGCGAGGCCAGCCGGCCCTGGCCGAGCGGCTGCCGCACCCGGATGTCGGCCTCGGCGAGCCGGGCGCAGATGTCGGTCAGCTCGCGGGCCATGACCACGGCCAGGCCCGCGTCCTTGTCGAGCTTGCGGCCGCCGGCGCTGGGGCGGGTGGCGCGGGCGATGGCCTGGGCCTCGGCCGCCAGCTCGCGGGTGTAGTGCATGCAGGCGACCAGATAGGCGCGGTGCTGCTCGGAGGAGGTGGAGACCATCGACTGCAGCTGGTCGTAGGAGTCCTTGAGCCAGGCGGGGGCCTCCTCGTCGCCGCGCCGCTCCACGTCCTTGGCGTGCGCGTCGGGGTCGGCGGGGAGGGTGCGGGCCAGCATCTGCAGGCGGGTCACGAAGCCGTCGCCGTTGGCGACGTGCTTGAGCAGCGTGCCGAACCGGTCGACCAGCGCCTCCTGGTCCTCGCTGTCCCGCAGGCCGACGCCGGGGCCCTCGATCTCGATGGCGGCGGTGACGGTGCGGCGGTCGGCGTGCAGCAGGACCGCGATCTCGTCGGGGCCGAAGGGGGCCGCGAGCCAGTTGATCCGGCCGATGCCGGGCGGCGGGCCGACCTCGATCTCGCGGCCGTCCAGGCGGGTGCCGGCCTCGGCGGCGGCGGAGCGGTAGGTGGCGCCTCTGCGCACGGTGCGCTTGTAGGAGCGGTTGATCTCGAACCACTTGTAGAAGGTGCGGCCGTTGTACGGGACGTACACGGCGGCCAGGGCGAGGGTCGGGAAGCCCACCAGGGTGGCGATGCGCAG
Organism: Streptomyces sparsogenes; assembly: GCF_001704635.1. GTDB lineage: Bacteria > Actinomycetota > Actinomycetes > Streptomycetales > Streptomycetaceae > Streptomyces > Streptomyces sparsogenes. The sequence goes on along the minus strand of NZ_MAXF01000050.1, from coordinate 26,240 downwards.
CGTGAGCACCGGGACCAGCAGCCCGCACATCATCCCGAGGAACGCGCCCCCGATGATCAGCGCGATCTCGCCGGTCTCACGGTTCTTGCCGACGATCGCGCTGGGGCGGGCGCGCCCGATCAGATATGTGCGGCGAGGCGCGATGGGGTGGGACTGGGCCTCGATCGTCACCGGCGGTCACCTCCTGGGTTGTTGCTGGAACCGCGGTTCTGCGCGCGGGCCGCGGCGGCGGCCCCGCCGCCTGTGCCCCCCGCGCCGCCGGGGCGTGCAGCACCGCCCCCGCCTGCTCCGCCCTGGCCGCCGCGGGAGCTGTGGGCGGCGACGCCGCCGGAGACCGGGTTGGCGGGCTTCGCCTGCCCGGGGCGGGCCGCCGCCCCGCCCCCGCCGCCGTCGCCGCCGCCGCGGGCGCTGTGGGTGTTGATGCCCTGCTTCACGAGCGCGGCGGGAGAGCTGATGATCGCGGCGGCCTGCCGGGACGCCGGGTCCGCGCTGGCGCTGCGGGCCTTGACGATCTCATCGCCGAAGCCGGGCACGAAGCGGTAGATCATGGCGCTGGCGAAGATGGCGAGGATGATGATCGCGAGTCCGGAGACGACGGCCGAGAAGGCGTCGGGCCCCTTGTCGGACGTGGACAGCGCCCCGGCGAGGGCGAGCACTATCACGACCACGGGCTTGACCAGAATCACCGCGATCATGAGCCCCGCCCAGCGGCGCACATGCCCCCACATGTTCTTGTCGACGAGACCCGAGTAGACGGCGGTGCCCAGCAGCGCGCCCACGTAGAGGAGGGCGGCGCGGATCACGAGCTCGAGGCAGAGCACACCGGCCGCGAGGATGGTCACCAGCGACACGACGATGAGCATGATCGGCCCGCCGCCGATGTCCTCGTCCTTCTTCAGGGCCTCGGCGAACGAGCCGAAGAAGGCGTCGTTGTCCGCGCCGGTGCCCGAGGCGATGGCCTCGGTGACGGCGTCGGTCGCCGTGACGACCGTATAGAGGATCAGCGGGGTGAAGGCCGAGGCGAGCACCGTCAGCCAGAGGAAACCTATGGCCTCCGACAGCGCCTCGCCGAGCGGCGCCCCGCGGATGGCGCGCTTGGCGACGGCGAGCAGCCAGAGGATGAGGGTGAGGACGGTCGAGGCGGCGAAGACGACGGCGTACTGGCGGAGGAATGCCTCGTTAGTGAAGTCGACGGTCGCCGTGTCCTTGACGAGGTCGGAGAGCTTGCCGACGAGCCAGGAGGCGGCGTTGGCGCAGCCGCGGGCGAGGGAGGCGGCGGGGTCGAGGGGGGAGGTGGGGTCGGATGGGTCGGGCGAGGTCTGCTCACGTCCGCAGTTGTGCTTGTTCGGCCCGACGATGAGGTCGCAGTTGCCCTTCCCTGACGGGCTTGACGACGGGTCGGGATCGGCAGCGGCTCGGGTGGCCAGGAGCACGGCAGCCGTCTGCAGGGCTACCAGGGCGCCGGTGACCGTGAGAGCACGGCGGTGTGGGCTAGCGGGCATAGGTGAACCCTCCGTACTCCTCGACTGCCTTGGCGATCTCGTCGGCCGTGGAAGCGGTCCGGTCGCTGTTGACGGGCGCTGGGCCGTTCTTCTGGGAGTAGCTCTCGGTCTTCCAGTCGTTGCCCACCCAGCGCAGCTTGAGCGTCATGGTGAACCAGTCGTTGGTGACCGGAGTCTTCGAGCCCTCTCCCGCCGTGCCGAACACTCCTGTGCACCAGACCGCGACCGTCGCGGTGCCGTCCGCGTATTTCGTGATCTTGGTGCCGACAGGGGCGGTGCGTGAGACGTAGGTCAGCCCCTCGGCGGCCTTGCCGTTTTGGTCAAGGCCGAGCTTCTGCAGAAAGTCCGTGGAATAGGCCTTGTCGAGCTTGTCCTGGAGCGGTCCGGCCGCCGCGCTCGTGAAGACCCGCGGCACGATCTCATGGCGGCGGTCCCGGTTGAGCATGTCGGCCGACCCCAGCGCCACCGCGTAATTCGCCGCCGCGCTCTGCGCCCCCTGCTCCGTCTTGGCGAACCCCGACGCGATCCCCGTCACGGTGTCCTTCCCCTCCACGGGGCGCTCGCCCGTCGGGGCGGTGGACCCGCTGGTCGCGCTGGTGCCTCCCGGGCCGTCGGAGCCTGCGTCCGTGGAGTCGTCTCCGCCGCCTCGGTTGGCGAAGGCGATGGCCGCGATGAGCAGCACGACGACGCTCACCACGGTGACCAGGTTGCGGCTGGGCTTGCCGGGGCGGGAGGTGCCTCGGCGGGGTGGGGCGAACGGGTCGTCGTCGCCTTCGGGGAGGCGGGTGCGCGTCAGGTGGCCGCCGGAGGACGGGCCGCCCGTGCGGGTCGGGTCCTGGCCGTAGTCCCCGCCGTATCCGTCATCGCCGCCCAGACTCATCGCACGTACGCCCCTTCAAACGTGTCAACCGTGACAGCCGCGCCGACCGCCCCAGCCGCCCCAACCGTGACAGCCGCCCCAGCCGCGTCGGCCGCGACAGCCGTGGTCGCTCGCCGGCCACCCCCATACGACGGTAGCGGCGCGGAGTGACGGTGGTGCGCGACGGTGTGAGTGGACATCAAGCTGACACGACCTCAAGGAGCGAAGCGGGCATCAGGGAGCAGCCTCGTGGTGGGGAGGTGGATCGGGCGGGGGCTCGGGGGTGGAGGCCTCGGGACGGGGGGTGCGCCGCGCGTGGGGGGTCGGCTCTGCGGGTGGGTGGTGTGGAGCGCTAGACAGCCATGCCGTACACGATCGTGAAGACAGTGCCCAGGGATCCGATGATGAACACACCGGTCAGGCCGGCGACGATCAGGCCCTTGCCCTGTTCGGCGCTGAAGGTGTCGCGCAGCGCGGTCGCGCCGATCCGCTGTTTGGCCGCGCCCCAGATGGCGATGCCGAAGCAGAGCAGCAGGGCGACGGCCATCACCACCTCGATCATGACGCGGGCCTCGCCGCCCAGGTCGCCGAAGGGGCCCCAGTCTGGGGCGATTCCGCCGATGATGGTGTCGATGTCGCCCTTGTCGGCCGCTAGAAACATAGAACTCACCGCCCCTTATGGGTAGTTGCGTGCCTCCGTCGGTTGGCACATGCCAGCCTCTATCTTCGCTGACGATTCCGCTTCCGCATGTCGACTTGGCGGCATTTCTTGGCGGATCTCGTACGTGTTGTGGACCACGATGACCTGGTCGGCGTACGAAAGCGTCAATGTGGGGCCCGCTGGCTACTGTGTGTATCACGCACATGAGCGCTGGGCAATGATCGATGTCGGGGGCTCGGGCTCCGGCTCGGGGTCGCGGTTCGGGCTCCGGCTCGCGGTTCGGCGGTCCTTCCTCTCCGCCTCCGCTTCTCGTCCGGCTCCTCCCCCGCGCTCCCCCTCACTCCTCCGCGAAGTCGTCGAACTCGCCCGCCTTGACCCCCTTGATGAACGCCTCCCACTTGGCCTGGGTCGTCACCACGATGTTGTCGGGGTCGTTGCTCTCGCGCATGTAGATCCGGCCATCGGGGCCCGCGGCCACCTCCAGGTAGGCCTCCTGCTCCCCGTCCTCCGGGGTCGTGGCCCGCTGCCAGTCGAGCTGTGTCATCGCATGGTCCTTACGGGGTGAGGTAGGGGCGTCTGGGATCCGGCGTGTGAGGTGCTCGGACGGGCCGGACTCTACGCGCTCCGGGCGCCCAGGGGAGGCGGTCGCGGGGCGGGGCCGGGCGTACCGGGGGCAGGGGCGGGGCGCACGAGGAGGGTCGAGGGGAGGGTCACGCGGAGAGGGGGGTGCGGGCGGCCTGCCTCGCCCGTATGGTTTCGGCTGGCGAGCGGCGGAATTTCGCCGTACGTGCGGAAACACGTTCGTATGACGTGCAGATGGGGGAGGATGGGCGGGTGCGCAAGGTCTGGCTGGGCGTCAGTGTCGCTTTCGGGGTCTCCTTCTCTCTCGTCGCGCTCCTTGTCATCGGTACGTACATGGTCGCCGCGGACCTGGCGGGCGGCGGGAGCGGTACGACGGTCGGGCTGGCCAAGGGGGCCGTTCCCGCCGCGTACCAGCCACTGGTCCAGAAGTGGGGGAACCTCTGCCCCGCGATCAACCCGGCCCTGCTCGCCGCGCAGCTCTACCAGGAGAGCGGCTGGAACGCGAAGGCGCAGAGCCCGGCCAACGCCAAGGGGATCGCGCAGTTCATTCCGGCCACCTGGGCCTCCCACGGCGTGGACGGCGACAAGGACGGCGACCGGGACATCTGGGACCCGCAGGACGCGATCCCGTCGGCGGCCGCCTATGACTGCTCGCTCGCGAAGTACGTGAAGGACGTCCCGGGCGATCTGACGCACAACATGCTGGCCTCCTACAACGCCGGCGCGTACGCGGTGATCAAGTACTCCGGCGTGCCGCCCTACCGGGAGACCCAGAACTATGTGAAGACCATCACCACCCTGGCCAAGAGCTTCGCGGCGCCCGTCCAGAAGGTGCGGCCCTCGCAGCAGTCGGCCGCGGCGATCTACTTCGCGCAGAAGCAGCTCGGGAAGCCGTATCTGTGGGGCGGCGACGGGACCCCGGAGGACGGCGGGCGGTTCGACTGCTCCGGGCTGACCAAGGCGGCGTACAAGACCGTCGGGATCGATCTGCCGCGCGTCGCGAACGACCAGTGGAACGCCGGGCCGCATCCCAAGCGGGACGAGCTGCTCCCCGGTGACCTGGTCTTCTTCGCGTACGACCTGGACGACCCGAGATCCATCCACCACGTGGGGATCTATGTCGGTGGCGGACAGATGATCAACGCCCCGTACACTGGTGCCGTGATCCGGTACGACAAGATCGACACGCCGGACTACATCGGTGCGACGCGGGTGACCAAAGATGGCGCAAAAGCGTTGCCGACGGCGAACTCCGCATAAAGCCTCCGCCCTGAACTGCGACGATGGGTCACCCTTCGGTAACGTCCTGGTGATCGTTGGGTAGAGAGCGGAACGCCTCGCTCGATGAGGGCGTTCCCTGGAAGAGGATCGGCAGCGGAGACATCGGCTACCGATCGCGTTTGCCAACGGGGGCCGGTAGCCGCATGTAGCGACGGGCAAGAGATAAGGGGCCACGACACATGGCTGGACTCGCACTGGACGGGTCGAACCCTGATGTCAGCCTGCTCTACGACATCAATGGACTCGCCAAGGACGCCCCGCACTGGTTCGACCGCGTCATGGAGTTCGTCGGCGAGTACGGGATCATCATCGGGCTCGCCGTGGTGTTGCTCGGCGCGTGGTGGAGCGTGCGCAGGCGTCCGAAGGACGCGCCGTCCGCCGTCGCCGGGCTGGTGTGGGCGCCGCTGGCCGCGGGCCTGGCGCTGCTCGCCAACATCCCGATCCGGGAGTTCGTGGAGCGGCCGCGCCCCTTCAAGGATCATCAGGGGCTGGACGTCCTGGTCGCGGGCAAGTCCGACTTCTCCTTCGTCAGCGACCACGCGACGCTGACCATGGCGCTCGCCGTGGGCGTGTTCATGGTCAGCCGGACCTATGGGCTGGCCGCGATCGGCCTCGCGCTGCTGGAAGGGTTCTGCCGCGTCTACATGGGCGTCCACTACCCGACGGACGTCATCGGCGGGTTCGCGCTGGGCACGGCGGTCGCGCTGCTGCTGGCGCCGCTCGCGATGATGCTGCTGACCCCGCTGACGACGGCGATCGCCGGCTCGCGGGCCGCCTGGCTGGTACGGGCCGGGAAGGCCCCCGCGGCCGGGGAGGCCGCGGGGGAGGACGTACCGGAACTCTCCGGGTCGTCCCGGGCGCCCCGGAGCGAGCGCCGTCACAAGGACCTGGCGGCCTGACTCACAGCGCCTGCGGGAACTCGAACAGCCGGTCCGGGTCGTAACGTTTCTTCAGCTTGGTCAGCCGGTCCGCCGCCGAGCCGTAGTACGCGGTGCGCCAGTCCTTGAGCGAGGCGTCCGTGTAGTTCTGGTAGGCCGCCCCCGACGCATGGCGCCGCATCGCCGTGTGGACGCCGTCGAGCCAGGAGAGCTGCGCGGTCCCGGCCCCGCCGGCCGCCCAGGAGGCGGTGTACTGGGCCAGGAAGCGCGACCGGCGGTGGACGAAGGCGGTGGCCAGGGGCGCGACGCGGTTGACGGCGCCGCCGAGCGCGGTGAGCGCGATGCTGACCGCGCCTCCGCCGCTCGTACGGCGTCCGTAGGCCTCCACCTGGCCGAGCATCGCGCGCACGCCCGCCTCGCTCAGCGAGCGGGCGTAGAAGTCGGAGCGGGCCGCGTACGTCTCGCGCCGCAGGACCCCGGAGGAGCTGCGGCCCGGGGTGCTGCCCGGGAGGTGGCACTGGGTGGTGCCGGTGTTGCCGCAGCCGGCGTACATCCGCATCGCCTCCACATAGCCGCGGCGGCGCAGCGAGACGCTCCTGGCGGGGCCGGGGCCGCCCGGGCCGTCGGCGAGCCGGTCGACGGCGTTCTGCAGCTCGCCGTAGGTGCCGAGCGAGAAGCAGCTCACCGAGACGGTCGGCGTCCGTCCGGGGGAGGCCTCCAGGTGGAGCGCCGACCAGATCTCGTCCGGCTGGTCCGGGCCCCACTTCTGCCAGGCGCGCAGCACCGTTGCGGCCTTGGACCACGGCCAGGTCATGTAGCAGGTGACGCCGTCGGCGGCCTTGTGGGTGCGGAAGCGGAGTTCCGTGACGACGCCGAAGTTGCCGTTGCCGGCGCCCCGCAGGGCCCAGAACAGATCGGGCTCGCGGTCCTTGGACACCTGGAGGGTCCGGCCGTCCGCGGTGACGATGGTCGCGCCGGTGAGGTTGTCGGAGGTGAGCCCGTACGCCCGGGAGACCACGCCGTGCCCGCCGCCGAGGGTCAGGCCGGAGATGCCGACGGTGGGGCAGGAGCCGCCGGGCACGGTGACGCCCGACGCGCCCAGGGAGGTGTAGACGTCGATGAGCTTGGCGCCCGCGCCGATCCGGGCCTCGCCGGAGGAGGTGCGGATGGACTTGAGCGCGGAGACGTCGATGACGAGCCGGCCGTCGCCGCTGGACCAGCCCGCGTAGCTGTGGCCTCCGTTGCGGATGGCGACGGGGGCGCCGTGGCGGCGGGCGAAGTCCAGGCACTCGGCGATGTCCGAGGTGGTGGAGACATAGGCGACGGCGGCGGGCCGCAGCCGGTCGAAGCGGGTGTTGTAGAGCTGGCGGGCGGTGGCGTAGTCGGCGTCGCCGGGGCGTATCAGGTCGCCCCGCAGGCCCTTGCCCAGCGCGGTCCAGTCGGCGGCCCGCGGCTTGCCGTCGGTGCCGCCGGCGGAGACCGAAGCGGAAGCGGAAGTGGAGCGGGACGCCGAGCCCGCGTCGGAGGCGTCCGAGGCGGAGGCGCGGGCGGACGGGTCGCCCTCGCCCGCCGCCTGTCCCGAGTCCTTGCTGCACGCGGCGGCCCAGCCCCCCGTGGTCGCCAGTGCCGTGCCCGCTGCCAGTAGTGTCCGCCGGTTCATGGCGGCCTCCCGTCCCACTTGACGCCGTTTGCCCACCAGTTGACCGGGCGGTCGCGCGCGGGCCCGGTCCCCTACTCAGAGGTCGCGGCGGTGCGTCCGGTTCCGTCCGGGGCGGAGGCGGTGGAAGCGGCGGATCCGGGAGCGGAATCCCAAGCGGCGCTATCGACGGGGGAGCTGGAGGGGTCGCTGCGGGGCGGCGGTGGGGCGGCGACGGGTTCCGCGGTGGGCTCGGCGATGGGCTCGGCGGCGCGCTCGGTGGTGTGGCCGGCCGCGTCGGCGCGGGCCTTGTCCCGCGCCCGGCGGGCCGGTCCGTACCAGCCGCAGGAGCAGCGGGCGGTGGAGAAGGAGCCCTTTTCGACGGTGGTCGTGCGGTGTTGGCCGGCACCTTGGTTGCCTGAGTCGAGCACATGACCACGCTACCCGCCCGTGACGGGGCGGCGGGACCGGTCGTTAAACGAACAAGTACCAAGGCGTGGACGAGCGTGGCCAGGGGGTCGGCGGTCGATGGAGATCCAGCGGCGTACGGGCGGTGCCCGGGCAAGGCGCACGGCGGCCGCTGTGGCGGGCGGGCTGCTGGCCGGGCTGATGGTGACCGCGACCGTGACCGGCTGTTCCTCCGAGACGGCCGCCGACGAGCGCCCGGGCGAGGAGTCGCGGGCCGCCGCGGTCGCGGCGCTGCACCGGGCCGCCGATGTGCTGGTGCGGTCGGGGAGTTCGCGGGTCCGTACGACGATGGAGACGGCGACGGGCGGCACGCGGGTGTCGATCAGGGGCACCGGCGCGTATGACTTCGTGAGGCGGATGGGGCGGCTGCGGCTGGTGCTGCCCAAGGACGCGATGGGGACCGCCGAGCACGAGCCGATCACCGAACTGCTGGCCTCGGGCGCGCTGTTCATGAGGAACCGGGGCGCGGGCATTCCGCCCGACAAGTGGGTGCGGGTGGACACGGCAGGCATCCCGGACGGGAATCTGGTCACCGGCGGGGCGACCGATCCGCTGGCGGCCGCCGAACTGCTGCGGGGCGCGCGGAGCGTGAGCCTGGTGGGCGAGGAGGGGCTGGACGGGACGCTGGTGTGGCACTACCGGGGCACGACGGACATCGGGCGGGCCGCGCGGGCCGCGTCGCCGGGCGTGCGGGGCCCGTTGACCGCCGCCGCGCGAGGGTTCACGGAGCGCGCGGTCCCCTTCGACGCGTATCTGGACCGCCAGGGCCGGCTGCGCGAGGTGCGGCACCACTTCACGGTGACCAGCGAGGCGAGCGGCCAGTCCGGCCAGCACGGCCAGTCCGGCCAGTCCGGTCAGTCCGGTCAGTCCGGTCAGCACGGCGGTACGGGAAGCGGCGGTACGGACAGCGGCAGTACGGGAAGCGGAACGGGAAACGGAGCCGAAAGCGGAACGGGAAGCGGGACCCGGGCCGGTCGCTCGGGGCGGGGCAGCACCCCCGGGCCTCAGGGGGCGCGACGCACGCTGGGGGTGGCCTCCACCACCGAGCTGTACGACTTCGGCGCCCCGGCCGCCATCACGCTCCCCAAGTCATCGGATATCTACACAGGAAGGGTCGAATCCACCCAGACCTAGCCACCATATGCCGTTCGGCCCCGCGAAATGGTCCATCCGTGCCATGCGCGGAGTGTGTACCGATCCCTACGCTGGGAAGCCGCTGCTCGGAAGTGCTCGCAGATGCTCGCAGGAGGAGGTGAAACACGTGGTTGCGCGTCGCGGCTCGTCGGGCCCGGACCCCGTGGCCCTCGTCGAGATCGATCTCTACGGTGAGTTGATGATCGCTGCGTCGAGCGCGGACGGGGAAAGGCTCAGTCCGGACCGTATCGACGAGGTGCTCCAGGTGGCGGCGGACCGATCGGATCCGGCCAAGGACCAGGACGCCCGGCCGCAGGAAGCCCGGTCGCGGGACAGCCAGTCACCGGAAGCTCAGTCGCGAGACGCCCGGTCACCGGAAGAGGAATCCCGGTCGTAGCGCCGGTGCCGTCAGGTCCGCAGCAGGCGGGCGATGGCGGCGGTGGCCTCGGCGACCTTGGCGTCGACCTCTTCGCCACCCTTGACGGCGGCCGCCGCCACGCAGTGGCGCAGGTGCTCCTCCAGGAGTTGGAGCGCGAAGGACTGGAGCGCCTTGGTGCTCGCCGAGACCTGGGTGAGTATGTCGATGCAGTAGACGTCCTCCTCGACCATGCGCTGCAGGCCCCGGATCTGGCCCTCGATGCGGCGCAGCCGCTTGAGGTGCTGGTCCTTCTGCTTGGCGTAGCCGTGGCCGGTGTGCTCGGCGGGGGCGGCCGCCGCCGCGGGCTCGGACGCCTGGCTCCGCTCCTCGCCGCCGGCGGGGGCGGCGCTGTCGGCTGCCGTGGTGGTCATGGCGTCCTCCCGTGGTGCTCACTATGTCCGCATATACCCCCGCTGGGTATATGATACCGGGTCTGCCTGGTTGGGCCGGGTCCCTGTGATAAGCACTCTGCCCTATGGGTCACACTGGGTAAGCCGGTTACCGTGGCCGGATGATGCACCTAGCATCAACGAGACAGACCCCGATGCATTCCGAGGATCCCCAGTGCGCTTTCGTCTGACCCCCAGGGAGACGAGCTTCTACGACATGTTCGCCGCCTCCGCGGACAACATCGTTACCGGCTCGAAACTCCTGATGGAACTGCTCGGGGCGGACTCCTCCGCTCGTACCGAGATCTCCGAACGCATGCGGGCCGCGGAGCACGCCGGGGACGACGCGACGCACGCGATCTTCCACCAGCTGAACTCCTCCTTCATCACGCCGTTCGACCGCGAGGACATCTACTCCCTCGCCTCCTCCCTCGACGACATCATGGACTTCATGGAGGAGGCCGTCGATCTGGTCGTCCTCTACCAGATAGAGGAGCTGCCCAAGGGGGTGGAGCAGCAGATCGAGGTGCTGGCGCGGGCCGCGGAGCTGACCGCCGAGGCGATGCCGAATCTGCGCACCATGACGAACCTCACGGAGTACTGGATCGAGGTGAACCGCCTCGAGAACCAGGCGGACCAGATCCACCGCAAGCTTCTGGCGCACCTGTTCAACGGGAAGTACGACGCGATCGAGGTGCTCAAGCTCAAGCAGATCGTGGATGTGCTGGAGGAGGCGGCCGACGCCTTCGAGCACGTGGCCAACACGGTCGAGACGATCGCCGTCAAGGAGTCCTGAGCCTCGGCATGGACACCTTCGCGCTTGTCGTGACCGTAGCGGTCGCGCTCTTCTTCACGTACACCAACGGCTTCCACGACTCGGCGAACGCCATCGCCACCTCCGTCTCGACCCGGGCGCTGACCCCACGGGCGGCGCTGGCCATGGCCGCGGTGATGAACCTCGCGGGCGCCTTCCTGGGCAGCGGGGTCGCCAAGACCGTCAGCGAGGGCCTGATCGCCACCCCCACCGGCAAACAAGGCATGATGATCTTGTTCGCCGCGCTGGTGGGCGCGATCACCTGGAACATGGTGACGTGGTACTTCGGTCTTCCGTCGTCCTCCTCGCACGCCCTGTTCGGCGGCCTGGTGGGCGCGGCCCTCGCCGGCTCCAGCACCGTCCACTGGAGCGGGGTGGTGGAGAAGGTCGTCATCCCGATGTTCCTGTCGCCCATCGTGGGCCTGGTGCTGGGCTACTTCGTCATGGTGGCCATCCTGTGGATGTTCCGGAAGGCCAACCCGCACAAGGCCAAGCGTGGCTTCCGCATAGCCCAGACCGTCTCCGCGGCGGCCATGGCGCTGGGCCACGGTCTGCAGGACGCCCAGAAGACCATGGGCGTCGTGGTGATGGCCCTGGTCATCGCCGGTGTGGAGGACGAGGGCGACGCGATTCCGGTGTGGGTGAAGATCGCCTGCGCCGCGATGCTCTCGCTCGGCACCTACGCGGGCGGCTGGCGCATCATGCGCACGCTGGGCCGCCGGATCATCGAGCTGGACCCGCCGCAGGGGTTCGCGGCGGAGACGACGGCGGCCTCCGTCATGTACACCGCGTCGTTCATGTACCAGGCGCCGATCTCCACCACCCATGTCATCACCTCGGCCATCATGGGCGTCGGCGCGACCAAGCGCGTGAACGCGGTGCGCTGGGGCGTGGCGAAGAACATCATCCTCGGCTGGTTCATCACCATGCCGGCGGCGGCCGGTGTCGCCGCGCTCAGCTACTGGATCGTCGACCTGGCCTTCGGCTGACGGCCAGGCCACCGTACGAAGCCTTCGGCTGACGCCCGGATCGGCTTTCGGCCAGGCCGCCGTACGAAGCCTCCGGCTGACCGCTCGGCCGCCGTACGAAGCCTTCGGCTGACGCCCGGATCGGCTTTCGGCCAGGCCGCCGTACGAAGCCTCCGGCTGACCGCTCGGCCGCCGTACGAAGCCTTCGGCTGACGCCCGGATCGGCTTTCGGCCAGGTCACCGTGCGAAGCCCTTCCACCGACAACGCGGCGGGCCCGCCCCCTGGGTGATCGGGGGGCGGGCCCTTCGTCCTGTGGTGGCACCGCCATGCAGCACCACAGGACGTTTCCTCCCCCGCGGCGGCGCACCGGGCGAGTGCCGGCGCGCGCGGCGCGGGAGGCGGTGCGTCAGCCGAAGCGGCCCGAGATGTAGTCCTCGGTCGCCTGGACGGACGGGTTGGAGAAGATCCGCTCGGTCTCGTCGATCTCGATGAGCTTGCCGGGCTGGCCGACGCCGGCCAGGTTGAAGAAGGCCGTGCGGTCCGAGACACGCGCCGCCTGCTGCATGTTGTGCGTCACGATGACGATCGTGAAGCGCTCCTTCAGCTCACCGATCAGGTCCTCGATGGCGAGCGTGGAGATCGGGTCGAGGGCCGAGCAGGGCTCGTCCATCAGCAGCACGTCCGGCTCCACGGCGATGGCGCGCGCGATGCACAGCCGCTGCTGCTGGCCGCCGGAGAGGCCCGCGCCCGGCTTGTTCAGCCGGTCCTTGACCTCGTTCCACAGGTTGGCGCCCTTGAGGGACTTCTCGACGATGCCCTCCAGCTCGCTCTTCTTGTACGAGCCGTTCAGCTTCAGCCCCGCCGCGACGTTCTCGAAGATCGACATCGTGGGGAAGGGGTTCGGGCGCTGGAAGACCATGCCGACCGTACGCCGCACGGACACCGGGTCGACGCCCGCCCCGTACAGGTTCTCGTCGTCCAGCATCACCTTGCCCTCGACCCGGCCGCCGGGGGTGACCTCGTGCATCCGGTTCAGGGTGCGCAGGAAGGTGGACTTGCCGCAGCCGGACGGGCCGATGAAGGCCGTCACCGAGCGGGGTTCGACGGTCATCGAGATGTCCTCGATGGCCTTGTGGGTGCCGTAGTAGGCGGTGAGGCCGCTGACGTCGATGCGCTTGGCCATGTGAATCACTTCTCTTCTTCGTGGCGTGGCCTCAGCGGCCGGTCTTCGGGGCCTTCCAGCGGGCGATGCCGCGGGCGAGCAGGTTGAGGATCATGACGAAGGCGATCAGGACCAGCGCCGCCGCCCAGGCCCGGTTGAACGAGGCGTCGTTGCCGAGTTGCCACTGCTCGTAGACGTAGTACGGCAGCGACGACTGGGCGCCCTCGAAGGGGTTGTTGTTGATCCCCTGGGCGCCGAACACCAGCAGCACGATCGGGGCCGACTCACCGGCGATACGGGCGACCGCGAGCATCACGCCCGTGATGATGCCGCCGATCGCGGTGGGCAGCACCACCTTGAGGATGGTGCGCCACTTGGGCACGCCCAGCGCGAGGGACGCCTCGCGCAGCTCGTTCGGGACGAGCTTGAGCATCTCCTCCGTCGAGCGGACGACGATCGGCATCATCAGGATGGCCAGGGCCATCGCGCCCGCGAAGCCGGAGTAGTCGAAGTCCAGGATGATGATCCAGAAGGTGAGGATGAACAGACCGGCGACGATCGAGGGGACGCCGGTCATGACGTCCACGAAGAAGGTCACGGCCTTGGCGAGCCGACCGCGCCCGTATTCCACCAGGTAGATGGCGGTCAGCAGGCCGATCGGGGCCGCGATGGCGGTGGCGATGCCGACCTGCTCCAGCGTGCCGATGATCGCGTGGTACGCGCCGCCGCCGGGGAGGATCGTCTGCACGCCCTCCATGGAGTGGCCGAGGAAGTAGCCGTCGAGGACCTTGCTGCCCCGGTCGATGGTCTCCCAGATCAGCGAGACCAGCGGGATCACCGCGAGCAGGAAGCAGACCCAGATCAGGCTGGTGGCCAGCCGGTCCTTGGCCTGCCGGGAGCCCTCGACCTTGGCGGTCAGGGCGAAGGAGATCAGGACGAACAGCGCCGCGGCGATCAGGCCCCACTGCACCTTGCTGCTCAGGTCGCCGGCGACGCCGATGCCGCAGCCCAGGCCGGCCGAGATCAGCGCCAGGCCGATCGGGGCCCACTTCGGCAGCCGGGGCTGCCGCAGGGCCGGACGCGGCGCGTCCCCGGCCAGCTCCGTCTTGTCGATCACTGCGTTACTCACAGCCGCCCCTTTCGTTCACTTCTCCGCCCGCGCGGCGAAGAGGCGCGGCTTTCGCGGTCGTCTGCGGCCCGGCGGCCGCGCGTGCGTCGTTCACGCCGCGGCTCCCGAGTACTCCTTGCGGCGGGCGATGATCAGCCGCGCGGCGCCGTTCACCAGCAGGGTGATGACGAAGAGCACCAGACCGGAGGCGATCAGCGCGTCACGCGCGGGGCCGTCGGCCTCCTTGAAGTGGGCGGCGATGTTCTGGGCGAAGGTGCCGCCGCCCGGGTCCAGCAGGCTGGGGACGATGTCGTAGCTCGGGGACAGCACGGTGGCCACGGCCATCGTCTCGCCCAGCGCGCGGCCCAGACCCAGCATGGAGGCGCTGATGATGCCGGAGCGCCCGAAGGGGAGGACCGACATCCGGACGACCTCCCAGCGGGTCGCGCCCAGCGCGAGCGCGGCCTCCTCGTGCATCTGGGGGACCTGGCGGAAGACCTCGCGGCTGACGCTGGTGACGATCGGGATGATCATGATCGCCAGCAGGATGCCGATGGTGAACAGCGAGCGCGGGGCGCCGTCGTTGTACTCGAACAGCTTGGTCCAGCCCAGGTAGTCGTCGAGCCACTGGTACAGCCCGGTCAGGTGCGGGACGAGGAAGAGCGCCCCCCACAGGCCGTAGACGATGCTGGGGACCGCCGCGAGCAGGTCGATGACGTAGGCGACCGGGGTGGCCAGCCGGCGCGGCGCGTAGTGCGAGATGAACAGCGCGATGCCGACCGCGATCGGGACCGCGATCAGCATCGCGATGATCGAGCTGACGATGGTGCCGTAGGCGAGCACGGCGATGCCGAAGACCATCGGCCGGGAGGTGGTGTTCCACTCGAAGGTGGTCAGGAAGTTCCCGTGGTCTTCGGAGATGGCGGAGATGGCGCGGATGGTGAGGAAGACCGCGATGGCGGCCATGATCGCCAGCAGCAGGATGCCGGAGCCCCGGGAGAGGCCGAGGAAGATCTTGTCCCCGAGGCGGCCGGTGCCGCGGGCCCTGTCCTGGGGCGGTGCCGTGGAAGATGTGGGTTCTATATCCGTTTTCATGGGTTCTCCGGTCTGCGGAGCCGGTGGGGTACGGCTCCTTGCGGCGGTGCACCGGACGGTGCGGCCGGCTCCATGGGGTGGGAGCCGGCCGCACTCAGGTCAGGAGAGGCTCGCGACGCTCTCGCGGACCTTCGTGGCAATCTCGGTCGGCAGCGGGGCGTAGCCCAGGTCCTTCAGGGAGGCCTGGCCGTCCTCGCTCGCGACGTAGGTCAGGAACGACTTGGTGGCGGCGAGGGTGTCGGACTTGTTGCCCTTGTCACAGGCGATCTCGTACGTCACCAGCGTAATCGGGTAGGCGCCTTCTGCCTTGGTGTCGTACGCCAGGTCCAGGGCGAGGTCCTTGCCGGTGCCCTTGATCTTGGCCTCGGCGATGGCCTTGGAGGCGTTGTCGACGGTGGCCTGGACCGGGGCGGAGGCGCCGGTGTCCAGGTCGACGGTCTTGATGCTGCTGGCGGTCGCGTAGGACAGCTCGAAGTAGGAGATCGCGCCGGAGACCTGCTTCACCTGCGAGGAGACGCCGGAGGAGCCGTCCGCGGCCTGGCCGCCGCTGCCCGCCCAGGCCTTGCCCGGCTCGTGCGGCCACGCCGAGGGGGCGGCGGCCTTGAGGTACTTGGTGAAGTTGTCGGTGGTGCCGGAGTCGTCCGAGCGGTGGAACGCCTGGATCTTGAGGTCCGGCAGGCTGACGCCCTTGTTGAGCTTCTTGATCGCCTCGTCGTTCCACTTCTTGATCTTCGAGTCGAAGATCAGGGCGAGGGTCTTGGCGTCGAGGGTCAGCTTGTCCACGCCGGGGACGTTGAAGCCGACCGCGATCGGGCCGCCGACCATCGGCAGGTTGATGCCCTGGCCGCCGCCCTTGCACATCTTCTTGGAGCTGGCGACCTCCTCCGGCTTGAGCGCCGAGTCGGAGCCCGCGAAGGCGGTTTTGCCCTGCAGCCACTCCTGGATGCCAGCGCCGGAGCCGGTGGCCTTGTAGTTGATCTTCACGTCCTTGCAGGCGCCGCCGTAGTTCTTGACCCACAGGTCCATGGCGTTCTTCTGGGCGGACGACCCGGATGCCAGCAGCTGGCCCTTGCCCTCGCACTTGATGTCGCCGGCGGCCTTGGTGCCGTTGCCGCCCGAGGAGCCGCTGTTGTCGTCGGAACCGCAGGCGGTGAGCACCAGGGCGCCGGAGAGGGCGAGGGCACCGGCGGCGATGGCGCGAAGCCGGTTGTTGCGCTGAAGCTTCACTTTCGGGTTTTCCTTCCAGGAGCCGCCGGTGGGGACGGCGCACGAAGAGGTAGATGATGAGCGTTGCTTGTTCTGCTCAGATGCGCGCCGGTCACACCATGGGCGCGGCGAGCACTCCGTAGGGCCGAAATTAGGCAGATCAGGTGAAGCAGCCGATGGGGGTGAGTGAACGGAGGGTGAACCTCGGCCGTCAGGGTGGTGGCCCAGCTGAGGCCTCGATTCCGGATGAGCGGCGGCGCGGAGGGGGGCGCGCGCTGGGGAGAGCTGCGGTGAGACGGGGGTGAACGGCGCGTGACTCTGTCGGATTGCGGTACGGCATGTCACTATCCGTCCCTACGTACCGGTAAGTCAGCTCTGGCGCGCGGGTTACGCGACGGCTCGTGGAGGTCCGCAGGTGGTTCCGCAGGTGATGAGGAAGCGGAAGGTGAGGCGGGACGGCAGGGGAGGAGGCACGGGGCTCGCGGCGGTCACCGCGTTCGTCTGCGCCGTGGGGATGTCGGCGGTGCCGGGGCGGGCGCAGGCCGCGCCCACCGACCCGGCGCCCGGGGCGGAGGGGGCCCGGGACGCGGCCGCCGCGGGCGGTGGCGGCCTGTACGAGGTGCACCGGAAGGTGGAGAGCCTCTACCGGAAGGCCGAGGCGGCCACCGACGCGTACAACCTGGCGCGGGAGAAACAGGTACGCCAGGAGAAGCGGATCGTGAAGATCGCGCAGGCCGTGGTGAAGGCCCAGAACCGGATGACGGACCTGAGGGAGCGGGCCGGGGCGGTCGCCCGGGCCCAGTACCGCAGCGGCGGAATCCCGCCAGAGGCGCAGCTGCTCCTCGGCGACGACCCGGAGGGCTTCCTCGACGACGTGACGCTGGCGCGCAAGGGCCAGCAGGCGACCGTCGGGCTGATGAACCAGCTGGAGAAGACCCAGGCCACGCTGGACCGCTATGCGAAGGCGGCCTCCCGGGAGTGGGAGCGGCTCGACTCCAGCCGCGCCAAGAAGGCCGCGGCACGGAAGGAGATCCGGGCGAAGCTCCGCCGGGCCAGGGAGCTGGAGTCGCGGCTGCGGGCCGAGGAGCGGGAGCGGCTGCGGCAGCTGGAGGAGGAGCAGCAGCGCCGGGCCCAGACGACCTGGCTCAACTCCGGGATACTGCGGAAGATCGGCGGCAAGGGCACGACGCAGGGGCGGCGGGCGGTGGAGTTCGCGACGGCCCAGCTCGGCAAGGACTACGTGTGGGGCGCGGAGGGCCCGGACACCTACGACTGCTCGGGGCTGACGCAGCGGGCGTGGGCCGCGGGCGGCCGCTCGATCCCGCGCACCTCGCAGGAGCAGTGGCGGCTGCTGCCGAAGGTGGGCGTCGAGCGGATGCGGCCGGGGGACCTGATCATCTATTTCAAGGACGCGAGCCATGTGGGGATGTACGTGGGGAACGGCGCGATCATCCACGCGCCGCGCCCGGGGCGGCAGGTCACGGTCGCCGGGGCGGGCTCCATGCCGATCCTGGGCGTCGTACGCCCCCAGGGAGGGTGAGGGAGGTCGCGAGAGGCCATGGCGGAGGATGGGGTACGCCCCGGCACGGAGTTGGGGGTACGCCCCGGCGCTGGGGCGAGGGTACGCCCCGCGGAGGCTGAGGTACGTCCCGCGGAGGCGGGGGTACGCCCCGGCAGGGAGGCCGGGGTGTGCCCTGCGGAGAATGGGGTACGCCCCGTCGCGGAGGCTGGGGGCATTTGTCCGCATGTCGGGGTGATGTTCGTCATCCGCCGCCCGGCCTCGCCCGCTCAACTCCCGCCTCCTGCTTGGCATATGACAAAAGTGGCTGTCCGAAGGTCATTCCGCTGGGACCCGCCCTAGCGCTATGGTCGCCTCTCGGTGTCCGGCGCCGCGTCAGGTCGATGGAGCGCCGCACTTTCGGGGGGAGAGAAGGAATCGAGCGATGTCCCTACCCGCGACCGGGCAGCTGGAGGTGGAGGCCACCGAGGCCCGCCCCACCGCGCCGCCCGACAACGGGCTCACCCTGCTGGTGATCGGGGAAGACCCGGCCGGCTCCTTCACCGTTCCCGAACTGCTGGACGCCGAGGGCAACCGGGTCCGCATCCGCACGGCCCGCAACCTCACCGAGGCGGAGCGGCTGCTCACCGACGACGTCCAGTGCATCCTGCTCGACCTGGCCCTGCCCGGCCCGGACAAGAAGGCCGAGGACGAGCTCGACGTCCTGCGCGCGGTGCTGCGGCTCGCGCCGACCCACGCGGTCCTCGTACTGACCGCCGTGGAGGACGGGGAGCGCGCCGCCGAGGCCGTACGGGTCGGCGCCCAGGACTTCCTCTTCCGCGACGAGCTGGACGGACGGCTGCTCAGCCGCGCCATCCGCTACGCCGTCGAGCGCAAGCGCTCCGACCTCGCCCAGCGCCAGCTGACCGAGTCCCGGCTGCGCGCCCAGGAGAACGCCCGGCTGGAGCGCGGGCTGCTGCCCACCCCGCTGCTGCAGGGCTCCGGTCTGCGCTTCGCCGCCCGCTACCGGCCCGGCCGCAGCCGTGCCCTGCTCGGCGGCGACTTCTACGACACCGTCCGCACCCCGGACGGCACCGTGCACGCGATGATCGGCGACGTCTGCGGGCACGGCCCCGACGAGGCGGCCCTCGGCGTCGAGCTGCGCATCGCCTGGCGCGCCCTGACCTTCGCCGGGCTCTGCGGCGACCAGCTGCTCGGAACCCTCCAGCAGGTCCTGGAGAACGAGCGCGCCGACGACGAGATCTTCGCCACCCTGTGCACCGTCGACATCGCGCCGGACGGGCGGCGGGCCGGGGTGTGCCTGGCCGGCCACCCCGCGCCCCTGGCGCTGCGCCCGGGGCTGGCGCCCCGGCTGCTGCCCGCCGATGACAACGGCCCGGCGCTCGGCCTGCTGCCGGGCGCCCGCTGGCCGCGCCGCGAGATCGAGCTCGGCGGCTCGTGGAGCCTGATGATGTACACCGACGGGCTCATCGAGGGGCGCGTCGGCAAGGGCGTGCAGCGGCTGGGCCAGGAGGGGATGGTCGAGATCGTGGCCCGCGGGCTGGCGGCGGGGCTGCGCGGCGAGGAGCTGCTGGACAACACCGTCACCGAGGTGCGGGCGCTCAACGGCGGGGAGCTGACGGACGACCTGGCCGTGCTGCTGCTGGACCGCGGCTGAGCCCGTCGTCCCGGCCGGCCACCCCCGCCGGGGGCCTTCGGTTTCCTGGCGGCCTGGCGGCCTAGCGCCCGTTGAAGGGCCCGTACGGGCCGTCGGAGCTGGAGCCACGGCCACGCGGCCAGTTGCGGCCGCCGGAGATCTGCCGGAGCGCGGGCCGCACATCGACGATGTACACGATGGTCGCGATCAGCCCGATGATCGGCAGGAAGTCCAGGATCCCCATGAAGAAGTTCACCGCGGCGGCGATTCCCAGGATGACCAGCCAGAACGGCTTGCTCTGCTTGTCCGCGGCCCGATAGGCGTCCTCACGGCGGATCGCGGCGTCGATGAAGGCGAACAGGCTGAAGAGGAGCAGCCCCCAGGAGACCCAGTAGAGCACCTGGTTAAACCCTTGTACCAGCACGCCGTCCACCGCCTAGACCACCTGGAAGATATGGAGAGAGAAGCGTTCCTCCGCCACCGTACCCGCTGACAGGGCCGGGCACGCAGGGCGTTCCCGGCCCTGGTTCCCGGCCCTGGTTCTCAGCCTCGCTTTTCAGCCCTGGGGCTTCGGCGGGGCCTTCTTGGCGGTGGGGGCGGGGGCGGGGGCCGGCTTGCGGGGCGGGGTCTTCTTGGCGGTGGGCGCCGGCTTGACCACGGGCTTCGACCCGTTGGACGACTCGCCGCCCGCGACCGGGACCGACCCGTCCTTGGGCTCGATGGCGCTGGCCACCTCGACCATCTCGTCGGCCGCCTCGCCGCGCCAGGTCTTCACGACCTCCTGGCCGTGCTCGGCCACCTCGTCGTACCGCTCGCGCGCCTTGACGGCCAGCTCGGCGGCGCGGCCCACGCCCTGGAGCGCCAGCTCCTGGGCGGTGTCGCGGAGCTTCTTCAGGTCGGTGTCGAGCGTGCCCAGCAGCTCGGTGAGCTTCTCCTGGGCCTCCTTGGCCTGCTGGGTGACGCGGTCCTGGACGGCCTTGGGGTCGGTGTTCCGTACGGCCGCGAAGCGCTCGGGGGCCTCGGCGACGATCTTCTCGACCAGCGACGGCACCTCCTTGAGCTTCTGGGCGGTCAGGTCGGCCGTGCCCGCCAGGAAGTACAGGGGGGTCGGGTCGGTGAGCGTCTTACGCACATCGTCGGTGATGGCCATGGTGCTGGTCCTCCCGGATCAGTTCGAGGGTTCGGTGTCGTCGTCGGCGCTGCCGGCGGGGGTGGGGCCCGCGGCGGGGCCGGGTGCGTTCTCCTTGCGGAAGGACTCGTAGATCTGCAGCAGCACCTGCTTCTGCCGCTCGTTGATCGACGGGTCGGCGAGTATCACACTGCGCGTCTCCGTCTCGTCCCGGTCCCGCTCGTCGAGAATTCCGGCCTGCACATAGAGGGTCTCCGCGGATATCCGCAGCGCCTTCGCGAGCTGCTGCAGGATCTCGGCGCTCGGCTTGCGCAGCCCGCGCTCGATCTGGCTCAGATATGGATTGGACACCCCGGCGGCATCGGCGAGCTGGCGCAGCGAGAGCTGCGCGCTGCGTCTCTGCTCACGCAGGAACTCACCGAGGTTGCCGACGTTCAGCGATGCCATGTCCCCATGCTGCCGCACCAGTGCTAACTATTGCAAGCATTCGCTTGCAGTCGTGTCGCGGTCATGCCGTGGCCGTGGCCGTGTGGCGGGGCGGTCAGGCGGCGCGGCAGAGCGCGGCGGGGCCGGCCGGGGCCGCCGCGCGGGTCAGGGCCGCGGGTACGGGGCGGGGCGCGGGCGCGGGTGCGGGGTGGGCGGTGCGGGCGGGGGTCGCGGGCTTCGAGTGCTTCCGGGAGAAGACGACGAGCCGCAGCACCGCGTAGCGCGCGACGCCGGTGAGCGCGGAGGCGGACAGGTAGACGACCTGCTCGAGTATCGGGCCGGGCGTCACGACCAGCTGATGCAGGACGAGCATCGCCGCGCAGGTCACCGCGTACGCGGCCGTTGCGGATCCGGCCGACTGCGCGTGCTGGCGCAGGGTCGCGCGCCCGCCCGCGCCGAAGGTGAAGCGGGCGTGCAGCTCGGTGGCGAGGAGCGTGGAGGCCGCGGTGATCAGGGCGTTGGACAGGGCCCAGGGGATCCAGGAGGCGAGGGCTGCCACGGCGAAGCTGGAGGCGAGCCCCACTCCGCCGCCGCAGAGTACGAAGCGGGCGAAGGCGGCGAAGGCGCCGGGTGCGCCGGGGGCTGCCTGCTGTCGGCTCTGCACTGTCTCCATCATCCGATCCCTTTGATCGCTCGTACTGCTGATCGCTCGCACCGCGAAACCGGGCGCCCCTCGACCTGTGAGGCCGGGGGCGCCTTGCCCATGGCGCCATCATGGCACATGAATGGCACCATGGGGAGCCATGCGGGGCCATGGGTGGTGCTATCTCTGCCGGGCATGGCACCACGCGGTGCGGCGCGGTGCGACGGGGTGGGGCGGGACGGGACGGCGGTGCGACCGGGTGCGAGAGGTCGCCAAGGGAAGAGGTTGACCTTGACCTTGCGTCAGGGTTGGAGCCTTGTCGCATGACGAACGAGACCACGTCCCCCGATCGGATCGCGCCGCCGGTCGGAGGTTTCCAGGAGATCGACGGCCGCCGCGTCTTCGTGCACCGGTCGGGCAGCGGCGGGCCGGCGGTGGTGTTCCTGCCGGGCGCGAGCGCGGTCGGCCTGGACTACTTCGGGGTGCAGCAGGAGGTTTCCCGGTTCACCACCGCCGTGGTGTACGACCGTGGCGGCACGGGCTACAGCGACCCGGTCCCGCTGCCGCGCACCGCCGGCGCGGTCGCCACGGAACTGCGCGAGCTGCTGACCGCCCAGAGCATCCCCGGCCCGTACGTTCTGGTGGCGCACTCCCTCGGCGGCTTCTACGCCCACCGGTTCGCGCAGCTCCACCCGGGTGAGGTGGCCGGGCTGGTCTGGCTGGACGCCTTCCACCGCGACTGGGACGACTTCATGCCGCCTGAGGCCGGTCTGGACGCGGTCGAGCGGATGGCGCCCGGCCGGGAGCAGCTGGAACAGCTGCGTCCGGCCCTGCGGGAGATGTTCGCCGACCTGCTCGCGGACTATCCCGAGGACCTGCGGCAGGCGCTGCTCGAGGCCAAGACGAGTGACCAGTGGATGCACGTCGGCATCGCCGAGCGCGGCACATTGGCCGACCTCGCCACCGAACTGCGGGCGGGTCCGGACATCCCCGACGTGCCGGTGGTCGCTCTCACCGTGGTGGGCACCGACCCTGGCCAGAAGGCGCTGACGCCGGAGGAGACGTTGCGGCGGATGCACGAGGGCAGGACGAAACTGGACGCGGCCCTGGTGAGCGGGGTCTCGCACGGGGAACAGCGCATCCTCTCCGACACCGCCCACCACCGGCTGTGCTTCGACCGCCCCGATGCCGTGGTCCAGGCGATCCGCGACGTCGTCGACCGTGCGGCCCGCGCCCAGACCCGCGCCCAGACCCGCGCCTAGACTCGGCACGACCACGTCGTACGAAGACCCGAGGGGGACGGTGCTCACGATCGGCCAGCTCGCGGCGGCCGCCGGGGTGACCGTGCGCACCGTTCGCCACTACCACCACGTCGGCCTGTTGCCCGAGCCGGAGCGCGATGCCTCCGGCTACCGCCGCTACGGCGCGCAGGCGGCGGTGGACCTCATCCGGATCAGAACCCTCGCCGACGCCGGGGTGCCGCTGGCCCGTATCGACGCGCTGCTGCACGCACAGCCGGCCCAGTTCGCCGCGGCCATCACCGACATCGACGCCGAGTTGCGGCGCAAGATCGACCAGCTCGCCGAATACCGCCGCAGGATCGCCGAACTGGCCGGTGGCGAGAGGCTCGTCCTGCCCCCCGAGGTGGTCGCCATCCTGGACCGGATGCGTGGCCTCGGGGTCAGCGAGCGGAGAGTACGGCTCGAACGCGACTCGTGGATCCTGATGCAGGCACTCGACCCGCAGGTCGTGCCGCAGCGGATACGGGACAAGAACGCCGGCTTGGACGACCCCGAGACGGTCCGCCTGTATCTCGCCTGCGATCAGTCATTCGACTGGGATCCGAACGATCCGCGCCTGGACCGGCTCATCGACGACCTGGACGCATGGGAGACCAAGCACGAACGGGACGGCGACCGGGCGGGGTACCTGAAGCTGGTCTCCGCCCGGATCTCCGAGGCATCACCGGCCTGGCAGCGCATCGTCGACGCGCTCGTCCACCGCGCCGGGCAGCGCGCCGAGCAGCGCCGGGCCGCCGGGCGCGAGAGCTGAGGCCGGCGGGGGCGTGGATCGGCCGACCGGAGGGGCGGAGGGGGATCGGCCGAGCGGGGGGACCGGTCAGTGCTCACCGGGCGCGCTGGGTCAGCGCTCAGCGGGCGTGGTCGGCCTCCCCTCACCGGACGCGATCGGGCAACGCTCACCGGGCGCGGTGGGTCACCGCTCACCGGGCGGGATCGGCCTCTGCTCACCGGGCGAGGTCGGCCGGGGCGTCCAGGCGCGTCAGCTTCCGGGGGTTGCGCACCACGTAGATCCGGGTGACCCTGCCGTCCTCCACCACCAGGCTCACCGCGGCCGGCTCGCCGTCGAACTCGATCCGGCCCGCGGGCTCGCCGTTGAGCCATACGGTCGCCGTCTCCAGCGCGTTCACCACCCGGTTCGCGCGGGCGAGGATCGGCGCCACCAGCTCGGCGCCGTGGAGGGGTGTCAGCGCGGCGGTCACGAGCCCGCCACCATCGGCGATCATGACCACGTCCGGCGCCATGATCTCCATCAGCTCCTGCAGCCGCCCGGTGCGCAGCGCCGCCAGGAACCGCTCCAGCACGGCCTCCTGCTCCGACCGGCTCACCCGCGTCCGCGGCCGCCGGGCCGCCACGTGCTCGCGCGCCCGCCGGGCTATCTGCCGTACCGCGGCCGCGGACTTCCCGATGGCCTCGGCGATCTCGCCGTACGGCATGTCGAAGACCTCGCGGAGCACGAACACCGCCCGCTCCGCCGGCCCGAGGGTCTCCAGCACGGTCAGCATCGCGATCGAGACGCTCTCCGCCAGTTCCACGTCCTCGGCGACATCGGGGCTGGTCAGGAGCGGCTCCGGCAGCCATTCGCCCACGTAGTCCTCGCGGCTGCGCGACAGCGTGCGCAGGCGGTTGAGGGCTTGCCGGGTGACGACGCGGATGAGGTACGCCCGCGGCTCACGCACCTGCGCGTGGTCGACGCCGGCCCAGCGCAGCCAGGACTCCTGCAGCACGTCCTCCGCGTCGGCCGCCGACCCGAGCATCTCGTAGGCGACCGTGAAAAGCAGGCTGCGATGGGTGACGAACGGGTCCTCGCTCATGCCGCGCCCACGCTCGTCCCGGTGGGGAGCGCCGCCTGTGGAACGCCTCGCGCCATGGTGTTCTCCTTGGCCATGGTGTCCTCCTTGTACGTGGCCCGTCGATGTGAAGACCGCCGACGTGAAGACACCGCTGGGCCCGCGAATGTGACAACCACCCTGCCGCATCTCGGCGGGGCCGCCGGCTTGACCTTCACCTTGGGGCAGGTCACAGCATCGAGGGGCCGGGCGTGGTGCCCGGGGTGAGGAGGGGCGCGCATGAGCCTGCTGACCATCGGGGCGTTCGCGAAGGCGTCCCGGCTGTCGCCGAAGGCGCTGCGGCTGTACGACGAGCTGGGCCTGCTGGCCCCGGCCCGCGTCGACCCGGTGACGGGCTACCGGCTCTACGCGCCCGGGCAGCTCGAACGGGCGCGGCTGGTGGCCTGGTTGCGCCGCCTGGGCATGCCGCTGGCCCGCATCCGCGAGGTCTGCGACCTCGGGGAGCGGGACGCGGCCGCGGCGGCGCGGGAGGTGCGGGCCTTCTGGGCCCGGGTCGAGGCCGAGACCGCCGCCCGGCGGGACCTGGCCGCCTTCCTCATCGACCATCTGACGTGGAAGGACCCCCTCATGTCCCCGACAGTCGAGCAGGCCGCCGAGCCGCTGGAAATCCGTTACGCCGCGCTCTCCGACACCGGCCTGGTCCGCGAGAGCAACCAGGACACCGCCTACGCGGGACCCCGTCTGCTCGCCGTCGCCGACGGCTTCGGCGCGGCCGGGGCCCCGGCCGGCGCGGCCGCCGTGCGCGAGCTCCGCCGCGTGGACGCCGAGGGCGTGGGGACGGGCGTCGTCCCGGCGGGCGAGCTCCTCAACGCGCTGGAGGAAGCCGTCGAGCAGGCGGGCCGGGCCGTGCGCGACATCGCCGGATCCGGCCCCGCGCCGCACGAGGTGGGCACGACGCTCACCGCGATGCTGTGGACCGGGTCCCGGCTGGCCCTGGTGCACATCGGCGACTCCCGCGCCTATCTGCTGCGGGACGGAGAGCTTTTCCAGATCACCCACGACCACACCGTCGTGCAGTCGATGGTCGACGAGGGGCGCCTCAGCCCGGAGGAGGCCACCTCCCACCCGCAGCGCTCGCTGCTGCTGCGGGCCCTGACCGGAGGACGGGACGCGGCCACCGCCGACATCCGCCTGCACGACGCCCGGCCCGGGGACCGCTATCTGCTCTGCTCCGACGGGCTGTCCGCCGTGGTGCCGACCGAGGACGTACGGCGGGTGGTCGGCTCGGCCCCCGACCCGGAGGGGGCGGTGCGCGAGCTCGTCGCCCTCGCCAACCGCGCGGGCGGCCCGGACAACGTCAGCTGCGTGGTCGCGGACGTCGTGCGGCCCGTGGACTAGCCCCGGACTTCGCGGGTCACCGGTTTAGGTCTGTGGCCAGCGGGTCTGTGTGATGTCGGTGTCGAGGAGGTCGAGGAGGTGGAGTTGGACGCCGCGGGTGATCTGGACGGACGGCGGGTCGGTGACGTTGCCGATCCGCAGGGTGAGTTCGCCGAGGTGGTAGAAGATCATGCGGCCGGTGGGGCGGACCCGGCGGTTGTCCGGGTAGAGGCCGGTCATGGTCTGCTCGGAGTGCGGCA
>NZ_MAXF01000005.1 GCF_001704635.1 Streptomyces sparsogenes | reverse complement strand
CGCGGCGCTGGCCGACGCCCAGCTGTCCCCCCGGGACATCGACGTGGTGGAGGCGCACGGCACCGGCACCTCGCTGGGCGACCCCATCGAGGCACAGGCGCTGATCGCCGCCTACGGCAGGCGGCGCGCCGACGGCGGCCCGCTGTGGCTGGGCTCGGTCAAGTCCAACATCGGGCACACCCAGGCCGCCGCCGGCATGGCCGGGGTGATCAAGATGGTGCACGCCCTGCGCGAGGGCCTCCTGCCGCGCACCCTGCACGTGGACGAACCCACCCCTCAGGTGGACTGGTCCGAGGGCACCGTGCGGCTGCTCACCGAGGCGCGGCCGTGGCCCGAGACCGGCGGCCCACGCCGGGCCGGCGTGTCCTCCTTCGGCATGAGCGGCACCAACACCCACGTCATCCTCGAACAGGCCCCGCCGGCCGAGGAGCCCGCCCCCGCCGCCGAGTTGCCGGTCGTCCCGTGGCTGGTGTCCGGGCGTGGCGAGGCGGCGCTGCGCGCCCAGGCCGCCCGGCTGCGGGACTTCCTCGCCGAGCGGCCGGAGGCGAGCCCCACCCGCGTCGGGTTCGCCCTGGCCGGCTCGCGCGCCGCGCAGTCGCACCGCGCCGCCGTGGTCGCCGCCGACCGCGACGCCCTGCTGGCCGGGCTGGGCTCGCTGGCCGAGGGGACCCCCGCCGGCCACGTCGTCACGGGCGCGGTGAACCCCGGCGCGACGGCGTTCGTCTTCCCCGGCCAGGGCTCGCAGTGGGCCGGCATGGCCCTCGCCCTGGCCGACGCCTCACCGGTGTTCGCCGAACACTTCCGCCGCTGCGCCGAAGCGGTCGAACGGCACACCGACTACACCGTGGAGTCGGTGCTGCGAGCCGATCCCGGCGCCCCCTCGCTGGAGCGGGTGGACGTGGTCCAGCCCGTGGGCCGTGATGG
>NZ_MAXF01000049.1 GCF_001704635.1 Streptomyces sparsogenes | reverse complement strand
CCGAGTGCGGCAGGTGGGTGGGGGCGGGCTCGGTCCCTGGCAGGTGGGTGGGGGCGGGCTCGGTCCCTGGCACGCGGGTGTTGGCGCGCTCGGCCCCCGGCACGCGGGTGGCGGGGCTCTCAGGCCGCCGGCCGGGCGCCGAGGGCGTTCAGGGCGGTGGCTACCGTGGCCTTCAGGGCCCGGGCGTCGGCTCCGGCGCGGGAGCGGAGGTTCACCCCGTAGGCGAGCAGGGCCAGGACGTCGGCGGCGGAGCCCGGGTCGGCGCCGGGGGCGAGCTGCCCCTGGGCGGCGGCACCGGTGAGCGCCGTGTGCAGGGCATCCCGCAGCTGCTCGTGGTGGTGGTCCAGGAGGGCGCCGACCTCGGGGTCGCCGTTCTCGGCCCCGGCCTGCGCGTTGACGACCATGCAACCCCACCGCGCGTACTCGCCGGAGCACCGCACCGCGATCAGCCCGTCGAAGAACTCGGCGATCGCCGGCAGGCCGCGCCCGTCCTCGGCGAGTTGGCGGAACGCCGGCCGGGACCACTGCTCCACATAGCGGCGCAGCGCGGCCCGGTAGAGCTCCTGCTTGCCGCCGAAGGTGGCGTACAGGCTGGAACGGTTGAGCCCGGTCGCGGTCACCACGTCCTGGATCCCGGTCCGGGCCACGCCCTCCCGCCAGAACAGCCGGACGACGGTCTCGAGGACCGCGTCCGGATCGAAGTGCTTGATGTCCGGCACGTCGTTCCTCCTCACCGTCTCGACCTAGCCATCTTGAAATGGAGATTCCAAGATATCGCGCCCAGGCCATGGACGGGGTCCGTGTCCGCCCGCTATCTTGAAACGACCATTCCAAGATCCTCGGCGGAAGCGACGAGTGACGGAAGTGACGGAAGGAACGGCCCCGATGAGCCTCAACGACGAACTGCGCGCCTTCTTCGACGCCCGGTACCAGCAGATCCCGCCCGAGGCGCGGGAGGTCATGGAGCGGGCCGGCCGCGAGCTCGCCGAATCCGGCCAGGCCGCCCGCGCCCTGGCCGTGGGGGACCGGGCGCCCCGCTTCGCGCTGCCCGCCGCGACCGGGCGGACGGTCACCCTGGACGGCCTGCTCGCCGACGGCCCGGTCGTCCTCACCTTCTACCGCGGCGCCTGGTGCCCGTACTGCAACCTCTCCCTGCGGGCCCTCCAGCGCCACCACGACGAGATCACCGCACACGGCGCGCGCCTGGTGGCCGTCTCGCCGCAGGTCCCCGACGAGTCCCTGTCGCTGACCGAGAAGCACGAGCTGGCCTTCGACGTCCTCAGCGACATCGGCTCCGACGCCGCCAAGCAGTACGGGCTCGCCTTCGACCTGCCGGACGACCTCGCCGCCGTGTACGACTCCTTCGGCTTCGATCTGCAGCGCGGCAACGGCGGCCATCCGCGCACCCTTCCGGTGCCCGCCACCTATGTGATCGACCGCGACGGGGTGATCCGGTGGGCCTTCGTCGACACCGACTACACGGCGCGCGCCGAACCGGCCGACATCCTGGCCGCCCTGGCCGCGCTGTAGCCGCCCGGACGACGCTTCGGCGTTCGGGTCAGCTGTTCAGCCGTTCAGCCGCTCCCTGCTCAGCCGCTCAGCCGCACAGCCGCTCAGTCGCACAGCTGTTCAGCCGCTCAGCCGGGCAGATCGCGTAGCGCGGCCGCGACGGTGTCCCAGTCGGCGGCCATCGGCGGATAGCTCCGGGTGCCGGTGGCGCTGTCCTTGAAGCCGCTGGAGGTGGCGACGCACACCACGGGCCCCGAGGCCTCCCCGGGACGGCCGGACGCGTCCCGGTGCGCGCGCAGCCCGGCGAGCCCGGCGGCCGAGGACAGCTCCACCCACATGCCCTGGCCGACGAGTTCGGCTCGGGCGGCGGCCATCTGCTCGTCGGTGACGGTCAGCGCCGCGCCGCCGCTCTCGCGCACGGCGACCACCCCGCGGTAGCCGCCCACGGCGCAGGAGATCCCGTACGCCTCGGTCGGGCCGACCGGGACCCGGGTGGCGGGGCGGCCGGTGCGGAGCGCGGTGGCCAGCGGGCCCCCGGCGGCGGGCTCGCACGCGTACAGCCGCGGGGTGCGGTCGGCCAGGCCGAGCAGCGTCAGTTCGTGGAAGCCCTTCCAGACGCCGAAGAGCAACTCGCCGTAGCCGGTGGGCACATACACCGCCTCCGGGACCTCGCCCAGATCGAGGAAGATCTCGTACGCGACGGTCTTGTAGCCCTCGGGTCCGAAGGGGTGGCCGGTGTGGGCGGTCTCGGTGAAGCTGCTGACGGGGTGGTAGCCGAACTCCTCGATGACGCGCCGCGCCAGCGCGGGCACCGACTCGCGGGGCACGGTGAGGACCGCGGCCCCGTAGGCCCGCACGAAGGAGGCCACGGCGGGCGGGGCGTCGGGGGAGGCGAACACGGCGCAGGGCAGCCCGGCACGGGCCGCGTAAGCCGCCGCGGCGGCGCCGTGGTTGCCGGACGAGGCCACCACGACGCCCCGCGCCCCGCTCGCCTTGGCGGCGCTGACGGCGACGCGGTTGAGGCGGTCCTTGTGGCTCCAGGTGGGATTGCGCGACTCGTCCTTCACATGGACCCCGTCGGCCAGTTGGACCAGCGGCGTGTTCCCCTCGCCGAGACCGGGGGCGGCCAGCGGTGGGAGCAGCGGCGCCCAGCGCTCCAGGCCGTGTGCCGCGGGGCGTCCGAACAGGTCGGCGGGCACCCGGTCGTAGGCGTAGTCCACCTCCAGCGGGTACGCCACGGCCGCGGTGGAGGTGCGCGGGCAGCCGCTGGTGAGCGGCGGCCACAGGGGATAACCGATCGAGGGATCATCCAGGGACCGCTGGCCGGTCGCGAGCGACCGCGAGCGCGGCCGCTGCGCGGGTTCGCGGCGCGTGGGGCTGGGGCGCGCGGGGTCGGGGCCTGGGGAGTTAGGGCGTGTGGGGTCGGGGCGTGTGGGGTCTGGACTGGGTTGATCCGGCCGGGAGTTGCGCTGTTGCATGTGCCGGATGATGCCAGGCGCCACGCGCCTTGATCGCCAGGGCCCTGCGGCCCGGCGCGGTCCCCGCTCGGTCCGGCCCCCTCCCGATCTGATCCGGGGCCACCCGATCCGGCCCCCGATCTGATCCCCCCGATCTGATCCGCCCCACCCGGCCCGCCCCCACCTGATCCAAATCCGGCCCGATCCAAATCCGGCCCGTTCCAACCCGGCCCCGGCCCATGCCAACCCCCGCCCGGTCAGGTGCCCGGCGCGTAGTGCACGGCCAGGCCGGTGCGGCCGGGCGCCAGGTGGGGGCGGAGCACCAGGTCCTCGTCGTAGTCCCCGCCGTTCTGCCGCCGGAAGGGCAGCGGCTCCGCGGTCGGCAGGGAGGCCAGCCGCTCCCGCAGCCGCCCGGCGTGGGCCCGGAACTCCTCCGCGGAGACCCGGTCCGCGCCGGGGACGACGAGCGGCGGCAGGACGGAGGCCCCGCTGTACCAGAGCGTGCCGTGCTGCAGCGGGAACAGCAGTTGGTCCACCTGGCCGTTGATCCCCCGGGGGCCGAGACTCGGCTCGCGGGCCCCGGCCGTCAGCAGGACCATCGCGCGCTTCCCGGCCAGCCTGCCGTCCCCGTACCGCAGCGTGCGCCCGCTCGGGTCGGTGACTCCGTACGCGAAGCCCTTGACGAAGACGCGGTCGAACCAGCCCTTGAGGATGGCGGGCATCCCGTACCACCACAGCGGGAACTGCACGATCAGCGCGTCCGCCCAAGCGATCTTCTCCTGCTCGGCGCGGATGTCCTCGCTCAGCTCCCCGGCGGTGTGGGCGCGCTGCGAGGCCGCGCTGACGACCAGGCGTTCGGCCGGGTCGTGGCCGAAGTCGGCGGCCTCGACGACCGGGTTCCAGCGCATGGCGTACAGGTCGGAGACGCGGGCCTGGTGGCCCAGCTCGCTCAGGGCCCGCAGCCCCTCGTCCCGCAGGGCGCCGCTCAGCGACCGTCCTTCCGGATGGGCGAATATCCACAACACATTCATGCGGACCATGGTGGGGAAACGGTCCCCGGTCCAACGAGTGGCCGTATGGCCGCGATGCGAAAGAATCTGGCCAGAGGGCTGTTCCAGGGCCGGTCCGGGTCCGGCCCGTGGGCTGGTCGTGGACTGAGGGCGGGGGCGAGGGCGGGGACGGGGACGAGGGCGGGGACGAAGGCGGGGACGAAGGCTGGCCGGGTGGCCGGTGTCAGGCGTCGTACGGGCGGGCGGCGCGGGCCTCGCGCAGCCCCCGCGCCCACCAGGCCAGCTGGTCGAGCATGGTCGTGGCCGCCGCCTCGGGACGCTCCGGGTCCTTCAGCGTGCCGTCCGGGGCGAAGAGGTCCCCCGCGTTGTGGAAGCTGACCGTGTCGCGGACGGTGACCGCGTGCAGCTCGGCGAAGACCAGCCGCAGGTGCTCGACCGCCCGCAGGCCGCCGGAGATCCCGCCGTACGAGACGAAGCCGACCGGCTTGGCCCGCCAGGGCGTGTAGTGCCAGTCGATGGCGTTCTTCAGTGAGGCCGGGTAGCTGTGGTTGTACTCGGGGGTGATCACGACGAACGCGTCGGCGGCCTCCAGCCGGGGCCCCACGGCCGCCAGGGCCTCGGCGGCCTCCGGGCTCGGCCGGTAGCTGAGGGTCCCGGGCAGCGGGGTGTCGACCAGGTCGATCACATCGGCGCGCAGGTCCGCGCGGGGCGCGGCGCGGCTGGTGAACCAGTCGGCGACCTTCGGGCCGAAGCGGCCCTCGCGGGTGCTGCCGACGATGACGGCGAGGCGGATCGGGTCGGGGTCGGGGTTGGCGCCAGGGGCGGCGTCGGTGAGGGTGACGGGGGCTGCGGCTGTCTCAGTGGCTGTAACCATGAGCACAGCCTGGGACTTAAACATTGGTTGAAGTCAAGCTACGCTCGTTTTCCATGAGCCAGATATCGTGGAAGACCCATGAACTCACGGTCGGTGAGCTGTCCCAGCGCAGTGGGGTCCCGGCCTCCGCGCTGCGCTTCTACGAGCGCGAAGGGCTCATCCACAGCCGCCGCACCTCCGGCAACCAGCGCCGCTATACCCGCGACACGCTGCGCCGGGTCGCCTTCGTCCGCTCCTCGCAGCGGGTGGGCATCCCGCTGGCCAGGATCCGGGAGGTGCTCTCGCTCTTCCCGCAGGACCACGTCCTGACCAGGGAGGACTGGGCCCGGATCTCGGAGTGCTGGCACGCCGACCTCACCGAGCGGATCGAGCAGCTGTCGAATCTGCGCGACAGCCTCACCGAGTGCATCGGCTGCGGCTGCCTGTCGATCAACAAGTGCGCTCTGGCGAACCCGTACGACCGGCTCGGCGAGCAGGGGGCGGGCGCCCGGCGGCTGTTGAAGTCCTGCTCCGATTCGGACGGCCCCGGGGTATGTGGAATCGGCGATCAGGACGCGGCCGGCTCCGCCAAAAAGGCGAGCGCGCAAGCCTGTTCCCCGGACGCGCCGACCGGCGAGGCGATGGACTCGGTCGCCCCCGCGTCGGCCGGCTCCCGCGACTGCTGCTCGACGGAGGATCCGTCGCCCAGTATCGCGGTGGCCTGCGCGACGGACGAGCCGTCGCGGTCCAGCATGGCCCGGTAGCGCGGGCTGGCCCACCCGTAGGGGGCGTGACGCCGGGGGCCCGCTCAGAAGATGTCAGGGCACCACGGGCGGCGCGGGGTGCGCAGCAGGAGGTCCGCGAGCGCCGCGGCGCCCGCGCGCTCCTCGGTGACCCGCCCCAGCGCGGCGAGCCGCACCGCGGACTCGTCGCCCAGCCACAGCGTTCCCAACTCGCCGATGTCCATGGTCAGATCGGCGGACCGGGTGGTCGGCGCGCAGGTGGCCCCGTCGGGCCCCGCGTCCAGCAGATAGCGGCCGCCGGCCAGGCTCGCGCGGTCGCGCAGCTCCAGGACCAGCGAGCCCGGCACGGGGTATGTACGGGTCTCCAGCATCCGGGGCACGTCCAGCGGCCGCAGCCACAGGAAGTCGGCGTACGTGGTGACCTCGGCCGCCCGCGGGTCGCCCAGGAGCAGCGGCAGCACGTCGTCCGGGGGGCGGTAGCCCGTGGCGACATGGGTGACCCAGTCGACGGAGAACAGGAAGTGCCACAGCGCGCGCTCGGCGGCCGGGCTGACCGCGATCATCCCGAGCACCGTGGCGGTGTCATGGGGCCGCTTGCCCTCCCACTTGTTCTTGGCGGTGTAGGCGAGCAGGCCGTCCACGGAGCCGTCGGGGGAGCGGTACAGGACGTAGAACGGCTCCGTCCACGGCTGGTGGGGGAAGGACAGCAGGCCGGTGTTGATCCGCCACCACTTCTCGGGGCGGTCGATCACCCCGGGCTGCCGGGCGCGCAGCCGCTCGTGCAGCGCGGGGCCCAGCTCCCGTATCTCGGCGCCGTCGGCGAAGTCCACCCGGCCGCCGCACGCGGGCCCCGAGTAGCGCGCGTCGAGCCCGGCGCGCGCCACGTCCACCCGCCACTCGGTGACCCAGGTGGCCGGGCCGAACCCGTACCGCCCGTAGATCGGGTACTCGGCGGCGATCAGCGACGCCACCACATCGCCGCGCTCCTTCGCCGCGCGCAGATCGCGTTCCATCATCCGGCTGAGCAGCCCCTGGCGGCGGTGGGTGGGCGAGACCGACACGTTGCTGATGGCGTCCGCCGCCACCTCCGCCCCGCCGACCGCCGTGAGCCGCTGCGCGAAGCTGCGGAAGGTGCCCACACAGCGCCCCCGGTCGAAGGCCCCCTGCGCACGGTCCAGTTCCCCGCCGATGAGCCCCCGCCGGATGTCGACCTCTTCCTTGCTCGCCTGCGGCGGTCGCAGAAAGCCGGCGTGGAGCGCGCGAATCCAGTCGGCGAGGTCGGAGTCGGCGACCGTACGGATCTCTGGAGCCATGGGCCCCACGGTAGGCGGCCGGTGCCGCCGGGCGCACCTGGATATCGATCACGCCCGGCGCGGACGGCTTACGCGAGCAGGTCGTCCACGTGGGCCTCTCCCTCGCGGTACCTCCGGGTGATCTCCGCACCGCAGTCGTCCGCCGTGCGCTGCAGCTCCCGCCGCCGCCGCGAGACCTGCCGCTCGTACCCGACGAGGCGGCCCATCGCGTCGGCCAACTCCTCGTCCGTACGCGCCTCGAGGTCGGACAGGCCGACCTCCGCCAGCGTCTCCTCGGCCAGCCGCCGGTACTCCGCCCCGCGCGGAGTCTCGAGCGTCACATGGCGGGCGGAGGAGCGGTGCCCCGGCGGGCCGTCGACGAGGATCTCCGGCAGCAGGTCCACCAGCGCCGCCGGAGGGCGGTCCTCCGCCGCCGGCGAGCCGGGGGCCGAGCGGCGGTCGAGCTCGGCGCGGAGGATGTCGATCCGGCCCTGCAGCAGCCTGCGCACATAGCTCAGGTCCGCCTCCTCGCGCTGCGCCGAGCGGCGCAGCGCCCGCAGCTCCGGCAGGCCCAGCCCGGCCGGTCTCGGCGTCGCCGGGCCGGGCAGCGAGCCCGGCAGCGAGTCGGCCTGGCGGCCGCCGCGCTGGCTCGGCGGCCGAGCCGGCTGGATGGCCTGGATGGCGGGCAGGCCCGGCTGCTGCAGGGCCTCGGTGGCCGCCCGGAGCAGGTCGCCGTCCTCCGGGCGCGTTGGTGCGGGCCCGGGCGGCTGCCCGGTGCCGGATGTGATCATGCGGTTTCCGTCCCCTCCATGCGGTGCGACGCGAGCTGATCGCGTTGTGCCCATTGCGCACCGCCTGCACGCATCGTGCCACTGTGCGCGGTTCGTTCGCAGCGCGCTTCCACCCGATCGGCCCCGGAAGGAGTCAGGGCATGATTGACCGTATGCGTGCTGTGGTACAGAGAGTGAACGGGGCGAGCGTCGTCGTCGACGGCGAGACGGTCGGGGAGATCGTCGGACAGGGGCTGTGCGTCCTGGTCGGGGTGACCCACGACGACACCCCGGAGAAGGCGGCGCAGCTGGCCCGCAAGCTGTGGTCCGTGCGCATCCTGGAGGGCGAGAAGTCCTGCTCGGACCTGGGCGCCCCGCTGCTGGTCATCAGCCAGTTCACGCTCTACGGCGACGCGCGCAAGGGCCGCCGGCCCACCTGGAACGCGGCCGCGCCGGGCGAGGTCGCCGAGCCGCTGGTGGACGAGGTCGTGGCGCGGTTGCGGGAGCTGGGCGCGCAGGTGGAGACGGGCCGGTTCGGGGCGGACATGAAGGTCTCGCTCACGAACGACGGCCCGTTCACGGTGATCGTCGAGGTCTGATCGTCGAGGTCTGATGGTCGAGGTCTGAGGCGCGCCCCGGCGGGGGCGCGGGCGGCCGGTGGCGTGGGCGGCCGGTGGGGCGGGAGGCCGGCGCCGAGGGGGTCAGCTGGGCGGGCGGCCAGTGCCGGATGGCCGGACGGCCGGCTGGGCGGGCGGCCGGCTGGGCGGGCGGCCGGTGGGGCTACGGCTCGACGACGACCTCTTGTGCCGCGGCCGTCGTATCCGCGATCAGCGCCGCGTCCACGGGCACGTTCCGCTTGACCAGTGCCAGCGCGATCGGCCCCAGCTCATAGTGGCGGGCCGAGGTCGTCACGAAGCCCAGCGGGCGTCCCTCCGCGCCGTCCGAGGCGAGCCGCACGGGTGCGCCGTGGCCGGGCAGGGCCACCTCGCTGCCGTCCAGATGGAGGAAGACCAGCCGCCGGGGCGGCTTGCCCAGGTTCTGCACCCGGGCGACGGTCTCCTGGCCGCGGTAGCAGCCCTTGTGGAGGTGCACGGCGGTGCCGATCCAGCCCAGCTCGTGCGGGATCGTCCGGTGGTCGGTCTCCAGGCCGACCCGCGGGCGGTGCGCCTCGACGCGCAGCGCCTCGTACGCCAGCACCCCGGCCGGAGGACCGCTCGCCGCGGCGAAGGACTCCAGCTGGGCGCGGGGCAGGAACAGGTCCCGGCCGTACGGGGTCTCGCGGACCGCGGCGCCCTCGGGGGTTTCGGCGATGCTGCCCGCCGGGAGGTACACGACCGCGAACTCCTCGGTGCGGTCCGCGATCTCCACCCGGTAGAAGAACTTCATGCTCTCCAGGTACGCGATCAGCTCGCCCTGGGTGCCTGGCTCCACATGGGCCCAGGTGGTCTCGCCGTCGTCGACTATGTACAGCGCGTGCTCGATGTGGCCGTGCGCGGAGAGGATCAGCGCCTCCGTGGCCTGGCCGGCGGGGAGTTCGCTCACGTGCTGGGTGAGCAGCAGGTGCAGCCAGCTCAGCCGGTCCGGGCCGCTGACCGTGACCACACCGCGGTGCGACAGGTCCACGAAGCCGGAGCCGTCGGCGAGCGTGCGCTGCTCGCGGAACAGGTCGCCGTAGTGCGCGGCGACGCCTTCGTCGGGGCCCTCGCCGGGGACGGCGCCGGGCAGCGACAGCAAAGGGCTCTTCATGCGCTCAGCCTACGACCCGGCCCGGCCTAGGACTCGACCGCGCGGTCCGGCCCCGAGGCGTCCCGCGGGCCGGGGCCGTCGGCCGCGCGGGCGGCGGAGCACTTGGCGCAGCGGCCGAAGATCGCGAAGTGCTTCATGTCGGTGTCGAAACCGAAGCTCGCCCGAAGCTGCCGGGTGAACGGCTCGACCACCGACAGATCGGCCTCGATCACATCCGTGCAGTCCCGGCAGACCATGTGGATGTGGTGGTGCCGGTCGGCCAGGTGGTAGGTGGGAGCGCCGTGCCCGAGATGGGCGTGGCTGACCAGCCCCAGCTCCTCCAGCAGCTCCAGGGTGCGGTAGACCGTGGAGATGTTGACGCCGCTGGCGGTGCGGCGCACCTCGGTGAGGATCTCGTCCGGGGTGGCGTGCTCGAGGTGGTCGACGGCCTCGAGCACGAGCTGGCGCTGCGGCGTCAGGCGATAGCCGCGCTCCCGCAGGTCTGTCTTCCAGTCGGTGGTCGCCACGGTGCCAGTGTAGGCGGGGGCCCGGACGCCCGTGCGTCAGCGGAAGAAGGCGATGCCGTCGTCCGGGAGGTCCTTGAGGTCCTTGGCCCATTCGCGCGGGTCCACGACCTTCTTCAGGTGCGCGGACATGTACGGCCGCAGCGGCACGTCCGGGGTGGCCTTCTCGCCGACCCACATCAGGTCGCTCTTGACGTAGCCGTAGAGCCGCTTGCCGCCGGAGTAGGGCCCGGAGGCCGCCGTACGGGCCACGGCGTCGGTCACCACGTCGATCTGCGGCTTGCCCTCGGCCAGCTCGCCGTACCAGACCTCGACGACGCCCTGGTCGCGGATCATGACGATCTCGACCTTGCGGTCCTCGCCGATCCGCCAGTAGCCGGACTCGGTCTCCAGCGGGCGGACCTTCTTGCCGTCGCCGTCGAGCACCCAGCTGTGCGAGACGTACTCCAGGAAGTCACGCCCGTCGTGGGTGAAGGTCACTTCCTGCCCGAAGTTGCACTTCTCGGTCCCGGGGAAGTCGTAGACGCCCGCGCCCTCCCAGTTGCCGAGGAGGAAGGCGAGCGGCACGAGGTCCGGGTGGAGGTCGGACGGGATCTCGATCATGAGTTCAGGCGATCCGTGGGGAGGGAGGAGGGAAGGGAGGGGCGGACGGGGTGCCGGGCAACCGGGCGGGTCAGCGCTGGCCCTGGTACAGCTTCTTCCAGGTCAGCGCGGCGAAACCGAGCGTGGCGACGACGACCAGGATCATCAGGGTGGTGAAGACTGCCTCAAGCACGAGCGCGCTCCTTGGAGGAGTGGGGTGTTCCGGTGGGACTCGCGGAACGGTCATGGACCGGGGCCGAGTCTAGTCGCCGGTCCGCGGACCGGCTCTTCGAGGTCTCCCGCTCGGCCTAGGCTGGCCCCATGGCGAAGAAGCTGGTGATCAAGGTGACGGCGGGCGCGGACGCGCCCGAGCGGTGCTCCCAGGCGTTCACGGTCGCGGCGGTGGCCGCCGCGAGCGGCGTGGAGGTGTCGCTGTGGCTGACCGGGGAGTCCACCTGGTTCGCGCTCCCGGGGCGCGCGGCCGAGTTCGCGCTGCCGCACGCCGCGCCGCTGCCGGACCTGATCGAGGGCATCCTCGCGGGCGGCACGATCACGGTGTGCTCGCAGTGCGCGGCCCGCCGGGACATCGAGGAGAAGGACCTCATCGAGGGTGCCCGGATCGCGGGCGCGCAGGTGTTCGTCAGCGAGATCATGCCGGACGGCGTGCAGGCGCTCGTCTACTGACGCTTGTGGGCTGCTGGGGCTCGTCTCGGCTGGTGAGCGCTCAACGACTACGGAGCACTCGTCCGCTGGGCACCGCTCCCGCCGCTCCTAGCGGCGGTGGTGGTACTCGTCCAGCTCCCGCCACCACCGGTCGGACTCCTCGTCGCCCGACTCGTCCCACCACCGGTCCTCCGGCCCCTTGCGGTTGGCCACGATGGCGGCCAGTGGGGGGATGACCATGGCGACGACGCACATGGCGACCGCGGCCGGGACGGACCACAGGCGTACGAATCCCCATGCCGAGACGAACAGCGTCAGACACGCGCCCATCAGGATGAAGTATGCGTGGCGGCGTCGCGCGTACATATCCCCAGGATACGTCCGGGGCGCCGCCCGGGACAGACGTGGACAGCGGCGGAAGGGCTCCGGAAGGGCCCCGCCACGACCCCGCAAACGACCCCGCAACGACCCCGGAACGACCTCGGAACGACCTCGGAACGACCTCGGACTCGGAACGACCTCGGAACGACCCGGAGGGCCGCACCCCGCCGAGGCGTCCAACCCCGGGGTGCGGCCCTCCGGCCGTGCTGTCCGCGCTGTTCCGCGCTGTTCCGCGCCGCTGTCCGTACGGTCCGGTTGGACCGCGGTCAGGCCGCGATCAGACTGCGGTCCGACCGGCGACCAGGCCGCCGACCAGACCGGCGATCAGACCGCGATGGCGACCTCCGCCAGGCCGCCCTTCTGGGCGACGACGGTGCGGTCCGCGGTCGCGCCCGGGACCAGGGCGCGCAGCGTCCAGGTGCCCTCGGCGGCGTAGAAGCGGAACTGTCCGGTCGCCGAGGTGGGGACCTCGGCGGTGAACTCGCCGGTGCTGTCCAGCAGCCGCACGTAGCCGGTGACCGGCTCGCCGTTACGGGTCACCGAGCCCTGGATCGTGGTTTCGCCGGGCTTGATGGTCGACGCGTCGGGGCCGCCGGCCGTTGCTCCACACATGGGGACTGTCCTTACGTTCGGGGGAGACGTTCGGGGGAGACGTTCGGGAAGGGGAGCAGGGTCAGCCGTTGGCGCCGAGCTCGATCGGCACGCCGACGAGCGAGCCGTACTCGGTCCAGGAGCCGTCGTAGTTCTTCACGTTCGGCTGGCCGAGCAGCTCGTGCAGGACGAACCAGGTGTGAGCGGAGCGCTCACCGATGCGGCAGTAGGCGATGGTGTCCTTCGACAGGTCGACGCCCTCGCCCTCGTAGAGCGCCTTGAGCTCGTCGTCGGACTTGAAGGTGCCGTCGTCGTTGGCGGACTTCGACCACGGGATGTTGCGGGCGGACGGCACGTGGCCCGGCCGCTGCGACTGCTCCTGCGGGAGGTGCGCCGGGGCGAGCAGCTTGCCGGAGAACTCGTCGGGGGAGCGGACGTCCACCAGGTTCAGCGAGCCGATGGCCGCCACGACGTCGTCGCGGAAGGCGCGGATCGAGGTGTCCTGGGCCCTGGCCTTGTACTCGGTCTTGGGCCGGGACGGGACCTCGGCGACCAGGTCGCGGGAGTCGAGCTCCCACTTCTTGCGGCCGCCGTCGAGGAGCTTCACGTCCTGGTGGCCGTAGAGCTTGAAGTACCAGTAGGCATAAGCCGCGAACCAGTTGTTGTTGCCGCCGTAGAGCACGACCGTGTCGTCGTTGGCGATGCCCTTCTCGGACAGCAGCTTCTCGAAGCCCGCCTGGTCGACGAAGTCGCGGCGCACCGGGTCCTGGAGGTCCTGCTTCCAGTCGATGCGGATGGCGTTCTTGATGTGGTTCTTGTCGTAGGCAGAGGTGTCCTCGTCGACCTCCACGATGACCGTCTTGGGGTCATCGATGCGGGCCTGTACCCAGTCGGCGTCCACCAGGACGTCACTGCGGCTCATGTTTCTCTCCTCCGGGGCAGTTGCGGCGGTACGGGTACGCGTCGGAACGCGGGCTACGCGGGGTTCGGTAGCGGGCGCGGGAACGGAGTCGGGCGGGCTCGGCTGACGGGCCGATAGGAGCGCGGGCCGTACGCCGGGCAGGCCGCGCGTCCTCGTCAGGCGGCGCGACAGAGCATGGCGGCCACGCGGCACAGGTCTACTGCCCGCCGCTTCGTGAGATCCGCCTGTCGCTTCATGCGTCCGATCGTAGGGACGGACGGCCGGGCATGTCACCGGGGTGTCGTATCGTGAGACGAGATTGTCCGGAATGTGGGATGGGGTGGCCGTGCGGCGCCCTGTGGGGCGGTCGGCGGGGTGCCGGGCGCCCCCGGATGTCCATCAGCGCGAGCGAGATCGTCTCAGTGCGTGGACGACGCCCTGGATCTCTCGGCGAGGACCTCGCCATGGGCCCCGCCATGGACCTCGTCATGGGCCCCGCCACGGATCTCGGCACGGATCTCGGCACGGAGCCCGCTATGGGTCTCGTCGTGGACCCCGCCGGGGCGATCAGCCCGCCAGCTCGACGTTCTTACCCACCACCGACACGTCTATGCCATCCTTGGTCGTCTCCACCTTGTCCAGCCGCATGCCCGTCGGCAGACCGTCGATCTTCCGCTCCATGTCCGTCCGCTGCCGGACCTTTTGCTCCGCACCGGGGATGTTGCCGCCCGGGACGGACTCGGCGTGCAGGCGGATCGTGTCGCCGTTGACGATGGTGACCGTCGAGAGCGTGCTGACGCTGAAGCCCAAAAGCTGCCCGGTGATCTTGACGCGGCCGCGGCCCGACTGGTCCTCCCCGGCGTAGCCGACCGTGATCCCCTGGCCCGCGGCCGTGGACAGGTCCGCGTAGCTGATGTGCGCGGACCCGGTGGCGCTGTCGGCGGTGGCGGACGAGAAGCTGCTGGATATCCGGACGTCGTGCAGCGTGGCCGTCAGCTCGGTGACGCGCACCGAACGGCCGCCCCCCGCGTCCGTGGTCAGCCCGTCCATGCCGATCTCGACCTCGTCCAGCTCCTTGCCGGCGACCTGGGTCAGGAAGGGGAAGCCCTTGATCGAGACGTCCGGGGTGCTGGTCAGCCCCTGGCTGCTCTTGATCTTGTCGGCGGCCTCGGACTCCGCCAGGTAGACCGCCAGGCGGTCCGCGGCGACGAACAGGACGCCGAGGACGACGAAGACGATCAGTGTGATTCTCAGTGCGCGCATTGCGTTGGGTCCCCCATGCTCTGGCTCAGGCCGGCGCCTGAGGCTGCGAGCCTAACCGCCGCGGTGTGGGACTTGCCGGGTGGCGAGGCCCGGATCACACCCGTGCCCGGGCCGGGTCACACCTGTGCCCGATCACACGCGGGCCCGATCACACCCGTGCCCGATCACACCCGTGCCCGGGCCGGGTCACACGCGTGGCGAGGTCCGGGTCACCCCAGCGCCCGGCCGATCACATAGATCGCCGGGGCCGCGGCGGCGAGCGGGAGGGCGACGCCCGCGGTCATGTGGACGAAGCGGGACGGATAGTCGTAGCTGGCCACCCGCAGCCCGATCAGCGCGCACACCCCCGCCGCCAGGCCCAGCGACACGGCGCCGGTGGTGCCGGTGTCGGTCACCCGGGTGGCCGCCAGGCCCGCTCCGGCGGACGCCGCCAGGGCCAGCACCACGGTGACCGCGCCCGGCAGCGGCAGGGCCCGGACGAGCGCCGCCACCGCGACGGCGGCCGCCCCCACCACGACGGCGTCCGAGGACTCGGCCACCGCGGCCAGGTGCCCGGCCGCGATCACGGTTACGGCGGTCGAGGCGACGGTCGCCGTCAGGCCGTACAGCCGCTCGTCGGGCGAGGCGTGGCTGCGCAGCTGGAGGATCAGCACCAGCAGCAGCCATACGCCGAGCGTGCCCATGATCACCGTCGGGGCGTGCGCGCGCTCGGTGGTCAGCAGGCCGATGTCCGCGGCCAGGCCGCCCGCGAAGGCCAGCGCGATGCCCTGCCGGGCGGGCCACATGCCGTTGAGCCGGAACCAGCCGGCCGCGGTGACCGCCTGCAGCAGCACCACGACCACGGCCACGGCGGGCCGCGCCAGCGGCGCGGTGACCGCGAGGAGGGCGGCGAGCACGGCGGTCAGGGCGGCGGGCGTCAGGCCCGGCGCGATGATCGGCGAGCGGCCCTCGGCGCGGGCCCGCTGCGCGGCGGTGAGCGGCTTGGCGGCGGGCTCGGGCGCGGCTGCCTCGGCGGAACGGGCGGCGGCGGAATGGTCGGCGGCGGAACGGTCGGCGGCGGGCTCGGGGACGGCGTTGGGGACGAGCCGGGCCGGCGCGGTGGGCCTGGGACCGATGGGCTCTGCCTGGGCGGCGTGGTGCGGCGCGGCCGCGAACTGGACGGTGTCGGTCGTCCCGTAGCCGCCCGGTCCGGGGCCCTGGCGCGGCTGTCCGCCCCCGTCCCAGGAGGGGGCGTACGGCTGCTGGTACGCCTGGCCTTGGTGGGTCTGGCCTTGGTACGTCCGGCCTTGCTGCGCCGGGCCTTGGTACGCCTGGCCGCTCTGGTGGCCCTGGCCGTCCTGCGGGTGCCATTGCTGCGGCTCGGCGTGCTGGGCGTACCCCTGCTGTGCGTACTCCTGTTGGGCGTACCCCTGCTGGGCATGTCCCTGCTGGGCGTATCCCTGCTCCGGGTATGTCTGCTGCTGGGGGTACGCCTGGGGCTGGGGGTACGCCTGCTGCTGCGGGTGCTGGTACGCCTGCTGCCCGTCGTACGACGCGGCGGCGCCCTCGTACCCAGGCCAGCCGTACTGGCCGTGCTGATGGCCGTGCTGTTCCTGCCCGGCGTAGCCCTCGTAGCCCTGCTGACCCTCGTAGTGCTGCTGGCCCTCCTGGCCCTGGTACGGCTGCTGGTAGGGCGACTGCTCCGCCGACCCGTACGGGTCGTAGTGGTTGCTCATGACGTCGGGGTCACCCTCCTGCGAACGGCGGGAGCACCTCGACCGTGCCGCCCTCGGCCAGTTGGACCGTCTTGTGATCACGGGTGCCGACGGGGTCGCCGTCGACCAGGAACGAACACCGCCCCAGCACCCGCGCGAACTCCGGCCGCGCGGCGTGCCGCCGCCGGGCGGCGTCCAGGGCCTCGGCGAGCGTCGCCGCAGCGTACGGCTCCTCGGCGGTGCCGGCGGCCGCCTTGGCCGCGGCCCAGTACCGGATGGTGCCGGCCGGCGGTCCCGCCGTGTTCTTCATCGCCATCGCGATCCCTCTTCCGTCATCTGCCGTCCCCCATGATGACGGGGTCCGGCGGCAGACCGGTAAATCGCCGGTCGCGGCCCGGGGTGCTCGCTTAGGGTTCCGGTGTGCTGGTCCGACTTATACGGGCATACCTGAGGCCCTACACCCGATCGATCGCTGTGATCGTCGTGCTGCAGCTGGTGCAGACGCTGGCGACGCTCTATCTGCCGACGCTCAACGCGGACATCATCGACGACGGTGTCGTGAAGGGAGACACCGGCTACATCCTGCGCGTCGGCGGCGTGATGATCGCCGTCACGCTGGCGCAGATCGTCTGCTCCATCGGCGCCGTCTACTACGGCGCCCGCACGGCGATGGCGCTCGGCCGCGATGTGCGCGCCGCCGTCTTCGACCGTGTGCAGTCCTTCTCCGCCCGCGAGGTGGGCCACTTCGGCGCGCCTTCCCTCATCACCCGCACCACCAACGACGTGCAGCAGGTGCAGATGCTGTGCCTGATGTCGTTCACCCTGATGGTCTCGGCGCCGATCATGTGTGTGGGCGGCGTCGTCATGGCGCTCAACCAGGACGTTCCGCTCTCCGGGCTGCTGCTGCTCATCGTGCCGGTCCTGGGCGTCATCGTGTCGCTGATCGTGCGGCGGATGCGTCCGCTGTTCCGCGGCGTCCAGGAGCGCATCGACACGGTCAACCGGGTGCTGCGCGAGCAGATCACCGGCATCCGCGTCATCCGTGCCTTCGTCCGCGACGAGCACGAGCGGAAACGCTTCACCGGGGCCAACACCGACCTGTTCGACGTGTCGCTGAAGGCCGGCCGGCTGATGGCGCTGATGTTCCCCGCCGTGATGACGGTGGTGAACCTCTCCAGCGTCGCCGTCGTCTGGTTCGGCGGGCACCGCATCGACAGCGGGGACATGCAGATCGGCGCGCTGACGGCGTTCCTCAGCTATCTGATGCAGATTCTGATGGCCGTGATGATGGCCACCTTCATGTTCATGATGGTGCCGCGGGCCGAGGTGTGCGCCGAGCGCATCCAGGAGGTGCTGGAGACCGAGACCAGCGTCGCCCTGCCCCTGAAGCCCGTCCCGCCGCTGCGGCGCGAGGGGCTGCTCGAGCTGCGGGGCGTGGAGTTCCGCTACCCGGGCGCCGAGGAGCCCGTGCTGCGCGACGTCTCCCTGGTCGCCAGGCCCGGCCAGACCACGGCCGTCATCGGTTCGACCGGCAGCGGCAAGTCCACCCTGC
This sequence comes from Streptomyces sparsogenes, assembly GCF_001704635.1. Lineage (GTDB taxonomy): Bacteria > Actinomycetota > Actinomycetes > Streptomycetales > Streptomycetaceae > Streptomyces > Streptomyces sparsogenes. The sequence continues at coordinate 689 of NZ_MAXF01000049.1, read as the reverse complement.
TGGGGCTGGTGCCCCGGCTGTTCGACGCGACCGACGGCAGTGTGCACCTGGACGGGGTGGACGTACGGGACATGGACCCGGTCGTGATGGCCGAGACCATCGGGCTGGTCCCGCAGAAGCCGTACCTCTTCTCCGGCACGGTCGCCTCGAACCTGCGGTACGGAAAGCCGGACGCGACCGACGAGGAGCTGTGGCGCGCCCTGGAGATCGCCCAGGCCCGCGACTTCGTCGAGCGCATGGACGGCGGCCTTGAGGCCCCCATCGCGCAGGGCGGCGGGAACGTCTCCGGCGGCCAGCGGCAGCGGCTCGCGATCGCCCGGGCGCTGGTCCGCAGGCCGTCCGTCTACCTCTTCGACGACTCCTTCTCGGCGCTGGACTACGCCACGGACGCGCGGCTGCGCGCCGCGCTGGCGGAGGAGACGGAGAACGCGACGGTCGTCATCGTCGCCCAGCGGGTGTCCACGATCCGGGGCGCGGACCGCATCGTGGTGCTCGACGAGGGGCGCGTCGTCGGCACCGGCACCCACGCCGAGCTGATGGAGCACAACCAGACCTACCGGGAGATCGTGCTCTCCCAGCTCACCGAGCAGGAGGCGGCATGAGCGTGTCCCGCGCAGCGACGGAGGAGCGAGCAGTGACGAGGGAAGCCTGCGCGTTGGAGCGTGCCGGGACTGAGCGGGGTAGAGGGG
>NZ_MAXF01000048.1 GCF_001704635.1 Streptomyces sparsogenes | reverse complement strand
CCGCGCCGCGCAGCGACGGAGGAGCGAGCAGTGACGAGGGAAGCCTGCGCGTTGGAGTGCGCCGGGACTGAGCGGGGTAGAGGGGCATGAGTGAGAAGAGCGCCCCGGCGCCCGCCGCCGCGGCGCCCCGGAGGGGCCCCGCGCCGGCGGCTGGACCCGGGCGGTTCATGGGCGGGCAGCCGACCGAGCGCAGCATGGACTTCAAGGGCTCGAGCCGCCGGCTGCTGAAGCTGCTGCGGCCCGAGCGCGGCATGGCGCTGACGGTGCTCGCGCTGGGCGCGGTCAGCGTCGCGCTGTCGGTGCTCGGCCCGAAGATCCTCGGCAAGGCGACGGACCTGATCTTCGCGGGCATCATCGGGCGGCAGCTGCCCGCCGACGCCACCAAGGCCGAGGCGGTCGAGGGGCTGCGGCGGTCGGGCCAGGGCACGGTGGCCGACATGGTCGCGTCCATGGACGTGGTGCCCGGCCAGGGCATCGACTTCGACGCGGTGGGGACCGTGCTGCTGTGGGTGACCGCGATCTACGCGTTCTCCTCGCTGCTGAACCTCTTCCAGGCGCGGATCGCCACGGTCGTGGTGCAGCGCATGGTCTTCCGGATGCGCGAGGACGTCGAGGCGAAGCTGGCCCGGCTGCCGCTGTCGTACTTCGACAAGCAGCCGCGCGGCGAGGTGCTGTCGAGGGCTACCAACGACATCGACAACGTCCAGCAGACCATCCAGCAGACCCTCAGCCAGATCATGACCTCGCTGCTGACCATCGTGGGCGTGCTGGCCATGATGTTCTGGATCTCGCCGCTGCTGGCGCTGGTCGCGCTGGTGACCGTGCCGGTGTCGGTGGTGGTGGCGACGAAGGTGGGCAAGCGGGCGCAGCCGCAGTTCGTGGCGCAGTGGAAGACCACCGGCAAGCTGAACGCCCATATCGAGGAGATGTACACCGGCCACTCGCTGGTGAAGGTGTTCGGCCGCCAGAAGGAGTCGGCGGAGCTCTTCCGGGTGCAGAACGAGAAGCTGTACGAGGCGGGCTTCCGGGCCCAGTTCATCTCCGGGATCATTCAGCCGGCGATGATGTTCATCGGCAACCTCAACTATGTGCTGGTCGCCGTGGTCGGCGGGCTGCGGGTGGCCAGTGGGGCACTGTCGATCGGCGACGTCCAGGCGTTCGTCCAGTACTCGCGCCAGTTCAGCCAGCCGCTCACCCAGGTCGCCTCGATGGCCAACCTGGTGCAGTCGGGCGTCGCGTCGGCCGAGCGGGTCTTCGAGCTGCTGGACGCGCCGGAGCAGCGGCCGGACGCGGCGAAGGCGGTGCGGCCGGAGCTGGTGCGCGGCCGGGTGGAGTTCGAGGACGTCTCCTTCCGCTACGACCCGGACAAGCCGCTGATCGAGGACCTGTCGCTGTCGGTGCGGCCGGGCCAGACGGTGGCGATCGTCGGCCCGACCGGTGCGGGGAAGACCACGCTGGTCAATCTGCTGATGCGGTTCTACGAGGTCAGCGGCGGGCGGATCACGCTGGACGGGGTGGACATCGCCGCCATGAGCCGGGAGGAGCTGCGCTCCAACATCGGCATGGTGCTCCAGGACACCTGGCTCTTCGGCGGGACGATCGCGGACAACATCGCGTACGGGTCGCAGGACGCCTCCTTCGACAAGATCGTGGAGGCGGCCAAGGCCACGCATGTCGACCGCTTCGTACGGACTCTGCCGGACGGCTACGACACGGTGATCGACGACGAGGGCTCCAACATCAGCGTCGGCGAGAAGCAGCTGATCACCATAGCCCGGGCGTTCCTGGCCGAGCCCGCGATCCTGGTCCTGGACGAGGCCACGAGCTCGGTCGACACCCGTACGGAGGTGCTGATCCAGCACGCGATGGCCTCCCTGCGGACCGGCCGCACCAGCTTCGTGATCGCCCACCGCCTGTCCACGATCCGCGACGCGGACGTGATCCTCGTGATGGAGTCGGGGCGGATCGTGGAGCAGGGCACCCACGACGCGCTGCGGGCGGCCGGCGGGGCGTACGCCCGGCTGTACGAGGCGCAGTTCGCGGAGCCGCTGGCCGAGACGGAGTGAGCCTGCCTCCCCCGCATCCTTCCCCTCCCGCGTCCTTCCCCTCCCGCGTCCCCCCGCTCCGCGCCCGGCGGAGCGGGGGGCGTTTCGCGAGGTGGGCCGTGGCCCAGGCGGGGCCTTGGTGCAGCAGGCGTGTCGGTGTAACAGGCGCGTTGGTGCAGCAGGGCGTCGGTGCAGCAGGGCGGGGGTGTGTGGAGGCCGGCGTGCTCAGAGGTGGGCCGTGGCCCAGGCGGCGATCCGGTCCAGCAGGGCGGCGTCCGCCGCGTTCTCCGCGCGGCCGAAGCCCGGCTCGATCCACAGCTCTGTGGACGACGGGTCCGCCGCTTCGGCCAGGGTCCGCGGGTGGTCAAGCGGGAAGTAGGGGTCCCGGTCGCCGTGGACGATCAGCAGCGGCGTGGGGGCGATCAGCGGGGCCGCCGCAACCGGGGAGAGGGGTTCGGGGTCCCAGCCGCGGGAGTCGATGCGGGTACGCAGCCCGTAGCGGGAGACCAGGCGCCCGGTCGGGCGGGTGATCGCCCAGTGCACGCGGCGCATCGGGGCGGTTCCCCGGTAGTACCAGCGGGCGGGGGCGCTCACTGCCACCACCACGTCAGCGTGCGCCGCTTCGCGCGCCCCCGCGCCCCCTTTCGCTTCCAATGCCCCCAGTCCCATATCCGGCTCCGACGCAGCCCCCGGCCCCGGCCCCGTACCCGACCCGGGCCCCGCCCCCGGCCCCGTACTCGACCCGGGCCCCGCTCCCGGCCCCGCGCCCGCCCCGTACAGCGCCGCGTGGCGCAGCACCACCGAGCCGCCCATCGAGAACCCGACCGTGGCGACCCGCCGGTGCCCGAGCCGGCGCGCCCATCGCACCGCGGCGGCCAGGTCCAGGACCTCCCGGTCGCCGACCGTGGAGCGCCCGCCGGAGCGCCCGTGGCCCCGGAAGGAGAACGTGACCACGGCCGCGTGCCGGCCCAGCACCGCTGCGGCGCGCCGCAGCGCGGGCCGCTCCAGCGCGCCCGTGAAGCCGTGCGCCACCACAATCGCCGGGCCCGCCACCTGGTCGTCCGTCACCGGGCCGCCCGTCGCCTGGCCGCCCGTCGCCACGTCGCGGCTCGCCTGGCCGCCCGTCGCCACGTCGCGGCTGGCCGCCCGTC
>NZ_MAXF01000047.1 GCF_001704635.1 Streptomyces sparsogenes | reverse complement strand
CACGTCGCGGCTCGCCTGGCCGCCCGTCGCCACGTCGCGGCTCGCCTGGCCGCCCCTCGCCACGTCGCCCCTCGCCTGGCCGCCCGTCACCAGGCTGCCCCCCGCCAGGCCGCCGCCCCTCGCCCGGTCGGCCGTATCCGCCGTGCCCAGGTCAGCCGTATCCGCCGCGCCCGGCGCCAGGGGCTCGTACGCTGCCTCGATGCGCACCCCGTCGTCTGTCAGCAGCCCGGTCAGGCGCCTTCGCGCGGTGGCCGGGGGAAGGGGAGACGGCGCGGAGGACGCCTTAAGCCCACGTGTCATGTGGGTTATTCTTCTGGGAAGAGGATCCGGGCAAAGCAGCCCCCGGGTCCTTTTGTGCTTTCAGGCGCATTTTGTGCTTTCGAGCGCCTTCCGCACGAAGCAGTATCGGTACTAGCCAGTAGCCGCACACTCCCCCAGGCCAGGGGCCTGGGAGGTGCCCCCTCTCGCAGGGACCGAGGAGGAACCGACGTAATGGGCGAGCGAAGCGTGTACGACCATAAGAAGACGGCGGCCAGGGGCGGTGGTGACCGGTGAGCTCCCTCCTGCTGCTGACCAACGCGCTGCAGCCCTCCACGGAGGTGCTCCCCGCGCTCGGGCTGCTCCTGCACAACGTCCGGGTGGCCCCGGCCGAGGGCCCGGCCCTCGTGGACACCCCCGGCGCGGACGTGATCCTCATCGACGGCCGGCGCGACCTGCCCCAGGTGCGCAGCCTGTGCCAGCTCCTGCGCTCCACCGGCCCGGGCTGTCCGCTGATCCTCGTGGTCACGGAGGGCGGCCTCGCCGCCGTCACCGCTGACTGGGGCATCGACGACGTCCTGCTCGACACCGCCGGCCCCGCCGAGGTCGAGGCCCGGCTGCGGCTGGCGATGGGCCGCCAGCAGATCACGACCGACGACAGCCCGATGGAGATCCGCAACGGCGACCTTTCGGTCGACGAGGCCACGTACAGCGCCAAGCTCAAGGGCCGTGTGCTGGATCTCACATTCAAGGAGTTCGAGCTCCTCAAGTACCTGGCCCAGCACCCCGGTCGGGTGTTCACCCGGGCGCAGCTGTTGCAGGAGGTGTGGGGCTACGACTACTTCGGCGGCACCCGCACGGTCGACGTGCACGTACGGCGGCTGAGGGCCAAACTCGGCCCGGAACACGAGTCCTTGATCGGCACCGTGCGGAATGTCGGCTACCGTTTCGTCTCCCCGGAGAAGGGCGACCGCGGCGCCGACGAGGCCAAGCGGCGGTCCGAGGCCGCGAGGGCCGCGCACGGCGAAGCGCCGACCGCCGGGGCGCAGCGCGACCGGAACGTGAAAACGGGCGTCGCACGCCCGACCAACACATAGCTGGACCCGCGTAGACTGCCGCGCGTGGCCAAGGTGACACGGGATGATGTGGCAAGGCTGGCGGGGACGTCCACCGCGGTCGTCAGTTACGTCATCAATAACGGACCAAGGCCGGTCGCCCCGGCCACGCGCGAGCGGGTACTCGCCGCGATCAAGGAGCTCGGCTACCGGCCGGACCGGGTCGCCCAGGCGATGGCCAGCCGGCGCACCGACCTCATAGGGCTGATCGTGCCCGACGCGCGCCAGCCGTTCTTCGGCGAGATGGCGCACGCCGTCGAGCAGGCCGCCTCCGAGCGCGGAAAGATGGTGCTCGTCGGCAACTCCGACTACCTCGACGAGCGCGAGGTGCACTACCTGCGCGCCTTCCTCGGCATGCGGGTGTCCGGGCTGATCCTCATCAGCCAGGGCCTCAGCGAGAACGCCGCCGCCGAGATCGAGGCCTGGGACGCCCGGGTGGTGCTGCTGCACGAGCGCCCCGAGGCGATCGACGACGTCGCCGTGGTGCTGGACGACATCGGCGGCGCGCAGCTCGCCGTGCGCCATCTGCTGGAGCACGGATACGAGTACGTGGCGTGCATCGGCGGCATGGAGATCACCCCGACCGTCGGCGACCCGGTCACCGATCACGTCGAGGGCTGGCGCCGGGCCATGACGGAGGCCGGGCGCTCCACCGAGGGACGGCTCTTCCAGGCCCCGTACAACCGGTATGACGCCTACAAGGTCGCCCTGGGGCTGCTGTCCGGCCCCGACCGGCCGCCGGCCGTCTTCTGCGCCACCGACGACCAGGCGATCGGCGTCCTGCGGGCGGCCCGCGAGCTGCGCATCGATGTGCCCGGGGAACTGGCGGTTGCCGGCTTCGACGACGTGAAGGAGGCGGCGCTGACCGACCCGCCGCTGACCACCGTCGCCTCCGACCGGCCCGCGATGGCGCGCGCCGCGGTCGACCTGGTGCTGGACGACGCGGTACGGCCGGTGTCCTCGCGGCGCGAGCGGGTGCGGCAGTTCCCGTCGGCGCTGGTGGTGCGGCGGTCCTGCGGCTGCGCGTAGGACCTCGCGCCGTTCTGCCTTGCCCCGCGCCCCGCGCCGTTCCGCCTTGCCTGTTCCTCGCGCCGTTCCGCCTTGCCTGCTCCCCGCGCCGCGCCTCGCGCCGAGTTGTCTTCGGTAGCCCTTGTCCCTTATCTCGGGCATACCGACTTCTGCCGGGCTTCTCAGCGAGCACTCAGAAAGTTCTCATCTTCGCTGCGCACAGTCGTAGACATGACGGAGAACACGCCCCGCACCGGCGATCACGAGCCCCAGCAGCACCCGTACGGCGCGTGGTCCGGCTACCCCGCGCCGCCCACGCACCGGCCGCAGGATCCCGTCACCACCCCCTCCGGAATCACCGTGTGGCCGGGGGGCGGGGGCGCGGGCCACGGTCACCCCGCCGGCCCCGCGGCAGTCCCCACGCCGCCCGGCGGCGGCCACCGCAAGCGGCGCGTCCCCAGGTCCGCCCTGCTGATCGCCGCCGTGGCGGCGGTCTCGGCGCTCGTGGGCGGCGGTACGGCGGCGCTGGTCACGGACGCCGCCGAGAAGCCGGACGCCGCCACCACGACGACCACCGTCGTGGGCGCCACCTCCAGCAAGACCGGCGGGGTCGCCGCCGTCGCGGCGGCGGTCAGCCCCAGCATCGTGGAGATCAGCGCCACCTCCGGCAGCGGCCAGTCCACCGGCTCCGGCGTGATCATCACCAGCGGCGGTGAGATCATCACCAACAACCACGTCATCTCCGGCGCCGACACCATCAAGGTCACCTTCAGCGACGGCAGCAAGAAGTCCGCGACCGTCGTCGGCACCGACCGCGGCAAGGACCTGGCCCTGATCAAGGTCTCGGGCGCCAGCGGCCTGCGGCCCGCCGCGCTCGGCGACTCCAGCGGGGTCCGGGTCGGCGACCAGGTCGTCGCCATCGGCTCCCCCGAGGGGCTGACCGGCACCGTCACCAGCGGCATCGTCTCCGCGCTCGACCGGGACGTCACCGTCTCGACCGACGAGAGCCAGGGGCAGCAGGCGCCGGGCGGCGGCCGCGGACAGTGGCCGTTCGAGTTCGGCGGCGGCCAGTACAACGGCGACGTCGGCTCCTCGACCACCACCTACAAGGCCATCCAGACGGACGCCTCCCTCAACCCCGGCAACTCCGGCGGCGCGCTGATCAACATGAAGGGCCAGATCATCGGGATCAATTCGGCCATGTACTCCTCCGCTTCGGACCAGAGCTCCAGCAGCGCGGGCAGCATCGGCCTGGGGTTCTCCATCCCGATCAACACCGTCAAGGCCGATCTCGACAACCTGCGCGCCGGCGGCAGCGACAGCAACGCCTGACGGGCACGGCCACAGCAACGCCTGACGGGCGCGGCAGGTCGCCGCCGGGATCATCGGGCGCGTCCGCCCGTGCGAGGCTGAAAGCAGCGGAACCCCGCCTTTCAATGACGCCTTCGTCGACGCCCCGCCGCCGACCGCCGTCGACCGCGGCTGACCGGCGTTGACACCGAGTGTTGGCATGAGTGAGGAACCCGACCCATGAGCCCCGCCGAGCACGGCGACCAGCCCGCCCGCATCCTGATCGTCGACGACGAGCCGGCCGTCCGCGAGGCCCTCCAGCGCAGCCTCGCCTTCGAGGGCTACGAGACCGAGACCGCCGTGGACGGCCTCGACGCGCTGGGCAAGGTCCGGGCGTACGACCCCGAGCTGATCGTCCTCGACGTGCTGATGCCCCGCATGGACGGGCTGACCGCCGCCCGGCGGCTGCGCGCCACCCACGTGACCGTGCCCATCCTGATGCTCACCGCCCGCGACACGGTCGGCGACCGGGTCACCGGGCTCGACGCGGGCGCCGACGACTACCTCGTCAAGCCGTTCGAGCTGGACGAGCTGCTGGCCCGCATCCGCGCCCTGCTGCGCCGCAGCACATACGCGGCCGCCGCCGGGGCCGTCCCGGCCGCCGGCGGCGACGAGCTGACCTTCGCCGACCTGCGGATGAACCTCGCCACCCGCGAGGTCACCCGGGGCGGACGCGGCGTCGAGCTGACCCGCACCGAGTTCACCCTGCTCGAGATGTTCCTCGCCCACCCCCGCCAGGTCCTCACACGGGAACAGATCCTCAAGGCCGTCTGGGGCTTCGACTTCGAGCCGTCGTCCAATTCGCTGGACGTGTACGTGATGTACCTGCGCCGCAAGACCGAGGCGGGCGGCGAGCCGCGGCTCGTGCACACCGTCCGCGGCGTCGGATACGTACTGCGGACGGCCGAGGGCGGCACGCCGTGACGAGCCGGCTGCGCAGGCTGCCGCTCCGCTCCCGGCTGGCACTGCTGACCGCCGTGGCGGTGGCGGTCGCGGTGGCGGTCGCCGCCTTCGCGTGCTGGTTCCTCACCCGCCAGGAACTCACCAGCGCGCTGGACCAGAAGCTGCGCGACAGCGCGTCCCCGGACCGTGTCCAGCGCCTGGTCGGCCTGCCCTGCTCCACCAAGCCGCAGACCGACGACCACCTCGGGCCCGGCGCCGCCTGGGTGCAGTTCGTCGACCAGGACGGCCGGCGGTGCGTCATCGGCCCCAAGGCGGTCAACGTGACGGCCCAGGACATCGCCGTCGCGGACGGCCGGCTGCAAGAGGTCACCCGCGACGGCACCACCACCTCCGGCCAGGCCGTCCGCGTCTACACCCAGCAGATGCGGGTCCGCGCCGACGGCCGCGAGGGCGTGCTGACCGTGTCCGTCTCCCGCCCCCTCGACGAGGTGACCGGCCCCCTCAACACCCTCGCGCTGGTCATGCTCCTGGTCATCGGCGGCGGCGTCGTCGGCGCCGGGGCCGCCGGCCTGTGGATCGCCAGGACCGGGCTCAAGCCCGTGGACCGGCTGACCGATGCGGTCGAGCACGTGGCCCGTACCGAGGACCTGGCCGTACGCATCCCCGCCGAGGGTGACGACGAGATCGCCCGGCTCTCCCGCTCCTTCAACTCCATGACCGCCGCCCTCGCCTCCTCCCGCGAACGGCAGCAGCAGCTGATCGCCGACGCCGGCCACGAGCTGCGCACGCCGCTCACCTCGCTGCGCACCAACATCGAACTGCTCGCGCGCAGCGAGGAGACCGGCCGGCCGCTGCCCCCCGACGACCGCAAGGCGCTCCTGGCCAGCGTCAAGGCGCAGATGACCGAGCTGGCCGCGCTCATCGGCGACCTCCAGGAGCTCGCCCGCCCGGACGTGCTGCCCGGCACCGGACCGCCGCAGGTGGTCGCGGTGCACGAGGTGGCGGAGACCGCGCTGAAGCGGGCCCGGCTGCGCGGCGCCGACCTCACGATCGACGCCTCGCTGAGCCCCTGGTACGCACGGGGGGAGCCGGCGGCGCTGGAGCGGGTGCTGGTCAATCTGCTCGACAACGCCGTGAAGTTCAGCCCTTCGGGTGGTGTGATCGAGGTCGTGCTCAAAGACGGCGACTTCACGGTGCGCGACCATGGCCCCGGCATTCCGGCCGACGAACTGCCCCATGTCTTCGAACGGTTCTGGCGCTCGCCGTCCGCCCGCGCCCTCCCGGGCTCCGGGCTCGGCCTGTCCATCGTCGCCCGCACGGTCCAGCAGTCCGGCGGCCAGGTGGGACTGCGGCCCGCGCCGGGCGGCGGGACGGTGGCCTGGATCCGGCTGCCGGGCGCGCCCACGGAGCCGCCGGAGCCGCCGGAGCCGCCGGTGCCGCTGTAGCCGCCGGTGCTCGGCTGACCGTTGGCTTGCCGCGTCGGCCGTCTCCCGGTCAGCCGCTTCCCGCGTCAGCGGCTTCCGCGCGTCGGCCTTCTCTCACGTCAGCCTTCTCTCACGTCAGCCTTCTGTCAGGACAGCCGCCGATCTCGCGGCCGATGTCGCGGCCGGGTTCCGCCTCGTCGGTGCCAGTGCCAGTGCCAGTGCCAGTGCCGATGCCGGTGTCCGTGCCTGTGCCCGTGCCCGTGCTTGTGGCTATGCCGGTGCCGTTGTGCGAGCCGTGCAGTCGCGCGTACGCCCCGCCCAGGGCCAGCAGCTCCCGGTGCGTCCCGGTCTCCACCACGCGCCCGTGGTCGAGGACGAGGATCCGGTCGGCGTCCGGTGCCAGGTTCAGATCGTGCGTGATCATGATCGTCGTACGGCCGGACATCAGCCGCCGCAGCGGCCTGACCACCCGGCGCGCGGCCAACGCGTCGAGCCCGGTGGTGGGCTCGTCCAGGACCAGGACGGGCGAGTCGCGCAGCATCGCGCGGGCGATCGCCACGCGCTGGAGCTGGCCGCCGGACAGCCGCGCGGTGTGCGGGTCGATCCGGGTGTCGTAGCCGTCGGGCAGGGCGGTGATGAAGTCGTGGGCCGCCGCGTCCCGGGCCGCCCGCTCGATGTCCTGGTCCGTGGCCCCCGGCCGGCCGCACGCGATGTTTTCGCGGATGGTGTCGTGCAGGATGAGCGTCTCCTGCGGCAGGAGCGTGACGTTCTCGCGGAGGAAGGAGAGGGGCACGGCGTCCAGCGGCACCCCGTCCAGGCACACCGAGCCCCCGGCGGGGTCGTAGAAGCGCAGCAGCAGCTTGGAGACGGTCGACTTGCCGGCCCCGCTCGCCCCGGTGATCAGCACGAACTCCCCGGGCCGGGCCGTGAGCGAGACCCCGGCCAGGGTGGGCCGGTCGGCGCCCGGGTAGCGGAAGCTGACCCCCTTGAACTCCACCGTGCCGTGCACCGGCCAGGGCGCGACGGCCGCCCCCGGCGCCGGGTCGGTCACGGCGGGCTCGGCGTCGAGGACGTCCAGCAGCCGCTCGGCGCCCGCGGTCGCGGCGGTGAGGGTGAGGCCGAGCTGGCCGAGGTTGCGGATCGGGGGGTAGAGGTAGCCGAGGAAGGCGGCGAAGGCCAGGAGCTGGCCGATCGTCATCCGACCCTGGGAGATCTCCCAGGCGCCGAGCCCGATGACGGCCAGGACGCACACCGTCTCGATGACCTCGACCAGCTGCTCGTACAGCTCGCTCATCCGCGCCCCGGCCACCGACGCGCGCATCCAGGCGCGCGCCTCCCGGCGCAGCCGCTTCTCCTCGGCGGCCTTCCGGTTGTATGCCTGGGTGAGCACGATGTTGCCCAGCGACTCCTCGACGACCGAGGTGATCGCGCCGTCCGCGGCCCGCTCCTCGCGCGCGACAGCCTTGATCCGGCCGGAGAAGCGCCGGGCGGCCAGCCAGAACAGCGGCGCCAGCACGAAGGTGGCCAGCGCCAGGTCCCAGCGCAGCCAGAAGGCGGCGGTGGCGAAGAAGACCGTGCTGAACAGGGCGGATACGGTGCCCACGACGCCGGAGACCACCATCTGCTCGATGGCCTCGACGTCCCCGGTCAGGCGTTCGACCAGGTCGCCCTGGCGGTGGCGCTGGAAGAAGTGCGGCGGCAGGTCCTGGACGTGTCCGAACACACGGGCGCGCAGGCGCAGTACGAAGCGCTCGGCGGTCCACACCGCGAGCGAGTTGCCGGCATACCCGACCGCGGCGCCGAGGACCGCCACGGCGAACCACTGGCCGGCCGGGGACCAGAAGGCGCTGAGCGAGCCCTGCCGCAGGGCGTGGTCGGTCAGGTCGGAGAACAGCAGGATCGCGGCCGTCTCCGTGAGCGCGGCGACGATCACGCAGACGCAGATCAGCACCAGCCAGCGGCGGTCGCCCCGGGTCAGCGGCCAGAAGCGGCGGAAGGCCACGTGCGCGGCCAGCCGCGGGGTGGCCGGCTGCTCCTCCGCGTGCCGGCTCGCGTCGGCGTGGGTGTCGGCGGGGGCGTGGGCGTGGGCATCGGCGTTCGGGTGGGGTTGGGTGCTTAGGCGGTGCTGGGTGTCCGGGCGGGGTTGGTTGTTCAGGTGGTGCTGGGTGTCCGGGCGGGGTTGGTTGTTCAGGCGGGGTTGGGAGTCCGGGCGGGGTTGGGCGCTCAGGCGGCGCTGGGCGTCCGGGCGGGGCTGGGAGTCCGGCGGCTGGTGGCGGCCGTACGGGCGGAGTCGCCCGGGGCGCCGGTGGCGGCCGCGACCGGGGCCGGGCCCGGCCCCCACCATCCGCAGCCGCATCGTCGGCCGTTCGTCGGGGCCGGGCGCGGTGGGGGCTGCGGAGGTCGCGGGGGCTGTGGGGGGCGTGGGTACTGGGGGCACTGTCGAGGTCATTGAGTTCTCCGCTCCTGGCGTCGGCCGGCCGCCGGGCCACCCGTGCCGGGCCCGGACATGGCCGAGGCGGGCCCGAACCTGACCGAGGCCGGACATGGCCGAGGCGGGCCCGCGGCACAGTGCCGCGGGCCCGCCTCCGTGGTGTGGGTCAGCCACCGATCGGGCGACGGCGGGCGTGCTTCTTGTGCTTCCTCGGCGCCGGCTTCGGGTGCTGGTTCTTCCGCTCCTCGGGCTTGCGGGCGGGCTTGACCGGAACGACCTTGCGGATGCTCATGGAATTTCCTTTCGGTTTTTCTCTTTCGCTGTCTCGCCGTTCGGCTTGACATGGAAGACATTAGGAGCGCTTTCCGTGAGTGGGATCGGAGGAGCCTGTGTGTTTGCCCAGGCTCGGATGAACGAATTCTCAGGCGGCTCGGGGAACCGCGGGCGCCCCGGCTGCGTCCGGGCGCGTACCGGCACGTCAAAGGGGCCGGTGGCGCGTGCCACCGGCCCCTCTCTCTTGCTTTGGCTTGCCTTCTCCGAAAGAAATCGGCGAGGAATTCGGCAAGAGGAGCCGAATTCGGTGGACTATCCGTACGGTCTCAGTCGTCCGCGCCGCGGGCGGTGCCCACGGCCAGCCCGGAGCCGGTCAGATCGGCCCGGATTCCGTCGCGCTCGACGGTGATGTTCCGCAGCCGCAGGCCCTTGACCTGCTTCGGCAGTTGGAAGGAGAACGCGACCCGCTCCGACAGGTCCTGGGCGCGCAGCCGCACCAGGGCCCGGGCCAGCACCGGGTCCACACCGACCCTCTCCAGCGTCTCGGGGCGGTCCGCGACCAGGTCCACGAGGTTGGCCCGCATCAGCTTCTCCTTGAAGCCCGGCCGCCCGGTGATCCGGCTCAGCCGCTTGTCGTCCCACATCGCCGGCCCGGTGTCCTCCGGCGCGACGCCGAGCTGCCGCGCCACCGAAGGCACCGCGAGCAGCGCCCGCGCCTTGCTCTTGTCGTGGCTGATCTTCTCGGCGGCCTGGGGGTGCAGCCGCAGCCGGGCGGGCCGCCCGGGCCGATACGTGGCGATGCCGGGGACGTCGAGCCGCATGCCGCTGACGCTGGTGGTGACCCCGCGGTCGCCGTCCCGCCGGATGTGCGCCACGGCGTGTATGCGCACCACCCGTCCGGCCACCGGCAGCTCGCCGTCCGCGCGCACCGATTGGCGGTCCAGGGCCCGGAACCTCACCTGGGCGGGGGTGCCCAGTTCGCGGTCCAGATCGTCGAACGCCAGCAGGACGTCCCCGTTCACCCGGGCCGCTCTGGCCCCGTCGACCGGCAGTGGCAGATCGCCGTCCAGGCGGATGTCCGTGGCCTCGGCCCGTACCTCGGCGAGCGTCACCCGGCCGGCCGGCGCGTCGGGGACGGTCACGTCCACCCCGTCCAGCCGCTTGCCCAGCAGTTGCGTGAGGAACGGGAACCCGTGGATGTGCACGTCGGGGGCCGCTGCCAGCCCGAGCTTGTCCCGCAGCGTCTGCTCCGCCCGCTTCTCGGCGTACATCGCGGCGCAGCGGTCCGCGACCACCAGCAGGGTGGCGCCCGCCAGAAGGCCGGCGACCAGCTTCGTGGTGAGCGGTACGCGGCCGAGCTGACCCCGTCCGCCGCGCCGCCCGGTCCGCTCCGGTTCCGGCTGCCGGCCCGACTCCTGCTCTGGCTGCCGCTCCGGCTCCTGCTGCGATTCCCGCTCTGGGGCCGGGTCCTGCTTCGACACCTGTTCCGGTTCCGGCTGCCGGTCCGACCCCTGCTCAGGCGTCTGCTCCGGCTCCTGCTCAGACCCGGACTCCGCGTCCCGAGGGACCTCTCGCTTCGGGTCTTGCTCCGACTTCTGGTCCACCTCTCGTTCCGGGTCGCGGGCGCTGTGGGGGGAGTGGCCGAACAGGGGGGAGAACATGCGTGTGGGCGATCGCATCAGCCCATCTCAACACGCCCGCCCGGCTCATATGCAAGTCCGACCGGGGTCACGTGGCGAACGGCACGGCGCGCGGTGAGCGGTGTGCGCCGGGTCCGCCGTCAGTCCCACCCCGCGTCCTCCGGCGTGCCGCGCGCCAACTCCGCGAGCACGTCCAGGGCGTGGGCCAGGGCGTCGGTGGGCGGGGCGGAGAGGGCGAGCCGTACGGCGTTGGGCGCGTGGCCCGGGCCGATGGCGAACGCGCCGGCCGGTGTGACGGAGATGCCCCTGCGCGCGGCGGCGGCGACGAAGGTCTCGGCCCGCCAGGGTTCCGGCAGCTCCCACCAGCAGTGGTAGGCGGCAGAGTCCGCGCGCACCCGGAATCCCGCCAGTCGTTCGGCCGTGATCCGCTGCCGAACGGCCGCGTCCCGGCGCTTGGCCCGCTCGATCTCGTCGGCGGTGCCGTCGGACATCCACTGCGTCGCCGCCTCGAGGGCGAAGCGGGAGGCCAGCCATGCCCCCGAGCGGAGGGCGGTGGCGACCTTGGCCGTGAGCTCCGCGGGCGTGGCCAGGAAACCCAGCGTGAGGCCCGGGGCCAGCCGCTTCGAGAGGCTGTCGATCACGATGGCGCGCCCGGGCGCGAGGGCGGCCAGAGGCGGCTGGTCGGGGCGCAGGAAGCCGTAGATGCCGTCCTCGATCGCGTACATGTCCTTCTGGACCAGCAGTGCCGCGAGTTCGGCGCGCCGTGCGTCGGGCAGGGTGATGCCCAGGGGGTTGTGGAGCGTCGGCTGCAGATAGACGGCCCGCAGCGGGGGCGCGGCGGAGAGGGCGGCAGGGAGCAGCCCGTCGTCGTCCATCGCCAGCGGGACCAGCGTGACGCCGAGACGTGTCGCGATCCCTTTGACCAGCGGGTACGTGAGCGTCTCGACGCCGAGGCGCTCCCCGGGCGGTACGAGGGCGGCGATGGCGGCAGCGATCGCCTGCCTGCCGCTTCCGGCGAAGAGCAGATGGCGCGGATCCGGCTCCCACCCGCTGCGGGCCAGCAGTGACGCGGCGGCCCGGCGGGCGGTCGGAGTGCCGGCCGCCGTCATCGGCCGCAGTGACGCGCCGAGTTGGTCGGGGCGCAGCAGGCGCTCCAGGCCCTGTGCGAGGAGGGCCGGCTGCTCGGGCAGGACGGCGAAGTTCAGCTCCAGGTCGACCCGGGCGTCGCCGGGTTCGGCCAGCGCGGGCTCGGCGGCGGGCGGGGCGGCGCGTACGAAGGTGCCCCGGCCCACTTCGCCGACCGCCAGGCCGCGCCGGATCAGCTCCTGGTAGACCCGCGCGGCGGTCGAGGTGGCGATGCCGCGCCGGCGCGCGAAGCGGCGCTGCGGCGGAAGCTGCTCTCCCGGGCGGATGCGGCCGGCGGCGATGTCGGCCGCCAGGCCGTCGGCGATCACGCGGTAGTCATCCATCGCCCGGCCGTGCTCCCGCTCGCGCTCCACCTCGCGTCCCGTCCCGAGTTCCGTCCTGCGTTCCACCCCGCGTCCCGTCCCGCCCGTACTCCCCATCGAGTCACTTCACATCCGTTCCCTATATTGCACCGAGAGCATTGTTTTTATTGCACTGAGAGATTGCAGCCCCATAGCCTCGAGACGTCAAGTCGCCGCCGCGTGACCAGCACGTATGACGGCGCGTCGAGAAAGGCCGAGCAGATGAGCACGTGGTCTTCCGAAGGGATCACCCTCGGGTACGGGGACGAAGGCAGCGGCGATCCACTGGTCCTGGTCCACGGGCACCCGTTCGACCGGACGATGTGGCGTCCGCAGGTCGAGCACTTCAGCCGCGCCGGCTGGCGGGTGATCACCCCCGACCTCCGGGGCTACGGGGAGAGCACGGTCGCCCCCGGCAAGACGACGCTGGAGGCGTTCGCCCGCGACATCGCCGGACTCCTCGACCACCTCGGCGTCGACCGCTTCATCCTCGGCGGCCTGTCCATGGGCGGGCAGATCGTCATGGAGTTCCACCGGCTCTTCCCGGGCCGCATCCGCGGTTTGCTGCTCGCCGACACCTTCGCCGCGGCGGAAACCGAGGAGGGCAGGACCTGGCGTTACGAGATGGCGGAGCGCCTGCTGCGGGAGGGGATGGCGGGCTACGCCGAGGAGGTGCTGCCCAAGATGGTGGCCCCGCACAACATCCAGGCGCTGCCCGCCGTCGCCGAGCACGTCCTGGCCATGATGTCCGGCACCTCCCCGGAGGGCGCGGCGGCCGCGCTGCGCGGCCGGGCCGAGCGGCCGGACTACACCGACATGCTCCGGGAGATCGCGGTGCCGACGCTGGTGGTGGTCGGCAGCGACGACGAGTTCACCCCAGTCGAGGACGCCCGCCTCATCCACGACCGCGTCCCCGACGCCACCCTGGCGATCATCAACGAGGCGGCGCACATGCCGAACCTGGAGCGTCCGGCCGAGTTCAACGCGGCTCTCGGCCGCTTCCTCGACTCCCTGGCCACCCCCGTCGCGGCCGGGCGGTGACCGGCATGACCACACCACCGGCCACACGACTGGGGACACCACTGGGGCCACCACCGGCCACACGACCGGCGACAGGAACCACACGACCGACCACAGGAACCACGGGACCGGCGACACGACCGGCGACACGACCGGCCACGGTATGGGTCACGGGCGCCAGCAGCGGCTTCGGCGCCGCGATCGTACGGCGCTTCGCGGCGGACGGCGCCCGTGTCATCGCCTCGGCCCGCCGGGCCGACCGGCTCGCCACCCTCGCGGCGGACCTGGGCGCCCACGTCCTCCCCCTCACCCTCGACGTACGCGACCAGGAAGCGGTCCGGCGCGCGGTCCGCGCTCTGCCGGAGGACTTCGCGGACTTCGACGTCCTGGTCAACAACGCCGGCCTCGCCAAGGGCCTCGGACCGGCCCACGAGGCCGACCCCGACGACTGGGAACAGATGCTCGACACCAACTGCAAAGGGCTGCTCCACTGCACCCAGGCGGCCCTGCCGGGCATGGTCGCCCGCGGCCGGGGCCACGTCGTCAACCTCGGCTCGGTCGCCGGGAGCTACCCCTACCCGGGCGGCAACGTCTACGGCGCCACCAAGGCGTTCGTCCACCAGTTCAGCCTCAACCTGCGCAGCGACCTGCACGGCACCGGGGTGCGCGTCACCTGCGTGGAGCCGGGGATGTGCGGGGGGACCGAGTTTTCCACCGTGCGGTTCCAGGGCGACCGGGAGAAGGCCGACGCCGTCTACGCCGGCATGCGACCCCTGAGCGCCGACGACATAGCCGAGTCGGTGCACTGGGCGACCTCGCAGCCGCCGCACGTCAACGTCAACACCATCGAGTTGATGCCGGTCGCCCAGAGCTTCGCGGCGTTCCAGGTGCACCGCCACTCCGCCTGAGAGCTGCCCCCCGTGAACCTCGTCCGTGAGCCCCACCTGAGAGCCCCGCCCGTGAGCCCCGCCCGTGAGCCCCGCCCGAGAACTCCGCCCGAGAGAGCGGCATAGCGTGTGCCGCATGACCCGCTCGCGGAACACCCGTCGACTCGTCGTCGGCACCGACACCTACCTGTGGTCGGTGCGGCACGCCCACGACCGCGACGCTGAGCGGGGAACCACCGCGGACTGCCGGGAGATCCTGTCCCTGAGGAAGGAAGGCGCCCGGGGCCGCCTCGGGATCGTCTTCCGCCAGGACCCGGACCCCCGCAGCCCCTCCAGTACGGTCGGCGACCGCGAACGCGGCTGGCTCAACCTCCACCAGCCGGGCGTGGTCCGCGCCTTCCTCGACGCGGCCCTCGCCCACGGCTGGGACCCCGACTCGGCCACGGGCCAGGAGACCGACGGCTGGACCCTCTTCCCCGACGCCCAGGCCCGCCGCGCCTGACCGGCCGCCTCCCACTCGGACGGCCTTACGCAGCCTCAGGCGGACTCAGACGGCTCAGGCGACCGGCCGCCGGCCCAGCGCCGGGCCCAGCTCGGTGGCGGGGGTCGTGGAGGTGGAGGTGGGTCGTGGTAG